>DATJEL010000015.1:0-66767 GCA_035496675.1 Terriglobales bacterium
GCGAGTGCTACTCGCTTTTAGTGCTTTTTCTTTTTAGCAGCCTTTTTCTTCGCTGGCATCTATTTTCCCTCCTGGACGATTTTCCCTTAGAACATCGTTACTCAGGGCCCAAATGCAACAGATGAGCACCGACATTTTGTGTCGGCCACATCTCTGACTCAAGATATTGCGGTACCTTAATGCAAATGTCAACAATTTCTTTTATTTGAAACGTTTAGGTTTTGAGTCGAGGCGATTGGGGGGTGGGGCAGGGTGATCCCGTACGTTTCTGCCTTTACGCGCCGGCGGGCATCTTCACAATTTTCTTTTGGATGGCGTAGGTGACAAGCTGCGCCTTGTTGTGGATGTTGAGCTTGCGCATCAGGTTGAACTTGTGCGCTTCGACAGTCTTGATGCTCAATCCGAGAATGGCCGCAATTTGGCGGACCGAGTTTCCCTCCGCGAGCATCTTGATCACTTCCCGCTCGCGAGGCGTCAAAGTCGAGCCACGGGCAACCCCAGAGCTCGAACGGGAACGAAAGTCGTCCACCAGTTTCCCGAGGACCTGAGGACTGAGGTACTTTCTTCCTGCGCTCACGTCACGCACTGCGCCGATCAGGCGCGGCGCGGGAGCGTCTTTGAGTATGTATCCGGAAGCGCCCGCATCCAGACACTGCAACAGGTACTCCTCATCTTCATACATGGTGAGGAAAATCACGCGGCGTCCTGGCATCTCGCGGGTAATCCGTCGCGAGGCTTCAAAGCTGGAAAGACCCGGCATGCCGATGTCCATGAGCACGACATCGGGTTTGAGGAACATGGCGCGTTCGATTGCCTCGGAAGCATCGCGGGCCTCGCCGACCACTTCGATTCCCGGTTCGCTCTCGAGCACACGTTTCAGTCCTTCGCGAAACAGCGTGTGGTCATCAACGATAAGACAGCGAATTGGCATGGACGATGACGTGCTCAGGCTGCGCTGACCCGTTGCAGTGAGTTCTCCAGGGCTGCTGGGTTGACGTTGCGCGACGGCTCCAGCGGGAATACCAGGCGGATACGCGTGCCTTTCTCCTGCCCGGAGCGTACGGTTACCGAGCCACTCAGGGCCGCAGCGCGCTCCCGCATTCCTTCGAGACCAAAGCCGCGATCTCGTGCCGCTCGTGGTGAAAAGCCAACCCCGTCATCCTCGATGATTACGGTTACTTTGGACGAGGAGACCTCGAGCTTCACGTTGAAATGGTTGGCTTGAGAATGTTTAGCGATATTGTGCAAAGCTTCCTGCACCGACCGGTAGATAGCGACCTCTAGTTCGCGACTCAGTGGCTGAATTTCCTCCGGCAATTGCAGGTCTCCGGCAATCCCGGTGTGTCGTGAAACCAGTTGGGCCTCACGCCTGATTCCGGCAAGCAGTCCCAGTTCCTCGAGGACGCGAGGCGAGAGCCTGGCAATGGTGCGGCGAAGACCCTCAATGGTACGGTCCAGCAGCTCCAGAGACTCCTGAATCTTTGCCTTCCCTTCCTGGCCTTTCGCTTCGCTAGCGAGCATCTCCAGCTGGAACCGCAGGACCATGAGTCCCTGGCCGGTCTCATCGTGCAGCTCACGACTGATGCGACGGCGTTCCTCTTCCTGGGCATTCAGTAGCTGCCGGGAAAGGTCCTCGGGAGCTTCGATCCTTGCCTTCGACGTACGTCGGGAGCGCACACGTCACCTCAATATCGGATTTGCCGCGTGAGATTCGAGACGAAGTGGACTGAAGTCTGTACTACTTCCAGCTTTGCTCGTCATTTTAGCTCGTCCGGCTGACTTTACACCGACAACCGCATGTTTGATGAAGACCGGAGTTGCGGGTTTGCCCGACGAAAACAGGTCAGGCAACTCGTTGTCCCTGAACTGCCCCCCTCGAAGCAATCGGCTACAATCCTGATAGTGCTGAAATACTTCACGTCTGGGGAATCTCACGGGGAGGCGCTGGTTGCGTTTTTGTCCGGCCTGCCATCTGGGCTGGGAATCCCCCTCGATTTCGTAAACCGGGAGCTTTGGCGCCGCCAGCAGGGCTATGGCCGCGGCGGCCGGATGAAAATCGAACAGGATGCCGCCCGGATCTTGTCGGGGGTACGGCACGGCAAGACCATCGCCTCGCCCATCTCGATACTGATTGAGAACCGAGATTGGAAAAACTGGCAAGACAAGCTTCCCATTGACTCCGGTGACCCGAGCTTGCACAAGCGGGTGGCTTCCCCCAGGCCCGGACACGCGGACTTAGCCGGCGCCTTAAAGTACAACTTTCCCGAAGCCCGCTACGTTTTGGAGCGCGCATCGGCGAGAGAGACGACGGCGCGGGTTGCGGTGGGTTCGCTCGCCAAGTTGTTCCTGCAAGAGCTTGGAATCGAAGTGCTCAGCCACGTCATAGCGGTCGGCTCCGCCCAGGTTCGCCACGAGATGGGGTGGAAAGAAATCGTGGCCAGCTGCAAACGAGAAGAGATTTTGCTGAACTGTGCCGATCCGGAAGCCGAACTCCGGATGAAGGAAGAAGTAGACAAAGTGCTTCGCACCGGAGATTCTGTGGGCGGAGTGTTCGAAGTGGTCGCGCACCAGGTTCCACCAGGCCTTGGTACTTACGTTCAGTGGGATGAGCGCCTGGACGCGGCCCTGGCGCAGGCGATCATGTCGATGCAAGCGGTGAAGGCGGTAGAAATCGGTTCCGGTGTGACTGCTGCCTACACACCGGGATCTGGAGTGCATGACGAAATCGGATACGACGCGAACTCGGGCTATACCCATTTTTCTCGCCCCAGAAACAACGCCGGGGGTATTGAAGGCGGCGTCTCGAACGGCGAAGAAATTCGCGTTCGCGGATACCTCAAGCCGATTTCCACGCTTCGTCGTCCGTTACAATCAGTGGACTTCGCCACCCGCGAGCCGGTGAAGGCGGCCTATGAGCGTTCGGATGTGTGCGTGGTTCCGGCGGCTGGCGTGATTGGTGAAGCCATGGTGGCGCTTACGCTGGCGAAATTCGCCTTAGATAAGTTTGGCGGCGACTCATTGAGTGAGACTCGCCGCAATTTCGAGGGGTACCTGGAGCAATTAAAAAACTTCTGAGCAGTTTGGAGTTGCAGCTTCAAGTTTCGAGCAATCTTACGAATCCTGAAACTCGACAGACTGCGGAGCGTTGTCACCGCAGATTCAATGTCTCGAGACTCGGAAACTTGAAACTCGCAACCTTGAAATCGCCTCATGATCTATCCCATCGTTAAATTTGGAAACCCGGTACTAGAAGCCAAAGCCGAGCCCATCACCGAGTTTGGGACGGAATTGGAGAAGCTGGTCGAGGACATGTTCGAATCCATGTACGAAGCCAAAGGCGTTGGACTCGCGGCGCCGCAGATCGGGATCTCGAAGCGACTGGCAGTCATCGACGTGAGCTTCAAAGAAGACCCCAAAGCCAAGCTCGTGCTCGCCAATCCTGAGATCATTCATACCGAAGGCAAGCAGACTCAGAGCGAAGGCTGCCTCAGCATTCCGGAATTCCGCGAAAACGTAACTCGGCCGAAAATCGTCACCATACGCGCGCAGGACATCAAGGGGAAATGGTATGAAAAAACCGGCGAAGACCTGCTGGCGCGCGCCTTCCTCCATGAAACCGACCACCTGAATGGCAAGCTCTACATCAGCCACATCAGCGCCCTGAAGCGCGACCTGATGAAGCGCAAAATCCGGAAGCTCGTAAAAGCCGGAGAGTGGTAGGAGGAACTGAGCCGCTGAATCATTGGGCGATTGAGTGATTTTCTGCCATGATTCCACTGTTCCATGTCTCAATCACTCAATCTCGTCTTCTGTGGCACTCCGCAGTTCGCCGTGCCCACCCTGGAGAAGCTGGTTGCGGCAGGATTTCCTGTTCCTCTAGTGATTACGCAACCTGATCGTCCGAAGGGGCGCGGACTCGAACTGGTTGCCTCCCCGGTGAAACAGTGTGCGCTGCGGCACCACCTGCCGGTCTACCAACCGGAAAAGATCAGGGCCAACCAGGAGCTTGAGCACCGCCTGACCGAGATCGCGCCCGCCGCCATCGTTGTGGTCGGCTATGGCCGCATCATTCCCAAGTGGATGCTGGACCTGCCGCGCTATGGCAACATCAACCTGCACGCGTCCATACTCCCGAAGTATCGAGGTGCTGCTCCCATCCAATGGGCAATTGCGCGCGGGGAAACCCTCACCGGCGTTTCCACCATGCGCATCGACGAAGGCCTCGATACCGGAGACGTTCTGCTGCAGCAGGAACTCGGGATCGCCGACGATGACACCTCTCTCACACTCGCCCCGCGTCTTGCCGCGATCGGCGCCGATCTAATGGTCGAGACTCTGCGGCACCTGCAAGCGGGAACCTCTACCCCCAGGCCCCAGAATAGTGACGAGGCCACGCTCGCACCGATCCTTACCCGAGAAGACGGCCGCATCGACTTCCATCGCACCGCACAGGAAATCTACAACCGCCTCCGCGGATTCCAACCTTGGCCGGGAGCGTTCACCAAGTTTCGCGGCAAAGTGCTGGGCCTGACCGCTGCCAGGCCGGTTCACCAGGGCAGCCCACAAGCTGCTTGGGAAGAAGGCGCACTGCTTCTGCGAGGTTCTCAGTTCTTCGTTGGTTGCGGGCAGAATACTGCGCTCGAGGTGCTCGAAGTTCAGCCGGAGGGCAAGAAGCGCATGGCCGCCTCGGACTTTGCTCGCGGGTGCCGTCCGGGCCAGGACGAGAAACTCGGGATCTAGCGGCGCGGACTCGCTGCCGATCGACTCAAACCAACTCCAATTGGCAGATGCCTCTAGAATCTTTCCATGCCGGTTTCTGCCGCCCGTTCGGCGGCTTTCGACATATTGCTGAGAGTAGAGACTACCGACGCATACGCAGCGGAGTTGCTGCATTCTGCTCGAGCGGCGGCGCTTTCGCCCGCGGACCACGGACTGGCTACGGAAATTGTCATGGGGGTATTGCGCTGGAGAAGCGTGCTCGATCAGTCGATCGGGGCCCATTCGAGGAAGCCGGTCGGAAAATTCGACGTTGAAGTGATTACTGCTCTCCGAATCGGTGCGTATCAACTGAGCTTTCTAGATCGCATTCCTCCCCGCGCTGCCATCCATGAAAGTGTCGAACTGGTCAAACGAGCTCAGAAGCGCTCAGCCGCAGGGATGGTGAATGCGGTCCTGCGGAAGATCATCCCGTCCCCCGCCTCAAACCCGGTGGCCGCCCATCCTAAGTGGCTCATCGAGAGATGGAGCGCGAACTACGGACCAAAGGCCGTTGAGGAGATCTGCGCCTACGACCAGCAGGCCCCGCATACCGTTCTCCGCGCCGATCGAGCGCAGGCTCAGGATCTGGAGAGAGAAGGTGTCGCGCTCCAGCCGGGAAATCTGGTCTCTGGTGCCTACATGGTAGCTAGCGGGGACCTCACCCATGCCCCAGCCTTCAGCGAAAAGCGCCTCGTGCTTCAGGACGAAGCATCGCAACTTGTGGCCTTGCTCCTCGGGCGGGGAGAGCGGATCCTGGACTGCTGCGCCGCACCCGGGGGAAAGACTCGCATCCTCGCTGAGCAGAGCCCGGGGGCTATGGTTGTCGCCCTGGAACTCCATCCGCATCGGGCCGCGCTGATGAGGCGTCTGGTGAGAACCAATAACGTTCATGTCATCACCGCCGATGCCCGCGCCATGCCGCTTGCCGGCGGCTTCGATCGCGTGCTCGCAGACGTCCCCTGCACCGGCACCGGAACCCTGGCCCGCAATCCGGAAATCAAATGGCGGCTGAGGATCGAAGACATCGAGCGCATGCGGGCGTATCAGCTGGAAATCCTCTCAGCCGCGATGAGGCAGGTTCGAGTAGGAGGACGGCTGGTTTATTCCTCCTGCTCACTCGAACCGGAGGAGAACGAAGCCGTTGTCGAACAAGCCTTGCAAAAAAGCCCCCATTTTCGCCTGATCGACATGCGGGATCCGCTGGTAGAACTGCGCAAACACGGGACCCTGGTGTGCAGTGCCGATTCGCTGATTCAGGGACCGTACCTGAGGACGATACCCGGCGTGCACGCCTGCGACGGTTTCTTTGCCGGCCTGCTCGAACGGAAGATGTGACACAATATCGGTTCGCGAAAAGCAAGGCTTAGCTGCGAGACGTTAACCGGTTTCCGAGCCGCCAATAGCGAATCGATGACGATCCAACCTGACACCACCACCCCGCGCGACGCCGAAAAGCAGGCGGCTGCGCGTGCTGCCGTCCAACTGGTTGAATCCGGCAGCGTCGTCGGACTTGGCTCCGGGTCAACCGCGAGCTTTGCCATTCGCTTTCTGGCAGAACGGATGCGCAACGGTCTGAAGATCGTAGGCGTTCCGACCTCGCTTGCGACCAAAGCACTCGCCGAGCAGCTCGGGATTCCGCTCACCACGTTGAAGGAAAACCTCGCAATCGACATCGACATCGATGGCGCCGACGAGATCGATCCCCGTTTGAACCTGATCAAGGGTGGCGGTGGCGCCATGCTGCGCGAGAAAGTAATTGCCTCAGCGTCCAAGCGATTTGTGGTTGTTGCCGAATCGGCGAAACTGGTGCCGCACCTAGGCCGGTTCCCCTTGCCGGTCGAAGTAATCTCGTTTGCCGAGGCACTGGTGAAGAAACGCATTGAAGACTTAGGCGCGAAGGTCCTCTTGCGGATCCATCAGGATGGCAGCGTGTATGTGACCGACGAAGGCCATCACATTCTCGACTGCCATTTCGACGAGATCCGAGATCCCGCCGAGCTGAATGTCAAGCTGCACGAGATTCCGGGCGTGGTCGAACATGGACTTTTCATCGGCATGGCCGAGACAGCGTTTGTCGGCAGAGACGGGCAAGTGGTGCAGGTGAGCCGGTAGTACTGTCTTTCACCACCCTATTCGAAGATTGCAAAGGGGTGGAGTCATGCAATATCCGGAGCGATTCTATGGTCCATTGGCGGAGATGGTTTGTCTTTGGAATTCTCGTCAGCGCCGCGCTGTGCGCCCAAACCACTCCGGTTCCGATCCGAGTGCATGTGGCTCAATCCGCTGGCTCGTTTCCCTCAATCTGGAATTTCTTCGGCTTTGACGAACCTAACTACGCTTATGCTCCGAACGGAAGAAAGCTGCTTCACGAGATTGCCGGCCTCAATCCAACTCCCGCCTACATTCGTGTGCACAATATTTTGACCTCCGGCGATGGCTCTGCCTCGCTGAAGTGGGGATCGACCAATGCCTACACCGAGGATGCTGCGGGCAAACCGGTTTACGACTGGAAGATTGTGGACCGTATTTTCGACACTTTCCACGAAGCTGGTTTGAAGCCGCTGGTTGAAATCGGCTTTATGCCGGAGGCACTTTCAACTCATCCCCAGCCATATCGTCACAGCTTTCCCAATGGATCGGTATTTACAGGTTGGACGTATCCCCCGAAGGACCACCATAAGTGGGCGGAACTGGTTTTTCAGTTTGCCAAGCATCTGCGTGAGCGCTACGGCGATGCTGAAGTCAAAAGCTGGCTGTGGGAAGTCTGGAACGAACCCGACATCGACTATTGGAAGGGAACCCACGAGGAGTACTTTCAACTGTATGACTACTCGACCGAGGCAGTGCTGCGGGCCATTCCCTACGCGAACATCGGCGGGCCGGATGCAACCGGCATCTCCGAGCGGTCCGCGCAATTTTTGAAGGAGTTTCTTGCCCATTGTGATACCGGCCACAACTACGCCACCGGCAAACAGGGAGCTCCCCTGAAATTCATCGCCTTCCATCCCAAAGGGTCGCCAACGTGGCAGGGCGATCACGTGCAAATGGGCATCTCCGCTCAACTGAAAGCGGTGGAACGCGGATTCAAAATTGTCGCCGGTTCCAAGCGCTGGCGGAACACGCCAATCATCTTGGGTGAATGGGATCCAGAAGGCTGCGCCGCTTGTTCAGCGCACAAGAATCCGGGAAATGGATATCGAAATGGGCCTCTGTACGCGGCTTACACGGCCGAGGCGTTGAGCCAGACTTTGGCGCTTGCCGAGCGTGAGCAGGTGAAATTGGATGGCATTGTCACCTGGGCATTCGAGTTTGAAGATCAGCCTTACTTCGCCGGATTTCGCGAGCTTGCGACCAATGGCCTCGACAAACCTGTTTTCAACGCCTTTCGCATGTTTGGTCTCCTGGGTAGCGAACGGGCTCAGGTGGACGATCCTTCCTCTCTCGCCACCGAACAAATCGTCGGCGAGGGAGTGCGCAGCCAACCGGACATTCGCGCCATTGCCACGCGAAGCCATCACGGGGTGCAAGTTCTGGTATGGAACTACCACGACGATGATGTTTCGGCGGAGCCCGCTTCGATTGATCTCGTCATCGATGACCTGCCGAAGGAAGTGTCCCGCGCCTTGCTGCAGCACTTCCGGATTGACGCCGACCATAGCAACGCTTTCGCGGCCTGGAAAGCCATGGGCTCGCCCCAGACACCTTCCCCCAGTCAATACCGGGAGTTGGAGTCGGCAGGGCAGTTGCAACTGCTCAGTTCGCCGAAGTGGGTTCCACTCGGCCGGGGGACGGCTCACCTGCAGTTTGAGTTACCGCGACAGGCGCTCTCTCTCATCCAGTTCGAGTGGTAGGGGACGCTTGGCGGCCATGAAAACTAGAGATCCATCCATGGGGGGAGAGAACGCTAGAATCCGGGGTTAGCTCTCCAGGTAGGATTCCACCCATTCCTTGACTCGTAAGCGGCGCTCATCGCGCTGATCAAAGCGGATGCCGATGGTTTTAGACGCGGGCTTCGACCAGCTCACGTGGCCTCGGATCCATATGCGCGGCAGGGTCAGCAGCGCGAAAGAGACTTCCACGGACTGTCCAGGGTTGACGCCTTGTGTGGTGCTCAGAGACATCCCCCCGCTGCTGATCTCGACGCTGCTGGCAAGGAAGTTTTCCTTTCCTGCTGCCACCGAGACAGCGGTCACCACCGGGATTCGTACGTAACGTCGGAATTCATGCAGCACAAGCATCTGGGTGGCTTTCACTAATTTGAGCGCGGCCGGACGCTCGAGAGGCTCCTGGAACACCGCGTTCAATCCAAAGCGCGACAACCTCATCGCATCTTTTACAGATCCGCCCAGACCATAGATCACCATCCGGCTATTCGATCGGGAACTGCGCGCCGATTCGAGGATCGGCTCGGCATGAGAGCCCACGCGCACGACACACGCCTCAAATTTCTCCTTGGAGAGACGAGGGGCGTTTTCCGGGGTCATGGTGACCGCATCGATGCCGAACTGGCGAAAGCATTCAGAGAGCATCACGCGTGATGGCTCGTGAAGGTCAACCAGAGCAGCGCGAAGTGGAAATTTTCTGGAGGAGGTCAAAGCTACAAATGAGTTTCCCAAGGCGTTCTCCCTTTTAGGACAGCCTATGTTGCTGAGCCCGAGTCGAAGCTCCAGGGTTTCGGCCAAAATCCCCGAGCGAGCCACTCGAAACTCCCGCGAAAGCCCATTCTGGCGCTGGTTTTCGGGCAGAGCAACCGTGAATTAGGACAATGGAGTACTCGAAGGTGTTGTTACCGAGGGTGGCCAAATATGCAGTAACAGGCTGGTAACGAGGCCATGAACTAAGAGGTTCGCCCTGTTTCTCAGGATTTGACACCCGCCCTGCCGGCGCTTCCGGTCAGTTTCTTGCTGGTTCTCAGCCCTCGGCGGGAGAGGAAATTACTCGCTCCACTTCCTGAACAACAGGGCGCCATTGGTCCCGCCGAAACCGAAGGAGTTGGACATGGCGTATTCGAAGGCCGCCTGACGGGCATGATTGGGAACGAAGTCCATGCTGCCGGTATCAGGATCCTGATTCTCCAGGTTGATGGTGGGCGGAAGCATCTGGTCCCGCAATGCCAGTACGGTCACGCCTGCTTCTAGGCCCCCGGCCCCGCCGAGCAAGTGCCCGGTCATCGACTTGGTGGAGCTCACCGCAAGCTTGTGCTCGCCGAAGAAGTTGCGGATGGCATGCGCCTCCAGGGTATCGCCGATCGGCGTGGATGTCCCGTGCGCGTTGACATACCCGATCTCGGTGGCATTCACCTTGGCGTCGCGAGCGGCATTCCGCATCACCCGGAACCCACCCTCGTGCTCTGGCGCCGGCTGGGTCATGTGATAGGCATCGCCACTCATGCCGTAGCCGACGATCTCGGCGATCGGCTTGGCGCCCCGGGCGCGGGCATGTTCGAGTTCTTCCATGATCAGAATGCCCGCCCCCTCGCCGATCACAAACCCATCGCGATCCTTGTCCCAGGGACGGCTGGCCCGCTCGGGGTCATCGTTGCGTGTGGAGAGAGCGCGCATGGAGGCAAATCCGCCGACACCCATCGGGGTGATGGCGGCTTCGCTTCCGCCGGCGATCATCACGTCAGCGTCCCCGTGTTGAATGATGCGGAAAGAATCCCCCACGGAATGTGCGCTCGTGGTGCAGGCCGTGGCGGTTGCTTCGTTCGGTCCCTTGGCACCAAAGCGCATGGAAACCTGGCCGGCGGCGAGATTCACGATAGCTGCAGGAATGAAAAAGGGAGAGATTTTGCGCGGGCCGCCTTCCATCAGGTTGGTGTGCTCGCGCTCGATAATGTCGAATCCGCCGATGCCGGAGCCAATGTGGACACCGACCATCTCATCGTTTTCCGGAGTGATTTTGAGCCCAGAGGTCTTGACCGCTTCCTCTGCCGCTGCGATGGCGAAGTGAATGAAGCGCGCCATCTTGCGCGCTTCTTTTTTTTCGATGTAGTCGAGCGGGTCGAAGTTCTTGACTTCAGCCGCAATCTGACAGGAGTACTTCGAGGTGTCGAAGTGCGTGATCTTGCGAACACCGCTTTTGCCCGCCAGCAGATTCCGCCAAACTTCCTCGGTGCCGTTGCCGAGCGCGCAGATCAGGCCAATGCCTGTGACGACAACCCGGCGCACCTGTTACTTCCCGCCCTTCGAGTGCTTGCCAATATAGTCGATTGCGTCCTGGACAGTGCGGATCTTTTCCGCGTCCTCGTCGGGAATTTCGATCTCGAAAGCTTCCTCAAACGCCATAACCAGTTCGACGGTGTCCAGCGAGTCGGCGCCAAGGTCGTCCACGAAGGAGGCGCTGGGGGTCACTTCGCCCTCGTCCACTCCCAGTTGTTCGACAATGATCTGCTTCACTTTTTCATCAACGGCTGCCATGTTTCTTCCTCGCTCTGATGGAATAGGACTGCTGGGGCAAAGGGAAATCCTATCTGCTTGTGGAGTTGTGGTCAAACGCAAGAGATCGGTCGAGGACTTGACGGGGCATGGCCGGCAGGGGATCGAAAGTGTCCTGAATCTTAACGATATAATCCTCAGCAGCCGTGGCACTCAACCTTGGCACCAAACTTGGCCCTTATGAAATCCAGGCTCCTTTAGGCGCAGGCGGCATGGGAGAGGTGTATCGCGCGCGCGATACGCGCCTCGGTCGCGACGTAGCGCTCAAAGTTCTTCCCCCATCGTTTGCCCGCGACTCGGACCGCCTCCGCCGCTTTGAACAGGAAGCGCGGGCGGTGGCTGCCTTGAATCACCCAAACATCCTTGCGGTTTTCGATATTGGGGAGAACGACCAATCGCCTTATCTGATTGCGGAATTGCTCGAGGGGGAGACACTTCGCAATGTGCTCGATCGAGGTCCACTCTCTCCCCGCAAAGCTATCGAGTATGCGGTGCAGATCGCGCAAGGACTGGCCGCTGCACACGAGAAAGGCATCGTCCATCGCGATCTGAAGCCGGAAAACGTCTTCGTCACCAAAGACGCTCGCATCAAGATTCTCGACTTCGGCCTGGCCAAGGTTGAGCAGAAAACGCCCGCAGCTTCGGACGGCGCCACCATGACCAGTTCGCATACTTCGATGGGCGTTGTGATCGGAACGGCAAGCTACATGGCGCCGGAACAAGTGCGAGGCGAGCAGGTGGGCGCGAGAACCGACATCTTTGCCTTTGGCGCGGTGCTCTATGAAATGGTGGGCGGCAAACGTGCATTTCGCCGCGATACCGGAGCCGAGACCATGACGGCCGTCCTCAAAGAAGATCCGCCGGAACTGAGCGACGCCAGCCACCTGGTTCCGCCGACGCTTGACCGGATCGTGCGCCGCTGCCTGGAAAAGAGCCCGGAGCAGCGCTTCCAGTCTGCCAAGGATCTGTCGTTCGCGCTCAGCGCACTTTCGGGAACCGATCCCAGCGGCGAAGCTCGCATTCTGAAAACCCGGAGCAGAGTTCCGGGGTGGATCTGGGCCGCCTGCGCGCTTGTCCTGCTCGCGTTTGCGGCAGCCTCCTTGCTTACTCGTCATTCGAGTGAGGAGCCCCGAATGCAGTTTGCCATCCCGCTTTCGGGCGAGGTCAGTCACCTGGCGCTCTCCCCCGACGGGTCGACCCTTGCCTATGTTTCTACCGAGGCAAGCTCCGGCTTGCCCCTGCTGTATCTTCAGCGGGTCGGCTCTCCGGATAGCCGGGTCTTGCCCGGGACTGAGGGTGCGAGCTACCCATTCTGGTCGCCCGACGGTCAATATCTCGCTTTCTTCGCGAACGGCAAGCTCGAGAAAGTCGCTCTTGCTGGAGGTGCGCCTCAAGCTCTGACCAATGTGTGGGCGGCGCGCAGCGGAAGCTGGTCGAAAAATGATGTCATCCTGTACGAGCCCGATGCGGGTGCTCCCCTCTGGCGCGTCAATTCGGATGGGTCCGGGGCGGCGGCGGTAACCGAGCACCTGTTTGCGCCCGGGGAACAATCGCACCGTTGGCCCGTGTTTCTCCCCGACGGCAATCATTTTCTGTTCTGGGCGGGGAACTTCAGCGGTGTGAGAGAGGATCGGACGAGCGGGATTTACTTGAGTTCGCTCGAGGGCAAAGAGAAAAAACTCGTGGCCTTGGCCCACTCCAGTTTTGCCCTCGGATCCGGCCGGCTCTTTTATGCGGATTACGATGGGCATTTGGTTTCGGTTCCCTTCGATGCGGACAAAGGCACCGCTGGAGGAAACGCGACGGTTCTTGCAAACTATGTTTCGGTTCAACCCTCCACCTATTACAGTGCACTCAGCGCCGCCTCGAACGGCACGCTGATTTTCAACACCACCCCCGGGGCGGCATTGTCGGTGCTTACCTGGATGGACCGCAGCGGTAAGGTGCTTTCGACGGTGGGCCAGCCGGCGGTGCAATTCAACCCCACATTCTCCCCAGACGGTAAGCGGGTTGCCGTTGATATCAGTGACCAGAAGGCCGCAAACGTAGACTTATGGCTCGAGAACCTCGATGGGGCAGGAAGTTCCCGCTTTACCTTTGATCCTGCCGAGGAAGTCGTCGGCGTGTGGTCGCGGGATGGCAAGGCGCTCGCGTATCGCTCGGCCGGCGGCAGCAAGGGAGATGGCGGCCACCTGTTGACCAAAGCGGTGAATGGTTTGGAGCACGAACGGCCGGTCCTCGAATTCGAAGCATCGGATGATGTTGTACCCAACTCCTGGAGTCCCGACGACCGAGAGATCCTCTGTACGCGACAGACCTCGCATGGGGCGCATCTGGAACTCGCAAGCTATCCGGACGGAGCCCATAGCCCGTTCCAGTCCGGAACCGGGAATCAGGTCAATGGCATGATCTCCCCGGATGGAAAATGGGTGGCTTACGCTTCCGATGAGTCGGGTACCTGGGAGATCTATGTGACAAACTTCCCTGCTGCTGCGGGGAAGTGGCAGGTTTCGCGAGGTGGCGGCACAGAACCGCGTTGGCGTGCAGATGGGAACGAGATCTTCTACCTCGGACCTTCCGGCATGTTGACGGCGGTTCCGGTCAACACCACCGGATCCTTCGCAACCGGAACCCCCACGCCTCTGTTCCAATTCCATGGACGCACCGTGATTTCTTCTACCGACGTCTTCAGCTATGACGTGAGCAAAGACGGCAAGCGATTCCTGGTCAACCGCTACGTGAGGCCGGATCGGGTTGCGCCCTTAACCATCGTGTTACACGCCGCTGCGGAGAAATAGCGGAAGGCCGCCAGGCTGCACCAGGGACGAGAGGTCGCGCCTTTACCGCCAAATCAATCGGCGGCCGCTCATCTCGAAGGTGCCTTCTAATACCTTTGAAATGGCCTCGCTGTAGGCGATGTGCTCCTGATCCAAGATCCGCGCCGCCAGTGTGTGTTCGTCATCGCCGTCAAGCACGGGCACAGCTTTCTGAACGATGATTGCGCCGTGATCAAGTTCCTCATCGACAAAGTGCACGGTGCATCCAGCCACCTTCACGCCATAAGCAAATGCCTGCTGCTGAGCCTCGAGCCCGGGGAAGGCAGGCAGGAGTGAGGGATGGATATTGAGAATTCTGTGCGGGAACTGCTTCACGAACCAGGGCGAGAGCAGCCGCATATACCCGGCTAGACAAACCAGATCCACTTTGTGCCGCTCGAGTGCTGTGACCACCTCGCGGTCGTGATCTTCGCGCATTTTCCCCTTGGACGGAATGACGAGGGTGGCGAGTCCAAGCCGTTTGGCTGTTTCGATTCCTCCCGCATCGGTTCGGTTGGAGATCACGACCGCGATGCGAGCGTCCCCAATTTTCCCCGAGGCTATATTCCGGGCGATGGCTTCAAAGTTGGAGCCGCGTCCAGAGAGAAGAATTCCTATGTTTTTCATGGCAGTCCAATGTACGGCGCTTACGCCGGGCGGGCAACTAATGCCGCGATATCAACGTGAGGAACAGCAGGAGAGAAAGTACGACAGCGCCCCAGGCGTTGGCCCGCACCAATTTGTGGGTTGCAGGCCAGGGGAACATCAGGACGTCGAAGACGGCGACCAGTTTTTCCGGCCAAAGCAGCCCAGCAACTCCGAATGCAAGAGATAGCTGTACAAACAGCGACAGAACCAAGTGGTTCATCCTTCGCTCCAACGCATATTTAGGACGGGAATCCGTTGGCTTCAGTCTAGCGTGAATGGGAGTAGCTGAGTCAACCGGAAAAAGGCTTTGGCGGTGACTTACGCGTCCCGGCGGTTGGTTCCAGCCATCCAGCGGAACAGCATGTTCACCAGGCTGAGGATGATGGCGCCCCAGAAGGCCCCAACAAAGCTTCGCACGTGAAAGGCCGGGGACAGGATTGCGGATGCTAGCTCAAGCATCAGCGCGTTAATCACCAGCCAGAAGATCCCTAAGGTCAGTACCGTCAGCGGCAGGGTAATGATTTTGAGAAAGGCCCCCAGGGTTGCATTGATGAGCCCAATGACCAAGGCCGCAATGAGAGCTGCCGTGATTCCGTGCACCACGAATTGCGATGGGTACAACCGCGCCACGACCCAAACCGCCAGTGCGCTTAACAGCCAGTTGATCAAGTGCCGCACGGTTCCTCCGAGGTGAGAATTATAGTTCGGCCGCGCCAGCGCGCAAGCCGAGAAGACGTAGGGACGACAATTTCTGGCCGGCGGACGTAGTAAACTCTGTCGGTCATGCCGCAGCTGACGTATTTAGAAGCCATTCGCCAGGGGATCTGGGAAGAGATGGAGCGCGACCCGGCGGTGTTTTGCATCGGCGAAGACATCGGAATCTATGGTGGCGCCTTCAAAGTGACCGAGGGATTTATCGATCGCTTCGGGCCGGAGCGCGTCATTGATACACCGATTGCGGAATCGGCGATTGTGGGCGCCGCGTTTGGCGCCTCCTTGACGGGGATGAGGCCGGTCGGCGAGTTTCAGTTCATGGATTTCATTTCCTGTGCCATGAACCAGATCAGCAACATGGTAGCGAAAACGCATTATCTCTGGGGTGCGCCGGCGCCGCTGGTGTTACGAGGACCGAGCGGAGGGGGCGTGCACGGCGGACCGTTTCACTCGCAAAACCCCGAGATGTGGTTTGTCCACAACCCCGGGCTCAAAGTGGTTTGTCCAGCCTCTGCCTATGACGCCAAGGGGCTGATCAAGGCGTCCATTCGCGACAACAATCCGGTGATTTTCTTTGAACACAAGTTCCTGTATCGCCGGATCAAGGAGGAGGTCCCCGCCGACGATTACGTTGTACCCATTGGGAAGGCGCGGGTGGCCCGGGAGGGCAGCGACATCAGCGTGATCACCTACGCCGCAATGGTACACACCGCTCTTGAAGCAGCCGAGACGCTCGCGAAGGAGGGCATCGAGTTGCGGATTATCGATCTGCGGACGCTCGCCCCCATCGACCATGACGCCATCCTAGAAACCGTGCGAAAAACCAACAAGGTGATCGTGCTGCACGAGGACACAAAAACCGGGGGCATTTCGGGCGAAATCGCCGCCATCATTCAAGAAGGCGCCTTCGACGCACTCGATGGCCCAATCGCGCGGATTGCCGCCCTTGACACTCCGGTTCCGTTTTCTCCGCCGCAGGAAGAACGCTTTCTGCCTCAGGTTCGCGATCTGGTCGAGAAGGCAAGGTGGTTGAAGTCGTATTAGTGGCTTGTAACCGTTTTCGCTCAAATGGGATCTAAAGTCCTCGGAAAACACAGCTGAGTAGTCGCTGGGGAGCAAACCAATGCGAGGTTTCATTGCAGGAGTGATCGTCACGCTGCTATTGCTGTTTGGGGTCGGGCTGGTGATTGCCGATCTCGGGTTCCTGCCCACTCATGCGGACGCGACGCCGCCAGCTTTCGAGCAGAAGATTGCTTCGAGTGCTCTTGATGCGTCCATGGAGCGCCACGCTCCCCGAACCAAGAATCCCGTGCCTGTCACCGATGACAATCTCATCGATGGCATGAAGATCTACACTATGAACTGTGCCGTCTGCCATGGCACGATGGACTACAAACCGAGCGCGTTAGAGCACTCGATGTACCCGCCTCCCCCGCAGCTTCTTCTCGAGCCCCTCGACGATCCCGATTGGCACATCTATTACGCGGTCCGCACTGGGGTTCGCTACACCGGCATGCCGGCCTGGAACAAGGCGCTTACAGACCAGGATATGTGGAAGGTAACCACCTTCCTGACGCATCTGGAGAATCTCTCCCCGGCAGCGCAGGAATACTGGAAGAAAGCTTACGGCGTGCCCCCTCGCCCTGGCCAGGAACACCATGAACACGGGGAACATGGGCACGGGGACTAGCTCGCGGTCAGCATTCAGCGAGCGCGGTTCATAGTTCTTAGCTTCCTCGATGCCTGGTGCAGCTTGTTGACACAGACCAGCCTCAGCCTTCATGGGAACGGGAAGGGTCCCTGGGGCAGATCCAACCTGTAGGGTGGAGTGCAAAACGGCTTGCTGAGGCAACCCTGCTTCTATCCTTCGTTATAATGACAGGTTGCACTTGGCTCAGCTTTCCAGTAAGAGCCACCTTGGAAGGGAATCCATGGCTACCGATATCGTGATGCCCCAGATGGGCGAGTCCATCGTTGAAGGAACCATTACCAAGTGGCTAAAAAAGCCTGGTGACAAGATCCAGCGCGACGAACCCCTGTTTGAGATCTCGACCGACAAGGTGGACGCAGAAATCCCGGCGCCCGCCTCGGGTGTTCTGCAGGAGATTAAGGTCACGGAAGGTACAACGGTCCAGGTCAACACCGTTGTGGGGACCATTTCCGCCGACGGCGAAGCGACTGGGGCCAAACCGCCCGCCGCGGAGAAGAAGACGGCTCCAGCTGCACCGCCGCCACCAGCCGCTAAGGGGCCCGCTCCCACGCCGGTTGCAGCTCCACCGGCTCCTGCGGCTAAGCACGAAGTCGAAGACCATGCCCGCTCGTCACCCTTGGTTCGGAAGATTGCCCGCGAACACAATGTCGATCTCGGACAGGTAAAAGGCAGCGGGCTTGGGGGCCGGATTACCAAGGAAGACATTCTGGCGTTCATCGAGAGCCAGGAGAAGGGTGCACCGGCGAGTGGATATCAGGCTCCGCCCCCGTCAGCGCCTGCCCCGCGCCCCACAGCCCCGAGCATCCCGGACGAACTGGTTGCGATGACCAACATGCGGCGCATCATCGCACAGCGCATGATCGAGTCGCGTCGCACCAGCGCTCACGTTCACTGCATGTTCGAGGTGGACCTGACTCGCATCGTCAACCTCCGCAACAAACTGAAGTCCAGCTTCGAGCAACGCAATGGGGCGCGGTTGACATTCATGCCCTTTTTCGTGCGCGCGGCCATCATCGCGCTGCAACAGTTTCCGATTGTGAATGCTTCGGTCGAAGGCGACAACATCCGCTACCACAAGCACGTTAACGTCGGGATCGCAGTCGCGCTTGATTGGGGGCTGATTGTACCCGTGCTCAAGAATGCGGACGAACTCAACTTCCTCGGCATGCAACGCGGGATCACCGACCTCGGCGAACGGGCCCGCGCCAAAAAGCTGAAGCCCGAAGAGGTGGAAGGCTCCACGTTTACAGTGACCAATCCGGGCCAGTTTGGCGCGGTGTTTGGTCTTCCTATCATCAACCAGCCGAATGCAGCGATCATGGGGGTTGGCGGCATCACGAAGATGCCGCTGGTTGTCACCGACAAGGATGGGGCGGACTCAATCGCCATTCGTTCAGTTGTGCATCTGACCCTCGGCTACGATCACCGCTTGATCGATGGTGCCGTCGCCGACCAGTTCATGGCATTTGTGAAGAAGACGCTAGAGAACTGGAGCGAGGACGTCGGATAAAGCCAAGAAGACGGCGTTTGTCTCTCGCCATCGCCAAGGTCTGAGTGCCGAGGCCTGAAACCCGGCTTTTCTGGCCGGATGGAGCACTTGAGATCTGACCAGGTTTTAAGCCTCGAGCCACCCTTCCTTGCTTCTTCTCTGTCCGTAGGGTTTCCAGGGTATTGTTGATTGCGCGCGCGCCCGGCTAGCCTTCTGGGAGGGAATAATCTCAGGAGGAACCATGAATTGGGACCAGATCGAAGGCAAGTGGAAGCAGATGAAAGGCGACATTCGCACCCGCTGGGGCAAGCTGACGGATGACGATCTCCACTTGATCGGCGGCCAAAAGGACAAGCTCGTGGGAAGCGTGCAGGAGCGCTATGGTATCGAGAAAGACGAAGCACAGCGCCAGGTGGATGAATGGCACCGCAGCCTGGGCGAAGAGAATCAAGCCACCCGAGAGAATTACCGCAAAGCGGGATAGGCCCGCCGCTCCACGCCATCAACCAGGCCCTCTTGCGATGGAGGGCCTGAATTTTTTGCGGGAGAGCTACGCGCCGGCACTGGCAAGTGTCGATTCTTCGCGAATGCTGAGGGGCGCCGATGCCCGCACCGTAGTTCCGTTCTGATCCGAGCTCACATCAAAGGTGCCGCCCAGCTCATGAATGCGTTCTCGCATTCCGGCAAGCCCGACTCCAAGCTTGGTTCCATCGCCGCGCAATTGCCGGAGCACAAGCTCTGGCATTCCTCGGCCGTGATCGGAAACTTCCATCCTGATCTCTTCCGCATCCACCTCGACTCTGATCTCGGCGGTTTTGGCCTGTGAGTGCCGATGCACATTGGTGAGGCTCTCCTGCAACACACGAAACAGGGCGATCTCGACTGCTTCGGACAGGCGCGGCAGGTCTTCGGGCAATTCTAGCGACACTGGAATTCCACTGCGCTCCGAGAATCCGGTAACGAACCAGCTAGCCGCCGAAGCGAATCCGGCTTCATCGAGCAAGGGCGGATGTAACAAGTGGGAGAGCGTTCGTGTTTCGGCGATCGACTTCTCCACGATCTCGGTGCATTCGGAGAGCAACGCCTTGGTTTTTTCCGCGGGCGCAGTGTTCAACAACTCCAAGGCGATTTTCAGTGCGGCCAGGTATTGGCCGAGGCTGTCGTGAAGTTCGCGGGCGATGCGCCGCCGCTCCTGGTCCTGAATACCCAGCAAGCGCCCGCTCAACTTACGCAAAGCTTCCTCGGCATTTCGACGTGCGGTTACATCGACGGCAATCACACCTAGCTGAGTGAACTCACCGAAACGGCCGGGAATCGGGAAGTAATTGACGAGCCAGTGACGCACTTGTCCCGGTGCCCCCGGCAATTCGGCGGAAATCTCGCGGTCGAGCAGAGGCTTCCCGCTCTTGAGCACATTCCGCAACACCGTCTCGGTACGCGCACCTCGGGGGCCAAAGATCTCCGGCACCGTCTTCCCCAGCAGATCTTCCGGCTTCAATGCCGCCATCCTGGGCAACACATCGTTGACGCGCGTATAGCGAAGCTGGGCATCGAGAATGCCGAAGCCCACCGTCGAAGACGAGAAGAACGCGTTTACGATCTCGCGGCTTTGTTTGGCTCCTTCTTCGGTCTGGCGATACTGGTTGTAGGAAAAGTTCAACAGAAACGTCTGCAACACCAGAAGAAGGAGCGCCACGCCGAATGAAATCGCGATCATCCCCAGCGTGTGCAGATAGTTGGCGCGCGAGGCCGCCTGCCGCGATAGCAGTAACTGGTCTTCGTCATCGCGAATCTGTTGCAGTTGCTGTTCGACTCGAGCCTGGAGAGCGGCCGTTTGCCGCGCCATTTGGGCGTCGGCATCGATGCTCGAGGCTCCCTTCTGATGCGCCTGGATGAGGCCGGAAAGCAATGCCAATTGACTCTGGATGTCGGCTTCCATGGACTCAAGCTGAAGACTTCGATCCGCATTGTCTGAGGTCAATTGCCGAAGGCGGCTGATATCGCCCGGGATCTTCGCGATTGCGGTGTTATACCCGGCGAGCATCGCCTGATCTCCGGTGAGAACGAAGGCCTCGGCGGAGTTGCTGGCCTGAAAGACTTCAGACCCCATGTTCTCGACCAGGATCTGGACTTCCCGGGTGTGGCTGACCAGAGCCTCGCCCGCGGAAAAGCGGTTGGTCGCGCGAAGCAGGTAAATGCTGCATCCGACAAGCAACGCCACCGCGGCAGCGAATGCAGTCCAGGCGACACCTCGGAGGGAGAACGTCATGATTATGGCCTGCCTGAGGCGCTCAGGTTACTCCTATGATATCTCTGCTCGGGCACCGTCATCGCCTCCTCCCTTGTAAAATGGAATGACATGGGCAGCTCCTCCCAACTCATCCAGATCGAGCTTCAACCTCCGGTCAAACAGCCGAAGCCTTCCTGGCTGCGAGCCAAAGCGCCGGGTGGAGAGAACTTTCACCAACTTAAGAAGCTCGCTCGCGACCTGGGGCTGCACACGGTTTGCGAGTCGGCGCAGTGCCCAAACATTGGGGAATGCTGGAACTACCACACGGCGACCTTCATGCTTCTGGGAGACATCTGTACTCGGCGCTGCGGCTTTTGCGCAGTGCCGAAGGGACGCCCGCAGGCGATCGACTGGGACGAGCCCCGCCGGGTTGCAGAAGCAGTGGCGACGCTCGGACTCAAGCACGCCGTCATCACCAGTGTGAATCGCGATGACGATAACATCGGCGGTGCACGAATTTTTTCGCAGACGATTCATGAGGTTCGCCGCCTGTCAGCCGACTGCCGGGTCGAGGTGCTGATTCCCGATTTTCAAGGAATCGACGAGGCCTTGCGGATCGTGCTAGAAGCCCGTCCTAACGTGCTCAATCACAATACCGAAACCGTGCCCCGCCTGTACCGAGCCGTACGTTCAGGAGCCCGGTACGAACGGACTCTGCGTTTGCTTGCGCGCTCGAAAGAGATTGCGCCCGATATTGCCACCAAGTCCGGCGTAATGGTTGGCCTGGGGGAGAGCATCGAGGAACTTCTGGAGGTCTTTCGGGACCTCGCCGAGCGGAAGGTAGATATCCTCACCGTCGGCCAATACCTCCGTCCCTCGCGCGATCATCTGCCAATCGCCCGCTTTTATACACCGCAGGAATTTGATTTCTTGAAAGTTGCGGCGCTCAGGCTCGGGTTCCGCCACGTCGAATCGGGACCGCTGGTTCGCTCGAGCTACCATGCCCACGAGCAGGCCGATAGCGCTGGGGCGAAGCCGCAATAGCTCAGAATCGTGCCGTCCGGTCGTTAAAGAATTAAAAGCTACAAAAGGGCATCCAAGAGAACCTGAACCCGAAGGCCTTCCCCGCCGTGGCGAGCGCGGAAGTAAGGTCATTGCGCGGGCTCCCTTCGCTGGCCACAAATGCCTCCCGGCGCAGCGCATTTCTAACAATTTTTTTACCGAAGGGTGGACGTGGAGCAACTTGGGAATACATCTTTCGGGGAGTACTCTGAATCTATTCCTATTCGGTGGTTCGTTGGTAATGAAAGCAATCTGGGGTCTTTAGATGAGAACAATCCTTCGCGTGGTGTCCCTGGTTGGAAGCCTCATGGTGCTGGCCGGCGGATCGTCATTGCTCTCGAACTTGAGCGCGCAGCCTCCGCAGGGGCGAATTCCCGATGGAATCGAAAATGGAACACGATCGGTTTTGAGAGGGACAAGGCCGCCGCTGGCCAAGCTGGGCAAGGACGTGGGCAGCGTGCCGCCCGAAACCGCCCTGCAGAGCATGAGCATCGTTTTCAACCGATCCGCCGCCCAGGAAGCTGCCCTCCAGGCTCTGATTGCAGCTCAACAGAATCCAGCCTCGTCGTACTATCACCAATGGCTGACGCCGGATGAGTTTGGCGCCCGCTTCGGCATGGCAGACGGGGACCTCGCCAAGGCTGAGGCGTGGCTCCAGGAACAAGGGTTCGCGATCGATGGCGTCTCCCGCAGTCGCGACCGCATTACCTTTTCCGGGACTGCCGGCCAAGTGGAGACTGCGTTTGGATCGGCTTTGCACTATTACCGCATCGACGGGGAAACTCACTTTGCCCCGTCCGCCGATGTGAGCCTTCCAGCAGCTTTGGCTTCTGTGGTGCGAGACGTGGCGAACCTGTCCACCATGCGGCTGAAACCACGCCTACGGAAACCAAAACCGAGATTCACCTCCAGCCAGACTGGGCACACCTTTCTGACCCCGAAAGACGTTGCCACGATCTATGACATCACTCCCGCATATAGTGCCGGCCTCTCGGGAGCTGGCCAGGCCATCGCAGTGGTCGGGCAGACCTCGGTATCGGTTACCGATATGGAGAATTTCCAGAAGGCTGCCGGCCTCAGTGTCCAGGACCCGATCCTGGTTCTGGTACCGAACACTGGAAACGTCGCAGAGTTCCCCGGAGATGAATCCGAATCTGATCTTGATCTGGAGTACTCGGGAGCGATGGCACCGGGAGCAAAGATATTGTTCATCTATACCGGGGATAGCCCGAACTCGGGTGTGTTCGATTCAATCACCTATGCAATCGATAACGACCTCGCGCCGATTATCAGCGATAGCTACGGGATTTGTGAATCGGCGCTCACCACCGCGAACTACAGTCAGCTGAACGGAAAGCTCGCGCAGGGGGCAGCCCAGGGCCAAAGCATCATCGTGCCCTCGGGAGACAATGGGTCCCCTGATTGCCAGGGTACGAACAGCCTCAGCACAGCCAAGCAGCAGGCCCTGGCAGTGGATTTTCCCGCGAGCAGCCAATTCGTGACCGCGATGGGTGGATCCGAATTTCCAGCCTCCGTGGTATGCAACACGAATTGCAGTTCGCCGCCTGCGCAATACTGGCAGGCTGCGAACGGTACCGATGTCCTTTCCTCTGCTCTCTCCTCGGGTGTCCCCTTTCCGGAACAAGTTTGGAACGATGATGCCGCAGCCAGTGGCGGAAATCCCGCGAACTTGAGTGCGAGCGGAGGGGGAATCAGCGCCCTTACCGCAAGGCCCAGCTGGCAAACTGGGGTGCCGGGAATTCCCTCGGGTAGCTTCCGCCTGGTACCAGATATCTCGCTCACTGCGTCTCCAAATAACGCCGGATTCTTATACTGCTCGAGCGACCCCAGCCTGAACATCACCGGCAGTTGCTCGAATGGCTTTCGTGACGCGAGTAGCACGGCACTCACGGTCGCCGGAGGCACCAGTTTCGATGCGCCCATCTTTGCGGGGCTGGTTGCTCTCATCAATCAGCGGCAAAAGTCTAGCGGCCAGGGTGTGGTGAGTTCGACGCTTTACAACCTGGCTTCCAATTCGACAACCTACAGCTCCGCTTTTCATGACATCACCAGCGGAAATAACAACTGCTCAACCGCCGGTTCCACCGTGTGCTCGGGGTCAGCCCTGACGCAATATTCCGCCGGCACCGGCTATGACATGGCGACCGGTCTTGGATCGATCGACTTTAACCACCTTCTTACGGCGTGGCCGGCGGGTTCTACCCACACCGCTTCCACTACTGCCCTCTCGGCGGCAACGAATGCGCCCATCGTCGGCACAGGAGATACCATTACCATCGACGTTACGCCCAGCTCCGGCTCGGGCACGCCCACCGGCACGGTGAACCTCTTCGTCGATAGCGCAAGTCCGGCAACAACGCTGACTCTGACCAACGGTTCAGCAACATACAACTTCGTTTCTTCCGCCGGAGGGGCGCATGTAATCCGGGCAATCTATTCCGGCGATTCCACGTTTGCAACGTCAACAGCCACCCTGGTTATTGGCAACCAAAGCTTTCGCGTGACTGCCAGCAACCCCACAATCTCTACGGGAAGTGCCGGCCAGTCGACACTCACCATTGAGCCACAGGGAGGCTATACCGGTTCTATCTCCTGGACGGTAACGAGTGCTCCTGCTTTCACAAACGGCTGCTTTAGCGTGCCCAACACCACCGTTCCAAGTTCTTCGAACGTCACAGCAATCTTGACATTGAATACCAGCTCGGGCGCTTGCGGCGGATCGGCAATGCTGAGGGATCGCAAGAGCACGGTCCTCGCTGAGGGCGAGGGCCGCTCAAAGTCACCCTGGCACCGAGCACCCGTGGGCCTGGCGCTCGGAGGGTTACTGTTTGGCGGCATCTTCGCAGGCCGTCCGCGAAAACTGCGAGGTGCGCTGCTCTTGCTGTTCCTGGCTGCTTTGGCGTTTACTATGCCAGCCTGTGGGGGCGGCTCGTCAAACAACAATAGCAGCCCCAAAAACGTTGCCGCGGGAACCTACACGCTGACGGTGATTGGCAAGGATACTTCCTTGTCCACGATCTCGAGTTCGGCCCAGACGAGCGTTACTGTGCAGTAGGAATCGAGACCCGCATACTGAGTGAAAAGGGAAGCCCGTTCGGCCCCCATTTCATTCCGGTGACCGGCCTAGGGGTTCAAGAACGCCCGATTCATCGCGGGTTCATTTTCGAGGGTTGAGGGGGGCTCGCGCCCGGGAATTGCGACGACCCGGGGAATGCTGAGGGATCGGCCGCTCACCCAACCCCCCGCTATCGAGCTGTGCCTCGCGCCTAAGCGGCCCTCTTGCTACCCTTACCTTTGTGTAAAACTCAGGTGAGTTACCGCTTGCAAAGCGTGGACGGGCGGGGTTACGATAAACTTGTCTCAGTGGCCATGCCCCCTGGCAGGCCCTCCGCGCCCAACGGTTCCAGGCGCATAACAGACATAGATCAACTTTTGAGTTCCAGCCGAATGGGTTTTTCGCACGCTATGTGCATCTGCGTATTCACCCAGGCGGATCAATCGTGGACCACAATCGGTCAGCCCTTCGGGCCGACTCAATTAGGACTTAAGTAAACAACATGAATGCAGGACCAGGACGCCCCTCCGGTGGAGGAGGGAGAAACAGGCGGCGGCGCGGTCGTCGTCCACGCGGCGGAAACCCAGGCGGACAACGCGGTCGCGATCAGCAGCATGGCGGGATTTATACCGCGCCGATGGATCACAGCTATCGCGCGGCACTGTCGGGGAACAACAATGGCGGACGTCCCGGACGTCAGCGGCCCGGGTTCGCGGCCAACTATCCGCAGCCCGATCCAGACCCTTTGCCGGTACGGGAAGACGCTACCTCGCGCATCTTTGGCTTCGTTGACGATCTCTTCTTCCAGGCCAAGATTCAGGAAACGGCGCGAAAGCTCAACGTCAAAGTGGAGTTTGTGAAGTCCGAGCAGGACCTGATGGATCGCATCAAGCAAAACGGGGAAGAAAAGCCCTCGCTGATCATCTTCGACCTAAACAGCAATAGCGTGAAGCCCATCTCCCTCATCCCTAAACTCAAAAGCAAGCTCAAGAAGACGTCGGTGATTGGCTTCCTCTCGCACGTTCAGGGAGATCTCAAACAGCGCGCCCACGAGGTGGGTTGCGATATGGTGTTGCCGCGTTCAGCCTTTTCCCAGAACCTCCCGCAGCTGCTGCGGCGTCACGGGGCATCGGAAGAGGAAGTAGCAGGATAGATTTTGTCAGAGGCCCGGGCCAGGCGCTTTTCCCTAGCTGGGGAAGTGAAAGTGCACATCCTGGCGTGAGCTGATCGCGATCCCATCCAGCATGGCTGGCCGGAATCGCCAATTCCTGAGCGTGGCGATGCACTTCTCGTCGATGTCATGCTGCAACCCCTGCAGCACCCGCATGTCAGCAACCGAGCCTTTCTCATCGATGGTTACTTCGACGACCACGTCTCCCTTCACTCCGCTCAACTGCCAAGGGTAGATATCGGGATCAGGAAAGTGGAGAGGAATCGCGGGCGTCGCTTCGATGCCCCGCGAAGGCCCGCTCGAGGCAGATCCCTGGGGTGAGCCCGCTCGGGCGGATTCAATAGGGGGCAGCTTTGGTTGGGGATGGGGCCGGTGATGGAACCGGAGTTTCGGAAGCTCGTTGTTGGCTACACTTCTCGGCGGAAGATAGATCAGCGTACCCGAGACACCCTCCCTTCCCCAGGCCACCGAGGACGGCTTTACAAAGATTGGTTCCCGGTGAACCCAGACAAATACGGCAATCGCGTGGACGAGAAAGGACAGGAGCGGCGCGAGATTGCGTCGTAAAGGGCGACGTTGAGGAACTTCAAACACGGCCTGCTTCCTCGAATGGCTCTATTCTACGCCCGGTTGTCTAGCCCGGCGGCCATCGCAGCTCGCGCCCGCCGAGCAGATGTACATGCAAATGGAACACCGATTGTCCCGACTTCGGCCCAACGTTCAGAACTGTGCGATAGCCGTCTTCGATGGCTCGATCGCGCCCGATCTTGGCCGCGGTCAGATGGCACAATCCCACGATCTCCGCCTCTTCCGGGGTCGCTTCTTTCAAACCGCGGATGTGCTTTTTCGGAACCACCAGAACGTGCGTGGGGGCCTTAGGATCGATGTCCTCGAAGGCATAGGTGTGCTCGTCTTCGTAAACCTTCCTGGAGGGGATCTGGCCGGATACGATCTTGCAAAACAGGCAGTCAGTCATGAAACTTATGCTAGCGCAAAGCGGTGGGAGATTTGAATCATGGGAATCTTCCGACATGGAATCCTTGCCCGAAAGCGATGAAATTCAGCTGCGTCGACCCCGAGCCCCTCAGTCCAGTCGCACCAGGAAAACCGTACCTTCGCTCGTAGTGGTATCCCGCAATACTTCTTCAGCCCGGGTCCGCAAATCATCTTTTACCCTCACTCGCACCCACCAATCGCCGATGGGACTGTTAAAGGTCAGGACCTTGGCCGTCCGATATCGCCGCATGAGGTGTCCGGCGAGATCGCGTGCGGCTTTCTCGTGATCGAAGGCTCCAATCTGCACTGCCCAGCGCCCCCCGTCGAGGATCGGCACCGGCGTCTTCAAGACCTCTATCCGAACCTCGGTCGTCCCTTTCTGCAGCATGTCGATCTTCTCGGCGGCGGCTTTGGACAGATCGATGACCCGCCCTTCCACAAAGGGGCCGCGATCGGTGATGCGCACCACTACCGAAGCCTTCGTGTCCAGGTTCACGACACGCACGATCGAGCCCAAGGGCAGAGTTCGATGAGCCGCCGTCATGGCGTGCATGTCGTAAATCTCGCCATTCGAGCCGCGCCGGTTGTGGTACGGCGGACCGTACCAGCTGGCAATGCCGGTTTCAATGAGCACCGGCTTGGTGTTTTCAGGAAGTGCTACTTCCGGAGGCACTGAGGGCGGTTGCCCCGCCGAAGCTTCCCCGGCCGGAGCTGTCGCTACCGGAGGGGGTGCTGCAGGCACGGTGACTTTGGCCGGCGTGTGCGAGCAGGCGCTAAGAAGCGCAAGCAGGGCAAGCGGGAGCGCAATCTTCAACATCGGTTGCGAGCGATTGGCGTAACCGAGCATTCAGCATGCAGTCCGGCGTTGAGTCCGAGAAGGTTTGATGCTCACTTAGTGGAAGACGAGTGCTGTTCCATATAGTTAGCAAGCTCCTGCAGCTTTTGTGCCGCTGAGCGCAAGGCCTTGGTTGAATGTTGGCGAACCGTAGGCACGACTTCGTCATTGAGGTACTTGACGAATTCCTGCGCGTCCTTCTCGAGCCGTTCGGTAGTTTCGGCCACGGTCTTGCTGAACTTAGCTGAGGCTTGCTGTGCCTTGCTGGTTGAATCTGCCATATCTCAATCCTGACACAGTTATGACGATGCCACATGCCAAGGGCCACCGCAAGAGGCGAGGAGGGGACCGGGCGAGGGTTGGCAGCGGCAAGAGATAGGTGACCTGCAAAACTCTTGCGCTCTTTGAGGACGCCCAGGGATTCATGGATCCAAGGATTCGGGGGATTCGGGGGGATTCGAGGATTCGATCTCCGAGCCGACAAGGGTCAGGGTTGGGACAAAAAAATTCGGGGTTAGCAATAGCGGCTCGCGCCGCCACTTCCAACCCCGTCTCCCAGGTTCTGTGGTAGGTGATGCGAGTATGGACCTGGGGGTTCGGGGTAACAAGATTACCGAGGACAATGACCTTTAGTAACTTCGCCGGAGTTTCGCCTTTTTCCTATCGAGCTGCATTCGGCGCCTCGCGATTCTAGCCTGGGTTTTACGAGGAGTCGATCGAGGGAGGACGATACCTACTGCTCTCCCGCCCCACGCAGGTCAGGGGTCTTCTTGAGATGCTCGGGAAATCGCTTCTCGTAGGAAATCAGCGGAAAACAGATTCTGCGGTTCATTCCGAAATGCTGCATCTCCGCCCAGGCCTCCTGGGCGGTCCAGTTTTCGACCGCCATTCGATAAGCCGCGATCATCATTCCCGTACGATCATCACCATAGCGGCAGTGAACGAAGATCTTCTTCTTCGGATTTTCCCGCAGTATCGCCAGGAATTGCGCGATCGCCTTGTCCTTGGGAAACATGCAGTGCCAGGGGATGGAAACATACTGCATGCCTGCGGCATTGACGACCTTCTTCTCCGAGCCTTTGCCGGACAAGCGAGCGTCCACCACGATGTCGATGCCTTTGGCCGCCAACTCCTGGAACCCTTGGCGGCTCGGCTGCGCCCCACGATAGAGCCACGGCGTGACTTCCCCGAAGTTGGCAACACCAGTCAGACTCAACTTTTTCGCCGGGCTGTGCTCGGATCCAGCAGCCGTTTTGGGCTGGGCTTGGGGAGGACCACTGGCACACAGCATGCCGCCCAGTAGGATCGTGCTTGCGCTCCGGCAGACGATTCGAGAAAACCACTCCATAGCGATACCGCTATCTTACTGCGCCGAGAGTTTTGCTTCTGACAAACTTGGACACGAAAAAGGCGCCCGCCGAAGCGGACGCCCTTAGCGAATGGGGCAGGTTTTCCCCGAAGCTTACTTGGCGGCAACCAGCGAGTGGGTGATCGCGTGCACCGATAGCGCGATGCGGTTCTGCACGCCTACTTTGCGCATCAGCTTGGCAACATGGGCCTTCACCGTGCGTTCTTCAATTCCGAGCGCGGCGCCGATCTCTTTATTGGAGCGGCCGGCGACGAGCATTTCCAGAACTTCTTTTTCGCGGTCTGTGAATGTCACCCGGCCCGCCGGAAAGATACGTCCCGGAGAGGAACTCACCCGCTCGATGAACATCGAAAGCACGCGGCGTGGAGCCCATACCGAACCCTGATGAACGATGCGAATCGCCTGCACGAATTCAGCGGCTGAGGCAGCCTCATCAACATAGCCTTTCGCTCCGGATGCAATCGCCTTCAGAATGGTTTCCTCGTCCATCCCCGCGCCGGTCACGATAATCTTCAGGTCAGGACGCGCGGCCTTCAGGCTTGCCATTACGTCGAAAAGGTTTTGTCCGCTGCGGTTCCCCAGCAGAACCAGATCAATGTCTTGCATGACTGAGATGTCAGGCAGCGCCGCGGAGACCAATTCGAAGTCGGGCTCCGAGTCAAACAGCGCGCGGAAACCGACAAAACGCAGGGGATCGCTTTCCACTACCGCGATGCGAATCAAGGCTTTCTTTGCAGGTGCAGTCTTCACGCCCGTTCCAGATTTCATAGAGATTCCTGCTCTTCTTGCAAGATGTGTTTAGGATATCTGTATTGCCAGCCTATGCAAGGCTCCGTAACGTTCTGTAAATTACGGGAGTAACATGGCTTGCATCTAATCTGGATGGGGGATAAACACACCATTGACGACGATAAAAAAGGCGGGTTCCATAGCGATCTCATTGCTCCTGGTGACAGCATTTACGGTGGCCCAGGTTGCCTACCAGCCAAAGTTCAAGGGCGATCCAGCTCGATCTGACTCGGAAGCAGCCGCGCTCGGTTACATGCGCACCTTCCTCCGCGCCCAGCGGATTTTCAAAAAGAAAAACAGCCGCTACGCCACCAGCCTGCTGGAATTGACCAAGACCGGCTCCTTTACGCGCCGCATGGCTGGCACCGACCGTGGCGACTATACCGTGAAGTTCCACTCCCACAAGGAAAAAGACACCTTCGAGATCACCATGCTCCCCAAGCAGGAAGACACCATGCATCGTTCGTTCTTCTCCGATGAGCAGGGAAAGATTCGAGCCGAGGAGCAAGGCGAAGCCAGTGAAAGCTCGCCGGTGCTGAAAGCCGACTCAGAGTCGGGCGGATAAAGCTAAAGGTTCAGCCGTAGTTCGACCTTGGGCTGCCCAGCCGCGTCGTTGCCTAGGACGACGAGAGCATAGGCCGCTTCGTCATCTACCGTATGAAGACCACTTCGACCGCGAAAGGGAGCGGGCTAGGCCGATTTGCGACTTTCTCTGCCCTGCGGGTGGTTCAGGAGGGAAGACTTCGATGGAACTGAGGGAAAGGACTTTAAGAGAAGTCGGATAGAAACCCGGCAGCGGCCTCGGGACGGGTTATCCGCGCGCTTCCTGTTCCAGCCATCTGTCAAGTTCTTCCGCTGCTGCAGTCACGAATCGGCCCTTCTTCCTTACTGGCATTCCCTCTTTCGCCCAGCGCTGAACAATGGGGATTGGTTGACCTAAGAAGGCACCGACTTGTTGCCAACCTCTGAGTTGTTGCAGTTCCGACCCGCGACGTTTGTCCTTCGGAGTCTTCGGGAAAATGCCGCCCTCCAGCAATCTGGTCCTTCTCGATGCCAGAATAAACATGGGCATACCCCCAGCGCGCAAGCCCCTTGAGCTGTTTCCCCCCACGCTAGGCCCAGCCGGATGATGGGTCAATTGCACGAAAGTTGTAGGGAACCCAGCATTGGTTACGGGTGCCACCAGGAGAGCCGCGGGTTTGCGGCTCTTGAAAAGCTCGAGGAATAGGAAGAATGCCGATCTTCTCGGCCATGGGGCGGGCCGCTTTCAAGGCAAGCAGGCCGGAGTGGCTCCTTGCCGCCGCGAAGCGTGTGCCGCGCAGCTTGAAATGGCTGCCCGACTCACGACAAAATCCTTCTTTCGTGAGCGCCAGTCCTTCGCTCGCTAGATTCTGGTGCGGGTCAGGGGAACTCGTTCGGCAAGTCTTGACCGGAACTCGTGAGTTGTCGAAAACGTTCCAGAGGTTTTCAGGGACCGAAATACCCCGAGAACCAATTCGCAATCAACCTCTCTGTGGCGGCTGGTACATCTGGATCAGGTTGCCGCATGTATCAGAAAAAATCGCAAGCTTCACTGGTCCCACTTGCTTCGGGTCCGTTGTGAACTTGACGGCGTGCTGTTTCAGGCGCTTTGCCTCGGCTTCAATGTCGTCCACCTCAAAGGCGGCAAGAGGGATTCCTTGCTTGAACATTGCTTCTTGAAACGCTTTTGCAGCAGGGTTCGCGTTTGGCTCAAGCACCAACTCCACATCGGGATAACCATCGGGCGAAACGAGGGTGAGCCAGCGGAATTCCCCAGCCGGAATGTCCTTTGCTTTTTTGAAACCTAAAATATCGGTATAGAACGCGAGGGCAGCTGTTTGATTATCCACCATGATGCTGCTGAGTTTTATTTTCATAGCCTCAGAAGCTATCAGTCTCGTCGGCGGCCTGTCTTCTCGAAAATTGCTCTGTTTCCAAAATCCCGCCCATCAGCGAAAGACAGCCGGGGACCAAGCTCGTTGGTAGATGAGGTTCCGATCGCGAGGCCTGCCGATACCGTCGCTGGAATTCCGACGGCGACATGCCGACACGACGGCGGAAAAGGGCACTGAAGCTGCCGTGACTCGAAAAGCCCACCGCCATGCAAATCTCAGTAATCGATGAATCTGTCAGGACCAAAAGATGTTGCGCCTTCTCGATTTGCGCCCTCACGCGATACTGGTGCGGCGTTTCGCCAAACAACGCCTTGAATATCCGAATGAAATGAAAACGCGTGAGATTGGAAGCCCGGGCGACCGCGCTGATCGAAAGGGGCTCCTCCTCCCAGTCCCGTAGCAGGTCGCGCGCATGGCAAAGTCGGTGAAGAAGGTCGGGGTGAATCATCTTCAGACCAACAATTATATGGGTGGCGGCATGTGCCACTCACTGTGGTGATCGGATCTATCACTAACCTGCCGCACAGCGTGCAATGAGCGCTCTACCGGATCTCACCGAGAGCAAGTGATTCTAGGCACGGCCTCCCCGGTCAATACGTCTAGTCTTCACCGTTTGAAAATCGCCGCTGGCTAAGGCCGAGCGGCAAGCCTCGGGTGTGTTCCGAGTGGGAGTGCACAGTGCGTCTTGCGAAGTGGATCGTCTGGTGGGTGGCCCTCCTTTGGGCGCTTGTCGGCGTTGCTCAGGAGCAGCCGAAGAATCCTGATCCCACTCTCACGACCGTCTTCCCACACTCCATGGATTCCAGGTTTTGGGTGTCGGGGCAGATGAACTTTATTTTTCAGGCCCATCCTGACTTCCCGGCGCTGTACAGCGGCCAACATAGCCTCTCTCCTTATTACGGGAACGCAACTCTCAAGTCCTGACTCTGTTCACGGGGTTTCAAGCCACTCGAAATACTGACCTGCTGCTGGACGTGGAAAGCAGCGGCGGAAGAGGGATTAGTGATGCCCTCGGCCGGGCGGGTTTTACCAATCTCGATGTGGTGCGCAATCCCGACCTAGGATCGGTTCCCTACGTTGCCAGGTTGATGGTTCACCAGATCATCCCCTTATCTTCGGAGCGTGAAGAGTCCGACCGAACTTCACTTGCGCTATCGACATCTGCCCATTCGTCGTCTGGAATTCCGGTTCGGGAAACTCAGCCTCGCCGATTTTTTCGACGTAAATCGGGTTGGAAGTGACAGCCATCTTCAGTTCATGAATTGGACGCTTGATAATAACGGGGCCTATGACTACGCGGCCGATACTCGCGGCTACACTTGGGGCTTCATTGCCGAGTATCAGAGCAAGCCGTTCGGGGTTCGTTTTGGCGAGATGTTGATGCCCAAGGTGGCGAACGGCATCAACCTCGACTGGAATCTCCGACGGGCCCGGGCTGAAAACATCGAGCTTGAATTTCATTCAAGACGCATTGCCCATCGGGAAGGCATGCTTCGACTTCTTTCCTATGTGAACCACGCCAATATGGGAGATTACAGAGAAGCTGTCGCTCGTTTTCGGGACGGCTTGGATGCGGTTCCGACAATTGAGAACGCTCGGCAGCAGGGCCGGATCAAGTACGGTTTTGGTGTCAACGGCGAGCAGGCGCTGTCGGAATCCCTTCGGGTCTTTGCACGATGGGGATGGAACGAGGGAAGACATGAATCCTTTGCTTACACCGAAGTGAATTCGACGGTCTCATTCGGAAGTGACTATGCGGGCACCCAGTGGGGTCGCAAGCTCGACAAGCTAGGTATTGCATTTGTCTCTAACGGCATTTCCCTAGACCATCAGGCGTACCTGCGGTTGGGTGGAAAGGGCTTCTTGCTTGGCGACGGAGCGCTCAATTATGGGCGGGAGACGATTCTCGAGACCTATTACACGGCCCACCTGTGGCGGGGTGTATTCGCCAGCCCTGATCTTCAGTACATATGGAATCCCGGCTACAACCGAGACCGAGGGCCTGTCATTGTTCTCGGTTTCAGACTGCATATCGATTTGTAGGGGCAAGAGGAAAGAGTTCTGGTCTGGGGCTGCGCGGCAGTTTTGCGAGTTGCCGTCAAGCTGAAACAAGCGCGCCCGCTGCGAACTTTGCGTTGATGAGTCAATAAGCTTTGGCGATCAGGGCCCGACGGTCGACCTGTTCGCCCGTAACGATGCACTTGCCCGGGCCGTCGTATTCATCCACCAGAGGAATACAGCGGATGGTGGCTTTGAACGCTTTCATGCGCTGATCGCAACGCGGGTCATCCTTCAGGTGGGCCATTACGAACTTGCCACCTCCTTTTTCGGCGGTGACATCCTGGAGGATCGACTCTACTTCCTCGATCGAGTTGGCCAGCACCGTATTCGTCTTCATGCGTTGCTGGGCTGCGCGGAACATGCCGACTTGCATTCCGCCCAGAAGCTGGTGCAGCCTTTCTCCCACAGTTTCTAATGGTACCGAGTGTCTGGCTCCGGTATCCCTTGCCTTCACTACGACGGTGCTCGATGCAAGATCGCGTGGTCCGAATTCCAGTACCACCGGAACACCACGGCGCTCCCAATAGAAAAACTTAGCGCCAGGAGTCTGGCCCTCGCGATCATCCAGGGTAGCCCCCACCTGCTCTGCAATACGATGTGCAGTTTCAAGTACGCCCGCCCTCTCACCGTCCTTGCGATAGATTGGAATTATCACGGCCTTCACGGGCGCAAGTTTCGGCGGCAGCACCAGACCCTTGTCGTCGGAGTGGCTCATGATCAGCCCGCCGATAAGACGGGTGCTCGCACCCCAGCTGGTCTGCCATACGTAATCGAGCTGGCCAGTCCGGTTCTGGAACTGGATGCCAAACGCTTTGCCAAAGTTTTGGCCGAGATCATGGCTGGTTCCGGCCTGTAGCGCGAAGCCGTTCTGCATCATGGCCTCGATGGAGTAGCTTTGCAGAGCGCCAGCGAACTTCTCGGACTGGGTCTTTACACCCCGAATCACCGGCATTGCCATGACATCCTCAGCCACTTCCCGGTATACCTCGAGCATCTGCCGCACCTCTTCGACGGCCTCCTCGTGATGGGAGTGTGCGGTGTGGCCTTCCTGCCATAGAAATTCTGCAGTCCGCAGAAACATCCGCGTGCGCAGCTCCCAGCGAACGACGTTGGCCCATTGATTCACCTTGAGCGGTAAATCACGCCAGCTCTTGATCCACTTGGCAAAAAAGTGGCCAATGATGGTTTCCGACGTTGGCCGAATCACATAAGGCTCATCCAGTTGTTTGCCGCCCGCGAGCGTTACCACGGCCAGTTCAGGGGAAAAGCCTTCGACGTGCTCCGCCTCTTTATGAAGAAAGCTTTCGGGGATCAGCAGAGGAAAATACATGTTCTGGTGGCCCGTAGCTTTGAAGCGGCGGTCAAGTTCGCGCTGGAGCAGCTCCCAGACAGCATACCCGTTGGCTTTGATGACCATGCAGCCTTTCACGATTTCCGCGGGTTCGGCCATGTCGCCCCGCAGAACAACGTCTTGATACCAACCCGCGAAGTCGTGATTGCGTGCGGTGATGGGAGACTCAGCCATTTTGGAAGAATACGTCCTCTCTGGAATTGAACCACAGTTTCGGCAGAACGGCTGGAGATCGAAACGTGTGGCTGGCACTCGGATGTCGGACCGCCTTATACCGTGTGTTACGTTGCGACAGTCAGGGAAATACGGTAACTGCCTTATGGCAGTTCTACGGGGGAGATTTGTTTTTAATAAGTTTGGACGGGGCCTACTCGATGCTTACGCTCAAGATTTCAACCACTCTAGCCCGTACCAGGATGCGCTGCCTAATCATGGAAGAGCAGCTCACGCACATGCGCAGTTTGCGAAAACTGATGCGGTCACAGCTGCTGGAAGCCAAAATGAAGGCAAATGCCAGACGATCGAATTTGCCGGGTCGCTCGCGCTATCGGACGGAGACCACATAATGTCCAGTCCGTTGCGCGCCTCAGCGGTGGGATTGGTCTCTATGGGTGAAAACCGCGCCTGGCGCGAGATCTAGGAGCCGCGCCGCGCTATGGGGCAATCCGTTCAGCCGCCAGGAATATCCGGGGAATGTAACGCGCTCATTCCGTGGTGCGAGCTTTAGCGTGGCATAAAACCTCGCCCCATCACCGTTTCAGATCCGCGCTTTTCCTTGGACTCCGCGAGCAGTGTGTGCGTCTTTTGAACTTGCTCGAGTGCATGCTCGATGGCGGCTTTGGCGCGGGTCAGCAGTTCGGAAAATTCCAGAGTAGCGGGCGCAGGGCGATCTTGCCGGGTAGCGGAAGAGCTTGGAAACTCCTGGTTGTACATAGGCCAAACCTCAGTATCGAGAAATCATGCCACAAGACGCGTAATGTTGCAGTGACGGGGAACACGCGAATGTGCTATCGGCCCGTTTCGCAATGTGCTCTCTATTGGTTTTCTCCGCCTCAGGCGATATTGCGGCTTTTCCCGGGAATTTTTTCGACCAGTCAATCGTTGCAATCAGTCGCTGCGGGATGTCTCTCGACGAGCGCAAGGTGTGCCCGTGCAACTCCATTTCTCAAGCCGTTTGTGTGCTCCTGATAATTGCTCGGGTGTCATTTGCGCTTCGATCGATGCTAGTCGTTCAGCGCTCTGCTCGACAGCGCCTCGTTGCGCCAGCGAATACCAAACATATGCGTCCACATAGGAATCGGAATTGGTGCCGTCTCCGTAGCTGCGCTCTCCCATTTGGAATTGAGCTTCTGGCAAGCCATCGTACGCCGCCCTTTGCGGCAGTGCGGCCCCCTGGCTCTCGTCCTTGGGGACGCCTTTGCCGCCAAAAAACGCATTCGCTAATTCAAACTCGGCCTTTGCATCGCCGCCTTTAGCCTTCTCCATCATTTCTAAGACACTATCGCCGCCTGCGCCGAACAGCTTAAAACCGACAGTCAGATTGAGGTGCGTCGCGACCGGCCTCCCATATCGACGGCCAGGCTCAAACTTCCATTGTTGCACCGCCTCCACTGCTTTTCGTCGAGCCCCATTCCAAGTCGTTTTGTGACCACGATGTTTCGTGGCCTATTATCAACGCCCACGATCATGGTCAGGATGCACACACCTTCGCGCCTGGCTTGGCGCGCCTCTTGCGTGTACTCGGCACTTGGAGAGTAATGAGTGAGAGCCCATGATTCGCTGTAGAAGATCGAGGTCTTCTCGTCCTCATGGTAGTAAGGCGAGTGTTGATCGACCGCGAAAAGCGTGGCCAAAGGCAGTAATGGATTATGCTCGAGAAATTTAACGTTGCTTGCGTCGGCCTTCCCGATACGGATTTCCTCTTTGGCAATTTCAACGGTCTGAAAGTACTCAGCCAGCCCCTCGCCCAACCAAACGGGCATCCATCCGCCCGCGCGCTGCAATACAAAATGCGTGTATTCGTGATAAACCGGCGCATAGGGATGTAGTCCGGCGCATTCAACCAAACCAGGATGTAATCGCTTTCTGGTGATTTTAAAAACAGGCCGGCGAGATACGATTTCACCTGACCTAGGTATGCTGCCGGCTCGAGTTTCTCCATGTTGGTTTTGTCCGCAATCGCCAGCACCTCGGTAGGTGTTGCTGTGTCAAGGTTGGCGTCGGGAAAAAGCTTGTGAAAAACGGCCCGCATGCGCTCGAATTGCAGAGCCGCATTGCGAGCTTCGTCTTCGGCGGCGTTACTAACTATGATGAAATGCGGCGTGCGAACTTCAATCCAATCGTTCGCTTGCGCGCCCGTAGATTTGGCGAAAGAAATGGCGAGAGTTAGAAGCAAAAATATCTGTTTGGGCATGTTGCGCCTAATACAGATACACTCTGGTTCCCAACTCGTCAATACTTCCGCCGAAAACTAAGACATCTGTGACGTCCTCGCGGACGGTCTCATATTCGGCAACGTGTTCGAGATACCGCAAAGGGCCTGGGGGTATGGTTGCGGCCAAGCAGGACCCGGAAAGAAAATCTAGTTGGGAGTTGCCGGTTCGTACACGATCATTCGAGCTGCAGGTTTGCCGTGATCCTCCTGCTCTGGGGTGTAGACGCGATGAGTTTTGAGATCAACCGCCAAGCTGTGAACCGCGTGTTCGACTTTGAAGTCCTCGATCTTTGAATAGTGATTGACGTCATCCTGGTGAAAGATCGAAAGGACACCGCTGTAACAAGCGACATAAATACGTCGAAGACCTGGATCGAATTTGATGACGTCCGCACCTTTAGCCATAGGGAGAAAGGCAATGGGCTCGTGCTTATCGAGGTCGAAGACTGTCATTAGGTCGTTCTCCTCGCAAGAGAGAAACACCCGGCGGTGTTCCGCATCAACCGCCATTCCGTGATTCCCTTGGCACCGACCGACAGGATAGCGGGCAATCACGTCGTCGGTGGCAGGATCAATTACCGCAAGTAGGTTCTGATCTTGCAAGTTGATGTACAGTCTGCGGGCAACGGGATCATACTGCGGCATGCCAGTCTCGCTATCGAAATGAAGGGTCTTGACGATTGTGTCGGTTCTGACATCCACGACCGCCTCAGCCTTGCCACGTTCATCGGAAACATACAGCTTGTGAAACGGGGCAGCATACGCGCTCCCGTCCGGTTTGCGATCGGTGTGCAACCTCTTGATCACCTTCATGTGGCGAAGATCGACCACGCCAATGGTGTTATCGCCAGAATTGGAGGTGTACACCTTTTTCAACTCCGGAACATACTCCACGCCTTCGACGCCGGGGGTATCAGAGATCGTGGCGATTACCTTGTTGCTACGAAGATCAATGATGTATGTCTGTCCCGCCGCGAGATGCGCAGAGATCAGATAATGATCGTCAGGATCGATCGTCAAGTAATCAAATCGCTTCCCCGCAGGTCCAGGCACGTCGAATTCGGCGATCTTTTTGAGCGTTTGGGCTTGTAACGTGCTCAGCCATAAAAGAATCAAAAACGTGTGCCAGATGATTTGCCTCATGGTGTCACTCTCCCATGCAAAATGAGACGTCCCCCGCGAGAATCAAGATCGGTTCCGGATCTTCCGTGTCACCATTCAACGCTCTAAGGACGATTTTTTCTGTGCCGAGCGCCGGCAGTATGGCGTCCCAACCAAGATGATGATCCACGAACAATCTCGGAATGTCGATGAGAAATCGCCGTGCCAGTTTTCCCGTCGAATTTCTGGACCGTGCCTCGCAGTCCCTTAGAGGAACTACAGCAATGACGGTACCGAACGCCCTGGAACGCCAGCGTGCGGCAAGCTGAAGCAGAGATGCTCGCCACCTTAAGACAATCCGTGGGGACCTTGAAAGATCAAGCTGATCGGCCCTGAGGACTAAAGGCAAGCCTGCGTCAAAAACATCGCCGAAATTCAAAAGGTCATTGCAAAACAAACCACGAACGACTTGATTCGTGAGCACGTCGATACGGGGAATGTGGTCAGATCCTTCCGCCAGCGAAACCGCCCTGCCCGGCCAAGTTCCAGCATTAGAAATTGCCAGTTCCGGTGTCGTCCCTTTCGGGAGCTGGTCGGCGTACCCGCCCTCGGTCGAAGCAAACAACCGAGTACCTCAAGCGCCCCTGATTGTAGTTACAGTTCCGTTTTCGCCCCTGAGATGTGCGAATTAAGTATGCAGATTATTAAATTGTGCAGCTGCGCGAATGAACGGAGAAAAAATAATGGCCAGCGGTGTTAGCGGTTTCCAAGTGTACGCAAGCCCTGAGGGAACACCGGCCAAGGGCAGTAATCCGCTCGGGCCATCGCCGGATTTCTCTTTAGTGCTGGGCGGACCGCTTTTTCAGCTTTTTCGAAAAGCGCACCTCACGGGCGATACGTTAGAGCTTTTGTACCGTCGCGTGCTGATTATCCCTGTTGTCGCATGGCTGCCACTGGCAATCCTTGCCATCCTCGGTCATTCGGCGACAGGCCACATTCCTCTTTCCTTCTTTCGCGACATTGAAGTCCAAGCTCGATTGCTTATTGCCCTGCCTGTTCTGATCGCGGCGGAAATCATCGTTCATTCCCGCATACGTCTGGTGGTGCGCCAATTCCTCGAGAGGCGGCTCGTTCCGGCCGAGGACCTACCCAGATTTGAACATGCAGTCCAGTCAGCCATCAGGCTGCGCGATTCCATTCCAGCCGAAATCGCACTTTTGTTGATGGTTTACACCCTTGGTCTTTTTCTCTGGGGAACTCGCATTCCCATTACTACTGCGACCTGGTATGCCCTGCCTGGCGGACGCTGGCACCTGACTGAAGTCGGGTATTGGTATGTATTCGTCAGCATCCCGATAGCACAGTTCATACTGCTGCGCTGGTATTTTAGGTTCTTCATCTGGTATCGCTTTCTCTGGCAGGTATCGCGAATCAAACTGAATCTGGTCGCTACCCACCCGGACCGTTGCTCCGGGCTCGCCTTTCTGGGAAAGAGCGTGTATGCATTTGGCCCGATTCTTTTCGCGCAAGGCGTTATGCTCGCCGGCGTAGTCGCGAACCGGGTCGTTTACGGGGGTGAAAGCCTGCTGTCCTTCAAATTGCAGATCATTGGCTTTGTGGCGTTTTTTGTACTGATCACCCTGGGGCCACTCGTGATGTTTACTCCACAGATGGGTGCTGCAAAAAGAAAGGGACTCGCTGATTACGGTTTGCTCGCACAGCGCTATGTCGGTGCCTTCGACCAAAAATGGGTCAACGATCGCGGTGGGGAAACAGCGAAACTGCTGGGAGCTGATGATATTCAATCTCTCGCCGACCTCGGCAACAGCTATGCAATGGTGCGCGACATGCGCGCCTTGCCGTTCTGGTGGGAGGACATAACTCGTCTAGCTCTTGTGACGGTAGCGCCGTTCGCGCCCCTGCTGTTGACGGTCTTCTCTTTTGAAGATCTCATCACACGAGTTCTGAAGATTGTGTTCTGATTCGGCACGGGACCGGCACATCCCATTGCATGGACGTGCGCACACCGGCAAATCTCGTCCCTGCTTACGCTTCAATCGCGGGCAAAGTGTATTCACGCATGACGGTTCTCTATGATCAGTGTGTCATTGTCGGCGGGGCTTGGATACGCGGAGCTGCTGCCTCGAGGATTCCTCGTCGGTCATTCGTGCGCGGCGGGTAGATTCGCTGACAATTGATGATTTGCTTTATCCGCTTTGCTTCCCCGCCTTTCAGTATCACGTGGCGATTCCAGCCCTCGGTATAGACGGCTCCCCATGAGCCAAGGTCGAGTACAGTAACGTACCAATCGATCTGGAGCGGCAGCTGAGGTTCGCCGACCAGATCGCAAACGACGTTATACCCAGCGAAGCGGCCCATTGGCCGGGCATGCTGGCAGGACATGACCGATGTATGCCGGCCATCGATCAGCAGGCAAGCGGAGTCGCCGGCTGCGAACTCGGCTCGCAGCCCCTTCACTTTCAGACATTCATCAACTGGCAGCCGGCCGAAGCGATCGTGTGTGACCGGAAATCTCGCGGCCAAAGGAGGCGCCCGCATGCCAGCGCACCAAACGATCGTGGCGGCATCGATCCATTCGCCGGTTGCGAGCCCCGCCCCTTCGCGGTTCACCGAAATCAGAGTGCCACCAGCACGCGCTTCAACCTGCAGGCTGCGGAGAGCCTCTTCGATGACCTTGCGAGCCTCCTGGCCCATGTCGGAGCCGATCCATGGCGCGCGATCAGTAAGAATTACGCGTCCGCCGCCCAGCGCGGCAAGACGGTCTGTCATTTCCGTTGCGACCTCAATCCCCGTGAGGCCGGCGCCAATAATCAATACCGTATTGCGCGCCCCGGATCGAGGCCGAGATGGCAAACCCGCGAGGTGGTCGTGAAGTCGAAGGGCGCTTTGGTAGGTGTCCACATCGAATGAGTGTTCCGCGAGTCCAGGCAAGGGTGGCTTGTCGAGTCTGCTGCCCAGCGCGAAAACCAATCGATCATAGCCAATTGGCTCGGAAAGACCCTCAACCACGATGCACCGACTATCAAGATCGATGTCCAAGACCTCACCTCGGAGCCGTCTCACACCGATGGGCGAGAGAACATCATCGAGGCAAACGCGCACGTCGGCAAGATTTCTCTCGTAATTGCGGACACGGATTGCATGCCAGTCGGTGCGGTCCACGAGAAGAATTTCAATCTCGCTCAGTGGGATCCTGAGTTCGTCGAGTCTTCGCGCGGCGCCCACCGCGCTCCACAGACCGGCGAAACCACCACCAAGAACGATGATCCTTTTCACGGAGTGGCCACCTCGGCGTTGAATCGCTCCCCTCAAAGAAAAACAGCTGATGCATCAGCAACCGCGACCAGTTCACGGGGATTGGTGGGAAAGATCGGCAGCCTAAGCAGTCCGGGCCGCCGAGCCTTGAGTTCAAGCAGCGATGCGCTCAGCCAGGCGCTCCTTCACTCGTCCTGCGATGAGGTGACGAATAAGCCGGCGGTCGCGCTCAAGAAATGCCATCTTGTCGGCCAGCACACTCTCCAGAAGGACGCCAACGCCATAGTTCTCGGTTGCGTCTGCGGCGGCGATCATGGCAGCGTACTCTGCGAACCGCAGGTGTGCGAGATGAGTGGCTTTGGCAAGAATGTACAAATGCCGAGCCGCAGGTGACTGGATCTCAGCAAGTTCTCTTTTGAAGTCCTCAATGAACACTTCCTGCAATTTCCCACTGAGCTGAACTGGTTTTTCTCCAATCATCTCAAAGCATTCATCGAGTGTGTTCAGGTTTTGTTCAGCAATGAACTCGCGCGCTTTCAAAGCTTCCTTGACATCTGGATTCTCGGCCATTTGCCCGATGGTTTCAAATGCTTTGATACTTCTCTCCGTGTGATTGCGTGCGTTGCTGAGGAGCATGACAAAAACTTCTTTTGGATTTCTAGCAGACATGATCGTTGTCTCCCTTGGCTAATTTTGCTTCTGAGTTTTCAGATTTGGTTTGGAGTTTGCAGGCGATTTCGATCGCGGCCCGCGAGGTATTGACAAACCTTTTAGTAGATGTGCGAAGCAATACTCCACTTGGCCGGCTGCGCTGTCATCTGTCAGTACTATCAGTCAGACTGACACTGCAAAGGTGCCTGTGGAGCAGTGTTTATGACGCGCGGGCGTCCTGACGAAATAGCCCAACTGCCAAATCAACCAGCGGAGCGTCGATGTACTCATGAGCAGAAGGTTGGTGTTTTTGATGTCGGTCTGGCGGAGAACTGGCAGTTTTGAGAGTTGATGTCTGAGCCCTCCTCAGCAACAATCACCATCTTTTAACAAGATGGAATGTCGAGAGCTTCTAAAAAAGCTCCCTCTTGTGACGTGATCAAACGCCTCGTGAATGTTTATGGATTGCGATTTCCATTTAGTCCCCGATCCGTTCTCGAAGGGTCTCATCGAATGTTTGTTGACGCAGAAGAGCTGGCATCAGGTTGGCCAGCGCGTGTCCGCCTACCCAGGGAGGCCGTTCGAATCTCAAACGAGATCCAAACACGCGAGTAGATTGCGCGCGCTCAGAAGGTACCGACGCCATCCCTAAGGTCGGCGAACTTCATGGGTCTGGCCGGGGGCGCTCAGAAAAAGGCTCTTGCCCAATTCCGGAGCTGGACATGGCTACTTTCTCAACTCGAACCAACCGTTTTCTACTGCCTGGTTGGGTGGTCTCGTATCAGAAAGAGTGGTTACGGCCGGACGTGGTGGCCGGGTTGACCACCGCGGCGGTCGTCATTCCGAAAGCGATGGCGTACGCCACGATTGCTGGATTGCCAGTGCAGGTGGGGTTGTACACGGCCTTTGTGCCCCTAATTATCTATGCACTCCTAGGTACGTCGAGGGTCCTAAGCGTCAGTACGACGACAACTTTGGCGATTCTGACAGGCGCGCAGCTCAACGAAATCGTATCCGGAGCGGATTCGAAATCGCTACTCGTGACGGTTACTACCCTGACATTTCTCGTGGGCGCGACCTTGGTGCTCGCCGCGATCTTGCGGCTTGGTTTTGTGGCAAATTTTATTTCCGAGCCGGTCTTGACGGGCTTTAAAGCCGGCATAGGAGTCGTAATCGTCCTCGACCAGGTTCCTAAGCTATTAGGTACTCACATCCACAGAGGGGCATTCCTGCACAACCTTCTGGCAACAATCCGCAGTATTCCCCAGGCCAAGCTGACCACACTCGCGGTAGCAATTTGTATGATTGCTCTTCTGGTCGGGATTGAGCGGTTTACACCGAGAGCTCCCGCACCCTTGGTCGCGGTGGCCGCAGGCATTCTCGGAGCATACCTCCTCAACCTTCAGGTGCGCGGTGTGGAATTGGTCGGTGCCATCCCAAAAGGGTTACCCTCGCTCTCCGCTCCAGCCTTTGCGCTAACCACCAGACTCTGGCCCGGTGCTCTCGGCATCGCGCTTATGAGCTTCACCGAGACGATTGCAGCCGGGCGTGCATTTGCCAGAAGCGATGAACCGCTACCCAAACCTAACCGGGAGCTTCTCGCTACGGGTTTGGCGAATGCAGGCGGCGCAATCCTGGGTGCAATGCCGGGTGGTGGCGGCACCACTCAGACAGCAGTCAATCAGCTGGCGGGAGGACGCACACAACTAACCCAGCTCGTAACCGCGGCCGTGACGCTGCTAACCCTGCTACTCCTCGCACCTCTGCTTGCCTTAATGCCGCAGGCTACTCTAGCGGCCGTGGTCATTGTGTATTCCATCGGACTGATCAGACCCGAGGAGTTTCGTCAGATCCGCGCGGTCCGCCGAACCGAGTTTCAATGGGCTCTGGTCGCGTTCGCCGGAGTGGTACTGGCTGGGACCCTAAAGGGAATCATCGTGGCAATCATCGTCTCTCTGATAGCGCTCGCGTATCAAGCCGCTGATCCCCCGGTTCATGTTCTTGGACGGAAGCGCGGGACGAATGTCTTTCGACCCCTGTCAAAGGAACATCCAGAGGATGAGACGTTTGCTGGCCTACTGCTGTTAAGACCCGAAGGAAGAATCTTCTTCGCCAATGCTGGACAAGTCGGGCAAAAGATCAGGCGCCATGCACATGAGGCGCAGCCCAGGGTTGTGGTGATCGATATGAGCGCTGTTCTCGACATCGAATACACGGCCTTGAAGATGCTAGCCGAGGGAGAGAGGAAACAACGGGATAAAGGTCGTCGCTTCTGGCTTGTCGGAATGAACCCTCACGTGCTTGAGATGGTCAACAGATCGCCGCTCGGTGAGGCACTTGGGCGCGAGGGTATGCACTTCAACGTTGAGACAGCAGTGGCAAAGTATTTGAGTGCAGGGAAAGACGGCCTCCGAAAAGCGAGCTGATTTTACCCGCGACTACCGTTCCAATGTGGAATCGTCAAACATCCGGCCCTTGCCATTCCCTGGGGTGGACATCAGTGAAATTTACTCACCATCGCGGCTTTACCGCCGACTCGAAATTCTCCAAATAGTCAAAGCCAATTACCCTTTTTTCGCAGTACTCCCTGCCGGTCATAGATCAGGTCGTTGTCAATCCGTTCCAGATTGCAGAATTGTTCGATCAATTCGCTAGATGCTCTAACGAACGGGTAACGGACTCCAATTTCCTTGGCAAACTGCATGGGCTCTATTTTGTCGAGCATGATGTTGGACTTAAGCCCCATGACGCCGGCCAGCGAGCGACAGAAAGATTTCATCACTCTTTGATTCTGAATTAACCGTCCTTTCATCTTTTAGTGGTTTTTGATTAGTGTGGGTTTCAGGCCAATCCGATATTCTCACAACCTCATGTTTGCGCAGAACAGCCTTCCCGATAATCTAATCATTGAGATAGGCAATGCTCAGGGCGGAATAGGGGTCGTAAACCTGGGTATTCACCACCATATTCGTTGGACAGGCGGCTCGTCCCTCGATTGGAAACCTTTTCGGACGAAACAGGAAGCCACGAAAGTGGCAGAACAAATCAAAAAACCGGGGGAAAGCTACGCGATCGTAGAACGTAACGACGGGTGCGAACGGTGCCAGGAGTTTAAGTTGAAGGCCTTCTTCGCCGTGACTGAGTGATACCGCCAAGAGCAAGGAGCTCTTGATGCATCAAGACGTTTTGGATGTTTTTACCAAATCAACTTCAATCCGAATTGAATTTGTCGCGACGCAGTAGAGGTGCTCGTGATGGCTCCTGCAGTACCGGACGTTTTGGTGCCAGTAGGAGAAGACGTAAACGTGATCAGGTTTGGCGTGTTGAAGTTTGCGCGATTGAGCAAGTTAAAGATTTCAGCGCGAAATTGAAGCGCAAGCCGTTCGTTCAGAGCTGTTGTCTTGAAGGTGGAGAAGTCCCAGGTTGCGAGCCCGGGACCGGTCAGAGTGTTCCGGCCCAAATCGCCATAGAAGCCGCTATTCGCTGGCGGCGCGATGAACGCATTCGGGTTGAACCACTGGGACGGCTTGCCAAGGATTACCGGACCAGTGAAGGTCGGATTTATAAATGGGCGTACAGGATTTCTGGTGTCGCCATTGTTCGTCGGGTTATAGCTGAGCTGCGGCGTAAATGGAAACCCCGACTGCATTGTTACGATGGTGTGCACAGACCACCCGCTCACGAGCGCATCGCTCCACCCCGCCAAGCCATTTGCCAGCGGTTGGCCCTTACCGAACGGCAAGTCGTAGGAAGCATTGATGACGCCGATGTGCCGGACATCGTAAGTGGCGGGGCCGTAGTCCGAGCGTAAATCGAAGGGATTCGACACAAGTCCAGGCGCGTTGGCGGCAGCCGTGGCGTTCAGTGAATCTCCGTCATCGAGGGCCTTTGACCAGGTGTACACCCCTCTCAGGGCGAGGCCGCGCCGAAAGCGCCGGTTCACATCGATTTGTAGCGCGTTGTAATTGCTGATTCCTGAAGAAAACCACGTCCAAGTATTCGCGATGCTCGCGGTCGCTCTCGGTGTGCCCGCAGGGATGTAGAAGGATCCTGCGGGCACAGGCTGGCCCGCCAGGGGGGACCCGATAGGGAATCCTATCGCGGGCGAATTTGTCGCGCTTGTCGGTTGGCTAGGGTCCCAAGTTGGATAGACCGCCGGACATGGCGACGCCGGACAGGTGACAGGAAATGGTTCGTTCGCATCGACGCCGATCAGTTCGTGGTAGCCGTGGCTTCCAACATAGCCTACGGTCAACGAAGTGTCGGGCGTGATCTCCCGCTGTACCCTCAGTGACCATGAGACCAGCGTTGGTGTTTTCATGTCCGGCTGCACCCCGCCGGGGACCAGCTTCGCGCCCGCTGGCGGAGTGGCAGAAGGATCAATCGGCAGGGAAGAGACGGGAAATGGGGTGGTTGCGCTGCCCACGCTGTAGACCGGGTTGAATGGTGCGTTCTGGTCAGTGCGATAACCAAGTGCATCCTGCAGGTCGTTGTACATGCCGAAACCAGCGCGAATCACAGTTTTTTCCGAAAAGGGGCTCCATGCCACTCCGATGCGAGGTTGCGGAAGGAACTTTGCGTGGTTCTCGGTAAAAAGTGCGTCTCCGATATGAGGCTGAGTGGAAATGACGCCGTTAGAAAATGTGTAGTTGGCCGCGCGGCCATGCGCCTCGTTCCACCCAGTTGTGAATTCCTGCCTGAAACCCAGCGACATTGTCAGTCGCGGAAGGACGCGGACTGTGTCTTCTGCATACCATGCTCCAAATAACGAACGCCAGTTCATCTGGGTCGGCGCCGGATCCCATAAAAAGCTGGACATGTTCCCAGACAGGAAGTTCGCCAGACTCGAAAATGTCGCCTGCCCGTATTGGCTGAGTGCGATCGTCTCGTTGGACCCAAACGGCTGGAACCATGCGCCAAACGTGAGTTGATGGCGGCCCCGGGTCAGTGCCACTTGGTTCTCAAACGTGTAAAGGTTCCGCGCGATTCGCAGGTTGCTTCCATTGTTGCTCCCTGCAAGACCTATTGCTGCTTGCGGGTTCGATGCTGCACTCCCTCCCACAACCACCGCGCCGACCTGGTGTCCAACCAAAAAACCAGAGACGGCAGCAGCGGGAGTTCCAGGTGTTGGAAGTCCTGTGAAGAAGTATCCAGCGCGCGAGTATCCTACCCGCAGCACGTTGACCGTAGATGCCGAGAAGGAATGCGTTTCATCGAGGCTGAATACCTGCTCTCGCAGCGTGACACTATCTGAGCTGTAGGGATTCAACACCGTTTCCGTGAAATCGTCTCCGTCATCGACGGTGTAGATGGCAGAAAGAGAGTCCCGTGAAGATAAGGTGTGGTCAAGCCGAAGGGTGCCGAAATCGTCCCGGATGGTTTGGAGAGGGCTGCTGAAGATCTGTGCGATTCCATTAAAATCCGGCGCGTTGGCAGGAGCCACGGGCCAGAGATTGAGCAACGGCTGAACGTTCGCCACAGCTGTGGAGCGTGACGTGGCATCGGGAACGAATGCTGCTGAGGTCTGATGGAGGTGCTGGCGCAATCCTTCGTAGTTGCCAAAAAGAAAGGTCTTGCCGCTGCGGATTGGACCGCCGAGCGCCGCGCCAAATTGATTGCGCTCGAAGGGAGGGGCCGACCCTTGATCGAAATAGTTAGGAGCATCGAAAGCATGGTTTCGTAAGAATTCGTAGACTGTGCCGTGAAGCTGATTCGTCCCCGACTGGGTGACAATGGTTACTTGCCCTCCCGGGCGCTTGCCGAATTCGGCGCCGTAAGAATCGCGCAAGACGTTGAACTCCCGCACCGCCTCGACGCCCAGCAATTCTTGGCTGGTCCCGCCTGGTTGCATATTGTTCTCGGCGGCCCCCGTAAACTCAACGCCATTCAAAAGAAATATGTTCTGTTGCGGGCGATTTCCGGACACCGCGAAATTATTCCCGGTCGTTGAATTGGAGACGCCAATTCCGCCAGTCTTTTCTGAGGTGAAATTGACAATTCCGGCATTCAAGGGAAGAAGCAAGTCATAGCTGCGTCCGTTCAGGGGTAAGTCTTTGACCTCTCTTTCCCCGACAAGCCCTGAAATATCCTGCGTCGTGAGGCTCACAACGGGAGCATCCTCGGTGACAAGCACTTGTTCCTTTACTTGCCCCAGGCGAAGACTCAAGTCCGCATTGGCGTCCTGTCCCACCGCAAGGCGGATACCTTTTCGGATGGTCTCAGCAAAACCTTCTTTGGTAGCGCTGACTTCATAGACTCCAACGGGTAACGCAAAGAACCGGTAACGGCCGCTCTGATCTGTCGAAGCCCCACGAGACCTGCCGGTATCAATCCCTTTCGCCACAACCGATGCTCCGGAGATAGCCGCTCCCGATGAGTCGCTGATCACTCCAGATAGCGTCGCCGATACTTGAGCAAAAGATGATGTCGCATAGAAGCAAGAACTAAGGGCCACTGCGGCCAAAGAAGACAAAGCTCCCTTTATGGCCCTCGATTGTGAAATGCTTCCGGCAAATTCAAGGACTCGCAATTTCGACAGGCGTATAGCGCAGTGCATTCTTTCCACTCCTCTAAAACTGCCAAAGGTTCCTGAGAAGTGTATATTACAGTCGGTTATGAAGTCGATTTTAAGGCATGTATGCACGATTTGGCATACGTTGAAGGTCGTGGGCGCCAAGTTTATTCATCTCACCGAGTCCCCTTCGCCGGTGCGATTGGGCTTCAATGCCTAAGAAAACCAGCGAGAGCGTAGGTAGAAGTTCTCAAGCTGAGCAAGGCCGCTCTGGAATTACGCGTTTCTCTGCCAACAATTGAACAATGGACCTACAAGAAGGCTATGAAGCCGGAGATTCGCTACCACATTTGCTGGTCCAATTCATCGCTCGACTGGAAGACCTTCCCAACCAAAACGGACGCCACGGAACTCGCCGGAAGGATCAAAAAACCCAACGAGAGCTACAAAATCGTAGAGCGGTATGAACAGTGCGAAGGATGCAGGGAGTTTGAGTTGAAGGCCTCATGACCGCCTGGGAGTCGATACCCATCGCCGCGCATGCAAGAAGAAGAACCCTTAGGACTCCGTCCCAGTCGGATTGTTGAAGAATTGGATCATTCCACGACGCAAGACACTCGCGAAAATGACTGTCGACATGTCTCGCTCTAACGCAAGGCTATGCTCTCCCAAAGCTCCGGAAAATGGCTTTGCTCGTTGGTCATTTCATGAGCGATGTTTGACACGGTGGCGGCTACCACATTGTGAAATTTAGCTTGTCGAGGTAAACGTCGTAGTCCCACATTCCGCTGTTGCCGTCCTGCTGATAGTTGATGGTGATCCCGCTCCAGCTGGTGCTGCCCGGCGCCATTGTGGTGTTCAAGGCATAGGTCACTCCATTCAAGCTGATGGAGTTGTAGAGCAAGTTTCCTGCAGAACTTCTTTGCACCTGGATCACGACGTGATTCCAAGCGTTGTTCTTTGGCCAGCAAGGCACACCTGTCGGAACCCACTTCTTGTAAACATTGTTGTAGATGTCCCATTCGTGTCCGCCAGCAATACGGCATTCGTGCCCCCAGATGTAGCTCTTTCCGCCGGTGAACTGATTGATGTCAAACTCAACCGCCTGCGCGTAAGAGGTCGTGGTGGAATAGAAGTAAACGTCGTATATGAAATTACGAGCCCCATTCGTGAGCGTGTTGTTGTAGTCAGGGAAACCCACAGACGAAAACGAACCGATCAAGTGGTTGTTCCACAAGAGGTCAGAGTACGGGCGGGTGCCGCCAATGTGATGTTTCGTGGAGTTTCCGTCGAGGGCGGGTGAACTGTTTCCGGTTGTGCGGTACCAATTGACCGTACTCGATGTGGATGAACAGGAGGCGCAGATAGACCAACTGGGGGACAGAAGTGCATATCCTGGACCCCACCCCGACTTGGACTCCAAATCGTAGAACTTGTGGTAGTAGTGGCTGGAAGTGTTTTGCGCGAAAACCGCGGGAAGCTGGGCGCTCAACAAGAGGACAGCAACGTGCAGCAGCCTCATTTTCAGATCCCTCAGCAAACGGGGTGTTGGACTCTCCGCGAGAGTAAGACGGCATCTACTCTCACTCAATGACTTTTTAAGCAAGAAGGCAGCATTGTAGACTCGGAAGTACAGGCGAAGAAAATACGAAGATCGTAAAACCGAGGAGGGAGAGTCTTCTTAGAGTGGTGAGAGCACGTCATGCGGGGGCTACAGCAGTTATAGGTCGACGCTCTTCAACCTCAGGCTGCTACGTCAGTAGGGAACGACGTTCGGCGCGTGATCGGGCCCGTTCCTGAATTGAGTACGATTTCCTCGTCCTCATGTCGGATGGTCAGCTCCTTACCCCTTCGGAGCGAATACCTTGTAGAAACGGGATCGATCTCGACGCCCAACTCTTGTCCGCGGTAGGTGAGTGCAAATCGCAACGATGCCTGTGGCTCTGGGGGACGCTGCGGCCGGAAAGACAGGCCGCCATCGTAATCGCGAAACCCCCCGAAACCGTAGGTGAACATCATCCAAGTTCCACCCATGGACGCAATGTGACAGCCGTCGGTGACATTGCCACCTACGTTCGCCAGGTCCATCAACAGTGCCGCACGAGCGTACTCCACAGCTTTCTGAAATTCGCCAACCTCAAGGGCGACAATGGCCTCTATGCAGGATGAAAGCGAGGAATCACCGGTGGTGAGGGGATCGTAAAAATCAAAGTTCCGTTTCTTGGTTTCCAAAGAAAACCCGTGGCCGAGCAGGAACATAGCCAGGAGCACATCAGCCTGCTTGATCACTTGATGGCGATAGATGTTTAAAGGGTGGTAGAACAGCAGCAACGGGTATTTTTCCGCAGGTGTATTTTCGAAGTCCCAAGGCTCTCGCTCGAAGAAAGTATCGTCCTGAGGGTGTATTCCGGTGTTGGTGTCAAAGGGGACATACATGTTGTTTGCGGCGGCGCGCCACCCGTCGAGTTCAGATAACTCGAGCCCTATTCTCTGCGCAAGGCTTTCGAAAAGGATCGGTTGTTCGACCTTCAGTCGCTCAACTGTCTCGACGGCATAACGAAGGTTCTCGCGCGCCATCAAGTTGGTATAGGTATTGTTGTTGACGACAGCCTTATACTCGTCCGGGCCGGTCACACCATTGATGCAAAACATCCCTGCCTTTCGGGGCGAGAAAAACCCGAGGTCGAACCACAACCGCGCGGTCTCCACAGCCATTTCGACGCCATAGCGAAAAAGAAATTCATCATCGCCGGTGGCGTTTACGTATTTTCGTAAGCCGTAAATGATGTCAGCATTGATGTGGTATTGGGCTGTACCCGCTTCATAATAGGCGGATGCTTCTTCTCCGTTGATCGTCCGCCAAGGGAACAACGCACCCTTATGGTTCAGTTCCCGCGCCCGTGCGCGTGCCTGATCCAGCATTTTGTAGCGGAAAATGAGAAGATTCCTGGCGGTTAGCGGTGAAGTGTAGATGAGGAACGGCAGCAAATATATTTCAGTATCCCAAAAATAATGTCCTTCGTATGCCTGTCCGGTTACGCCCTTGGCAGACACGCCATGTTCCTCCGCCCGAGCCGAGGCCTGGAGAATATGAAACAAGTTGAAACGAATTGCCTGCTGCATTTCGAGAGTAGAGAGCCTCACCCTCTGAGATTTGACATTGCTCACCTGAACATCGCTGGTTTTCCAAAACCTGTCTAGATATTGCTCCTGTTCTTCGAGCAGGCCTGTGAACCCCTGCCTCATAACGCGATCAAGCGTCCATTCTGTCCGCTTGCTGACATCGCCCGAAGTAGACATCTTCGAGGTGTGATACACCATGTACTTTACGAGCCGAATGGGGCGATCCGGTTCAGCATCGAAGGTGAACACGATACAGCCAGCATTGTCAGCGTTACTGGATTGGCACCGGTGAGGGGACTTGCATTCCAGGTCATGGTCAATACCACAGGAGAGATCCATGTGGCTGCGATGGGTGCGGTGACTGAGCACGATGCGTCGGCCCCTTGCATGGCTCTCACACGGTTGGAGGGACATTCCGGAGAGTTTCGCCCTGCGTGGGTCGTTCTGCTCTTCGAGCGTCTCAGGCTGCGGGAGAACCAACTCAGAGGAGATGGTCACGGGTGCGCCGCCTCCCCGTACCGTTACCTCGTAATAGATCGCAGCGACGTGGCGCTGTTCGAGAGAAACCAAACGTCGGGACCTGATTAGAACTTGTTTGCCAGAACGGGTTTGCCAGACTAGTTCCCGGTCGAGCGTTCCGCTCTTCATGTTCAACTGTCGAGTGTAGCCGCGTGTTTCGGAGTTTTCGATGTCGAAAGGTTCGTCATCGACGAACAGCTTGATGATTTTGCTGTCGGTGACATTGAGTATTGTTTGACCCGTACGGGCAAAGCCGAAGGCGTCCTCTGCGTATACGATCGGCCAAGATTCATACAGCCCGTTCACGAACGTGCCGTTCTGTACACAGGGTTCCCCTTCTTCGAAAACTCCGCGCATGCCCAAGTACCCGTTACCCAGAGCCAAAATTGTTTCCATCTGCGCGGTAAATTCAGGGCGAAACTTCTTTTCAATTACGCACCACTCGTCCGGCGGGTAGTCGCCGATTGGTGGCCTCAATTTCTCATGATGAATCATTCGAAAAATCCTCGTTGTGCTTATGCCGCTCGTTTCGGTGATGTCTCGACGGCGGTGGCCAATAGGTCAGCCAAGTCGGTGACAACCAGGTGTGCGCCCTGATTTAACAACTCTCGCGCGTTATTTGTTCGGTCTACGCCGACCACAAGCCCGAATTTACCCTTAACACCGGCCGCAACGCCGGAGATTGCGTCCTCGACCACCACAGAGCGTTGCGGGCTCACCCGGAGCATCTCCGCGGCTCGCAGGAAGGAGTCGGGTGCAGGCTTGCCCGCGAGATGTTGTTCCGCAAGCACCTGACCATCGACACGAGCGTCGAAGAGGTCATCCATCTTTGCCGCCCTGAGCACAGCCTGGCAATTCTCACTCGAAGTCACAACCGCGGTTTTGATCCCAAATCGACGTAGGTACAAAATCAAAGCGGCCGTACCTGGATATGCGGTTGCGCCAACAGAAGCCAGGCGGAAGTTAACGAGTTCATTCTTGCGATTGCCCAAGCCGCAAACCGTCTCGAGAGATGAAGAATCCCGCGGGGAACCTTCTGGCAGGGTGATTCCCCGCGATTCTAGAAAGTCGCGAACGCCTTGATAGCGTGGTTTTCCGTCCACGTGAAGCTTGTAGTCGCGATTATCAAACTCTTGGAATGGCTGACCGGTTTGCGTCGCCCATTTATGTAAGAACTGATCGAACATGGTTTTCCAGCAGGAGGTGTGAATGCTGGCGGTGTCGGTGATGACACCGTCCATGTCGAACAGAACACCATCGTAATGGCCGGGAACAGTGACCGGTCGAATGTTTCCCCGCTCGTTCAGAGGGCTGGAAAGGTACCGTCCTTCAATGGCAGCGACCTTCTGCAAGCGGCGACGATGCCGCTCCTCGCCTGTGAACTGAGCTCTTAGGTAGGCAATCACCAATTCTCGCGCCAGTTCGGGACCTATGACGCGTCCGCCTAAGACCAAGACGTTCATGTCATCGTGTTCGACGGCTTGATGGGCGGAGTATGTGTCATGACATAGCCCGGCCCGGATCCCGGAGACTTTGTTCGCGGCAACCGATGCTCCCACCCCACTACCGCACACCAGTACACCTCGATCAGCCTTGCCCTTAACAAGGGCCTCAGCGACGGCTTCTGCATAATCGGAATAATCGACGGGCGCAGAACTATGGGTTCCAACATCGAGCACGCTGTGCCCAAGTTGCCTCACCTGGGCGGCAAGCTCTTCTTTAAGAGAAAATCCAGCATGGTCAGCACCAATCACAATGCGCATTGCTCTACTCTCGATTGAGCCCGCGGCCCGAATGAATTTCCCCGAAGGACAGGAGCATCCTTGGAAGGTATCGCCAGTCTTCGGGCTCTTGAACTAGGAGAATTATCAGCAGGATTCACCGCATGGAAGCTGGCGATTCGCAGACGTACGCCTTTTATTCGCCTGCACTCCTGATCCCCAAACTGCGCCTGTCTTCCGGAGAGAAGTTAAAGACTGCGCTAGTGGCTAAACCAATCCCACGAAAGCAAGTCGGATGGTCAACGAGTGAGAATGCGATGTATCACCAAGGCCGTTTATTCTCAGCGATGCTTTCGACTCCGAACCTGCGCCGATCGTTTTGTCGTCTCGGCCCTCACCAGTTCCGCTCTCCGGAGGTCTTCCCCAACCGTTAACAGCCTTTCCGCTTCCTCGCGGACCTTTTGTGACTCTTCCCTCTGCCTTTGCGATTTGGCGCGAAGTGCGCGGGAACGATGGATTGCATCCAATATCTTCGAAGTCTCTTCTTTTGGCATTCGCATGTTCGATGCCCTACTGCATTTGGCCGCCCTAGGCTGGCCCAATATGGCGTACCATTCCGGCACAAGGCAGAGTAATCGCCGAGCTGCATGAACACAAATTACCCAGCATCGTAGACTGACTGATTGTATGGCTGCTGAGAATAAACGGCGTCCGTTCACAGCGTTGCGATCGAGAGCGGTACAGTTGCGCTTACGAGCGATGCGTTCTCAGCTGGCGGCGGCCTCCAACCTCTGTTTGACGGCGGGAAACGCTCTAACTCTCGGTCAAGTTCGATTGGGGATCGACGCAGTCCACAAGGCGCGGCACACCGTCCAGCGGGTCCGGGTGCATCTCGAAGAACCAAATCACGTACCAGCGGATTCAGTCGCTGGCATTCGTGACCGACTGGTGGAACTCGAAGAACAAATTTCTAACCTGGAAGCGCGGTTACGAATCAGCTAAACATCTTCGCCGAGCCGTTGAAGATCAGCCTTCAATTCCGACAATTGTGAGTTGATTTCTCTGGTCTCTTCTGAAAAAAGGCTGCATCAGGGATGAAACGCAACAGTGCGTCATAGGCCTTTCGTGCATTCGCACGATTTCGTTCGATCTTTGACTCATCTTCTCCCTCAAGCGCTATTTTCGAGAAGTTCAAACCGGCTAGGAGTTCGGTGCGAAGGAACTGGGTTTCGGCTGCTGTCGTTTTGAGCACCAAATTCCGCGCATCGCGCTTAGGCATTCTGGGCACCGTGATTGGATGGTTTCATCGGGTTTCGAGTTGCGGTCTCGCCTTACATTCGCAAAGCGCAGAAACTCGCTACGCTCGCACGTCAGGGGAAAGGCAACCGGGCGATGACATGTAGTCATTTTGCAGACAAACCAATAATCCAACCACCATCCCGATTCCAGTGAACGATTACCGCGCTCGAGCGTTGTCCGGCGAACCCCGCCCAGCTGGTCAGAATCATCAGCGACCGCTAGATGTCGCAGCTGGCCAAACAGGTTTAGTTGTAGATGCGCAGATCACCTTCGAAGCGGATCGCCAGGGTAAGGCGGCGGGACTGATCCTCCACCAGAACGGCATCAACCAGCGAGGTTTACGGAGATTCTGTAGACATGGTGAACCCCGCCCAGTTTTTGCGGCAGTCGCTAACAATCATCGACTCCCCGGATGCTCCCAACAGCGAAGTGGCGAAGGCCACCCGTTGCGCAGCGGCAATATCTGGATCGGAGATTTCGGCAATGATTTCTTCAGCCAGTGCAGGCGATATTTTTGCTGCGGCCTGCACGCATTTTGTCCACAGATCAGCTGAAGGCCACGTTCCCTTGAAGGCCTTGTTCGGATCGTCGCTGTCGGTATCGCGAGCGTAGAGTTTCTCGGCTGCTTTGACCAGAACCTTGATCGCTCTTTTTGCCGCCTCTTCGTCGCCGAGGTCAAGATATATTTTGGGCATGCTGGAAGTTCCTGCAATCTCTTGCGGCGTGAGTTGGTCTCCGACTTTGACAATTTCGTCGAGTGCAGACTTGGCAATCGCAGGCTTTTGCTTTGCTTCACCCTTTGCAATCTCCATCAGTGCGTTTACTCGGGGTGACTGGTGCATCGGTCCCTGGCCTTGCAGGGGCAGGCCCAAGGCATCCGACAGCGCCTGCGCCGGATCTTTTCCGGCTTCCTGTATCACCTCGATGGTACGGTGCATCACCTGCTGGGCTATCTGCTGGTTAGCACTCGCAGCGACGGTGCTGGGGGTGACATCGTCGCTGACTCCGTATGAAGACAAGCCGCCGTTCGAGGTCAAGGACGCCATCCCACTTGGATATTTCTTCAACTGGGCTTGCATTTCCGCGTCGTCACGTAACAGCGAGTCAGCCTTGTCCTTGTCGAGTTCTTGGAGCACCGGGAGGAGCTGAAACAGACGCAGTTCGTAAGGAGATTTCAGGGCTATGCTGCCCTTTTCGGAGGACATGGAGTAGTGCGAGTGCGACTCTTCAGACTTAGTTTTCTCCAGTACCTTGTCAATTCCTTCCAGGGCTAATTCAGGTGGCACATGAGTCCAGGTCTTTTCGATGAATGTTCCGATGTCGTCCGTTGTGAAACCTTCAGAGGCTCCGTGCTGCTCGAAGTTGTTCAGCGCCTGGTTAAAGATCGTCATGCGGTCGCCGGAACGCTCAGGTCCGAGGCTTGAGAGCAAGTCCGCCGCCGCTCCGAAGGGATACTCAGAGGCATCGGCCAGCTGGGACAAGAAAGTTAGTGCGTGATTAAAATCCTTCTTGCCAATGTAATACTGCACCAATTGGGTGATGATTTGTGTCTGCACATGAGTGGTTGCGCTGGGGAGAAGCTCTTCAGCCTCGGAAATTCTCTCCGTTCGGACCATCTCCGCGAGCACGCGTTCCTGCACCCAGCTCTTGATATCACCTGCACTTCCGGTTGGGCCACATTGGTTGGTATCAGTTGGGTCATCGATAGCTTCAGACGCGATGAACGAGTCTTTAGCGACAGAGAAAGCCTTTTTTGCGTCAACTTTCGTGTATGCATGCCCCACCCGCCAGAGCACGAAGGCGCGCATGTCCGGTTCAAGTCCGGCGGCGCCACTCTCCGCCGCCTTCAAGAGACGCAGCCCGCGTTCCTGCTCAGGCGTTAGCTTGGCCTGTTGCTTGCTCTCTGCGCGAGCAGTTTGTTTGACCGGCGGGGGTGTTTGCCCAAGACAGGCGAAAGAAAATACTGCAGTAGCGACACACAGGAGGCGGCGAGATGGCATAGATCCTCCCACAAACTCAAAACCTAAGACCGCTCGATGGAAGTTTACACAACAAAGCTAGATCCCCCAGCGCATTCCGGGAAGGTGTAGCCGAAGTTTTCCGCGATGTATGACCCTCCAATGAATTCGACGGGGTTGTATGTCGATGCAAACGGCACGGGCAGTCTTCAGTCTCCCTTCTCCCATCGAGATCATGCCGTCCGCAGAAGTAGACTAATTACAATGGTGCGTCAACCAGACAGAAGAACCATTCTGGTATTCCACCGTATCTAAGACCAAAGGTTCGCGGTCTCTGAATTCTGCAAAGGGGCCTGTGTGCACGGTGAAAGCCCCCAAATGTGTACACGCCAAGCGCTGAGCGTTGCCGGCTAGCAATGAGCCCCCATTCGGAATCGGAGACTCTGTTAACGAGCTGAAATGGGACTCGCGTTATAGTAGAGGCGGATATCAAGGTTCTTCTCCTCGCCAGGCTGCAAGTCCACCTTGGTCTCGAAGCGCGACCAGTTCTCATGATCTTGGCAAACACACTCGACCAGAACGTCAACAACAGTGTTGGCGGGCAATAGCTCCCGGAACTTGCCGTTCACGACTTGATTGCGGCCCGCGTCAGTTTGCAAGTTGACGAGAACGACGCCAGCTTCCAATGGTCGTCCTGTGTCGGCGTCTGTGATCTTGCCAGTCAGCAGGCCTGCTTTGTCTCCGAGCTTCAAAGTAACCTTTGGCTCGGGTCGCTCGCCGAACAGCTGCACCGTCTCAGGGCTGAAGTCTGAAGATCGATAGAACGCAGAATTGGGATCTGGATACCCGTCCCTTTCTTTTCTTGCGTACACCTCGAACACGCCGTGTTTGAGCCTTGCCCCAAAGTCGAAGTGCCCTGAACGATCAGTTGTCGCTTGAATCCGGTATGCGTCGCCGAACGGAGCAATCTGCTCTTCTGCATAAACAATGGCGTTCGCAACAGGCCTGTCATGAGCATCTACCGCTGTTCCGCTGATTCGCGCATCGATGGGGTGGGATCGGGTGTTTGCGAAGGGGCTAGGGTGGTGCATAACAGCACCAATACCGGTCAAAATCTCATCGGCATAAGCTATCTCCGCGCAACTAGTATAAGCATTCTGAATTGGATGCGTGGTTGCTGAATACCTACCGATTGCGCAACGGTTTTTACATTCGGCAGAGCGCTCCTCACCGCACAAGCCACGTAAATCTTTGCACGTAAGCGGTGTGCCCCTGTGCAAATGTCCGTGCATTCAACAACGGTCGCGACGCTGGTAGTGCTGACAGTTCTTTGCGCGCCCTTGTACCCCTGTAATTACTACGTTTCGGCCAACTTAACCGAACCGATTGAGGAGTGAAACCCTTTGTCGCCAATCGGCGGCTAGATCCTGCTCACTATCGGGCGGCCTAGTGTGTTGTGACGAACAAGGGAGGGAGAACGATGCGTCCAAAGCGGAGGCAACTCGACACAACGCTTGTGATTGTCACCGTCCTTATTTCAGTCCGCTTAATCGCTCAAGACGTGCGACCGACTGTCGTGCTCTTCCAAAACGTCCGGGTCTTCGACGGGAAATCAGGGACCCTATCCGGTCCCAGCAACGTACTGGTTCGCGGTAACAAGATCGAACGAATTTCGACCGCACCCATACCAACGGACCGCAGCGCCAAGACACAGATCATCGAGGGCAGCGGCCGGACCTTGATGCCCGGACTGATCGACGCACACTGGCATGCGATGCTGATACGGCCCACTGCTGCTGAAGCCATCGCCGGTGATGTCGGATACAACAATATCGCGGCGGGGGCAGAGGCGACAGATACGCTGTTGCGGGGATTCACCACAGTGCGCGACGTGGGCGGACCGAGTTTTGGTCTGAAGCAGGCTATTGACGAGGGTATCGTCGCTGGACCGCGCATTTTTCCCTCCGGCGCCGTGATTACGATTACTGGCGGTCATGGCGACTTCCGTCAATTGTCTGAATTGCCGCGGACGATCGGCGGCCCGCTCAGCCGGATGGAACAGATTGGCGCCAGTGCTGTCGCCGACAGCCCCGACGAGGTGCGCGTCCGCGTCCGCGAGCAACTCATGCAGGGTGCCTCCCAGATCAAGCTGACCGCTGGCGGCGGTGTCTCCTCGCCGCACAGCCCGATCGACGCATCGACTTTCACCGAAGCCGAACTGCGAGCCGCAGTTGAAGCGGCCGAGAATTGGGGCACTTACGTCACCGTGCACGCCTTTACGCCCGAAGCGATTCAGCGTGCCATTGCCGCGGGTGTGAAGTGTATCGAACATGGCTTCCTGATGGACGAGGCCACCGCCCAGCTCATTGCCGAGAAGGGCGTGTGGTTGAGTCCGCAGCCTCTCCCCGAGGAGTTGAGACAAGGCTTTCCAGTGGGCTCAGTCCAACGAGCCAAGGCTGATGAAGTCTGGCCTGGCATAGCCCGGACCTATGAACTGGCGAAGAAATACAAGATCAAGACGGCGTGGGGCACCGATGTCCTGTTTTCCCAAGCGCTGGCGCAGAAACAGGGGGCAATTCTGGCCTCGCTTGTCCGCTGGTACAGTCCCGCCGAAGCGCTCGTAATGGCCACCGGTACCAACGCCGAACTGCTGGCATTGTCGGGCAAACGTAGTCCGTATCCGGGCAAGCTCGGAGTTGTGGAGGAAGGCGCCCTTGCTGACTTGTTGCTTGTTGACGGCAACCCGATCGCCAATATCAATCTAGTTGCAGATCCCGACAAGAACTTTGTCGTCATCATGAAAGACGGTAAGATCTACAAGAATATTCTCTCCCGCTAGTGGCACCCTATATGGGGGACCGATTCATCGGAAGTTCGCTTCAATCGAGCTAGTGGCGACGAGACTGCTCCGGCCTCATCTGTTCTACTGACAATATCGCCGCGGCCTCTATGCCGCCTTTTCTCACCTGAGAGGCAGCATTTTTTGGCCCACGCTGCAAACGCTGATGATCTCCCAGCGCTTTATAGGAAGTCGTGGTGCGTCATTTCAAATCTGCTACCTCCATGCCCCCAAATCGACTTGCCGGATAGGATGTGGCGCGGGGAAAACCGGCTTCACCCTTCCTCGGGGCTGAGCCGGGGTGAGCTCTCTGCACCTCTAGCCATCCAGTCGACGCGGTTTGAACCTGGAATAACGGGAGGTACTCAGCCCCCCAACCATTTCTTGCCCGACACTACAATGATTGACAGTTTTCAGGGCACAACCTTTATCTTAGGATTCCAGCTTACAAGGTGCGCGATGCCTGCCCAAAGCACAAGAGCGCACGATGAAGCGAGCCGGAATACCCCTTTCTCTCCCAGCCTTTTCGCGCTGATGTGTGGTCTGGTTGTTGCTGTCTTCTTATTCATCGTTCATCGAGTCTCGACGCTGTATGGGCTAGGATTCGACTACCTCTTCGGCGGCATCATCGTGGGTTTGCTCGTATATCGTTACGAGCTGCACCGTTCGAAGTACTTAAGGGACAGATTGAAGAGCGTCAAGTTAATGAATCATCACGTCCGCAACGCACTCAACCTCATCATGGTGTCGGTTTACGTGCATGGAAACGTCCAGGAATTGCATGAGATTCAAAGTTCGTGCAATCGAATCGACTGGGCGTTGCGAGAAATCCTGCCCGGTCGTGAGTTAGACGATTACGACGAGGCTGCCGCAGAGAAAAAACGAGCTGAAACCGCTTGATCTGTAATCCTTTTCGTCCAGATCAGATGACGAAGTCGCAGTCTTTGTTCTTTGGAAACATTTTACAGGCGGGAGATCTCCCGACGCTCCGAAGATACCTATTCTTCGCGTTCCTGTTTTGCGGGTTCGACAGAATATGCAGCCGCAGCCTTGAAGGCCAGTTCAACCAAGCATATGATTCCGACAAGAAAAATCAGCTGGCAAAACAAATATGGGTTTTCAAGTCGCAGCGAGAGAGTGCGATCGCATCATTGTGGTCGATGTAGTGGGGAGACTCACGTTGACTGAGAGTCGCACTCAACTGCGCGACCTTGTTCATGTCTTCACTAGCAATGGCCATAAGAAGTTCCTGATCAATCTCGAGGGGGTGGATTTCGTTGACAGCAATGGCTTGGGAGAATTGACCCGGTGTTTTTGCAGCGTCAGGCAAGCGGGCGGCGACATGAAACTTGTACATGTCAACGTGAGGGTGCAAGCCCTTCTTGAGATGACCAAGATAAACAGCCTATTCGAGATCCACACCGAGGAGCACGCTGCTCTCGAAGCATTCCGGGATCCGCTCGCCCGCCCACGCATCCAGGTGTAGCCAAATTTTTCCCGATAGGTACAACCCAAGATCGATTTGATGAGGCGTGCTAGACAGATTAAGTGTAGACAGTCAGAGGCATTGGGGGCGAATGATCGCCCCGCCAGATGATCTGTCTGTCATCTCAGTGACGCATCCAGAACTCGATCAGCAACAAGGCGGGACTCAGTCGCTAGAATTTGTCACTGACAGCTTCCAGTGGACGTCCCGTGTCGACCTCTGTGGCCTTGCCAGTGAGCACGCCTGCTTTATCTCCAAGCTTCAAAGCGACCTTTAATTCGGGCCGTTCCCCGCACAGTTGCACCATCTCGGGGTTGAAACCTAAAGATCGCAAGGACGAATGCGAGATTCCCATAATGTTGTTTTCCCCTCGCGATTTGCACGCTTCTTGATCGAATATCAAGGGCACCCGGAAGCTAAAGCCCTCGCAGCAGACGGAACTGAGTGCAAAGCCGACACTAGCGGTGAAATGGGAAGAAGGGGGCGATCTTAGCGTTTTGGAGCTTGCTGCTATGCAATACGACAGATCAGCAAGAGTGGTCGCCAGCGAAGAAATAAAGGTCATCAATTACTGCCGCCATGAGCATAGTTGAGTACACAGCTGAGAACCTCTATTCCTCTCGAATGGCTGTCAAAGGTTCTATACATGCCGCTCTCTGTGCTGGAACAAAGGCAGCCAGGACAGATATTGCCGCCACTAGTGCCGCCACAACAATGAACGTCAACGGATCGTTTGGGCGAATTCCGTACGTTGAACTTGTCAGCAAGTGACCGATGAGGAGGGTTAATAGCGACCCAATCGCAATTCCGAGACCGGTCATTTTCAAGCTCTGACCTAAAACTAGAGTCATCACCTTGCTACGAGACGCCCCCACAGCGATCCTGATCCCCAGCTCTCTGGTCCTTTCCCGGACCAAAAAGGACAGTACCGCGAATAGCCCAACACTCGTCAGCATCACGGCTAAGCTTGCAAGCCCGCCGAGAACTGACAGCGCGAATCTCCACGGAGCCAAGGAATCGCTGACTATCGAGTTCATGGTTTTGACGTACTGTACGGGCTGACCAGGGTCCACGCTGTGCACTGCATTTCTAACATCCGTGAGGGGAGAGGCTGAGCGATCGCGGCTCAGTAACAAGATCTGCATCGAGGGGAAAGACAGCTGCTTGTACGAAACGTACATCGTATCCGGGGGGTCATCTTCAATCGCTGCTCGAACGTCTGACGCAACGCCAATAATCCGTCGTGGAATTGCGGTTTCCCGAAGAATCGAAATAGATTTTCCAATGGGGTCCTCGTGCGGCCAGTACTTCTGCGCAAAGGCTTCGCTAACAATAACGACTGGCTCACCATTGGCGTCGTCAGCATCGCTGAAATTGCGGCCTTGGAGGAGAGGGATATTCATGAGGGGCAAGAAGCCGGAATCCACAAAACGAAGCGAAGCGGATTGGTACTCGCCGGGGGTTGTGTTTCGCCCTGTAATAGTGAAGCTTGTCCAAAAATGGTTCCCTTGCAAAGGCAGAGGATAACCCAGTGCTACTGTCCGATAGCCGGGCATAGTACGCAGGTTTTGCTGCACCCTGGTAAAGAAATTGATAACGTCATTGTTGTTCTGGTAGTGGATACGTGGAAGGCCGATCCACGTCGCAACCACACCATCGCTACGAAAGCCCAAAGGCTGATTTTGAAGATTCAGCATGCTGCGAAACAAGAGCCCGGTGCCGACGAGCAAAGCGATGGAAAGGGAGACTTCTCCGACTACGAGCGCATGCCGGAGCCGCCGCCCTCCGATATGAAGTGTGGCTGCATTTTCGGACCTGCGCAATATTTGTTGGATGTCAACGCGCGCGAGCGCAAGGGCTGGAAATAACCCGAAGCCCGCACCAACTACGACAGACAGGACCAGTGTGAAAGCCACAACAACGGGATTGATTTCAATTAGCGCGAGCGTGCTGGGAGCAAAATGAACAAGAATTTTGGGAACAACCAGCGCCAGCAAAAGTCCCAGACTCCCGGAGGCTACCCCGAGGACAACGCTCTCAGCTAGAACGTCAGTCAGGATGCGTGGCAAAGTGGCTCCCAAGGCGAGTCGTATTCCCAATTCACGGCTCCTACTGTTGACTCGGGCGAGCATTAAAATCGCGACATTGCTGCCCGCAATCAACAGAACGAAAACAACAATGCCCAGTGACAACAGCAAAGACTTTTGCATTCCACCGACTAAGGCCTGTTGCAGCGGCATGACGACAGCGCCCGAGCCCATGTCCGCCCCGGGGTAGGCAGCATGAAGCTGAGCGGCGATGCGGTTCATATCCGCCCGCGCCTGATTCAGTCGAGTATGTGGGCGTAGCCTGGCGACGACTGACAAGAATTTTTGATCACGCCAGAGCATCCGATCCGGACGGATCTGCTGCTGCAAGGGAACCCACAAGGACGTTTGGTCGTCGTCAAGTGGACGAAATCCCCGAGGCATGACTCCGACCACATAAAAAGGATCGCCGTTCAACACAATGCTTTTGCCGATAATGTTCGGATCGCTATGAAACTCCCCAGACCACAAACGATCGCTCAAGATAACGACGCGAGGAGATGAATAGCTGTCTTCACTCTGAAGAAAATTGCGTCCAAGAACGGGACGAACCCCGAGAATGTCGAAAAAGCCAGCCGAAACAGCGGTCCCTTCTACTTGCTCCGGCTCTGACGCCGTGATGAGGTTGTAATGGAACCCGCAATAGGCTGCCAGATCGGTGAAGGAGAGGCTCTTCTCTCGAAAATCCAAGAAACTTGCCGGAGAGAAACCCGTCTGGTCGGCTTCATCGTTCGGCAACTTGCTCTGGAAAACACCGACGAGCTCCTGCGGACTTGGGTAAGGTAGCGGCCTGAGAAGCACTGTATAGATAATGCTAAAGACCGATACCGTCCCGCCGATACCAAGAGCAAGCGTGGTCGCGACCGATGCGGAGAAGGCTCTGTGCATCCACAGATTTCGGAATGTCTGTCGAAGACAGCTCAGCCACATGCGAGTGAGGTCTAACAAACGACTGATCCAAAGGATTATAGGGGTTTGGTCAGCAGGTCAATATGAAGCGGGATGCGGGCGGAGGCGAATGCTTGCCACACTGTTTTCAGCAGCGCTCACTAGCTTCAATTCGAAAGAAAGGGGTGCATATTCCATCCCGTCATGTTCTAACCCCATAATGGGATTTGACGGGGTGGTATCAAGAGACGGCAAAAATGCTCCCTCCCCGCCCCTGCCTGGCGAAGAAAAGGCACAAAGCTGTAATATCGCAGTCAGCAGGAATCGTAGTCTTAATGGTTTTCCATGCTGCGACAGACCTCTTTCCGCGCCGCTGTTTGCGCACTCTGCTTAGTGACATGGGGTTCAGCCTACGCGCAGGATTCTTCAGCAAATTCCCGGACGGAACCGTGTACGCTTCCAAGCGCTTCTCAGGCTGACAACACCCCCGATGTTGCCGTTTCCTTAGCTGAAATCACGTTTTGGGGACTGGGTATTCAAATGCCAACCTCGGAGCAACGTGAAATTGCTACCACGGTGAAAAACGTCACGCATGGAAGTTCTGTCAGTGATGTTGTCGATGAAGCTTTGGCGCTGGTTCGAGAGGAATGGCAGAATCGTGGTTATTTCCACGCGCAGGTCACAGGAGAAGCCACGACAATATCTAGCAATGCTGTCAGCGAGCGTATCAGCATAAGCGTTCACGTCGAAGAAGGGTTTCAATATCGGCTACGGGAGATTACCTTTAAGAACAACAAAGTGTTCACAAATTTAGTGGCGCTCCGTTCTCTTTTCCCGATCAAAGATGGCGATCTTTGGAATCGTGAGCAATTCGCAAAGGGTCTTGAATCGCTAAAGAGGGCATATGCCAGCCGTGGGTTCATCAACTTCATCAGCATTCCGGAGCCGAACTACGACGACTCAGCCAGATTAGTATCCTTCGCTATCGATGTGGACGAGGGCGAGCAGTTCCACCTCGGTGATATTCGTCTGCAAGGCATAGACGATCTTCAGCGTGAGAAGGTCTTGGATTCCTTTCTTCTCAAGCCAGGCGACGTTTTCAATGAAGATTTGCTGCAGAAATCGCTGGACCTGCAGGGCCTTCCTGATTGTTCGTGTGACGGCATTCAGCGGCATATCGATGTGAAGCGCAGGACGATAGACATCGTGCTGGACTTTCGGCCCTGCACTTGATCCCTCTTAGACCACCTGCTCGATGTGGATACATCGCCATGACGCTCTTTGAGCTTCATTACTAGCCGATAAGACTCAGCGCTTGGCTTGGACGCATTGGGGGCTTTCACCGGATTCGAATGGTCCGACAGATCAGCTTCCATGCTGCGCGCTTTAATCGGGGAGCAACGACGCAAGTTCGTGCAATTCAAATTTGGCCTTGGAGTGGTTCT
>DATJEL010000016.1:0-103974 GCA_035496675.1 Terriglobales bacterium
GGATCTCGTTTTGACACTACCCTCGATGGTCTTCTCGTGTCCGATGAGCATGCCCGCAGTCAGTGAATCGGCGAGCGATGACGATGACGACCCAGATGTAGAGTTCGTTGAGGGAGAAGATCAGGACAATGAAAGTGCTAGCTAAGCGTGCGCGCCGCCCAAAACGGCCCAAGGCTCCTATCCAGATGATCTTCCTGGAAGAGCCCATGCTGGAGTTTGGATATGCTCAGCAGTTGGTCTATCCGCGGGACGGTCTTTTTCTTTTCGGTCGATGTGGCAGAGTGATTGTCTCGTGCGCACGGTGTTGCAGGACGTTCTTGGCCTAACGAAGATCAATTTTAATTCTTGTCTTCACAATGACAGGCTGCCCGTTACAATCCGTTTTGCCAATGCGGTTGGAGATGTCTTGATCTCAGCCCCGATCGACAGTGATCCACGTCTGCCTTTCAAGTTTTATATCTGATAAGCCAGCCAAAGTCTTGCCAATTGCTGGCCAGCCCGAACAGTCTTGTCTATTCCCCGACAACGCTGCGACGGAACCAGTACAGTGTGGCACCAGCCAGCATGCCTCCGATGAGAACAATCGGCCCGGCAAGCAGGAACCCTAGTATCCACGTGAACAATAAGATCCCCCTTGATTGCCCCAAAGACCACCCGCGCTCAATGAAAGGTAGAGCAAATGCGAACATTAGCGAAAAGATGACGAACGCACCTCCGGAAACTGCTATTCCCCGTAGCAGCGACTGCCCCACCCTGGTCGTCTTCGCGGGATTCAAAATTGGTACACCCCATAAACTGCCGGCAATTCCAGAGGCTATGATTGGCAGGACCACGTAAAGAAGGATCCCCCGAAACGACATCGTTAATTTGTGAAACATCACTAACATGCACAAGAGCGTGAGTGCTGAAAACCATAAAGCAGCAAGTAATCTCTTGTGAGAAACACTCAGATTATGGACTTTTACCGTCTGCATGAGCCGCGAAAGTAATCAAGCTTGCAAAGATGCCGCTCGGCAAAATCAAGGCAGCTTTAAATCAATTAGGGTCTCATCGCGCGTGTGATTTTCAGAAGACGTTGCAGCAGTTGCAGTCACACCGTAATCTGGCGATAAGAGATTTGACTCCTTGAGCCGACGGTGTGAAGTGTAGAGCAAAACAGACGAAATGCCAGCACCCAGGAAGAATGCAGCGATTGCGGTCCAAGGATACAGATGGAGAATCGATTCGCCTGCGAAACGCAAGCGGCCTGTGGCTGGATCGTAATAGAGCTTTGCAGTGGAGTTCACTGGATGCCTATAGCCCCAACTCTGCGCGACACCCCATGATTGAGAGCCTGGGGAACGCACCTCTCCTATACACGAAAAAGGCTTCGGTACAGTCCAACTCATGCCAGTATTGCAGCCCCACTCTTTCGGATCAAATTCCACTTCGAACTCCAGCCAGTGTGTTGTTTGGCGGGAGCGGATTGAGCCTAGCTGAGCTGATTTCTCTTCGTACTTGATTACGGCGCCTTCCACGATGTGCCAGTGCGTGCGCACATAGAGGTCAAAGCCTATAACCTTGGCGACATAAATCCCAATCGCCGAGCTCCAAAACAGCAAGAACCACCCAACGATTCGGACCTGTTGCGTTCGCAAACGATTGGGCATCAATAGGGCGATAAACCCAGAATCGTCGACCATTGCTGAATCCTGCTCCACACCCTCCGCCCGAAAATTGGCCTGTTAGCAGCCAGTTTTCTTTCCCACTTTCGATGTGAAATCGACACGCGAGACCCTCAATTCTCGCTTCCAACGCTGGGGCGATTGTCAAATCCTTGCAAAAATCCTATCGAATGGATTTTTGCTTCTCGAGTGCCGAGGGATGGTTGCCTTATCTACTCGGAAGAGTGGCTTTGAAAAGGGCAACGTCAGAGGCGTACGTTGTGTCCGTTGGCCATGGCGAGGGTCAAACCCACTGGCGCGGGACCGATCTGTTGCACCGCGCGGCGACCGGAGACGGAGTAACTTACGGCGGAGGTGGGGCCAAATTTCAGGCTTTTCTTACCCAAGAACTTCGCCCGTTCCTTGAGGTCCGCTGGACCCAACAAAAGCGATCCTGTTTGGACATTCGTTCGGAGGTCTATTCGCGGCCAACGTGCTCGCGGAATCTCCCGATGCATTCGACGGATTTGTGATCGGCAGTCCTTCGGTGTGGATAGATCCGCCGGCAGACACTTTTAGCCAGTCTACTTAACGAGCCGTGCCACTGGGATAGCGGACGCAGGTCGCGTCTCGAATTCGGAGCACAAAGCGGAGCACACAAACTGCCGAATGAGAGGCGATGAGTCCGACTTGCAGGCTTCTCAAACCTTCTTTGACAAACCTCAGCGACCGAATAAACTAGTCGGCGTTTCGCATATCGCGCGATTCCGTGCCAGATTTTTCGACTTCAGGAGAACCAGATGCGACCTGCCGTGCTTGCTATTTTCCTGCTCGCTTTCAGCCCTACTGTCCTCGCGCAGGCTGATCCTCCTCCATCGTCATCCTCATCCGAGCCCAGTGTTCAAGCCCTCCTCGAACGCATCCAGCAGTTGGAGAAGCGAATCAGCGACCTGGAAGCCCGCGAGAACAACCGGGAAGGTGATAAGCAGGCTACCCTGCAGCCGCAGGCCGTGTCTTCCGGCGGCGTGACGCAGACGCAATACCCAGCGCCCCCCCAGCATCCAGGCGAGCATGATCATCTGCCCAGTACGACTGTCGTACGCGAAGCCGAGGAGCACTACCCATCGCTTCAGATCAGGGGATTCGGGGACGTAAACTTCTCTGCCAGCGATCAGAAGGGCTCAGTCAGCGGATTCAACCTCGGCCAGTTCGTCCTGCACTTCGCTTCCCCGTTGTCGCGCAAGGTCTCTTATTTTGGCGAGGTAAGCTTCACGGCACAGCCCGCAAACTATGAACTCCAGGTGGAACGTAGCATCATCCGCTACGACTACAACGACTATTTCAAAATTTCATTTGGAAAATACCACACGCCGATCGGATACTGGAACACCGCCTTCCATCATGGAGCCTGGCTGCAGACGACTATCAGCCGCCCACAGATGGTGCAGATTGGCGGAACGTTTATTCCTGTTCACTTTGTTGGCCTACTCGCAGAAGGCAACATTCCCTCCGGAGGTCTCGGCCTCGGCTACAATGTCGGCCTGGGCAACGGACGCTCGTCGATTCTCAGCAAAGCAGGGGATAGTGGAGATGTCAACGACAATCGAGCCTGGGTCGCCACTGTTTTCGCGCGTCCCGCCCGCATCTACGGACTGCAATTCGGCGCCTCCGTCTATCGCGACAAGCTGACTCCGCAGCCCGGACAAAATTTCGATGAAACCATCACCTCCGCCCATCTCGTCTACACCAAGGAACACCCCGAGTTCCTCTCCGAATTCGCCAACTCCCATCACCGGGACGTGCTCACTGGTCGCACCTTCAACAGCCAGGCCTTCTATGTCCAGCTCGCTTATCGCTTCCCCTGGCAAGGCGACAAATGGAAGCCCTACTACCGGTTCGAATATATTCACAAGCCGGAAAGCGATCCGGTATTTACGGGCGTTTCGGACCTTGTTGGTTCGACCCTTGGCGTCCGATACGATATTACGAATTACGCCGCCTTCAAAGGCGAGTACCGCAGCACCCGTCTGGGGGTCGGCGAACCACGCAGCAACGCGGCCTTTTTCCAGACCGCATTCACCTTCTGAGCGCGCCATGACAGCAAAACAAAAATCGGTTGCTGTGCTGCTGCTGGCGATAATCTGCGCTGTCGCACTTGCCCAGAAGTCGACTGATGTGGATATTGCCGTCGTCGTTCATCCTGATACGCCAATCACTAATCTCAGCATGGCAGAAGTTCGAAAGGTTTTCCTCGGGGACCGCCAGTACTGGAGCACAAACGTTCCGGTCGTGCTTCTGATCCGCGCTCCCGTTGCCCGCGAGCGGGATGTTGTACTGAAGAGGATCTATCAAATGTCGGACGCGCAGTTTAAGCAGTACTGGATCGCCAAGATCTTCCGCGCCGAGTCCGCATCGGCACCCAAGGTCGTCTATTCCAATGACATGGCGAACGAGCTGGTCAGCGCGATTCCTGGCGCCATCGCGTTCATTGACTCGCGCGAGGTGCGTCCCGGAGTAAAGATTGTTCGTGTGGAAGGAAAGTTGCCCGGCGAACCCGGGTACCAGCTGCGCTGATTACTGCGGCATGCCCAGGCGCTGCGCAATCTGCTGGAACTGCGCATCGGAACGCATTTGATCAAATGCTGGCTCGACCCTTATATACGTCAGTTTGCTGTCGCGCTGATTAAACGCCTGCTCCAGCCACACCAGTGCCTGCGTCTTTTGTCCAATACGCGCATAAATTTCCGCGATGTCGTACGCTGAAACGTATCCTCGCTTAGAAACTTCTTTCAGCCCGTCCAGCCAGCTCTGCATGACGCCGGTATAACCTGACTGCGCATAATCCGCTCCAATAGCGGCGGCCAAATCAGGATTGCCTGAAAGCGTGAGCACTTTTTGTCTCTCGGCTACGGCATCCTTATACATTCCGTTCTGCGCGTACGCCGCTTCGATCGCATGTTGCGCCGGCACAAAATTCTGATCCATCTGCAGTGCCTTCTGCAGTTGCTCAATGGCGGAAGGATACTGCCGCGAGAAATAAAGCTGCCGCCCCACGGTGGTATTGATCAGCATCGACAGTGGATCTAGCTCCTGTGCCTTCTTCAGCTCTTGCCGCGCTTCTTCGAATCGCCCTAGCTTGGTCAGACAATCCCCGTACCAGTTGTGCGCAGCCGCCGAATTCGGATTAAGCTGGATCGCTTTCTGGAACTCCGCCTCCGCACCCGCCCAGTCCCAATCATAGTTCTCCCGCACTAGGGCTAGTGAAATGTGTGTCTCAGGCAGCGAGTCTCCCATCCTCACAGCCTGTGTGGCAGCGTCCTTCGCCTTCTGCCATACCTCACGCGGCGCCACATATCCGGAATCTCCCATAAACGTGTACGTGTCCGCCAGTCCGGCGTGCGCCAGAGCGAAATTCGGATCCAGCGTGACCGCCTGCGTAAAGTAATTGCTCGCCTTCTTGAATCCGTCCTCCGTCCACTTGTTCCAATAAAACAGCCCTTGTAAGTACGCTTGATAAGCTTCGGGATTCTCCGTCGCGTGTTTTCCCAGGCCCTGCGCTTCCTCGCCAGTCAGGCGGGGTCGCAGGTTAGAATAAATCTCCTTCGCAATGTCTCCCTGCACCGTCAGTAGGTCTGCCATGTTCCGGTTGTATTGATCACCCCACAGCTCCGATCCGTCCGCCACGTTCACCAGGTCCACCTGAATCGAAATCATGTTGCTGCGCTGCGAAACTCTGCCCATCAGCACCGCGTCTACATTAAGTTCTTTGCCTACCTTTTGTGCATTGACTTCATGCCCTTTGTAGCTGAACACAGTACTGCGCGCCATCACCCTCAGCTCCGGCATGCGCGACAGGCTGCTGATCACTCCGTCGGTCACTCCATCCGCGACATATTCAATATTCGGATCAGAGCTGCTGTTTATGAAGGGCAGCACCGCCATGGAGTGAATTTGTCCACCGCCTGCAACCATCCGCTTCAACCAGGCTCGCGGAGCCATTGCTAAGGCCAGAAGCAACAACAACGCAACCGCAACACCGGCAACCAGTCCTTTGTGCAACCGCTTCGCTTTTGGACGCTCCGGCTGCGCCGTTAAGCTTGGCACTCCCGCGGACTCCGTGTCCCGCTTCACTCGCTTCAAGTCGGCACGCAGCTCAGCCGCCGACTGGTATCTCAGCTTGCGGTCCTTCTCCAGCAGTTTGCTGACGATCCATCCAACGTCCGGCACCAGCTCAGGATTTATTCGGGTAACCGGCAGTGGCGTGCGGTTCAGGATCGCCTCGAAGGTCACGGCGGTCGTCGCCCCAGTGAACGCGCTCCGACCCGTTGCCATCTCGTACAGCACTGCTCCCAGCGAAAACAGATCGCTGCGCACATCCAGGTCCTCGCCTCGCGCCTGCTCAGGCGACATGTATGCTACGGTGCCCAGCGAAACTCCCGTGCTGGTTAGATCGTGTTTATCAATCGTAGGCATCGAAGATGGGCCAACGTCCTCCACCACACCTTGATGAATCGCCACCAGCTTCGCCAGCCCAAAGTCCAGAATCTTCGCCTGCTCGCGCCGAGTAAGGAAAATATTCGCCGGCTTCAGATCGCGATGAATAATCCCCAACTCATGGGCTGCATTCAGCCCGTCTACAACCTGAATCGCAATGTCCAGGAGTGGGCCCATTGCCAATGGACGCCCGGTGACTAACTGCTTCAGTGTCTGCCCTTCCAGCAGCTCCATGACAATGAAAGGCTGCCCCTCCCACTCGTCAATCTCATGAATGGTGCAGATGTTCGGGTGATTCAGGCCTGAGGCTGTCCGGGCTTCCCTCTGAAACCGTTCCAGCGCTTGCCGGTCAGATACCAGTGACGGCGGAAGAAATTTGAGCGCGACATTTCGCCCCAGCTTCAAATCGCGTGCCCGGTACACTACTCCCATCCCGCCACCGCCGAGGCGTAGCTCGATCTGATAGTGCGAAATGGTCGTGCCCGTCATGCGCCATTTTGCATGTTAGGACCCACCCCGGAGCAAGTCAACGCGAATGGATGAGGTGGTGTGGAACGCCCACTTGTCGCGATCTTTGAGAAGTGGCTCTCTGCCGAACGCAGGTCGGGACGGTACAGCTGTTCCTCTCCCATGCGGTCGTACATTTCTATCAATATTTCCGCAAGAAGCAGGTGCGGAGCTCAAACCTAGGCACGTTGGGTTGTGCGCCCTCGCAAGTTCGTATCCAAGAACACATCTGAACTGGTCTGAATTCGCGTTGACGTTCCTGATTACAGGGGCAACCTGGATGGTGGCTGACTTTGCTTCTGATTTAGGCGCGTTGGCGTCCGAGGTGGACACAAGCTTGCGTAATCGCCAATTGGTGACATCCTCGACGACGTGGAAGCAAACGCTCAATTCGCAACCTTCAGCCACTGGGTTTTGCTTCTCCGGTTTAGCAGAATCCCACACGAATGTTGCCATCGGGTAACACCATCCTGCGGCGTCCATGAATCATGTTCGTTTAGATTAGCAATCATGGCAGGAACTCCGGACAGGAATGGGGATTCCTAGGAAGTGCCGAAACGTTTCCCGAAACCAGGCGTTTTTCTGGTAACGCCTGGGTAACGAAGACTCGAATAAATCGCAACAACTCGGTACAAACGACGACAAACCTCGAAGACGCTTGTACCCGCGAAAACACTGGGCAAAACTCAATTCCGGCAACCACCAACAAACATGTCCAAAATGGCCAAGAAGCCCTTTCACCGCGGTAACACGGGTTCAAATCCCGTCGGGGACGCCAACAATCTAAATGACTTATTGGAATCGAGCCTTTCGCCGAGGGTTTGAAAGGGTTCGATAAGAAAAAACCACTCGCTGGACGCGCGTTCCTCTCCCACCTTTTTTGTCGGCAAGAGAATCATTTTGACGAGCTTTGTTTGCGCCGCACGCTTCATCGGAGTGACGGCTTGCGTATAGGTATCGGCTGTCACCTTGTAGTTCGAATGGCGTAACAATTCCTGGATCGTCTTGATGTCCTCTCCATTCGCTTTCATTAAGGTGCCAAATGTGTGTCGCGCGTATGCCATCCCACATTGCCCGGAATCCCTGCTGCTTCCGGCGCCGGCTTCAGATGGACTCGAAACAGTGACCCAGGCCGATACGGTTGCTTGCCCTTTTTGTGAGGACTGGCGAACACCCAATCGCCAGGTTGGGGATACGGGCACCGGAGCTTCCAACTCCACAAGACCTCTGCCAACTCTGCGTCTAGAGGAATCGGCTTGCGCGAGGCTTCTGTCTTGCATCGAGTAATCTTCTCCTTGACGACCGAACGAGTGACGTTTACTTCTAATGCCTCGAAGTTGACGTCTTCCCACCCATTCGGTGAGCTCTGGTACCAAAGCAGAGGTTCAACATATGGGTCTTCACAACCTACAATGGCGGCATGGATTACGCTCTCGCCCGGTACTTCAACAGCCGGACGGGGACATTCTGTTCGGCAGACCCGTTGGCTGGCTCTCCTAGGCCGCACTAGTCGTCTGCGCCACCCACATCGGAGAGAATCAATGTTCCGGATCTGCGCTCTGCTGCACTGATGGTATGTGTGAACCGTAGGCTGGTCTGACCATCCATTAGGAAGTAGTAGGACAGCGTCTTTACATTCGCCATGTTAAACGGTACGTTTGCACGATATACGCCGTCGCTATCCCGTTGCAGAGGCACGCGAATTTGTAAAGAGTTAACGATCACCCAGCCGGTGGCAGGGAGTGTCTGGGAGCAAATTGTGCAAATTGCCTGAGCGGAGCCAAGCGTTGGGAACGGGCCATCCAGACGCTTCACTCCTCGACCTTCCAATGCCAGATATATGCTCGGGTAACCAGTGTTGGGGTTGGGTGCAGGATCGTAGAAAGCAGTGCTAGGCAGGTCAATGGGACCATTAGCGGTGGAGACTCTATTATTGGTTACATCCAAAGCGATCCAGTGCTTGCCTGCGTCGCGCGAAAACGCGACACCGCCCGGATAGAGCGCTGCCACGCGCGCATTTGGATCCGAGAAATCAAACGCGATACCGCCCAGCGAACAATGGCTGCCGAATATTTCTTTGTCTCCGAAACCGTCCGGGCCGAAAGCACCAAAGGCACCGCAGCTGATCAGAAATTCGCCGTGGTTTGACGCTATGCTGGTTAAGGCAGCGTCCGTGTACCAACTTTGGCCTCCGTCTCGGCTGACTTTAATGCTTCGCGAAACTAGATCCGTTGCATAAAGTTCGTTCGGATTGTACGGATTGACGAGTAGGTTATAGGCTTGCCCAAGAGGCGCGGTTGAACTCCCGGATGCCTGAGTCCAGCTGTGAATCAGGCCATCGGGCCCCACAGCACCACGCCAAACCTGACCGGGACCAAGCACGCCGCTGGGATCATAAGAAGCGCCATTGGAAGTAAGTACGTACACAATCAATTTGTCGTGACCACCTGAGGCCGCGAGGGTGCCGATCTGCCCGTTTCCAAAGAATGACGCCAGCGGTAAGCGCGTCAAGGATGTCCAGTTACCAGGGGCTGCTGGAAGTGCAAAAGGAGAGATCAGGCGCAGAACTAGCTCAGGGCAAGTATCGCAAGTGGATCCAATGCCGACGTAGTCGTAAACCACAAATGGCGAATCCGTAGGCACGGTCATTACTTGGAGAATGCCATTTTCCGTTGACGCATGAACGCCTTCAAATCCGAATGGCGGAAAGAAATTACCCAACCCCGGAAGCGGATTGAAGGGGGGCTGTTGAGGTATCAGATTGCTTCCATGCATCCATGCGTTGCCGTTTCGAATGCCCAGAGCGGCGTTTGGATGTATGGAGTCGATCCACACTTCTGCCCCATCTCCCAGCTCAAATCCAAGTCCTTGCCAGGGCAGGCCAGAAAAGCCGCCGTCGTTGACTCCCCACACGTTGTTGTCAGTAGTGGCCAAGTAGAGGGTGGGACAGGTTGTCAGGTTTGGTATTGGACACGAAATCGACGGGTAGTAATTGTGAGAAACTCCTGTCAGGCCGTTACCTTCGATTACGTGCAGGCCGTGATTGGCTGACATCCAGTCAACTGTCGCGCCCAAGATCGTGCACCCGCCCGCCCCCTGTTGCTCGGTTACCTGGTTTGCGAATACGCCTCCGTCGTTGGTGAGATACGCATCACAATTTCCATTGACGCGGTCATAGGTACTTGGAAACGCCATAACTCCGGTGTCAATGTGTACGCCGCTCCCAATGCTGCTCCCACTAACCTGATACCAGCGGTTAGAGAAGACGTCGTAGTAGCGGAAGAATGCTCCGTCTCCCACGAAAACGTCGTAACTGAGACCGGGTCCCTGGTTGTGCGGATTGTGAAATGGTGCAGCCCAGACACTGATCGTTCCAGAACCGCCCGATGGTCCGACTGGAGGTAGGCTGGTTGTTGTGCCGGTAGAGAAATCCGCAATCACGACGACAAGCTGATTGTTGAACACAACCAACACCAAGGCCTGGGTCGAATCGGCGGCTCCTGGAAGCGCAGGAACAGCGGAGAGACCTACACAGGGACTGGGTAACTGAACTGAATCCCAGGCTCCACCTCCCGCGGCATTCACGTTGCGGAAGACGAAGGATGAGGTACCGCTGCAACCGAAAACTGTGGAACTGGATCGCGGTGCAGTAAGAAGAAAAGAATTATAGGGAGCGCTGAAGAAGGGCGGCTCAGGCAGAGCGTACCAGCTCTGTAATTTTGGATCGGACGAGGTCCACAGCTCGCAACCGGGGGTTGCGGTCAGCGCGTACGGAGTGCCTCCCGCGAAGACAACGTTCTGTAGCGCAACCTTGCCATATCCGAAGCACCCGGGCAGTGTTACATGGCTCCAATTGGCCGCGCCATCGATCGAAACCCATAAGCCTCCCAGCGATGCACTAGTTCGTGCATCCTTATCTTCCTCCGCGTACAGCAGTCGTTGGGAATTAACGCTATCGACCGCAATGGAAGCGCCGCCGTTGTACCACGGAACGGAGATTCCTGAACGCAGTCCGTTGCCGGACTGGGTCCAAGTGTGCGCCCCGTCTGTCGTCTTCCACACCCCCGCCCACTCGCTGGCGGCGTATAGCACCGAGTCGTTGGACGGATCGATCGCCAGCCCTTCTAATCTTCCCCCGGTTGTGGAAAAGCAAGGACCGAAAGTCGGATCGCACACGCCAAACGGGAGGTCTGGAGAAATATCCGTAACCATTATTTGCGCCAAGCCTGCCGAGACGAGCATTAAGGTCGTGACTAAGATTGCAGCGCTGTTTAACAGATGGCGAGCTAACCACTTCATGGCATCCTCCGGGAGGGTTGTCTGCTGTAACGAACCGCACAATTCCAGGTCGGAACTTGGTGCGACCCAGAGCAGGATGCCGCACTGCTTCTGGAAGTTCAAAGGAACTACTTCTTACTCTTGCCTGAACAGCCAACCCCGTTTAATTGCATTACTTACCAACTTGGCTGACTTCATGGGGCAATCTCCTGCGCGATTCGCCCCACCTTGCAGCTCTTGGGACCGAGTCGCCCGTTTCTTCCGGCACTTATCGGCTTTGGCCTATTGGAAGTTAATATCGCCCGTCAACGCTTTCAGTCTGGAAACCCGCGGCCGGGAGGATCTGCCCAGTTGATTCGAGTCCTACCTGAGGAGCCATTCTTTTCGTACATTCAACTGAAGCGCGAGATTTTTGCCTCCTTCGACTGTGGTGATTTTTGGGGACCTCTGCAGGAACACGGCCCCCGCGGCGCGCAGGCTCACTTTCCGATGCGTTTGTAGCGGTTTCCCCTGCGAAGTGCGGTAGAGGCTGACCAACTGCCGGAGCCCGCAGCGCAGGCCTGTATCACCCCGTTCATGCCCTCACTCGGTACGCGGTCCGTTTTCCTCCTCTCGAACAGATTAGGAAATCCCGGGGAGCCTTCTGAACGGCAGGCCCGTACTCCCGTTTTAGGACTCATGTTTTTTAGGTGTCTTCGGCAACGGGAGTTCGTCATTGGCCCCGGAAGCGCCCAGCCTCGTGAGCATGGTGTGGCGAAGGGAGTAGAGCACAAAGGCTTTTGACGTTTGCATCGTTGCCCGCCGAAGGTGTTCCAAATCCGACTCCTTGCTCCATGTAAGTCATTGAAACGGTGTGTACTCCAGAAGTTGTCCTCCGGCTGCTAACCGGAGGGCAATAAGTTCGACCTACCTGAGGAGCCACTCACGCCTCGAGAACGGCAAGTCATGGCGCTCGTGGTGTCCGGGTTGTTGAACAAACGGGTTGGGGGAGAACTAGGGATCAGCGAAATTACCGTGAAAAGCACATCGTGTGCAAGTCATTCAGAAAATGAAGGCAAGTTCCCTGGCCGACTTGGTGAGGATGGCGTCCAAACTGGGACCACTACGGCAGACAATTCATTTTGGATGATGTTAGGAAATGGGCTAACGGCGACTCTGCTCCGCGCCCTTTGCACCGAATCTCGAATATTCGCGCGAGGGTTCGATAAGGGTTCGATAAGACTTCCAAAGCGTTTCTTTGTGCTCTAAATCGGTGCGATCCGTGCCTTTGGTTTCCGTTACTTACGATCTTGCGTAATCCTTTCACGGCGGTAACACGGGTTCAAATCCCGTCGGGGACGCCAACTTCCAGCGATCCACCCAAGAGACCACGATGAGGCCACGGACGAAAGCAGGAGGAGGCTACAGCGTGCGCTCGACTCTGTTCCGCGGGTTTCAAAGCATTTTCCACGAAGGGTACTGTTTGCCAGAGTCGGCTGGATCACTTATTACGCGGGGCCGCAGGTTGGGGACGAAAAAACCCATCGGGGTGCATCAATCAATAGAAAAACATTGGCCATGAAGTACTCAACTTCGCCAATTTTGATGGAAAACCCTACAAAACCGTGCGACGACAGCCACCGCACCATGCTCAAAGCGTTTCGCGTGCTCGCCATCAGGATGCAGTTCGACCTCTGGAGTTTTGGCACGGTGCGCAGCAGATGCATTCCGTGGACGAGCATCACCGCTGTTTCCATCAGGTGACGGGCTAGAAGTTGTCTGCCGCAAAACAAATGCCCCGCTCGGCCAGTTTCGACTGAGCGGGGCAAGCGTGCTGACTGCATACGACGTCAGAAAATCACCTTCGCACCGAGCTGGAACACACGCGGATCGAAGGCTGAGTTGACTTGGCCCGCGCCTGAAACAGCCGAAGCCGGCGCAGAGCTAGAACCACGGAGAACAGCAGTATTCACGCCATTGAACTGGGTGTGGTTCCAGGTGTTGAAGCTCTCCGCGCGCAGCTCGAAGTGAAGCCTCTCGCCCGCCGCGAAGGTCTTGAACATAGCTATGTTCCAGTTGTCACGCCCCGGGCCACGGAGGGCGTTGTGCCCCAGGTTGCCCCAGGTTGGGACCGTGGTACCGGCAACGTAGGATGGTGAAAAGGCCGAAGGATTGAACCACTGCAATACCTTCAAGTTATTGCTGGGCGAGATGACCGAGCTCTTCGGGTACGAGACTTTCCCTGAGAGATCTGGACGCACACCCTGCCCACAGCTGGAAACGATGGAGCAAACGGTGGTTCCCGAGTAGCCAATGTTAAGTGGGGTCCCGGATTCCATCGTGACAATACCGCTCACCTGCCATCCACCCAGTACATTCTTGGCTAAGTGGCTTGAGCTATTGCGGAAGATGGGCAGGTTGTAAACGAAGTTGAAGAATGCAACGTGCGTGCGATCCAGCGCACCTGGGCCCTGGTCGAACTGCCATCCCGCATACGGGTTGGAGATGCCGTCAAGATCGCCGCCATCGCCATTCGCGGCCGTTGGATCGATCGCCTTGGCATAGGTGTAAGCCGCGTGCAGATCCAACCCCATGCGGAGGTGAGAACGCAATTCCACCTGCAGTGAGTTGTAATGCGAGTTCTCGCCGTTCTGGTAGATCACGAGGCTGTGGTAGCCGGGATACTGAAGAATAGTGTTGTACTGGGCCACCTGTCCGGTGGACTGGTTAGGGATCCACAGACTGGGCAGAGCGTTGAAAGCAGGAAGGTCTATATTCTGCGTGTAACTTTCCTGATGGCCTTCGTTGCCCACATACGCTAACGACAAAACGGTCTGTGAACTCAATTGCTGTTGAATGCCAGCGCTGTACTGATAAGTTACCGGATTCTTGTACCGCGCCGCATTCAGAGCTATCTCGTTGTTCACCGTGGCCGGAAGGGACGCGGTACTGATAGTCGCATTAGTTTGGTCCACTGCGGTGTGTGGATCCGACAGCGAAACGTTGTTGACAGTCGTATTAGCCCCAAACAAGTTCATGGATCCGGCCGACTGGTACATGTCGTTGCCCTGGATTCGCTCGTAGAAAGCGCCGACGCCAGCTCGCAGGATCGTCTTGCCGCGACCGGTTACGTCGTAAGCGAACCCGATGCGCGGGCCCCAGTTGTTCCAGTGGTTCCCCACCAACGAATTTGTCACCCCCGGCGTTTTGCCGGGAATACCGAGGCCGTTGGCATACATCAGAAGCCCGGTCAAAGCCGGATTGGGACCGGCTGCAAGGAATGGATTAGCAGACCCGCAAAGTGCATTACCCTGTGCGACAGCGGCCGCGGTGCAGATTTGAGTTCCGTTGGGATTGGCGAAGCCGTTGCCTCCAGTTGCTGGCGTTCCATTCGGGAACGCTGAAGCGGCGCCAGCGGCATCCCACAGATTGGGATACCAGTTCGCCATCTGGCCGTTGATTTCAGCTGTGTGTGGGATACCGTCCCACCGCAATCCGAGGTTCACGGTCAAGCGGCGAGTAGCCCGCCAGTCGTCTTGGAAATATGCGCCCCATGAGACGCTGTTCCAGTGGCGTGTATCCTCGATGGCAGCCTCGCTATAGGATTGCGAAAGGCCGAGCAAGAAGTCAGCGAAATCATAGCCGGTAAAGCTTCCGTTGAAGCCGAAGTTCCCTTCCGGACTCACCTGCAGCGGCTGCGCTTTTCGGAAGTTCAGCCAGCTGCCGCCCATCTTCAGTTGGTGTGCGCCCTTGGTCCAGGACACGTCGTCGCGTAGCTGATAACTGTTGGCGGTGTTAATCCATGGATTCCAGTTGTTGTTAAACTGGGCCCCCGTTTGATTGTTTAAGGCGATAATAGGAAGCACTTTTGTCTGGAAACCAAAGATCTTGTTCTGCTTGAACCCGGTTTTAGTCAGGTCCCAGAGACCAGACGGGACCATGTTGATCCGGTTTCCGTTGTAGTTGAACGCCACTTCATTCAACAGATTGGGACGAATGGTGTTCACGGCGTGAATGACCGCACTGTACGACGGATTGCCGAAGGTATCTTGTGCAGTCGGCACATTGGCACCGCTCCAGCGAGTGGGAACGTCCACTTGCGTAATTTGTTCGGAAATCCAGTGCCCATAAACAGAGAACTTGCTGTTAAAAGTGTGATCAACGCGAGCGATCTCTTCCTTGACTGAAGTGGGTGCCTTGGCGGAACCCGCAAAAACATCACCACTGGTCGGCGCCGGGAAGATGCCACCGTAAGGGCCACCTGCGGTCAGGAGCGCTTGTGCGTTAGGGTCGAGCAAATCAGCAGGAATAGTGTTGTTAGGGAAGGGCTGCCCGGATTGAAGTCCGTCGGCTTGGTACCTAGCGACCAACGCGCTGGATAGGCTAGCAAAATTGGGGACGTGAACTCCACCGGGGATCAACCCGGAGTAAGAGACGGCAGCGTTAAGGTCGCCTCCGTAAGTGCTGGTGAGTGGAACAACTCGGTTGGCGGGCTGAGCACCAGTGACCAAACGGCGCCACTCCATGTTGTAAAAGAAGAAAGTCTTCGGGTTGTCAGTATGGTTGAACTTGACGGGTCCGCCGACATTGAATCCCCACAGGTTGAAGCGAAGCTCATTGACAGGATTCAGGCCGATGATATTTCCACTCGAATCGTACTTGTTTCTAGGGTTGAAGTAGTTGCGTGCGTTGAGGAAGTCGTTTCGTCCAAACCACCATGCCCCAGCATGGAGTTTGTTGGTTCCTGACTTGACCACCGTGGTTACCGTCGCGCCCGATGTAAGGCCGTACTCAGCGCTGTAGTTGGACGTCATGATGCGGAATTCCGCCAGAGCATCCTGTGAGGGAATAACGATAGAACCCTGAGCGCCGCCGCGGTCATCGGCCTCGGCACCATCAACCATATAAAGAGAGTGCATAGTCCGCTGGCCGTTAAAGCTGACATTGCTGTCACCACCCATCGGGGTTGGATTTTGGAAATCCACCTGCATGCTGCTGGCTCCAGGCGTCAGATTGACAAGTGAGTACAGGCTTCTGCCGTTTGTAGCAAGCTGAGAAATCTGCGTACCCGTAATGACGGTACTGACATCATTGGTATCAGACTGCACGGCGACCGGTGTTGCCTCGACAGTCACCGTTTCCTGCGCCCCACCCACCTGCAGCGCAAAATCAACGCGACGTCGATCGCCGACCGCCAGCACGATACCCTGGGTTTCAACCGCTTTGAAGTTCGCCGCCTGTGCCTTGACCGTATAGCGTCCAATCGACAAGTGGGGGACGACGTACTGTCCGACATCGTTGCTGGTAAAGGTTGTCACCACGCTGGTATCGGTATTGGTAATGATGATACTGACGGCTGGGACCGCTGCGCCGGACTGGTCAGTTACAGTTCCGACGATGGTTGCTTCCTGGGCGAGCGCCTGGAAGGATCCCACAGCGACTAGCCCGCAAATAACTAGGAATGACCTGATATAGGTTGAACGAACTATATAGGAAGACAATTTCGACATTTCCCACCACCTCCGTGCCAAGTATTAACCTCTGAGAGTTACTGCTAACTTCGCCGATCGCTCTCACGAAATCGGATTGTCACGGTTTCTATCGCTGGTTAGTAACTGTTGTCAAGCAAAAACGATTTATCTAAATCGATATAGATCGATATTAATCACGGGGGGGGAGGAAAGCAACGCTGAGAAACACCAGCGCCGAAGTGGTCATATCAACGCTAAAGAGAGTGGATATTGACGAGACCTTACTTGTGCGGCCCATTGCGCACAAGGATATTACTCGCCGGGGTGTTCAATCTTCTCCCCCTTCGCGAACAATGCCGAGTAAACTCGCGGTGCAGGATGTGTTACATGACAGGGTGGATTGAGTAGCTTGTCCGCCCCGGGTAAGCTACTTGGAGCTATTGCATATCTTGAAACAGTCAAGCGAGAAAATATTTGTCTCTTTCAAAGGTTTGGGTCTTAAGTGTTGCGGAACCCGCGACCCTGCTTACAGCGCCTAACTCGCTCACATGAGCCGGCTTTTAAGAGATGCGGCATCGTTTCAAACGGCGAATGCGATAAGGAACTACGTCCAGAAAATCCAATTAGCGCAGGGAGACGAGTCCACCTGCTCGGCAGGAGATTAGAAAAATGGCGACAATAGACGCTCGCGCAAGCCGACCGGATCGTTCCATAGGTGGAAGGTTCTTGAGCTCGATGAGAGACCATGATGCAAACTTGTGATTAGAGATCGAGACCGAAAGCCGTCCAGATTCCATGGATTTGCTGCCCGTGCCAGTCACCATTCTGGTAACGCCTGGGTAACGAATACTCGAATAAATTGCGGCAAACCGCTCCAAACGTCAACAAACTCGAAGACGTTTGGACCCGCTAAAACATTGGGGGAAACTCAATTCCCACAACCACCAACAAACACGTCCAAAATGGCCAAGAAGCCCTTTCACGGGTAACACGGGTTCAAATCCCGTCGGGGACGCCAACAAAATAAAAAATCGGCCAGGGTCGTATTGGAACCTTGAAAATCATTTCAGGTTAGGCTGCCAAAGTGGGAACCACTGTTCCAGCATGCTGCACACTTCTCGCGCACCGAATGGCCCTAAGGCTTCTTTACGGGCCGCTGTCAACGTGGTGCTGTTATGGAGTTCCCTAATAGCGTCGGCTACCGAAAGAGCTCAGAAAGCTATGCCCAGAAACCTTCGGCAACTGACATCTTGAGGACTGGATCCGGAGAGACGGTTGTCTTGGGGTAACCGACTCATTCGGGCATCCGGCATTTTCGGCTATGGAATGAAGACCATGTCGCGCGTCACAGCGCCTACAGAAAAAGGCAAGCCGCTGACGGGCGTTAATGCTCCCGAGCTTGAGTCAAAAGCGAATCCTGCTATTTGTTGCGGCGCAAGGCTGACGTATACAAATTTGCCTGCTGGATCCGGCCTACTCTCCGGAGGCGCGCGGCCGGAGTGAACGCAACTTCGGCACCTGGCAGGGACGCTTGCCACAGGAGTTCCTTCGTCGTCAAGGCCTTACAAATTGGGCCTAAATGCCCTTTCACAGCGATACCCATCTAATACACCTCTATTACACTCGAAACCATCACGATCCCAGCCGGGCGAGGCCGGGAAATTACCTCAGAGACGAGTTGGGTAGATGAGGACGCTGCCTGAACCAGGCAGAGCTCAGTTCTCAGAAAAACTGAGCCTGGTTTAGGAGAGAAAGGGTGGGCTCGCCTTCTACGGCCCCAAACGCAGTGAAAGTTGCCGTTTGCCGCCACACTATTCAGGACCTATGGAGAGTGTTAAATAAACCAGCTAAGCTGAGGCGAGTGATACTTCGGGGATTGGTATCGATACGGAAAGGGTCGTGCCTTCGGTATCGGATTGAATGCCGAAGGTTCCTCCTAACAACGTGGCGCGCTCTCGCATGCTCGCGAGCCCAACACCTATTTTGCGATTGGGCGCCATGGGCACCATGCTCGCTGGAATCCCGTGCCCGTTATCTTTAATCCTCAGTTGCAAACATCTCTCATCACACTTGATCTCGATCCGTGCTACTTGTGCCTGCGAGTGACGGTACACATTCGTCAAAGCTTCTTGGACGATTCTGAATACAGCTGTCTTGATTTCCTGGGTCAAGCGATCTCCATCCTCGTCGAGCTCAAGGGTCACAGTAACCCTGCTGCGCTTCGAAAATTCCTCGACGTACCAGCGAATCGCGGATACCAAGCCGCTCTCGTCGAGAAGCGGAGGATGCAACAAATGGGACACGGTACGGACTTCGCGAATGCCGTGCTGTAGCAGGTCTTCCGCGTGGCGCAATGCGGACTCGCAAGCCGGGAGCGTTGCTCCAGCGGATCGCGCCTGCGCAACCGCCATAAGAGCCCCAGCAAGCGTTTGTCCCACGCCATCGTGAAGGTCGCGTGCGATCCGGCGGCGTTCGTCGTCCTGGATCTTCAGTACTTTTGCTGCAAGGCTGCGCAAGCCCGCTTCTGCGCGGTTTCGCTCTTTGATCTCGCGGTTGAGTTCGCGATTGATATGCGACAGCTCGGAGGTGCGCTCTTGCACGCGGCGCTCCAGTTGGTCACGGGCACTGCGCAATCTTGACGCCGATTCTTTCTCTTGCAGCAATAGCCCCTGGACCTGACGCTGGCGGTTTCGCGCTCGCTTAGCAGTTCGTAGGACGCTGATGATGGTGGGCACGCGGGCGGGGCGTTCCAGTATTGATATGTTCGCGTCCCCCACCAGCTTCGACACGAACCCGGTTGCCCAGCGCGACGGGGTCGCACCTGCACTGGCCAAGAGAATGATTGGTATGTCAGACCACGGCTCCTGCTTGCGCAGGGCTCGTTGCATTGCCTGCAACGAGGAAGCGACCAGCGCCTCTTCCGTCAACAGAATGAAATCCGTCTGTTCAGAAAACCGATGCGCCAGTTCGTTCAGGGATGAACAGGGAGCGACCAAAAGGCCCTCGGACGCGACAATCTCCGCCAGGATTTCGGCGTCTTTGCCGAAAGGAGCACACAAGAGAACCAGGCCCTTTGTGACGTTAGGATTTTTCGGTCCTTTCATCCAGATCTCGAATCAATGTTCCTGACTTGCCTGAATATTCAGGGTTGCCGGTAAGAACCCCTTGAAACTCGGTTAAGGGTTTACCAATCCGTATACCATTTTTTCCTACCTCAAATTCGCGAATGGTGCGCTCGTGGTCCTGGCTTCGATTCTTGACGATCGATATTGCTTGACGAACTGTCCCCAGCGACTCGAAATAGCGAAGCAGGATCACCAAGTCGGCCAGGTAAGTAGCCTCAAAACTGGATTGCTCCACATTGACGAAGCCATGTTGCGTGGACACCAAAATGGTGATCACTCCTCTGGCGTTCAGATATGCGAGCAATTCGTGAAGGTGCACGATAAAGGAACGGTCACTGCTCATGGCCTGCAAATATCCGTTCAAACTATCAATGATCACCACCCCAGCATGGTGTTTTTCTATGCATGTGCTGATGTTGTGAATGACCTGCCCGGGAGTTATGTGCGAGGGATCGACGCGTTGCAATTCCACGAGGCCCCTCTTGACGTTCTTTGCGATGTCAATTCCTAAACTCCCGCAGCGACTCAGAAAAGTATTGAGGCTCTCCTCGAAGGAGTACATACAGACTCTTTTGCCGTGCCTTGCAGCGGATGCCGCTAACTGAGCCGCCAGCGAAGATTTCCCGATGCCGGGAGGACCGACAATCATCACACCGAATCCCCAGGGAATCGGCCCGCCCATGAGCTCATCCAATTCCTTGATGCCACTGGCAAGAGCCGGACCAGCATTGAATCCTTCGCGAAAGCCCTCTCCTGCTGCAGCCAAACGGGGAAACACCTTTATGCCGCCAGTCGCGATGCGGAAATCGTGAGCGCCTTCGATAAATGGGACGCCGCGCATCTTTGTGACCCTGACCCGACGATGCAGTGCGCCTTGTGAGGTTTCTTCGCTCGTAAGCTGAACAACTCCGTGGGCAATGCTTTGGAGCAAAAGATCCGCCCCTGTTTCACTCGTCTGGTCATCGAGGAAGAGGACGGTACAGCCTAATTTAGAGAGCGCCTGCTTCAAAGCAAGGATCTGCCTGCGATAGCGCAAGGGGTCACGGGCGACCATGCGAAGCTCGGAGAGAGAATCGAGCACAAGCCGCCGAGGCCTGAGCTCCTTAATTTTTTGCAAAAGCTCCGTGGATGTTTCAGCTAGCTCTACGTCGGCAGGATGGAGAACGGTGTATTGCTTCTCCATCCCAAGCTCATCGCTCATTGTCGTAAGATCAATCACGGACAGGCCCTTCAGCGACCATCCGTGAGATTTGGCTGACTGTCGTAGCTCCGCATCGGTTTCGGAAAACGTAATGTAGGCGCCCTTCTCTCCCTGTTGGGCGCCGGCGAGCAAAAACTGCAGCGCAAGAGTGGTTTTTCCACTTCCGGGAGGTCCTTGAAGCAGACACATCCTGTTGCGGGGAAAACCGCCTCTAAGAATCGAATCGAACTCGGCAATCCCTGAAACGGCCGAATCAGGTGGGGACTGCTTGTTAACTAGCTTTTTCGATTTCCGGCTGGCCATTAACGGAAAGTATCCTTTCAATGGCAGGTAGCAAATCGCGCGGAAGGTCGGCTTTGGCTAAAAAACCATGCGCGTTGGCTACCAGATTTTGTCGTTGCACGATGCTGGGATCGTCCTGACTTATGATAAGAATGCGCGTTCCGGAAACCTGCGTGCGTATGATTCTGGTTGCGTCGATGCCATTCATGTTCGGCATAGAAACGTCCATTATTATTACATCAGGAACTAGCGATTTTGCCTGTTGCACCGCCTGCAGGCCGTCGCTAGCCTGACCGCATACCGTCCAACCGACGTGGGAAACCACCAGGCTACTCAGGATTCGCCGGAAGGCCTCCTGATCGTCAACTATCAATATCCGACACGGTGACATTGGGTTAGAGGGCATTGGGTCCAACTGCAGAGCTAAGATGCAAAAAGAGAGAAGCAAGACCTGTGGGACATCGGAGGGGTACCCAGTGTATGAAGACGGACAATGCGACAGATGGCGCGCATAGACTGTTAAAAATCAGGGTTTCCTCTGCTGACGAACGAACGCGAGGCCGCGTTTTAGTTCCTTTGAGAGATCAAGGTCCGCGGTAGCCACTTGCACCGGCTCACCGCCTACTTCTCTCCCTAGCCCGGCGACATCAGGCTATTCCCGGGCCGGATTCTGCTTTCTCAGTCCCGTCTTGGAATCGTAGGCGATTTAATCCATCGTGATGTTTCCCTTGCCATGGTCGGGAAGCACGAGCGTGCGGGTTGGTATTTCGCACTTTGCCCACTGGCGGCCCCCCGGGGGGATTGTATCTAAAATTGCATCGTGTTCTGGCATTCTGTCTGACGGCGGCGTTTCAAAAGCGGGAAAAATGAAGCCACACCAACTCGGGTGGAATTCAGCAAACCGGGAGTGGTGCTGTATCAGATGCCTACGGACCTCAGATCACACGACAAGAGAAGACGCGGAACGTGGCGCCTCCAAAGTCGCTTGGACTCCCTGAAGCTCATCTATGTCTTGATTGCGGATTCACATACTTCGCCGTTCCTGAAAGTGAATTGAGGGTCCTCAGGGAGGAACCGTCCACCTACAGCGCACACGCGGCGTACTGGGGGAACAGAGGTCGTGTGCTGCGGGGTGCGTCGGAAGGATTGCAATCGACTTCATCAGCAGCTTGCAGCCTAGCAACTTGAATTGCAGACTCAATTGATTGCAATGGATTTTAGGTACCCACTTCTGTTGCTCTGCACATTCCATGAGGTCGGCTCCCTGCTTCGCCAGAGTGTCGAACGGAATGCCAGTATCAAGATAGATTTGCTGGTCGTCCGAGCCTGCCATGGGGTTGCAGTTAGCTATGTCTGCCGCGACCACCCGCTTCTGCCCGTACCCATTTCCAAAATGATGCGGCCTCCGGATTGAATCCGCAAAATGCGAGTAAGAGCAGTTGCCTCCTGATCCGCGCTCTGGAAACAGCGCGAATCACTGGATCAGAAAGTGCAGCGTATAAAAAACCTACTCGGAGGAGGTAGAGAGCGACACTTCTTGGTACGGTGATCCTCGCTCCGCCTCGCGCGCGAGCAGAGTCTCGTGCGTGCCCTGTGCTTTAGACTGAGCCAAAAAGGGGGTTACCTGGACCATGTTGTTCCGCACCGCGTACAGCACGAGCTCACTTACCGAATGCACTCCCAGCTTCCGCATGATATTGCTTCGGTGGGTTTCGGCGGTCTTGACGCTCAGGTTGAGGACGCACGCAACTTCCTTCGACGATTTACCCTCTGCAAGTAGCTGCACGATTTCACGCTCGCGCGCTGTAAGGCCTCGCGTACTGAACTTGACTTCCACCATCGAAGCCTTGCCAAGGTAACCATCCAACACGAGATGGCTGACGCGAGAAGTGAAGAAGGTTCGGTTCTGCTGTAGCGCTTCGACTGCCGAGATCAGATCACGCGCAGCATCCGATTTGAGGATGAAGCCCCGTGCGCCCTCGTTCAATACAACGCGAATGATCTCAGCAGAGTCATTTAGCGTCAGGATAAGAACCTTGACTTCAGGGTTATCACGCAAGATTTGCCGAGTGGTCTCGAAACCATTGAGCATGGGCATACCGATATCGAGAATTGCAATGTCAGGCTTCAATTCTCGTGCTCGTTTAACGGCATCGATGCCGTTGTCGCATTCCGCACAAACTTGCCAGTCAGAATGCGCCTTCACAATCGCGACCAATCCGCGACGCACGATCTCATGATCGTCAGCAAGCAGTATGCGTAACTTTTTCATGCGGCAGCTCCATTTGTCTGTCCACACACATTGAGCGAACTTTTACTAACATTCGATAGCAGAATCGGTCTTGCACCTGCGAGCCCGTTTTGAACCAGCGTCATTGACGAGCTGCAGCGTGAACACAACCACCAAAAATGCGAAATCAAAACGGTCTTAACCGAGGCCCGTCGGTGTACACGCCGGGGTAAACTGGAACGGCCTTGGTGCAGGTACTTTACTTCCTCACGAGGGGGATTCGCGCAGCGTGAGACACAATCATTCCCCCTCGGCATAATTCAGGTACTAAGGTTGGAAGCGAACCAGCATTTCGTCAATAAGGTTTTCACTGTAAATCGACTGCTGCTAAACCTGGCCCACACTGACGGCAAATGTTCTGATCTGAATAAGCGCGCTCCTAATTTTGATATCTCTACTCGGGACCGCGTTCTCTGAGAGCGATTGACGGTGTACGGAGGCGATAGCCGATTTGGCGGTACCTTCTAACGTCTGGCGATTTTCCAGAGTGCCGCTAAGGCAATAGCCGCGTCCTCGATGCATTGTTTGTCGGTATATTGTTAACGTTGAAGGTGGCGACTCTCACCTGATCCCTTTTCCATGCCTGTGCTTCTACGAATAGATTCCAGGCGCTTCATGTCCAAGCTTCTGCACGTACTCAACGTATGACCCGGGATAAACACTGGGATGGCGGTCTGTCCCGCTCTCACCGCCCAGTTCCAGCACACGTGAGCCGAGACCGCGAAGGAACATGCGGTCATGCGATACGAAGATCATCGTGCCTTCAAAATCCTTGAGGGCGTCCACCAGCATCTCCTTGGTTGCAAGATCCAGGTGATTCGTCGGTTCGTCGAGCACCAGAAAATTCGGCGGGTTGTAGAGCATGCGCGCGATTGCCAGCCGCGACTTTTCTCCGCCGGAGAGTGCGCGGACCTTCTTATCCACGTCTTCGCCGGAAAACTGGAACGCTCCCGCTAGGGTCCGCAGCGATCCGAGACTGTCGTGCGGAAAATCTTGCTGCAACTGTTCGATGACGGTGAGACCGGGATTAAGCACATCCAGCGATTGCTGCGCGAAGTAGCCCATATACAGGCTGGCGCCGAGCCGCACGCTTCCGGCATCTGGAGCACTGGCCCCGGCAATCATCTTGAGCAGCGTGGTCTTGCCCGCGCCGTTCCTTCCCATAACGGCCCAGCGTTCGCCGCGGCGGATGGTGAGATTGAACCCTTCGTAAATAACACGCCGGCCGAAACTCTTGTGCAGATTCTCGAGGACAGCCACCTGTTCGCCGGATCGCGGGGGAAGACGAAACTCAAACTTCACCGCCTGGCGTTTCTTCGGCAGTTCGATCTTCTCGATCTTATCCAAGGCCTTGATCCGGCTCTGCACCTGAGCCGCTTTGGCGGCGTGCGTCCTGAAACGATCAATAAAGCGCTGCTCCTTGGCAAACATGGACTGCTGCCGGGCAAATGCTGCCTGCTGATTGCTCTCGCGCACCGCCCTTTCGCGCTCGTAGAAGTCGTAGTCACCCGAGTAGGTGATGATTTCGCCACCGTCAATCTCTGCAATCTTTGAAACTAGACGATTCATGAACTCGCGGTCGTGCGAGGTCATCAGCAGCGCGCCAGGAAATGACTTGAGGAACTGTTCGAGCCAGATGATGGATTCGATGTCGAGGTGGTTCGTCGGTTCGTCCATCAGCAATACATCCGGCATCCCGAGCAGGACACGTGCCAGAGCAACTCGCATTTTCCATCCGCCCGAGAGAGCGCCCACGTCGCCGTCAATCTGATCGTTTTTGAATCCCAACCCGTGCAACACTTCCCGGGCTTGCGACTCAAGAGCGTAACCGCCCAAATGTTCGTACTCCTCCTGGACGTGACCGAATCGCTCGAGAATCTGCTCCATGTCATCAGCTTTCCCTGGATCGGACATGTCGTGCTGCAAGGCTTCGAGTTCGTGATGCAGATTTCCAACGCGTCCGCTACCTCCGATCGCTTCATCCAGGACCGAACGGCCCTGCAGTTCCTCGACGTCCTGGCGAAAGTAGCCGATCGTCAACTTCTTGGGGACGGAGACCGCCCCTTCGTCGGGACTTTCCTCGCCGACCACCATCCGGAACAGCGTTGTCTTGCCCGCTCCATTGGGACCGACCAACCCAACTTTTTCGCCGGGATTCAGCTGAAACGAAGCATCCACGAAGAGCAACTGCTTCCCATACTGCTTATTGATGTTTGAGAAAGAGATCATTTTGGTGGAGCAACTCGCGCAACGCTGCCTCTTCCAGTGTAGCTCGGCCTGAAAATTGCCCCCTGCGTACCGTTCGGTGCAAGAATGGATTCAGTGTCTGCCACTTGCGATTTTTAAAGATAGGTGCAAGTCGGATCGAACGAACTCTTTTTTTGAAAATACCGAAATCTTCGCGCGATAAAAACCTGTTGCCGCCAATTGGCGGTTTCGGATGAATCTTAGGTTAGTGGCTCGGGGCGCGGAAGGAGTTCCAAATCGTCCGCGTTTAACCGGCGGTGACTAGTCAATTTTAGGGAAAAATAATTATGGTCCAATCATGGTTCACGAATCAGTGCCAACCGCTACTTAATACGCTTTTGGGGCCCCCCGCGTCGCGTATTTCAATCAGTTACGAGTTAACCGGCTTCTTTCACGGCGGTAACACGGGTTCAAGTCCCGTCGGGGACGCCAACAATCTAAAAGACGTATTAGAATCGAGCCTTTTCGCCGAGGGTTTGAAAGGGTTCGATAAGAAAAAATCACTCGCTGGACGCGCGTTCCTCTCCGAGGATGAACATGTGTGGTATGTTGGCGTGGAGGCACTCTTGCCGCCGCCGAATCCGGACTGGTCAGTCGTGACTGTTGCCGACATGCGATTTCATCTTTCGCCAAACGAGACAATCACAAAATTTCATTTTCTTAAATTATTACCTTTGTGCTTGCTTCTCGGATGCTCAGCGACAATCCCGAAAGAGAGCGCGCTATTCCCCGGTATGGAATCCACTTTTGACATGCAAGATCAGTTCGGCAGAGTGACCCATTTCTCTCTCGCTCCTCTCAGTCACGCGGGGTGCGAAGCAGACGGCGAGTTCATCGACATGACAATCACCAAAGATGAACCCGGTGCCTACTGGCAGCCGACTATAGCGGGGGCCCTGGATCACTGGATTATGAGACATGATGCCAATGGGCAGTGGCGAGCGGTCCATTCTATTCAGTTCAACACCGGCACGAATCTCGGATGGGACACTCAGGAGATGGTTCAACAACCCGGATTGCGCTCACAAAATCTCAACTTCCATGCTACCGGGGAAGCCTATGTGATCGTGCCCACCGGTCAAGATGAACACGCCACTTTATCTGGAAGCGTGGTTTTTACGGAATCCGTGGGAAATAACTTCGACTGCACTCTTAACACAGCGTTTTCCAAGGGCGTCGGAGATTGGACCTCCGCGTTTTCAACCGTACAGGCGCGAACCCCTTTCTACTCTGGACCTGCCGTGATGAACGAGCAGTTCGAAGGGTGCGATTGGAATCCAACGGTATGCGGTCATGAACGCTGGTACTTCGCTCCCGGTGCCGGCTTAGTAGAAATTGATGACCTTACTAAAACCATGCAAGGCGAACCCCTTGAGCCGCTATACATCAAAAGGGTAAATTAGACGGGCTTAGTTCATGTAACTACCGAGCACGATGCCCGTAGCGTAAAATTGTGCCGACAATTCTCAGCTACCCAAAGAATTGTTCCTAGTCACGAGAACGCGATAGGCTCTTTTGGGGGACGATGCGGGGGCGATAAAAGGTCATCAGCGACCTGCCACATCACGCAACCTTTCCCTCGTGCTGGTCGGCCTCCGGAACAGTCTGCCGCAACCCCAGCGTCGGAACGGATAGGAGGACCGTATCCCCTACCGACTGGATCAGTCGGACGGGTACCTCGATTGTGGCAGCCCGAAGCAGTTTCTGGGATGCGCCGAGTTGCTCGGCGGCAGTCTTGCTTAACTTGATCGTGAGCGAGATGACAGTCCATGTGGAGGTATCAATAAACAGAGTCGCCACTTCCCCGGTCGCCAGCCCATCAGCCGCAACTACTGTTCGTCCCCGAAGGTTTCCATCAGAAATTTGCATCGTCGAACCCTCCTATGGTCAATGATCGGCAATTCTGTTGATTGCACATCTGTCGGTTCCGACAGGTTTTGAGGTGAGACTGCAAAATCCGCCCCCCACTAGGGCTGTAGCTTCTCTGGCGTGAAAGTCTGCCCGCACCCTGGGCAGCGCGTGTGCTCGAAATCGATTCGCACCTGCTTATCAGGCGGGATGCTGGCATTGCATGCGGGGTGCGTTACGTTGAGCGGGGCGGGGGCGGGCTACACTTTCGCGCGCGGTTGTGGCAGCTTCGAATCACTGCAGCATCATGCCGTGATCCAGGCAATCCTGTGCAGATCCCCGATCATCCAGCCACGTTCGCTTACCTCACCTGAACAGGGACAGGGAGTATCGTGTTGTGCCGCAAAGGGCTCACTGCGTGAACTAGTGAGGAGGAAGTTTTAAGTTTACGAAGTTGTACGCCAAAAGTTGATTGTCCAAGATATTTGAATTGGGGTTGTACCGCATTTCGAAGGTGCAGTTAACAAACGCAACGCCTACCAGAGAAGTTGGCCCACCTTCATAAATCACCTGGACGTTCTCGAAGAGAACATGCTAAAAGCCAAGTTGTCCAACCGTTGTCCAACTTTTGTGTGCAGTTCTTGAACGTCACTCCTCTGAATCCGGCTCCCACTCCCTACAAGATTTGTGACATTCCTTCACGCGGCGCATCCAAGTTTGTAGCAAGGTGTGCAAGTGTGTGCTCGACTGGCTGGAGCGAAAGATTGCCATAGTTGGAGCCAACAACTGGAGGATCATCCTTTAATGCCGTACTCCTTTCTCGTCGACACCTACGCCACGGAGCGGATCAAAGTGTTGAGCGTGTGGAGCGAATTCCTCGAAGAAGACTTGCCCGTGCGGCCGCATCCCACAGATACTCGCGGGCGCAGCATCCACGAGCACATGGTGCACCAGTGCAAAGGCGAGGACTTTTGGTTCCGCACCATGCTTGGGGTTGACGTGCAGGCACCTCCGCTGCCTCAGCAGGAAACAAGGTTGGAGTTTATCCATCGCTATGCCGAAGATAGCGGCAAGCGTCTGGTTGTCCTGCAGCAGAAAGAAGGCGCGTGGTGGGAGGAGGAGACGAAGTTTTTCGATGCGCGGCGTTCACGGGCGTGGATAATGACGCGGCGGCTGTGCCACACATCGCAGCATCGTGGGCAACAGATGGCCATGTTGCGCATGCTCCGGCGCTCGGTGCACAGCACCTACGGTCCGACTGCGGACACAGGTGGCCTCATGGAGCAACACTCCCCGACTATTTACGCTTACCCGGACTTAGCCGCCCTGCTTGAGGGTGAAGCCTTGGGAGGCAAAATGGCTCCCCTGCCACGAGCGGGAGAGAAGCCGGTGACGGAGAGACCGTAAGCTGCCACCCAGAATTCATGCTTGTCCTCTGCCAGGCGTCGGTCGGAGAGGACGCACGAAATCCTAATGCGCAGGCTGGCTGCAATCATTCAAGAACTCTGAAAGCGAGTCCCCCATTCTTTGGAAGGCATAGTTGTTGACCTTTTCTCAATAAGCCCGTCTCTCCTGTTGTACTCCCACAGGATGTATGTCATTCTTCTGTGGTAGCACCACAGGGACAATTCATGGCCAAATCCAAACTCGACTTGTTACAGGGCACCTTGGATCTGATGGTGCTCCAGACCCTGGTTTCAATGGGGCCACAACACGGGTACGGCATTGCCCGGCGGATTGAGCAAGTCAGCGGCAATGAGGTGCTGTTAAACCAGGGCACCATCTACGCATCCCTTGTTCGTCTGCAAGAACGGGGGTGGATTTCCGCTGAGTGGGGCACTTCCGACAACAATCGAAAAGCCAAGTTTTATGCGATTACTAAAAAGGGCGGTAAACAACTGGCAGAGGATGCCGTGCAGTGGCAGCGGCTTTGCGATGTGATGGGGCGAGTGCTGGCGATGCAGGGAGAACACAAATGACCTGGTTGAAACTTCTGCTTCAACGTTTGCGCGCTTCGTTCTCTCACCCGCAAATAGATCAGGAACTCGATATGGAGATGGCCTCCCATCTGGAGATTGCGATCGAGGAGAACCTGAAGCAAGGCATGTCCGTCGAAGAGGCTCGCCGGCAAGCGTCCGTCAGGTTTGGAGGAGTGGAGCAGGCGAAGCAGCAGCATCGTGAGGCACGCGGGTTTCTGTGGCTCGACGTATTGTCGCAAGACCTGCGCTACACATTCCGCGCGCTGCGACGCGATCCAGGCTTCGCGGCAATTGCCATCTTGATTCTCAGTTTCGGCATTGGCGCGAATGTCGCGGTTTTCAGCGTGGTGAATACCATCCTGTTGCGGCCGTTGCCGTTTCGTGATCCGCAGCAATTGGTCTGGATCACGGGCCTTCCGGGAAAAGGCGGCCTCTCCTCGCAGACGTATTCGACCGACGCCTATAAAGCATTTCTCTCGCAACAACGTTCATTTCAGGATGTGACCGGCTATTTTGCTTTTTCTACCAGCGACAATACGCGGCTCATGGGCCGGGGGGAACCGCTCCTGCTATCGGGAATCCTTGTAAATGGGAACTTCTTCCAGACGCTTGGTGTGCAGCCAATACTCGGCCGCCTATTCAGGCCTGAAGAATGTCAGAAGAATGCCGCTCCCGTGACGTTGTTGGGTTACGCATTTTGGAAACGCGAATTTGGCGGCGACCCAGACATCGTAGGTAAAGCCGTGAACTTCGACGGCCGATCGGTAACCATCGTCGGCGTGGTGCCGGAGACATTTGATTTTGGTTCGGTATTCTCTCCAGGCTCGAAAATCGATACTTATGGGCCGGCAATCTTGGACGACATGGAGGATTGGGGAAATACGCTTGCCCTGATTGGACGGCTTAAACCTGGCGTGAGCATCGGGCAGGCACAGGCGGAAGCTGATCTTCTATTCCCGCGGCTACTGTTCAGCTTTAAACACCCTGACTGGGGGGGCAACTATACCGGGAAGTTATCGATCCTGAAGGACTACGTCAGTGGTAAATTACGGCGTTCGTTAATTGTGCTGTGGTGTGCAGTGGGACTAATCCTGCTGATTGTCTGCGTCAACCTTTCAAATTTGATGTTGGCGCGAGCGGCGGCTCGGGGCAAAGAATTTGCTATGCGCAGCGCACTCGGCGCCGGGCGCGGACGATTGGTAAGACAGCTTCTTACCGAAAGTATAGTGTTGTCTGCAATTGGAGCCCTGCTCGGGTTGGGGTTGGCTTGCGGACTTACTTTTTATCTGGCGCATCAGGGTTCGATTGCACTCCCCTTGCTTAGCAGTGTGACTTTGGACGGAAGTGCGTTGGTTTGGACTCTGCTCATCACGATCGCGACAGCGATGATTTTCGGCCTGGTTCCTGGGCTCAAAATGTCGCGAAGCAATTTGCAGGAAGCGCTGAAAGACAGCGGGCAGGGGTTAAGTGAAGGCAAGAAACATGAGACCTTACGCGCGGCTTTGGTGATTTCTGAATTATCTCTGGCGTGCGTGTTGCTTGTGGGCGCCGGATTATTACTGCACAGCTTCCTGCGTGTGTTGGATGTGGATTTGGGGTTCGAGCCCAGCCGTACGGCGGCAATCAAGGTTGACTTCGACGATAGTAAACCGGAACGTCGTGGGGCTGTTTTGAGGGACATGCTGCAGCGGATTCTCGCGGTTCCCGGCATCGAAGCCACCGGCGTCGCAGACAATCTACCGCTCGACATGAACCGCTCATGGGGCCTGAGCGCCAAGGGAAAGGAATATAAACCAGGAGAGTTGCCGGCGACGTTTGTGTACGTGGTTACTCCAGGGTATCTCAACGTCATGGGTATACGCATGCTTGCCGGCCGCGACATAAGTTGGCAAGACGAGACGGGCAAGGAACGTGTTGTGATCATCAATCAAACGGCGGCTCGCTATTTGTGGCCAGGGGAAGACCCCGTTGGACGCATGGCTCTGGTCAGTGGCATGGATACGCGCGTCATAGGCGTAGTAGCGGACGTTCGCGAAAGCAGTGCTGAAACTGCACCAGGTTGGCAAATGTATTTGCCCGTAATGCAGAATGGACCTGTGGGGGCGCGGCTTGTCGTCAGAACGAAACTTTCGCCCAATGTGCTGGCATCTAGCGTGATGGCTACACTGCGCTCAATCAATCCTGCCCAGCCCGCCACCGAGTTCCGGCCGATGCAGAACATAGTGGACCATTCGGTTTCACCGCGGCGGTTCTTTGTTTCGCTGGTCGGAATATTTGCGGTGCTTGGCCTAGTGCTGGCTTCACTGGGAATTTATGGAGTAATCTCTTACTCCGTTACCCGGCAAACGCAGGAAATTGGCATTCGCATGGCTCTGGGGGCAACGGTGGCAAACGTTCAATTGCGAGTGATCGCCAAGACTTTGCGGCTTGCGTTGATTGGAATTGTGCTCGGTGCAGTTGCATCATTTGCTATGGCGCGGGCGATTACCTCGCTGTTGTTTGCCGTTCAGCCCAACGATCCGCCGACATTCACCAGCACCATTTTGCTTCTGACTACCGTAGCAATCGTGGCTGGCTATGTTCCGGCTCGGCGGGCATCGCGCATTAATCCGATGATAGCGCTCCGCAACGACTGATTGGCAAGAAGAGATCAAAACCTCCATTGTTGCTGAGTGGCGGGCAATACGGAAACCAGTCGCAGGTTCCAGTCCAGTTCCCTACTTCCAAGTTTTCCTTACCTGCAAATCTTTGAATCCGAACATGTTGTACTTGGTAGACGATGGTTACCTGCAACCTACTTGTTGTTGTTGCGTCCAACTGAGAGGTCAACCTATACTCTGGAGAGACGATGAGGGCAGCCTTCAAACTCGCCGTTGCATTGCTTTCGCTCCTTTTGCTGGCAACGCCAATCATGGCTTGCCTCATACCAGCAGCCGGCATGACCGCTACGGAGCAAGACTGTTGCAAGCGCATGGCCCAGGAATGCGGAAAGACAGGAATGCCGCAATCTCATTCCTGTTGCCAAACGGCGCCCCTCCCAGATCATTTCGCAGCGATCAAGAGTTCGTCGGACGTGAACCTAGTTCACGTAGCGCTCACTGTGCCGTACCTGCTCGACCATACGTTCAGGATTCCATCGCTACAGGTATCGAATTCGGCTTCCTGGACGGCTGATATCCACTCGCCACCGATCTCGCCGCCAGCGTCTATTCCCATCCTTAGAATCTGATCTTCTTTCCTCTCGGCTCTGACGCACCCGTGTGTCCACATGTACGTGCGCTTACAAACTCCTATCTGTGATGCGGAGGAAAGATGCAAGCCATTGGCTCGTACCGAAGTGTTTTCAGTTTTACTCATCGTTCGTTGACTAGAGCGGCTTTACTTCTTGGAACAATGGTTCTTGGCAGCAACGCTAACGCGCAGGAACCGTCGAATCCGCCAGGTTCGCCTACTCCGGCGGAAGCTCCTGCCATGCCAGGGCAAATGGGAACGCCCAGCTCGCTGCTTGAACTCGTGCAAGAAGCGGAGCAGAAAAACCCGCAACTTGCGGCTTCAATCCACGCCTGGCAGGCGTCTCGAAATGTTCCCAAGCAGGTTTCGGCTCTCCCCGAGACCCAACTGTCGCTGCAGCAGTTCGCGGTCGGCAGCCCGCGTCCCTTCGCCGGTTACAGCACCAGCGATTTCGCCTACATCGGCTTTGGTGCTTCACAGGATTTGCCCTATCCCGGTAAGCGTCCGTTGCGCGTCCAAGTGGCGAAACATGAAGCGGACTCCCTGGAAGCTCAAGCCGATTCCGTCCGCCGAATGGTACTCGGCAATCTGAGGACGGTATATTTTCGTCTCGCTTACATTCAGCAAACCTTGGGTGTCCTTCAGAAAAGTGATGCGCTGTTGAATCAGGTGGAGCAGGCGACTGAAGCCCGTTACCGGGTAGGACAAGGCAATCAGCAGGACGTCTTGAAAGCGCAGTTGCAGCACACGAAGATCCTTCAGGAGATCGCGCATCACCACGAACAAGAAGGCATGCTCGAAGCCCAGCTCAAGCAGCTTCTAGGGCGCCCGCAGGACTCTGCTGACATCATGACTGAAGCGCTCACGCTTCGAACGCTTTCATACACCGCGGACGATCTTTTGCAGAAGGCTCGTGAACAGAATCCTGACGTTCGCTCGAAAAAAGCATCCGTCCAGGCACAGGCCACGCAAATCGAGTTGGCGCACAAGAATTTTCGGCCAGATTTCAACGTCGCTTATACCTACGAACACACGTCAGATAAGTTCCGTGATTACTACATGGCAACATTTGGCATTCGCCTACCCAATCGCGGACGCCAGAAGGCGGAACTGGCCGAAGCACAGCAGAAGCAGGAGCAGGCGCGACGGGAACTCGACTCCGAATCGCAGCGCGTGCTGTCGGAAGTGCAGCAGCAATACGTGCAGGCCAAGACTTCTGAAGAACGTCTGAAGATTTACAAAGAAGGCCTCGTTCCGCAATCGCAGGCGACTTTTCGCTCTGCCCTCGCCGCTTATCAATCGAACCGGCAGGACTTCGAGAGTTTGCTGTCCGCATTCTTGGATGTCTTGAACCTTGACCTCGAATATCGGAGTGAGATTGCGGATCATGAATCGGCCCTGGCACAACTGGAAAGCCTGACGGGGGTGGAAATTCCATGAACCAGCGCAATTTCCCGATGAATGTGAATGAATCGAACATGGATAAAGAACCAAACATGCTCCTTCGCGAACCTAATCCTTATCGGCGATGGTTTTGGGTTGCGGTGAGTGCGACCGTTGTGCTCGCCCTGGTTTCTCTGGCCTTGTGGTGGCAACTAAGCCGCCTCAATGGCGAGTCGCCGCGCGGCAGCTCTTCGACAGGCATGACTATGCCCCAGTCGTCGGCGCCGAATACCTCTGATTCGGGCCAAGGCTCTTCACCAGGTGAAACGGGCGCAAGCAACGCGCAAGAAACGCCACTAGCTCCAATCCAGTTGACGCCGCAACGCATGCAGAGCATTGGCATTGTACTGGGCAAAGTTGAATCGAAGGCTGTCAGTTCGGAGCTGCGTTTTTACGGCAATGTAGAAGTCGATGAGCGGCGGTTGGCTTATGTGCAGACGCGTTTCGCCGGATGGATTCGCAGAGTCTATGCCGATGCGACTGGCAACTTCGTAAGGAAAGGCCAGCCTTTATTCACAATCTACAGCCCTGATTTGGTATTGACGGAACAGGAATATTTAGTCGCCAAGCAAAACTCCGAATCTCTGCAAGACAGCACGGTGGGTAACGTTGCCTCCGGCGCCTCGTCGCTCTTGAAAGCTGCTAGGGAAAGGCTCCTGCAATGGGAAATTTCTCCCGCTGAGATCGAACAGTTGGATCGTACTGGAAAGCCGATTACAGACCTTACGATCTTTTCTTCCGTCTCCGGGTACGTCACGGATAAGAAGGCATTGCCGAACCTGTACGTGCAACCGGAGACCATGTTGTACACAGTTGCCGACCTTTCTGACGTTTGGGTGCTCGCACAAATCTTCCAAAGCGATGCCGGCAAAATCAAGCCGGGCGATCCAGCAGAGATCACCCTTGATGCCTACCCTGGCCGGGTCTTCAAGGGGCACGTGGATTACCTGCTTCCACAGTTGGATATGAACACGCGCACCCTCCCGGTGCGATTGGTGTTTCCGAACTCTGGTCTCAAGCTTCGCCCAGGGATGTACGTGAATGTTCACGTGAAATTACCGATGGGTGATCAACTTGTGATTCCAGCCTCGGCTGCATTTCACTCGGGGACCAAGAACCTAGTCTTCGTCTACCAAGGAGAAGGGAGTATTGAGCCGCGTGAAGTTGAGTTCGGGCCGCAGGTGGGCGATCAGATCGTGGTCAGCAAGGGGCTTAAGGCTGATGAACAGATCGTTACCTCGGCAAATTTCCTGATCGATTCTGAAGCGCAATTGCAAGCAGCTGCGGGCGCGTTTGTTCCTCCTCCTCCTGGAGCCGGCCAAGCTGCATCCATGAATGCTCCGGCACAACAGCAGGCGAACGTAGAGCTGACCACTAATCCCTCGCCTCCGCATAAGGGCAGTAACACTGTGCACGTGAAGCTCACGACACAGGAAGGAAAGCCGCTCGCTGGAGCCAACGTGACCGTCACCTTCTATATGGCGGCGATGCCCGCCATGGGAATGGCCGCCATGAAAACGGTAATCAACGCCAGCGACAAAGGTGGTGGAATGTACGAAGGCAAAGGCGATCTCGGTTCTGGCGGTACTTGGGAGGTCACGATCCGCGCGCAACAAAATGGGCAGGTCGTTACCAACAAGCAAATGAGCGTCAATGCCACGGGAGGTATGTAGTCATGGTCTCCCGAATTATTGAGTGGTGCGCACACAATCGCTTTCTAGTGTTTACTGCCGTGGCCTTGTTGGTCTTCGCTGGAATCTGGTCCCTCGGCCACATCCCCCTTGACGCCCTGCCAGATATTTCCGATGTTCAGGTCATCATTCACACCAATTGGGAGGGTGAACCGCCAAACATCATCGAAGACCAGGTCACCTACCCAATTGTGACGGCGTTGCTCGCTGCGCCACATGTGAAGGCGGTGCGCGCGCAAACGATGTTCAACGACTCGTATGTCTTCGTGGTGTTTGAAGATCGCACTGATATCTATTGGGCACGCTCGCGAGTAATCGAATACTTGCAGACCATCGCTGGCAGGTTGCCCCCGAGCGTGCATCCAATGATCGGACCTGACGCCACCGGCGCCGGGTGGGTCTATGAATACGCATTGGTTGATCGCAGTCACACCCAGAGTCTTGCTGATCTGCGGAGCCTGCAGGACTGGCATCTACGCTATCAGCTTGAGACCGTTCCAGGAGTAGCGGAAGTCGCGAGTATCGGCGGGTTCGTGCGCCAGTACCAGGTGAACGTCGATCCGAACAAGCTGCTTGCGTACGGCATTTCGCTCTCTACTGTCATTGATCGTGTGAAGTCCAGCACTAACGAAGTGGGAGGGCGGGTTCTGGAGTTGAGCGGAACACGCTACATGGTTCGTGGCCTCGGCTATCTCACGTCCTTGGACGATCTTGCGAACGTTCCCGTTATGGCCAAAAACGGAACGCCTGTTTTGCTTAAGGACCTTGGAACAGTTGCTTTCGGCCCTGACATTCGCGAAGGCGTAGCGGAGTGGAACGGTGAAGGCGAGACCGTGGGCGGCATCGTCGTCATGCGCTACGGACTGAATGCGTTGAATGTGATCGAGGGCGTCAAAAAGAAACTCGCTCAGATCAAACCATCATTGCCTCCGGGAGTCGAAATCATCTCCGGCTACGACCGCGGAGCGTTGATCAGCGAATCGATCAGCACGCTCAAGCGCAGTCTGTTCGAGGAAGCTGTCATCGTTTCTGTCGTCATCATCGTCTTTCTGTTTCACTTCCGCTCAGCGCTGATCCCGATCCTAACTTCGCCGATTGCGCTCGTGATCTCGTTTGTGCCCATGTACTACCTAGGCGTTAGCTCCAACATCATGTCGCTGGGCGGGCTGGCACTGGCGATTGGAGTGTTGGTGGATGCCGCGATTGTGATGGTCGAAAATGGGTATCGGCATTTGTCTGATCACCCGCCGGGGCACGAAGTTTCCACCGAACCAGATTACTTGAATGGACCGACGCTGGCGGAACACTCGGCAAAAGCAGGTTCGAAACAAGCCGAGCGGGAGCGCGTACGAATTCTCATTGATGCAGCCAAACAAGTCGGGCCCGCGCTGTTCTTCTCCTTGCTGATAATTGTCGTTTCGTTCCTTCCCGTCTTTCTGCTCGAAGCGCAAGAAGGACGCATGTTTCGTCCGTTGGCCTGGACGAAAACCCTGGCAGTTGGCTTCTCTTCATTGCTTGCGATCACTCTAGTTCCCATTCTGATGGTCATGTTCATTCGGGGAAAACTGCGTCCAGAATCAGAGAATCCCATTTCTAAAGTTACTCAGGCAATCTATCTGCCCATATTGCAACTCTGCTTGAGATACCGCAAGACCACGCTACTGCTCAACCTTGCTTTCCTGTTGCTGACGTTCCCGTTGATATTCAGGCTGGGAAGCCAGTTCATGCCGCCCTTGTTTGAAGGTTCTTCGCTTTACATGCCCACATCGCTTCCGGGCATTTCCATCACGCAGGCATCGCAGCTCTTGCAGGAGCAGGATCGCGTTCTGCGGTCCTTCCCTGAAGTAGAGTCTGTCTTTGGAGCTGTAGGACGCTCGGATAGTGCGACCGACAATGCCCCGCTCGACATGTACGACACCACCGTAATGCTCAAACCGCGCGAGAACTGGCGGCCAGGGATGACCTACCAAAAGCTCATCGGCGAAATGGATGCCAAGCTCCAGTTTCCTGGCCTCACCAACACGTGGACCATGCCTGTAGAAAATCGACTCGATATGGCTTTGACTGGGATTAAAACGCCCGTAGGCATGAAGCTTCAAGGCACCAATCTCGATCAGATCCAGCAGCTCGGAGCACAGGTGCAACAGATCTTCGCAGGAATGTCGCAGGTGAGGTCAGTTTTCGCTGAGCGGGTCTCGCAGGGTTTCTACGTCAACGTTGAGGTGAACCGGCCTGAGGCGGCGAAATACGGCTTGACCATTGCCGATGTGCAACAAGCGGTTACATCCGGCATTGGTGGCATGAACGTTGCCGAGAACATCGAAGGGCGCCGACGCTACCCGATGAATGTCCGCTATCAACGCGATTTCCGCGACAACCTGGAAGAACTCAGTCGCGTGCTGGTTGCCACTCCATCAGGCGCGCAGATTCCAATTTCAGAAGTGGCCAAGGTTTCCTTCTCGCGTGGCCCGGCGATGATCCGCGATGAAGACGGCCAGTTGACCGGCTACATCTACATTGATCTCAACACAACCGACTATGGCGGTTTTGTAAACCAGGCCAGCCAAATGCTTCAGCAGAAACTGCACCTGCCCGCGGGATACACGTATCAGTGGTCGGGAGAATATGAATTCCAGCTGCGAGCGAAAGACCGGCTCAAGGTGATTCTTCCGGTAGTTTTCTTCGTTATCTTCATGCTCCTCTTCATGGTTTTTCATTCCGTGGTTGAGGCAATGGTGCTGATATTCCCGACCTTCTACGCAATGACCGGCGGACTGATTTTGCAATGGCTGCTTGGGTACAACTTCAGCGTCGCAGTCTGGGTAGGTTACATCGCGTTGTTCGGAATAGCAGTGGAGACCGGCGTTGTGATGGTCGTTTATCTCCACGAGTCTCTGGATAAACGGATCATGTCTGGGCGAACTCTCACCGATGCCGACATCCACGAAGCTGCCATTGAAGGCGCCGTGCAACGGCTCCGCCCAAAACTAATGACTGTGAGTGCGGTACTGGCCAGCTTGATTCCGATCCTGTGGGCGAGCGGGATAGGCTCCGACGTAATGAAGCCGATTGCAGCTCCCATAGTCGGCGGGATGATTACTTCGACCGTTCATGTTCTGATCCTGGTCCCAGTTTTCTTTGTCTTGATGAAGGAACGCTCCTTGCGACGCGGGACCCTTCGCCCGAGAGCAGGCGAATAGGAGAGTGCTTTTCGAGAGACACAGCTGATTCACAAAAAAGGAGACCTATAGATGCTCAGAAAACATTCATTTCTAAACATAGTCGTCCTCGCTTCAGCGGTTTTTGAGGAATGTTGTCAGCAATCGTCAATAGCGAAGATTGGCTGCAAAGTTGGGATCAGTCCCTGCGGTAACGGCAGCGCGCCATTGATCTAGCTTTTTGTCGTCATGGGCCCAAAATTTCCCGCACAAATCAAAATACTCCAACACTGACTTGCGCTCGCCTGTTTCAAGCAGCTCTTTCGCCAGGATCATGTTGGGCCCAAACGTATCCAGATGGGGATTTCCACTTATCTTGGCGGCTTTCAGAAGGTACGCCGATGCAGCCGGGACATTTCCCTGTCGTAGGGCAATCCTCCCGAGCACGATATTGCCGTAGTGAATTGCGTCTGCATTGTTGTCAGCATACTCGGGTTGCTCAGCAAGGCTCAGTGCTTCTTTCGAGTAGGCGGTCGCCCGTTCGAAGTCCTCTGCTTCGAACGCAGCCTGAGCTGCATCAGGTAGATCATTCAGCCGTTCACGCGAATTGTGGGTATCTCGCAAAGCCTGTTCAAAAACTTTGAGAGACTTCGCAGCCATAGCTGTGACTTGCTGGCTAGTGGAGGAATGCCTCGCTGCTCTCCAATAGAGTTCGGCAAGAAATGAGGCGATAGCATGGTTGGTAGGTGTTATGGCGTAGGCACGTTCCATTAGGTCTTCGGATTGCGGCCAGTCATCAACCCATGCGAAAAACCGACCTGCGTTATACAGAATGCGGGTATCCGTTGGTCTGGTCTGCACTTGTTGCAACCACAACTTCTTGCCTTGTTGCAGCCCTTCGGGATCATGGCCGTCTGGATCAAATGCTGCTGCATCATCAGCTGCAAAAGTCGATGCGGGTTGGTGCGCTATAACCCACAATATATGCTCTCGACGGTTTGCCAGTTCTTCGGATGTCAGGCCGTCCCCAGTAATCTTGAAACTGTAAAACGCCAACAGCTCGATCCGATCGGCAAAGCTGTTCGGATCAGATTTCAGGTCTTGTTCCAGTTTGTCTGCGTCCAGTTTTGAGAGTTGCGTCCCGCGTCCGAAATAGACAAACGCAAGATGGTCCGTGAAAGTATTACGAAGAGCGTAGAGTCCGAAAACGACAAAGGCTATGGCGACAAGTCCTACGCCAACAAGAACCGCACGTCTTCGCATTGTCCTGTCCGTTCTAATCTTGCTTAATCATATCTAGTAACTGAAGGGTTTGGCGTCCGTCCATCGTAAATGCCAAATCCCAGTTGCCGACCGTCATGGCGAAGTCATGTAGACACTATTCTTGTGATGAATTGCCGCACGGCTGGACCTGAAATTCGGAGCTTTAGGAGGCTAACTCCCCAAATTTGGCCCAAATTCTGCATGTTGCGGGTCCGAACATAGCCACGCTCGGACAAACCTCGGACCGCCAAATATCGGCCATTCGGACCCATCGGAGCTACCTCGGAGGCCAAAGGGTCCGAGGCGTACTCCGGCTGAGTTCGGCTACAAACGTATAACGTACGCACACAACTCCGGGCGCCTGCCAGAGCACACGACCCGGCAGGGATCAATCAAATTGAGGCTTTGGAACGAATCCTAGGACGGCTAATCTAGCCCTAGCAATTTGGTTCAAAATTGTTCCGGCTGGTACGCCAGTTTTCCAGCAATAGGCTCTTTTTGGTGACGATGTGGTGACGATGGAGCAGCATGAAAATCGCCCGCCCCATGCTAGGTGCCCTACCAGACTTACCCGATGTACCTCCGTAACACTTGCCTACACCGTTTGGGGAATTGACCGCGACGGACACAGAACATAGGGTGATCTTGCGCCTTCTTGGGGGAAGGCGTCAGGTTTTAGTTCGCTTCTCCGAATGGGCCAGCCAGGTCTCCTCAGGCTGGCCTTATTTCTTCTTTGCCGTGGCCGATGCCGTTGGCAAAAGCAGCCTACATCTTTCGGATAATTGACCGCCCCTTTAGCCAGCGTGTAGCGTTTCGTTACCGCCCATCTGGGGATGAGTGCGGTTCCTTTTGATCGCTCACTTCAGGTCAGGGCTGGCTCTGATGGTCACGCCCGCCCCACGCAAAAAGCCCGCGGCCTTTTTCAGCGCGGCGGGCTTTTCTATTTCTTTCCTGGCTTGAAAGTCCGCCCACAACCTTGGCACCGCATGAACGGCGCGGGACCTTGGCATCAGCAAGGAATCGCCGGCTTTCAGACGCATGCGCTCGCCGCCAACCTTGGCGACGAATTCACCCGTCATGACATAGATCCATTCATCCTGCTCGTGATGCACATGAAAGCGGGGCGCCCCGATAGGGTTAATGACCACCTGGCAGAAAGAACAAGACTGCAACGCGCCCTTCAGGCTTAGAGGAGCGGACAACCCAGTGTCGAACATCCCTGATGGTGGGGTAGTGAGCAACGAATTCGTCGAATCGGCATCAGCTTGCGCGAACTTCGGGAGCATCACGGTCTCGCTTACGGCCTTCGTTCGGCGAGCGAAGAAGCTGAAGGCAGCGACAATTGGCTTCGGCGATATTCCGGGGGTACGCCACTTTCTAGAGGTACCCTCTTTGGAGATGATGGGGACGATCGAGATTCAGTCCACGCGGGCCGCTCGCAAAACGCAATTTTCTCCAGTCTTTACCTGACATTGATGACAGGCGGAATATTGGCCTCGACGTCATAGCCTGAAGGTTGCTTCGCAAGCTCATGACCGAAACTGGAGGGAAGGAGCAGCCATGAAAATCGGTATTAACGTTGGCACGTCCTCGAGAGCCGCTCTCTGCGGCATCATCTTAGTCGGCGTGCTCCACGCTCAAGCAACCACGGCCGCTAATCCTAAGAATCCCGACCCCGAATTAATCAATCAGCTTTCGAATGAGCTAAAGGTGACGCCAACTCAGGCAAAAGGCGGCGCCGGTGCGATTTTCGGATTAGGAAGACTCACCTTTCAGCAGGCGACTTCAACAAATTAGCCGCTGTCGTGCCCGGCATGGGGGGCTTTCTGAACGCTGCGCCCGCCGCCGGAGGAGCCTCGGCGACGGGTTCCTTGGCACCAGGCATGCCAGGGTCCGCAACTAACCTTGCTTCCAATCTATCGGACTCTCGCCTTCTATGATCGGGAAGTTCGCTCCGATAATGGAGAACTACATTGGGAAGAAGGGTGGCTCCGGTCTCTCATCACTATTTTCAGGCGCTCTGAAGTAGTCCACACAGCGGCTTCTCGCAAGCTGGCAGGGGCGATACGGAGTCAGGCTGGTCTGCGTAACATCGGTGTTCTCGCACACTAGAGCACCCCCATGCCGCGAAATCTGGGTCGCTGCCGCGCTCACGCTCGAATCGTTCCTCGCATCCGACCCACTAATCCTTTCAAGGCGGCACCTAGTGCTCTCGCCGATAGCGCGAGCTCCGCCCTCCGACGCTCATTATTCAGTTTCCGCGTCTACCTAAAATAGGAACTTGGCGGGATTCCCAAGGCTTTCCTGAACATGGAAGTGAAAGCGCTCGGCGTATCATAACCAGACTCCAGAGCCGCGTGTGTCACTTTTGCGCCCTCGGCCAAAAGCCACATCCCCCGCATGAGCCGAAGTTGCTGCCGCCACTTCCCAAACGTCATACCGATCTGCTGCTGGAACAGTCTTTCGACAGTGCGCTTCCCAGCACCAGTCGCTTTGCACAGCTGAGCGAGGGTGCGAGAATCGCGAGGATCGCTCATCAGTATCTCTGCAATTCGAACCAGCCGCGGATCGGACAAATGCGGAAGTTGCAAGGGGATTGTTTGCACCGCTTCCAGTTGATGAAGGATGACCGCCACCAGGTGCATCTGCCATTTCACCGATTTCTTCAAGGTACGCACAGAACATGCGTAAAGAATCAGTTCCTTGAGCAGAGTTGAGACATTGATCACACAACAATTTCGGGGCAGGCTCCTTGCGAGACGCGGCTTCAGATACAGGGTTCGCATCGCCACCAAACCTGACATCGTGATCGTGTGCGGAATCTCGGCCGGAATCCAGACCGCACGGTGAGGAGGGACCACCCACGTTCCGTTTCCAGTACGAACCGCCATGACTCCGCGCGACGCATAGACGAGTTGATCGCGATCGTGAAAGTGCAAGGGTACGACGTGGCCGGCGGGATAGTCGTAGGTAAGAGTTGTGATTGCTGACTTAAGATCGTCCGAGCGATCGAAAAAGCCTCTTTGACGTTTTTGCGACATCTATTGTCATCTTATCGAAAGTACGCATAACGGGCCATCGGTACGCTGGGGACAAGCTTTCTGTTTTGGGGGAACATGAACCGCTTACACCAATGGCTGTGCCGTTCTGACCTTTGGCGCAGCACGGTTGCACAAAGACTTCCGTGGGCTCTCGGTGATACCGACCTAGGTTCGAATGTGTTGGAAATTGGCCCAGGCCCAGGATTGACAACGGACCTGTTGCGAACCATGGTGCCTCAACTCACATCATTGGAAATTGATGCGGCATTGGCCAGTTCCCTGAGCTCGCGGCTGAAAGGAAGCAACGTTCAAGTCATCGAAGGTGATGCGACGAAAATGCCTTTTGTAGAGTCGGAGTTCTCTGGCGCAGTTTCGTTCACCATGCTGCATCACGTTCCTTCCCGAGAACTGCAAAACAAGGTCCTCGCGGAAGTACTCCGCGTCTTGAAACCCGGCGGTTTCTTTGTGGGCAGCGACAGTCTTCAGAACTGGTTTATGAAGATCATTCATATTGGCGACACGCTTGTTCCCGTAAATCCCGATACCTTTGGCGTGCGCTTGCAGAGTGCGGGTTTTGAAGTCTTAGAAGTGCGAAGGAACTCGCAAGCATTCCGATTCCGTGCTCGACGACCAACGGCGTCGCCCGCGTAAAAACGCGAATCGGGAAACGCAACCAAGCAATCGTGATGTTCGATCTCTGGAGGAGTTCCATGAATAAACTGATCCTGATTTTTAAGAGCGGCGCTTCGAAATCCATCTTTCTTGTTGCTCTGTCGGGTTTGGCATTCGCAACAAACGGATTTGCCGCCACTGATGCCGATTCGTGTGCTGCGAATTCGGCAAATCGGCAACTTGATTATTGGCTCGGCAGTTGGAAGATTGGCGGCGAGGGTTCGTCTGGGAACGCTCACAGCACCGTGACTCTTTCGCTCGACAAATGCCTGGTAGTCGAGAACTGGGATGGCGGACGAGGTCACCGCGGGCAGAACGTCTTTGGATACAGCGCCGACGACAAGATCTGGTACGGAATGTTCGCCGACAACGAGGGTCGAGTTCACGTGTTTACCTCTGGCAAGGTCGCCGACGGCACAGCGGAATTTGAAGGAACAAGTCGCGGAGCCAATGGGGTAAAAGTATTGAATCGAGTCAAAGTAACACGGCTGAATCCGAGCAAGGTCGAGCAGACCTGGGAGAAATCCAGCGACAACGGCGGGACTTGGAACGTGGTATTCCGCGGGGAATATTTGCGAGCGAATCCTTGAAGCGATGATACCGAGAGGATGTTATGAGCTGGAGATCGACGTGGACCGCCGCATGTCTGATTTGCCTGCAACTCGGCTACATCGGCATTCTTGCGGCACAGAGCAAGCAACGGCCAGTTGCCAAGATTCAAAGTGGCTTCGTGGAAGGCATGCATTTCGGTTCAAGCCCGCACGGCGCCGCGTTTCTGGGTGTTCCGTACGCGGCGCCACCTATAGGCGCACTTCGCTGGAAACCTCCGCAGCCGGCGCCGAACTGGAGTGGAACGCGCAAGGCCGACAATTTCGGTTTGCCTTGCCCGCAACTTCCGGCGCAGTGGTTTTCGTACATCGAGGGCAGCGAGGACTGTTTGTACCTGAATATCTGGACGACTGACGGTCGCCCCGATGCGAACCGCCCGGTGCTCGTCTACTTCCACGGCGGGAGCAATACTCAGGGCTACAGTCAGATGACGCCGCTCGCCCCCTCCCTTTCGCAGATGGGGTTGGTGGTAGTGAGCGCAAACTACCGGCTCGGCCCATTCGGATTCCTCGCTCATCCGGCACTGACCGCGGAATCAGAACATCGCTCGTCAGGAAACTATGGCCTTCTCGACCAGTTGCAAGCATTGAGGTGGGTCAAGGAGAATATCCGGAAATTCGGCGGCGACCCGGACAGGGTAACGGTCATGGGTCAATCGGCAGGAGCGGTCGACATCTGCTTGCTGATGGTGTCTCCAATGTCACAAGGACTATTCCAGGGCGCCATCCTTGAAAGTGGAGAATGCCAAGACATACTCACCGAGGACATCCGCGCACCGATCACATACAACTTCATCGAGACCACCGGCGAGGCCTCCGGAGAGCGGCTTGCTAAGGACCTCAGGGTCCCTGGCGGTCCCGGCACTCTGCGGACGCTACGGCAAGTTCCAGCGAATGAGATTTTGAACGCATGGAAGCACGATCCCGGGCTGCACTTTGACGCTATCGTGGATGGTTGGGTCGTTCCCAAACAACCGGAGCAAATCTTCGCGGAGGGGAAACAGTTGCATGTCCCGACTCTGGTTGGGAGCAACGCCGACGAAGGCACCGTTTTCGGCCATAGGGGCTTGAGCACTCCGGCTGACTACAGAAAACACCTGCAAGCAGACACGGGCCAATATTGGAAGGAAGAGTTTCAACTTTATCCGGCGAGCTCCGAAGCCGACGTGCCGAAGCGTCTCTTGCGTCTGGAGAGCGATGAATTTGCGTGCGGAGCATATTCGATCGCGAAAGCTATGACGGAAGCGCGCGAAAAGTCATATTTGTATTACTTCACCTACGTTAATCCCGGCAAACGTTCGCGACTCGGAGCGCACCACGGCGAAGAGCTCTTCTTCTTGAGCGATTCCTTTCCGGCTGACTGGGAACACACGATCGAAGATAAACGTCTCAGAAATCTGATGCGCGGGTATTGGGGCGAATTCGTCAAAACTGGCGACCCCAACTTTGATGGCGCGCCCCAATGGCCTGCCTATGACAGTAACTCCGGGAAGTACCTTGAAATCGGAGCACATGTTGGCCTGCGTCCCGTTTCTGAACGCATCCGAACTCTAGAGACCATCATGCGGCGCATCGCAGCGGAACAGAATTGACGGCGCCCGATATTGCGCAGGCGGCATCTATTTCTTTTCATGGTCCCAACCATGGGACAGTAATTCTTCCCGCGCCGCAAGGCCCTCTTTATCAGTTTACTTTGGAGCTTGCCCTTCTCTTGACTCTCAGCCATCAGGGTGGCAAGAGATTAGCTTCGCATGAAGAAGCCTGAGTCAAGAGATCTCCCGTCAGACAAGATCACCGGAAAATTGCGCGACCTTATACGGAAAGCAGCAGTGGACTGAAAACTGACGGGCGAATCATCGCGATTTCATATGTCGACTTGAGCTAGTGATTCCCGAGCGGGTTTATCGCATCCGTCCTTTCATGATCATTCAAATCGCAACGCTGAAATCGGATCGACTCGCGTTGCTTTTCTCGCTGGCACCCAGACTGCCACGAGTGCGACTGCACACAAGAAGATGGGCGTCAGAATAAATGCCATCGGATCCCATTGCTTCACTCCAAACAGGAATCCCGTCAGGAACTTCGTCAGCCAGAATGCCCCGCCAATGCCAATGACGAGTCCGATCCCCGCGAGCAGCATTCCTTGGCGAATCACCATGTTGCGAATATCAGGAGCCTGCGCTCCCAGCGCCATCCTTACGCCGAGTTCCTGTGTGCGCTGTTGTACCGAGTAAGCCATGAGTCCATAAATACCGATCGCCGCCATCAGTAAAGCCGAAGCGCCGAAGGTAGTGAGCAGCAGCATGTTGAAGCGTTCGCGCGAAGTCGTAAGCACGACGATCTCATCCATACTGCGAATGTGCGCCACCGGCAACCCGCCGGTGGCTTCGCGGATCGCGCTAGTGACGGCGGCCGTGAGTAAGTGCGGCTCCATCCGCGTGCGCACAATCCACCACAAAGGCGCTATGCGCGAGTTGAGCTCTGTAACTTTATCGGGCATCTGTGCCACCGGGATATACATCGTCGGGCCCGGGTCCTGGTTGAGTCCGCCGTCGCGCGTATCTCCGACAACGCCGATCACCTGGCGCGGTGGTTCGACGAAGACCGGCCCCATGCCGGCTCCGATTTCGAGCCGATCGTTGAGCGGATCGCCTTTGGGCCAGAATTCTCGCATCATCGCCTCGTTGATGATAACCACACCCGGCGCCGATCCGTTGTCTTGTTCTGTGAAACTTCGCCCGCGCACTATGGGCACCTTGAACACATCAAAGTAGCTCCACGAGACCGGAAAGTAACCCGCTCCACCTGTATTGGGATTGTTACCGTTCGCCCGCCCCACAATGTTGAAAGGCAGTCCAAAGCCACCTTGCAGCGGCAGACAGCATGCGGCGGCAGTGGCGGTAACGCCCGGAACCGCATTGATCCGCTCCATGCCATCGTGGATCACTTGCGCCACGCCGCTGGTCTTCAGAAACCGATCGCCGCTGATCGACATGGCCATGGTGAGCACGTTGTGCGTGTCGAAGCCAGGATCAACCGACTGCAGCTTCATAAACGTGCGAATGAGCAGGGTCGCTCCTATGACCAGTACGAGCGCAAGAGCCATCTCACTAATCACCAGAACGGAACGCACCTTGCCGCTCCGAAAGCCCGCTCCTACACGGCTGCTGCTGTCGTTCAAAACTGCCGCAAGATTCTTATGTGAAGCGGTGATGGCGGGTACCAGACCAAACAAAATTCCGGTCAGCAGCGAGACCCCGAGCGTGAAAAGGAGCACATTCAAATCGACCTTGACCGCAGATCCGCCTTCGCCGATACGCGGGATGCTCCCGGGATTTATTGCCAGCAATAACCGAACCCCCGCGAATCCAAGGATGAGTCCGAGAGTTCCGCCAGTGAGCGACACCAGCAGACTCTCGGTGAGCAGCTGGCGGATGATGTGCCAGCGTCCTGCGCCCAGCGCAGAGCGCGTAGCCAACTCCCGCTTGCGGGCGGTGGCACGAATCAGCAGCAGATTCGCAACATTGGCGCAGGCAATCAAAAGCACAAGTCCGACGCTGCCGAGAAGGACGTAGAGCGACGAGCGCGTATCGCGGACCATCAGTTCCTGCAACAGAATCACCGCGAAGCCATTGTTCGGCCCTAACGTGCCGGGATACATCGTCCGGTATTGGTCGGCGGCGAGTTTCAATTGCGCATTGGCCATCGGCACAGTCATGCCCGGCTTCAAGCGCGCAATCACGCCGAAGTAGTGCGCCTGGTCCTGCGAAGCCATTTCAAACTGAAACGGAAGCCAAAGATCGGCGGGATTATCGGTGACAAATTCGCGCCCGATCACACCCACAACCTGATAAGGCTGCTGATTGAGCTGAATAGTGTTTCCGACGATGCCCCGACCTCCGCCAAATCGCCGCTTCCACAAACCGTAACTGAGCACGACCACATTTCCGCCGTGTGGGCTGTCCTCGGCAGCGGTAAAAGTCCGCCCTGCAAGCACGGGCGCGCCCAGAACCGAAAAATAGTCGGCGCTTACATGCACACCTTGCACCTGTTCCGGTTGATCGCTACCGGTCAGATTCAATCCGGCGCCTCCGCTGTCGTACGCTGCAGTCTGCTGAAAGATGCCCGCCTGCTGCCGCCAAATATTGAACTTGGGCACGTTCGCGTCGGGGAACGACCCCTGATCGCCGGTGTTCATCAGATGCACGAGCGATTGCGGATTAGGATAAGTGAGTGGCTTGAGTAGAACCGTATTGATGACAGAGAAGACGGCAGTATTCGCGCCGATTCCGACCGCAATCACAAGAATCGCGAGAACCGTGAATCCCGGAGTCTTCAGCAGCGATCGCACCGCAAAGCGAATGTCGCGCCAGGTAGATTCAAACGACACTAGCGACGAACCAGCCGCCACGCCTTGTTCCTTATCGGGCCTGTGCTGCCTCATGCCGCTCCCTTGCGGTTCAGAGAAGTCGCCCCTCAGAAATGAACGCAACCGCGTCCGGAAAGTTAGCCCGACAGCGCCCCTGGTATCTGCGCGCTACTCTTTGACACCGATGGTAGCCACGATCTCCATGTCCTCAATAGCTCATATGGGATCTTTTGCAGCCAACCGCGTGAATACCGCGGTCTCCGCAATAAGAACTTTGGAATAGCAGACGCTCACGTACCGAGACTCCTAGGTCGCGTTTGATCAAAGGACGGACTCCACGTGCGGCCGCATCACACCTTCGACGCCGCAGATGCGAGTATATTCCATCAGGTTGTTCAGGTGCAGTTTTCGCAACTTTCGTAGGCCTCTATCGCGATATCAAGCCCGATCTCGTTACGACAATAAAAGGAGTCCGCGAAGCTGCGAAATGATTTGGCCATGCTCTCGCGAGCTTGCCGCCTCGCAGCAGCAGACGGAACGCGAGGAGGTGCATCCAGAACAGCGCTGGTACATAAACCATGAGGATCGCATAACCCGCCCCGAGCTGCCCAGCAACTGACGGCAGATTCACGCTGACTGCGCCCGCCGTGTCGATTATGAGGTCGGCAAGACCAACCAAGTTGAAAATCCAAACCAGTGGCCAGAAGAGGGAGCGCACGCGTACGCTCAGCAGCGCGAGGATTGCGAGCACTGCGGTGGCGAGGTCGCCGTAAGCCACCAGCGTACCAAAGGCTCGCGGCAGGTTGGGCCCCACAAAGCCCGGGAGCAAGAAGGCCAACCCGAGAAAGCGAAAACCGTTGAAGGTAGCGATCGCGCGGTGCGCCTCGACGGGCTCCATTGTTCGCAGGCGTGGCCAAACGTATGTTGCGATGAGCAGCGCGCAGGCGAGATAACCCACCGCCATGTCGATTAGAAAGATGTACTGTGCCGGCATGTCCGACCTCCTTGCCATCGCCGAATACCGATGGCCTGATCATGATGGTTGTATTTAATTTTTCTGTGCCCCTGTTCCCAGCAATGCCCGCAACGGCATCAGGGGTCCGACGGAAATGTACTGATGATCCATCAAATGTTCTTTTGCGAGCGGCAGCGCTTCCATTAGGTCTCGTGCTTCGTCCTCGGTCTTCGCGTCGACCAGGAAGACGACGCCCCTGCCATCTCCGCGCGAATACCACTCGCGGATTTTCCCGTCGAGGTAGAGCTTCGCAGTTGCCCGAATCTCTTCTGGTATCACGGCCATGATTTGTTGAGGATTTACGCCTTGCTTGGCAGTCTCAATGACCAACACCGCGGTGGTTTTAGGAATAGCTGCGCCGGGCACGACCGGGTCGGTTTTGGACTGTGTCTGTTGTGGCATGATGAATTTCTCCTTGTTAGAATTCGAGCCATTAACATGGCCTGCTCCTGTTTACTCGCGCGGCCGTGACAAGCTTCAGTCGCGGATCAGAACTGGGAATGGCACGCCTGCTCATCTTGTAACGTTCCTCGTCCTATATCAGCCCTAAGGCGAAGAGAGTTATTGCAGCGCACCTGGGTTCAATGCCCTCAGCGGCATCAAGGGTCCGACGGGAACGTATTGATGATCCAACAACTGTTCCTTCGTGAGCGGTAGCTTTTCCACAATGGCTCGCGCCTCGTCCTCCGTCTTGACGTCAAACAGGACAATGACGCCTTTACCGTCGCCACGCGAATACCACTCGCGGATTTTGCCGTCAAGGTAGAGCTTCACAGTTGCCTGAATCTCTTGGTATAACGGCCATGATTTGTCCAGGGGTCACGCCCTGCCTGGGGGTCTCAATGACGAGCACTGCAGTGGTCTTAGGTATAGCTGTGCTCGGCACACCTGAAGCGGCCCCAGATTGCGATTGCGCCGCGGATGCCCCCGGAATCGCCGCCATAAGAAAAAGCAAAATGAATTTCATGGTGTTCTCCTCTCGATCCAGCTTTGGCAAGTTACGTTCAGTCAAAGAGTACTAGCGTACTCTTAGTGGACAAAAAAATTTATTCTTCAGCGAAGGACTTCAGGAAGAAGCTCCTCGCCTCTCTCAACCGCTGTTCACGCGTTTGAGGATCTGGAATGACACGGACCATCATCAACACTCCGGCCATGCTGGAAAACAACAACCTAGTCTTGGCTAGTTTTTCTTCTCGCGTCCGACCAGGAACAAATGGCAATAGCCGCTCACGATACGCTTCCAGCAACGCCTCAATCCGTTTGCGCACGAGCAACGGCTTTCGTGCCAGCTCCGGCCCGAGGGCGGCGCGCACGCAACCGGATCCCGGCGAATTCGCGTGGCTTACGCTCAGGTAGCGTTCGATAATGGCCCGCAGAGCTTGATCCTCGGGCGCGGACTTGGCAACCTCCACCATACTTCTTCCGGTCTCGTCTAGGGCCCGTGCTACAGCTTCGACGAAAAGGTCGTCCTTGCTCTTAAAATGCCGGTAGAAGCCTCCTTTTTTCAGCCCTACCTTCCTCATCACCGTCCCGATGCCGCTGGTGTCCCCGCCACGTTCGCGAAAAGAGCGGGCGGCCATCGAAAGAATCTTCTCGTGGCTTTGCGCTTTATGTTCTCGCGAGTATCGCATGGCTAAAGAGTACGACCGTCCTCTAGTGATGTCAAGGCACAATAAGACGCTGCTTTGCCGCTCGCCGTTACGGCCTTGGACCAGGCTCCACAAATTCCAGAGATCTCCTCGCTACTCGAAAGCTATGAACAACGACGCGAGGCTGCAGTTCGGTATGTGGAAGCCTACCGACAGTATTGTTGGACTGTTCATTCGCTCGCTGATCTTGAACTTGCACCCTTTCACCTCCTCGCAAGCGAAGGCGGAGTGCATTCAGGGAAGGATCACGTCTGGCACATGGAAACGCTCGCTGAGATCTGCCGCGCGGACTCGGAGCTTCTGCTGGCAACACCCTACCGGGTTATCGATCTCACTAATGCGGAGGATCAAACGAAGGGAATTCAATGGTGGGAAGAACTGACCGCGCGTGGCGGCGAAGGGATGGTGGTGAAGCCTCTGGAATTCGTTTCTAAGGTCAAAAGGGTTTGGCACAACCAGCCGTGAAAGTTCGCGGGCGCGAGTACTTGAGAATCATTTACGGACCCGAATACACGATTCCCGATAACTTGTGCAGGCTCAAGAGCCGGGGCTTGGGTGCGAAGCGGTCACTCGCTCTCCGTGAGTTTGCGTTAGGTATCGAAGCATTGGAGCGTTTCGTCCACAAGGAACCGCTTCGCCGCGTCCACGAGTGTGTGTTTGGAGTTCTCGCCTTGGAAAGCGAACCCGTCGATCCAAGGCTCTAGTCGTCGAGTAACCACTGCGTGGTCCGTCAGAAAAAAGGCTGGTGCCAGCGGAGAGATTCGAACTCTCAAACACCTGTTTCTAAGACAGGCCGCTATTCCAATTCGCGCACGCTGGCACATGGTGCACAGGGGAGGATTTGAACCTCCGTGTCCCACTTGGGGAAACCGGGTTACAGCCGGTCGTTTCGGCCTGGCTCACGCACCTGTGCAAACTTGGCGGAAGGCAGACGAATCGAACGCCCGTCGCTCATCACGACGCTCTGGCTTTCAGGGCCAGTTGCCGACCATTCAGCAGTACCTTCCGCGATGTCGGAGAGTGCGGGAGTCGAACCCGCTAACCTCTTTCGAGAACCCTTGTTTAGCAGACAAGTGCCTCACCGTCCGGCCCACTTTCTGTGGGTTCGGCAAGAATTTCCAAAAAGCGCTCGTTTCTGCTAAACGATTGTGATCCGTCGCTTAGATTTCAGTTACTTACGACTCATGGTATCTCCCCGTGACACCGCCGTTTGCGACGGCAATTCAAGTGCCTAGAAGGTCTCGGACCGATTGCTCTAGCTGCTGCGCCTCAAACCAGCTCGCAATCCGCATAAAAAAACTAATTAAAAAAAACTAAATGTGCGGTCCGTTTTCTTCTTGTCGAGCAGATTAGGTAGTGGAGAGGTCTTTCGGCGCCTGCGCCCCCGCGGGACGAGCGCGTGAACCGGCTGGGTTGCTGCACGCCAACGAGGGTTGCCGTACAGGTCCTTAGAAATGAATAGGCTAGCGCCCAAATGTGCGAGACCTGCAGCTCCTCCGGACCGAATGGACTCTTTTTAGGGCCATGGTAGTCCGCTTGGGCCCGAGGCCGCAAATTTTGTGTCAGATGAGCGGAAAGCTTTTAGGGTCGAGCCCTAGGACCGCAGAAAGGGAAACCCATGAAATTGGAAGAAGTCAATAAACGAACCAAAGAGGCTATAGATTTTCTCATTGCTGCGTTGGAATCCGGGCACAGTGAAGTCTACACCGCCTACCTCCGAGCAATGGCGAAGTTTCACACCTATAGCTTCGGCAATGTAATGCTCATCGCGCGCCAAAAGCCCGAGGCCACCCACGTGGCCGGTCTCCGTACTTGGAACTCGCTTGGCCGCTTCGTTAAACGCGGAGAAAAGGGCATTTTCATTCTGGCTCCCATGACTTGTAAAAAACGGGAGAAAAGCGAACGCGCACCCGAAGCAGACATGGGGCTCAACGACGAATCCAGACCATACGGATTCCGGGCGGCCTATGTTTTCGATGTCAGCCAAACCGAAGGCGAAGAACTCCCCGCGCTGACTGAAGTCAACGGAGATGTCAGCGGATACCGAGAACGCCTCTTCAAGTTCGTGGAATCCCAGAGTATCCAGCTTTGCTTCTCAGAACGAATCGCTCCCGCAAAGGGTCTTTCCCACGGCGGGAAAATCACGTTGCTTTCAGGGATGGAGCCGGCCGAGGAGTTTTCCACGCTTGCCCATGAGGTCGCACACGAAATGCTTCATCGCGGCGAACGTCGAAAGATGACGACGAAACAGATTCGTGAAACCGAGGCCGAAGCGGTGGCCTTTGTGATCTGCCAGTCAGTCGGACTACAGAACGGAAGCGCGTCCCAAGACTACATCCAGCTTTGGCATGGAGATGCCAACCTTCTGCGCGAAAGTCTGAAAGCGGTTCAGCAAATCGCTGCCGTGATCCTCGAGAGAATTGCCCCGAGCCAACAGCATGTCTCTGCTCTATAGGATTGCGTTTGCAGTTCATGGCGAGGGTTGATGGATCCAGGGATCCCCGAAGAAAGACGCAAGGCTCATCAGCTGCCCGGCACCATCGTTTCCTCTACCAAGCCGAACGACATCGCGAGGCTATTGCAAAGATCGTGAGTGCCGGCCCGTGACCGATCCCTCGATGCCGACATAGTTTTTGATAATTAGCGCTGAAACTTACTGGAGTTTAACAATGACTGAACAAGCGCTTTGGAGTCACTCTACGAGCGGGTCATCCTGCACGAGCTGAGCAATGCTGATCGCATTCTGTTCAGCGAAAACATTGCGCGGCAAAAACAACTCATACGAAGCGTTCCCCACATTTCTCACTGAGACGCTCACAAAGCGTTACGCTGGACCATTAATGACCGACCGAACAAAGCCTTAAATTTTACAGGGCGGGTGCTGTATCCGAAGATTAATTCGGGAAGTTGTTCCGAAAGTGTAACAAGGTATTGCTAGCTCCTCCTCTAGATCCAAGTTATGGTTGACATTCAGAAATCGACTGTATATCTTGTTCGCGACTCGGCGACACGAAGGATTGAGACGATGTTCGCCCTTCTCATCTTAGAGGCTTCTGTTGCCGCTTTCCCCAACAGGGCAGGTCTGCTTAGTAAGCGGAGTAATCCGCTAGAGGCTGGTTCTATTCTTGGTGGCGCTTGGCCACCTTTTTGAGAATTGGGGCGAACCGCACGCTTTTCGTGGACCGGCCCAGCTTTAGCTTGGTGTACACAGAAAATTTACAAAACTCGGCATGATGCCTAGGGTAATCGATTGTTCCCATCGCCGGAATTTTCACGTGCATCGTTGAGCGCTGAAGCCCGCAAGAGAGGAGCACAAAATGAGTTCCCCAGGTAGGAAAATCGCATATTTCGCCTTGCTTCTGGTGTCTGTAGGTCTCCTTCTAGTAATCCATGCGTGGTGGGCACACCGAGGGCCACAACCCGGCACAGTGCTTGACGAAGCTCGGCAAGCCAACCGCCCTGCGAGTTCTTTCTCAGCCGCCGATGAAGACTATTTCCATGACATGGATCAGAACAAGGATGGCGTGGTTGCACTGGCTCCAGAGGAAATCAAAGGGCGGAACACCTGGGTTGTTTGGACAGGCGGTAACGATCGTTTGTGGAACCACCTTACGAACGACAGCTTTGGCGCGCTTGATTTTCTGAAAACCCTGTCGTCGCATCCGACTCTGAAGTTCAGCAGAGACAATCGCTGGAGTTACCTGGGCTTGATTAACGAGCCCTGCTTCCAGAAGGCGACCGGACCGGACCCGAATCGTTTCGGACTTTGGCTGGACAAGCGGATTATTTCCAAAGACTGTCCTCCCGACCCCTTCGAGAATGAAGAGAAATATCAAGGCGTAAAAGTAGGCTTCCGCGGCATGGATTTGCCAGATGGTAGGCCCGACCAACATTTGCCCAAAAAAATGCCGGTTGGTTCGTATTACGGGTATGCAACTGGAATTGTGGGGCTGCGCTTGTTCCCTAATCCGGACTTCGACGCCCAAGCGGCCCGGGATTGGGATCCTGAAAAGTTCTATACGGATCCAAGCTACTACCGGAACAAAAAGCTGATTCGTCCTTACAGAGTTGGCATGTCATGCGGATTTTGTCACGTGGGCCCAAATCCCATCAAACCGCCGGCTGACCCGGAGAACCCCATGTGGGCAAATCTCTCAAACAATGTCGGGGCGCAATATTTCTGGGTTGACCGCATCTTCGACTGGGACGCAGATCCTTCTAACTACATCTTCCAGATGTTCCACACCTCGCGGCCAGGGTCACTTGATACTTCGCTGGTTTCTACCGATAACATCAACAATCCTCGGACGATGAATGCGATCTACAATCTCGGGCCGCGACTTCAACAAGCAAAGCGATTCGGCAAGGAAACGCTGGCAGGAGGAAGTCTTGATAACAAGCAACTCAATGACTTCGTCCCCCCCAATTCGCCCTTGGCGCAATTTTACATACCTCCTGCCACCGTCTATTCACCCAGAGTTCTGAAAGATGGAGCGGATTCGGTGGGCGCTCTTGGAGCGCTCAATCGCGTTTACCTGAATATCGGCCTATTCAGTGAAGAATGGCTGCTTCATTTCCGACCATTAGTCGGGGGTAAGAAAGTTACCCCGATCGAGATTGCGGTTGCACGCAAAAATTCCGCCTACTGGGAAGCCACAGAAGCGCAAACCGCCAATATGGCGCTTTTCTTCCTCAAAACTGCCACCCCGCACAAATTGGAGGATGCCCCTGGTGGCCGCAAGTATCTGGGTGATCCCGACAGGGACAAAGACTATGCGAAAAAACTCAATCGGGGCAAGATTGTTTTCGCGGAAAACTGTGCTCGCTGCCACTCAAGCAAACTGCCGAAGCCAGACAAACCAGAGGATGGTCTCGAACCTGGAGGTTGTGCCGGGCCTGATTATCTGAACTGCTGGAATAGATACTGGGCTTGGACGAAAACCGAGGAGTTCAAGTCGAAGATGCGGGACATCGTTCTCGCTCCCGATTTTCTTGACGGCAACTTCCTTTCCGCCGAGCACCGGGTTCCGGTCACACTGCTGAAGACGAATGCCTGTAGCCCGCTCGCAACCAATGCGATACGTGACAATGTTTGGGATAACTTTTCCTCCGAGACGTATAAGCAACTCCCGTCGGCTGGCACCGTCGCAGTAGTGAACCCAGTAACCGGAGAGCGAAAACAATATGAGTTGCCAGGCGGAGGACGGGGTTTCACGCGTCCTGCATCGCTCATAAGCGTATGGTCGACTGCTCCATTTCTGCTTAACAATAGTGTGGGTAAGAGCAGCGAACCCAAACGTGGTAAGTACGACTACGACTACAATCCCGAGCCGACAGTGCAAAAACGCATGGAGTATTTCGATGACGGGATTACAAAGATGCTGTGGCCAGAAAAGCGGGACAAAGATTCGGTGCTACACGACCAGGGGGTGATAGATCGCACGACCATCACCAGCTACCTGCGAGTAGCCTCTGGTTACGTTCCCGAAGGCATCCAAGGCTGGGGCAAGTGGCTGCTGCCGAGTGTATTTAAGAAAAGCGGACTTGAAGGAGAAAGCCCAAACACCGAAGAGGGCGGCATTGAGATTGGTCCGATTCCCAGGGGTACTCCTGTCGGTCTGCTGGCTAACCTAATGGTCAGACCCGAAGAAAAAGACTTGTGGGGACGACTGAATCACGATCGCAAACTCTTGCACCTTCTGCTCGAGATCAAGTCCGATTTGAAAAAGCTCGGTCCGAACCCAACCGATGACGAGGCTCGCAGAGTATTCTCCCCGCTCGCTACTCAGTTGATGGAGTTAAGTAAGTGCCCGGATTATGTCGTCAACCGCGGCCATTACTTCGGCGCCGGATACGATGGAGAACCTGCTCTCAGCGATGAGGACAAGAAGGATCTAATCGAGTTTCTGAAAAGATTCTGACTTTCATACTGAATGGCTGACACGGAATTTGAATACGTTGTCATCGGTTCCGGCGCAGGCGGCGGTCCGCTGGCGGCCAACTTGGCGAAAGCTGGCTTCAAGGTATTGCTGATGGAAGCGGGCGGTGACCCATGCTCGGAAAGCGAAAACGGTCGTCTCATGTATGAAGTGCCGATCTTTCATGGCTTGTCGACCGAGTACGAGGAATGTCAATGGGATTACTTCGTCCGCCATTATTCGGACGACACCACCCAAAGCCAGGATTCGAAGTTTGTCCAGCTCGATCCGGTGAGTAAGAGTCGTGTAAATGGCATCTGGTATCCGCGTGCCGGAACACTGGGCGGCTGTACGGCTCACAATGCAATGATTACTGTGACTCCGCAGGAGCAAGACTGGAACTACATAGCGGCTGTATGCGGCGATGAGACGTGGACTGCTGCCAACATGAACAAGTATTTTGCACGCCTTGAGAATTGCCAGTACATCGCGCGTCCCGGCAGCTTTAAGTACACTCTGTACGGACTCTTCTGGTCGATCATCGCGCTGCTCAAGCGGCGCAAGGAGTGGCGTGATTGGCGTCACGGCCATGGCTTTAGGGGGTGGCTGACCACCAGTGAAGCGAATCCACACCTGGTGCTCAAAGACAAAGCCATTCTGAAACTCCTCTTCAAGGCAATCAAGCTTGCGCTCAGAACCGGGCTTGAGCATCCATTTCTTGCCCTGCTGACACGGCTTGATCCTAATGACTCGCGTAGTGGCATTGACATGCGGGAGGGCTTGGCTTTCACTCCCCTAGCCGTCGCGAATGGAAAACGAAATGGTCCCCGAGAGCTTCTGCTGAAAACTGCAGAAAAGCACCCAAACCTCACGATCTGGAAGCATTGCCTTGCCACCAAGATTCTATTTGAGGCCCCGCAGGCACCCGAGTTATTTCCAAAAGCGATAGGCGTGGAGTTCTACCAAGGTAAGCATCTTTATGAGGCTGATCCAGCGGCTCGTAAGTCAGGTTCCGGCTCTGCACCTGCCGAGCCGACCCAAGTCCGTGTCTCCCGGGAAGTGATTCTCGCCGCCGGCGCTTTTAACAGTCCTCAGCTTCTCAAGCTGTCCGGGGTAGGGCCGGAGAAGGAACTTCGCGACCTTGGAATAAACGTTATAGCTAACCTGCCTGGAGTTGGCGAAAACCTACAAGACCGTTACGAGGTCGGAGTGATCGGAGAGTTTGACAAGCCTTTCAAGTTGCTGGACGGCGCGACCTTTGCTCTGCCTGTACAGGGTACTCCGCCTGATCCTTCCTTTCTGCTTTGGAAGAAGGGCCAGGGCCTGTACACATCGAATGGCTCACTGATCGGAATATTGAAACGTTCGGAGAAAACTCGATTAGAACCTGACTTGTACATCTTTGGCCTCCCCGGATTCTTCCGCGGATACGTCCCCGGTTATTCACAGCTGTTTGAACGGTACCGCACTCGATTCACCTGGGCCGTTCTAAAAGCATACACAAACAACCGAGCAGGTCGCGTAACGCTAAAATCCAAAGACCCTACGAAGTGGCCGCGTATTGAGTTTCATTACTTCTCCGAGGGTAGCGACACTCGGGGAACAGATCTCGATGCGGTCGTCGACGGAGTCCAATTCGTTCGCGAAATGAACAAAAGCCTGGGAAGTGTCAAGGAAATCTGCCCCGGTCCCCAATATGACACTCCACGAAGACTGCGGGACTTCATTCAAAACGAGGCTTGGGGCCACCATGCTTCATGCACTAACAAGATCGGCGCTGATGACGATCCAATGGCAGTACTTGACAGTCGCTTCCGGGTTCGAAAGACGCAAGCGCTGCGCGTCGTGGATGCCTCGGTATTCCCGAAGATACCGGGATATTTCATCGTGACGGCTATCTACATGATCAGCGAGAAGGCTGCCGACGTCATCATCGAAGATGCGGGGAAGAATTCATCCGCGTCCCTATCCCATTGAACTGGCCAAAAAAACGCCCGGTCGCCGTTTCAGCGGTGAAATAAGCAGATCCGCCGCCAAAGTGCGTTGCCTGAGCGGTAGAGACGCAGAATAGCGGAGCTCTTGACTCGTTTACGACCGGACCCAGCGGTCGAGCGACGCGTGGCCTCAGACATGCGTTTCTTGATAACCTCAAAAATACCGGGGAGCGTAGCCGTTGCCTGCGATTATCAACGTCCAAAATATCTCGAAAGCATTTGGTGCGAAGCCACTTTTCGAGGATGTCTCTTTTACAGTTTCTGGGACTGACCGAATTGGGCTAATCGGCCCTAACGGTTCCGGAAAATCCACACTGCTCCGAATTCTAGCCGGCACGGAACAGCCAGACAGCGGCAACGTGGCAGTACGAAAGCGCCTCCAACTGAGCTACGTCGAACAGGATTCTAGGTTTCTCGCTGGAGTGAGCATTCGGACCGTCATCGAGAGATCGATCGAACACTCCCTGACGCCCGATACCGAAAACGGCGCCCACTTTGCAGAGACCCTGGGCCGGGCAGGTTTTGAGGATCTCGAACTGGAGGCTGCTACATTATCAGGAGGCTGGCAAAAGCGGCTGGCGATCGTCGAGGCGGTAGTTCAGACACCAGATGTTTTATTGCTCGACGAGCCCACAAATCATCTTGACCTCGCCGGAATCGCATGGCTCGAAGATCTGCTGCGCCAGGCGCCATTTGCCTGCGTGATCGTAAGCCACGACCGGTACTTCCACGAAAATGTTGTAACCGACATGGCCGAGCTTAACCGGGTGTATCCCGAGGGTCTGCTGCGCGTGCACGGGAGCTACGCCGACTTCTTGCAAAAAAAACAAGAATTCCTTCACGCTCAATCGAAGCGTCAGGAGGCTTTGGAAAACCTGGTTCACTCCGAAATTGAGTGGCTTCGGCGTGGAGCGAAAGCCCGTACCCGGAAATCCAAAGCCCGCATCGATAAAGCCGGCGAGCTGATGAGCGAACTTGCCGGCCTGCATGCCAGAACCCGCAGCGCCACCGCGAAAATTGATTTCTCAGCAACCGATCGAAAGACCAAGCGATTGATCGAACTGCAGGGGGTCGCTTGCGAAGCTGGGAATCGCACCTTGTTCGAAAGCTTAAACTTCATCGTTTCCGCCAGGATGAGGATCGGCGTTGTCGGACCCAATGGCAGTGGCAAGACAACCCTGTTGCGCATGCTGCTTGGCGAAGTCGCTCCCAGGAGCGGTGAAATTCGCCGCGCCGATTGGTTGCGCATCATATATTTCGACCAGAGTCGCCAACTCGACCTGAGCTTGAGCCTGCGCCGCGCACTCGCTCCCGAGGGAGACTCAGTCTTATATCAAGATCGCGTGATTCATGTTGCATCCTGGGCCGCCAAATTTCTGTTCAGCGGCGAACAACTGGACCAACCTGTGGAGCGGCTTTCCGGAGGGGAACGCGCTCGGGTGTTGATTGCCCAACTCATGCTGCAACCGGCCGATATTCTTCTGCTCGATGAACCCACCAACGACCTCGACATTCCTACCCTCGAAATCCTCGAGCAGAGCCTGCTCGAATTCCGTGGTTCTCTCGTCTTGGTCACGCATGATCGCTACCTCTTGGATCGAGTGTCTACCGTCGTCCTTGGCCTCGATGGTCAAGGAGGGGTAGAAAGCTTCGCCGACTATGGTCAATGGGAAATTTGGCAGACAGAACGCAGACGCGCCCGGAACGAGACCACGACCTCATCGCCGCCTATTCCAGGCTCCATTGCTCCACCTGTTCAAACACAAACGAAGCTTTCCTACCTCGAAGCGCGAGAATATGCCGGTATTGAGCAGCGTATTACCGACGCGGAGCAGAGACTACAAAGCAAACGTACCGCCCTGGAAGATCCCGCGATTGCCAGCGACGGACCCAAGCTCGTTTCTGCTCAAGCTGAATTGGAGTCGGCACAGAATGATTTGGATAAGCTCTTTGCGCGCTGGGCGGAGCTGCAGGAGAAAGCTGAGAGTTTGTCCCGTCGATGACCGAGATGAAATCGCATTGCCATCCAAGAGGGGAGGAATGGCTTCACTACACGGTGGACCAATCCGGCCTCAACCAAGATGGGCATCGAGTGTTCTTCGTCGTGGAGAAAACGCTCAAGAACGCGAGACCCTCCATCCACCGCTCTGGCGGAGGCGAAGAATCGCAGCATTGCCGCAACGAGTTCCGCTGATCCAGTTTTGTGAGCGCCTAGTCCTGCACCGCCGCTGTGACGAATCCGATAAATCGGCGGATTCAATGGCAACCGATTGATTTTGCATCCCCTACAAGCCAAAAAAGAAGCCCGCTGACCTAGCGGGCCGAAGGGGGAGGGTCTTAACTTGAGCCAGAAAACGGCTAAGAACCGTTCTGGCAGACTCCCAGGGATTCACTCTGAAACGTGAATTCATTGTTCACGGACGTACTCGTCGGCGCTCCGAAGTACGGCAATGTCACCAGATCCTGCAACTCGTAACTGAATCCGTTGCTACCCGTAAAGGGAAAATCGCCGAAGTTCGCAGTGTTTTCGAGTGGATCTCCGTTCTCCAGAATCCCGCACGGCGTGTTATTCCCGTTAATATTCACAACCAGCGGATCGTCGGCCCATTCCCCGATTTCATGCGAAAGGGCCGAAACGTTCTGCGAGAAGGTGGGATGGTCTACGTATGTGGCGTGCGCATAAGATTGCGGTGCGCTCACCAGCCCGGTCGAGCTGTGATATCCCCCGATGCAGCACTGGCCGTTCTGCGTCAGATAGACGTCATAAGTCAAAAAGATCGGGAGGGTGTTCGGAGTAATCCCCAATTTCGTAATCAGCGCTTGGAGCTGGGAATCGAACCAGTTTATGTCCACCAATCCCGCTGTAAACCCGAACACGGATCCAGTTTTGCCGGAACGGGATGGAGGACTCAGCGTCTGTTCTGAGAGCACCGTTGGCCCTCCCAGCAGCAGGTGATACCCGGTGTGAGTCTGCACCGTGCCCCAAAAGTTTGCCCGCTGGTAGGCATCGATGTATTGAGTGGTCCCCATGCTCACGCCACCCGAGGTAAACGGGATTCCGCTGAACACTGGCGATTGAACGGTATTAGCGGTCACCGAGTTCCCGTTGGAGAGAACCTTTGCTGGATCGTATGTCGCTCCGCCATTCCGGCCCTTTCCGGCAATGACAATCTTGATCGGAATGATTTCTACTTGAACCGTTGTGGACGTACCCGTCGACGGCGCTGTCCCCACCATGTTGTAGTTGTAGGTCGTTCCCTGATGGGTGAACGATCCATTCCAGGTTTGAAGCGGGGTCGCCGCAGCTTCAATGGTATTTTTCGGACTGCGGAGCTTTCCCGGGAATCGGGTGAACATCGCTCGCTCGTTGCCGGGTGCCATCTGTGTTTCTTGCGCAGCCATGCTGACTGTTAGACCGAGCACCGCAAGCAGGAGCATGCCAAGTATTTCGATTCGTACTACTTTCATGAAATGAATCCTCCTTGAGTCTATTCCCCTCGAACAGACACTTGCGAGACCGAAGTCGGGTAATTGGAAAGCAAGTCCTCTCGGATTGGACGAAAGCGGCATCAGTCGGCCATTCTGAGCTCTTCGGCAAGAACTTGTCAATGTGGAAGTTTGACCGCGACAAACCTGTGTGCGGGGAAACCCTTTCATCCGAAATATACGCGTCGCCGAAACTGTGTAATCGGTCAAAAACTTTGCATCTTTTGCTCGCCTCCAGATAGGTGGCCTCACTTTCTGCGGGCTAGTGATGAAAAGAAATGCAGGGGCCTTATGCCAAACCGCATGTCTTGCGTGCAAACGAGAAAGCCACCCTTTACAAGGGTGGCTGCGCTTACTGTGGGTTCGGCAGCGCTCCAGTACTTCCGCATTGGCCTGTGCCGGTGCCATGAGTCAAAGCGAACGGCGGTTGCTCGTCAAAGCAGAGGAATGAGTAAACCTTGGCAGGAAGGATTAGTGCATTCCAGTTGCTGTTCAGAATCGCGAAGCTGTCATTGCCATTGATCGACCAGTAGGTCCAATTCAAAGGTGGCAAAGTATACCCAGGGTTATTGGAGGACGTTAAGGTGTAGCTGCTGTTGATGAAGTTCACCATGTCGGTGAACCACTGTCCCTGCGAGCCAGGACCACTCGAATTGATGTCGCTGCTGCTGGTTCCCGTACCAAATTCGCCGATCCAAACTGGGGTTGAATTGTAGGGGGTCGCGCCGGTGTTGCCCCAGGGATAGGAACTGTGTCCCGGCCACACGGGATTAATTTGCCCGAGATCGATAAAGGCCCAATGCGACGTCCATATGTCGGCCAAACTGTGCGGTGAGCAGCCGCTGACGTAACAAGTGTCCGTTGTAAACCAGGGCTGCTGAAACAAGCTCGGGCCGTAGTCGTGAGCGGAATAAGCGAGTTGGTTGCTGATCGCGGTGCCGAGAGAACTGGCATTGCCACCCGCGTTCAGAACGACTGGCGCGCCGGGATTGCTCGCGTTGCCATTGATTCCCTGCAACTGGCCGCCGTCCCAGTAGAAGTCATAGGGGCCGTTGGACGGTGTTCCGGTTGCTGTCGGATATTGCGAGATCCCCTCAACGAAAATGATCGGCAAGTCCCACCCGTGGGCGTTCGCTTCGCCGAGGATGTCATCACCCGCTCGTTCTGCCGCAAGGCGCCAGTCGTGGCAAGTTGAACCTGAAACGCATGTGACTGAGAACGGATTGGGATTGGGGTTGACGGTTGGATCAATGCCGTCACCGGACCCCCATGTCGAGCCGCCAAGGTAGTTGCACCCGCTGTGGCTGCACACCGTATGAGGTTCGTTGCGCAGGTCGTAACCGATAACGATCGGGAAACCGTCGGATGCCAAGTAATTCACCGCGATGGTGTCGGTCGCACCTTGGGTTTGCGCGGTGCCATGTACCCAGTCGATGACGTGGACCCAGTCGTTCGTCCAATTCGATTCCGGGTAGTTGTTGTTGCCGCTGACGAAGTACCAGAGTCCGTTGGCTTCGGTCGAATTGCCAGCCTCAGAGCGATGGTTGTCGATCACGAAATGGAGGCCGATCGAGCCGCCGTAGTTCAGGACCATCGCCAGAATGTCGCGGGCATGTTTGCCTTTGCAAGTGGGGCAAAGTCCTACATAGTGATTGGAAGGAACCGGATCAGTTTCCCACATCTGGTTCGAGTACGGCAGGCGGATAGTGTTGAACCCGTTCTGCTTAATTTCGTTCAGGATGAATTTGTAGTCCTGTGCCCAGAGGCCGCTGGGAGTGAACGCTGTGGTTTCGGCACCGTACCAGTTGACGCCGCTGAACGCGTAGGTACCACCGGAAGGATTCACGATTTGGGTTGCATTGGTGTGCCATCCAGTTGCGCTGAGCGGAGTAACTGCCAGCAGAAAAACAAGGACTGGGAAAAGACGCAGAAAGCGGGGGATCGCAACCGACGAGGTTTGCGGCATTTTCTTACTCTCCTTTTCTGTTTAAGATCAGCCCACGGAAGGAGATCACACCCAAAAAACGCCAGCAGCATACACCAGGAAAGTAGAAGATGCGCAAGAAAATGCAAGTAGTTCCATTTTTCGGAATTTCGTTTGCATATCCTTGCCCTGGCTGGTTGAAGGAGAAGAGCAAAAATCCGTTTGCGAGGTTTGCGCGACGAAAATACATTTCAGCACGTGATGAAGTGCCGCCATTCAAAGTGTGGCCCCACTTTGTTACAGCTAAACGAAAACTTCGCCGGGCAGAGCAGTCAGTGTACGGCTGGCGAGCGTGTTCTGAACCGTCCGCCTCGGCAGCGACGATGCAGGATCAAACTGCCTGCGCTCCATTCGAAGCTGAAGAGTACGCTCAATCGCTCTTAGGTCCATCATCTCGACCGGGGTGAAGATGGTCGAAGCGCAGCCCTGCGATCCCGCGCGACCAGTACGTCCGACCCGGTGGATAAAGTCTTCCGCCAAGGTCGGCAAATCGTAGTTGATAACATGAGCAACGTCGTCAACATGCAAACCGCGCGCTGCAATATCGGTTGCAACCAGGACTTGATATCGCCCTTCCTGGAATCCATTGAGTGCGTGGTTGCGTTGGGACTGGGAGCGATCTCCATGGATCATCGCCGCGCTGAAGCCTTCACGAATGAGCTCCCGAGCGACGCGTTCAGTGCCCCGTTTCGTGCGGGTAAAGATCAGGGTTTGTCCTACCTCCGTGCCCAGTAGTTCGCGAAGCGATTCCATCTTCTGCTGGGGACGGGCCTCGTAGGCTCTCAATTTGACACTCGTCGCCGGCTTTAGAACCGAGCCCAGAGCGATGCGCAATGGTTGGCGAGTGTACTCTTTCACCAGCCGGGCAACCGACTGTTCCATGGTCGCCGAGAAACACAGCGTCTGCCGATTGTCGGGCAGTACCGCCACAATGCGCCGGATTGCGGGAAGAAAGCCCATGTCCAGCATCCGGTCCGCCTCATCGAGCACGAGAACTTTTGCCCCGCGCAGATTGATTAGCTTGCGGTCAATAAAGTCCTGCAGACGTCCCGGGGTTGCAATAATTAGGCGCGATCCGTTGCGGAGCGCCTGAATCTGCTTCTTCTCGGAAAGCCCCCCAACGATCAAAGCTGCTTTCTCGAGGCGCTTGCCCCGCAGCTGCTCATATTGCTCCTCCACTTGGATCGCGAGCTCCCGTGTAGGCAGAAGCACGAGCGCACTCGGCAGTGGCAAGGCCTCACGATTCAGCATCTCGATCACCGGAATTAGAAATGCCAGTGTTTTGCCGGTGCCGGTTTGGGCGGTTCCGATGATGTCTTTGCCTTCGAGGGCGGGAGCTATTGCCTGCGCCTGGATAGGGGTTAAGTTTGTGAATTGGGATGCTGCCAGCTTCTGCTGCAGGACAGCAGAAAGCGGCAGTTCTCTAAAAGTGGTCATTCGAATTTGTTTCCTTCTGGAGGGGCCTATTGTCACTCACACAGGAGTTCCCATGCCGCTCACGTTCCATTTAGCTTGGGCTCTGAATTTATCGGAAGGCAGGAAAGGCGGAGGTGAGGCTGACCCGAAAGAGAGGATCCCGCATGAACAAGCAAACCGTACAAAGCTTCATAAACAGTATACCAGACCAGTTTTTCGCCTGTGCCCGGACTTGAAATTGACGCCCGGCCCGTGCTGAAAAAGTGGTTTTCTAGTATCACGATAGGGTAAGGTTAAGTATTCAAATGTTGTGTGGAGGTGTTTCGTTGGCAGAAGTTCGACTGCAAGAAGGTGAGTCCATTGAAAGTGCTTTGCGGCGCTTTAAGCGGAAGGTGCAGACGGAAGACATCATTAAGGAAGTAAAGCGTCACTCCTTCTATTTGAAGCCCGGTGCCAAGCGCCGTGTAAAACAAGCTCTAGCGAGAAAGCGTGCCCGGAAAAAGATCCGCAGAGAGCCGGACTAAGCTATCGCTTCGCGTTTTCGACGATCTGAAGCGTGCGAAGTCCGCGGCGACAGGGACATCATTGTGATCGGCGGCTCATCCGGTGGCGTCCGGGTGATCTAGTCGTTTTCTTCGACTTTTCCGGGCAGACTCGTCAGCAGCGAAGGTTGCAGGATTCTTACATCCCATGCAGCGGGTCGACTTCCCTTCTTTCGCCGCTTGAACCGATGGCTCGATCTGTCGACGGTCCGGTGGGTTGCCCTTAAATAGCACGACGTCCGCACCTCGCGCGTTCTTGGAATGAAGCGCCGATCGGCACTCTGAAATTCCTTAAACCGCGCCTATCATTTCCAATGCGTTCTTCAATCGCGGCCCATTTGAACAAGACGGGCCTTACCTTCTTCTATTTAGCATCGATGTTCCCCGGCCCCCTCCCTTTGTGAATATTCGTTCTCGGGATGACATGATAGTTAGGGCTGGTTGAGCGCGCGGCTGCGACATCAGACACGAATCTGCCTGATGTTTGTCGCAGCCAAGCGATTGCCGGGGAGACATGCATGCTGGTTGAACTCCTAATGCCGGCTGAGAGGCGGAGCATGAGCAATCGATTGGGGCGGAAGTCATTCACGGGCGGTTTGGGAGCGGCAGTCGTAATCGTATTGTTGGGAATGGCAGCAGTTGCCCAGAGCGGTCCCCTGGTGCTGGAGCGGGATGGCCGCGTGATTTCGCTCGAGCCCTATGCCCCAAACATTCTGCGTGTGACCCTGAGCACCGACACGGCCGGTGCGACCGGGACTCCGGGATTTGGATTTGTGGCAACGCCGTCAGCCTCAGGGTGGACGCGCGAGCGGGATTCCGAAGGCGGCGACGTGTTCCGATCAGCGCGACTGGTGGTACGTGTAGCCCCAGGGGACCTCTCGGAGGAACAGCGACCTCGACCGATGCCTCTGGACGACCTCAATAATCAGCTGCGCGACGAGTACTTCGGAGGTGGAGCAGATCGCGGGCCGCATAATGATGCGCTGCAGGTGACAACGACCGCTGGCAGGATCCTGGTGCACATGCGTAGCTGGATGATGACGCCAGAGCATGCGGAAGGGGGACAAGCGGGCGCGAAAAGCTATCGAGTTACGGCCACATTTGATTCGCCGACCGACGAGCACTACTACGGATTGGGTCAGCAACAGAAGGGATGGATGGACCTCCGCGATCACCAGATTCGCTGCTGGCATGATTACGGCGCAATCGGCGGCGAAGACGTCTGTGTCCCGTTCATGGTTTCGACTCGCGGTTATGGACTTATTTGGGACAATCCATCGAAAACAACGGTGGATCTTGGATTCAACAATCGCAACGTGTGGTCATCGGATGTGGGAGACCGCGTGTCGTATTTTGTAATCGCGGGCGAGACCAGCGACGAGATTTACCAGGGTTACCGTCTTCTCACAGGTGCGACTCACCTGCTTCCGCGTACGACGTATGGATACATCCAGAGCAAGGCAATCTATCCGACGCAAGAACAAATTCTGGATGTGGCAAAAGGCTATCGTGATAGGGGAGTTCCGCTCGACGTGGTTGTGGTGGACTTCCTGAACATGACCAGGCAGGGCGAAATGGATCTTGACCCAAAACGTTGGCCGGATCCCGCCACGATGAATCGTCAACTGCACGCGATGAATGTAACAACCCTGTTGAGCGTATGGCCGCACTTCGCGCCGGGCACCCAGTTCTACGATATGCTCCTCAAGAATGGCTGGCTGATCCATACACCGGATGGAAAGCCGGACATGGGGTGGACCAAGGATGTTATCGGGCCGAATCTCGATACAACGAATCCTGAGGCGGCGAAGTGGTGGTGGGAGAAAATTCGCGACCGATACGTAAAGCCATATGGATTTGACTACCTGTGGCTGGACGAAACTGAGCCCGACATTGATCCGGCGAACGACATGTTCTGGGTTGGTTCGGGGACGCGTTTTTACAACGTCTTTCCCCTGTTTCACACCGCGTCCGTCTATGAAGGCTTCCGGCGGGATTTTGGAGACAACCGGAGGGTGATGATTCTTTCGCGCGCCGCTTACCTGGGTGCACAGCGCAACGGTACCGTCTTCTGGTCGAGTGACATCGTTTCAACTTGGGACATGCTCAAACGCTCGATCCCCGCAGGGCTGAATTTCACCGCGAGCGGTATGCCTTATTGGGATACAGATATTGCTGGGTTTTTCTCGCCGGCAATTCCCGGGGACTACCACGCCGAACACAAACCGCTGATCGAAGGCTCCGACGTGCGGGCCACGATTGGGAACTATGAGGACTACCCAGAGCTGTTTGTGCGGTGGTTTGAATGGGGCACGTTTCACCCGGTGATGCGTGCCCACGGAGAGAGAAATCACAATGAGGTGTGGTCTTACGGCAAGCAGGCTGAACCCATTTTGACGAAGTACCTCAAGCTCCGCTACCAGCTTCTTCCATACACATATTCCGTTGCATATCACAGCTACCAGACGGGCGCACCCTACATGCGGGCTCTGTTCATGGATTTTCCGGGTGACCCCAAGGCATTAAATATTCCCGATGAATTCATGTACGGCCCGGCTTTCCTCGTAGCCCCGGTGACGGAACAGGGTGCGACGAATAGGACGGTGTATCTGCCAGCCGGTTGTGACTGGTACAACTTCTGGACCAATGAGCGCTTGCATGGCGGCCAAGCGATTACGGTGAATGCCCCGATTGATATATTGCCGCTGTTTGTAAGAGCGGGAAGCATCGTACCGCTTGGATCAGAAGTGCAAAGCGCGCAGCAGCCGCAAACCATCGCTTCCGTACGGGTGTATCCGGGAGCGAATGGTAGCTTTACGCTTTTTGAGGACGACGGGAAAACCTATGCCTACGAGAATGGCGGCGGCTTCCTCACGACGTTGACCTGGGAAGACTCCGCGCACCAGCTGAAACACCAGGGCGCGGCGGCGTGGAACAGACCGGATCGCTCGGTCGTAACCGTCGTAGGCGAGTGAACGATCGTCGCCGTGCCTCGCTTGCCGAAGCGTTCAAATAATCCGCTGTAGAATCATAGTTGGTTCGGCTGATGCAGAGCTCAAAGCCCCTCACGGCGTTTGCCTTGATCCTGATGCTAGGATTTGGGGTTCCCTTGCCCTGCTCTGGATCGCTGGCGGGCAACATCATTTCTACTCAGACGACTATGCCGGAAAATTGTCACGGCCATCGTCACTTGCCCAGTCCTCCCCATCGGTGCTGCCACACCGGTGATCACATCCCGGCTGCAACCCCGGTTGCTTCCACCCCTGTGGATGTCATGGCTTGCACTGAATATGCCAGCGCTTTTGTAGCCATACAACCTGTGCACGCGACCAGTTCTGGAAGCGGCGAAAACGATTCTCCTCCCTCACGTCCTCTTGTCCTTCGAATCTGATCTTCTATCCTCGTCATTGTTGCGCGTGCCGCACGAACGTGTCGGCTCGAATGCCATGGTTCGCTAAAACACTCAACTAATTCCCGAGGAATGGAATGTCAGGCAGAAAGACCGTTTACGTTTGTGCCCTATTGCTCTTTGCAGGTCCTTTTCGCACCCGGGGACAGCAACTCCCGGTAAGCCAAGGTTCACAACAGCAGATGCCCGGAATGCAGATGCCCTCGCCGAAGTCGCCGCCGTCGGAACGACAGGCGAACCCACAACACGTGCATGGAAGCATGAGACCAAAACCAACCACATTTATCGCGACTATCACCCAACACGCCACATCGGGTACGAGCGCCGAGCCAAACTCGACGCCTATGCCGATGCTCATGACGATGAAACGCGATTGGATGTTGATGTTTCATGGTGAAGCCTTCCTAAACGTTTTGCAGCAAAGTGGCTCGCGTGGTTCAGACAAAGTCTTTTCGACTAATTGGTTCATGCCCATGGCCCAACGCGAACTAGGGCCGGGGACGTTCACCGCCCGCCTGATGCTGAGCTTTGAGCCGGGAACTGTGAGCGGGCAGTATTATCCCGAAGTTTTCCAGCAGGGCGAAACTGCTTTTGGCAAACCCATTGTGGATGGCCAACACCCGCATGATTTCCTTATGGAACTGGCGGCTTTGTACGATTTGAAGTTGGGAGAGAACGGTCTTTTTTCTTTTTACATTGCGCCCGTGGGCGAACCGGCGATGGGCCCGACTGCATATCCGCATCGCGCCTCAGCTTCGGAAGATCCGCTTGCCCCGCTTGGGCACCATTTGGAAGACTCGACGCATGTCGCCGACGATGTCATCACGACCGGCCTCACTTATAGGATTGCCCGCTTCGAAGCATCGGGATTTCACGGTCGCGAGCCGGACGAGTTCCGATGGGACATTGACTCAGGAAGGATCGACTCGTGGTCGATTCGAGCTACCTTAAACCCGGCCCCGAATTGGAGCGGGCAATGCTCGTTCGCGCATTTGACTAGTCCTGAAGCCCTGCATCCGAACGAAGATGTTGACCGCGTGACTGCGTCAGTGATGTATAACCGTCCGATCGGTCGCGGGAATTGGGCTAGCACCCTGCTTTGGGGCCGCAATCACAATTCGGATGGCTTGGCGTGGAACGGCTATCTGGCGGAAACCACTTTGCGATTTGCAGAACAGAACTACGTCTGGGCACGCATCGAAAACGTTGACCGCACGAACGAATTGCTCTTGCGGAACATTCCTGAACCGCCGAACTTCAAGGAGAGCATTATTGGTCGCGCCCAAGCCTATACGGCCGGATACGACCGCAATTTCATGCTTCCGCACCTAGCGATCGCGCCAGGTGCACAGCTGACTATTTACTCAACCCCGGACGCTCTTAAAGCACAGTACGGAGGCCATCCTGTCGGCGTAGTACTGTTTCTTCGCGTACGGCCGATGGGCCGGCAACATTGAGGGGGCAAACCGTTTTGTATGCGAGCCTTGGGACGAACTGTTGTTTGAAAAGTTCGCGGCATCTTACGAACATTTACGTTGCTTTACCAATTCTGACGTGTTGCAGGGCATGGAGATGATGTTGTAAAGCCAGAACTTAGGATATTGGGGGCCCACAGCAGCACCGCTCAGCGTCCAGGTCAGGCGACTGAAATACGGATGGCTTGTGCAACCAGGGAACCGCAAGGAGAGATGAGATGACAGTCAAACCATTGATGAAGGCCGCTTATGCCGTCCTAGCCATCGGGTTGTTGGGTGCGGCGGTATCGACGCCGGCACAAGAAGGGGGTCGAGGTGAGGGAGGTGATCATCGCCACGGGCACATGATGAGTCCGGAGGACCGATCGGAACGATTGACGAAGGCTTTGACTTAAGCGACGAGCAGAAAGGCAAAGTGCTCTCCATCCTTCAAGATGAACAGAAGCAAATCGAGGCGATGCACTCCGATTCCCAGTTTGTCGCGTGATGACCGGTGGTCGAAGATGCGGGAAATCCACGAGAACACAACCACTCAAATCAAGGGCACTCTCAATTCCGACCAAGCCAAGAAGTTCAGCGAGATGCAGCAGCAAATGGAGCAGCGGCGTGAACAACGGGGAAACAACAGCAAGGACAAGGCTCCACCTCCTCAGTAAAAACGATTTGAATTTGCCTAGGGCCGCCGCAGCGGCCCTCTTTTGCGAATGCAACACGCTCTTGAGTTCGTACACCGGCTCTCTGGATGTGCAGCCGAAATTGGATGTATACCCCCACGCGCTTTCAGAGCAAGAAAACGCACCGGCGGTGCGGTGGGCAGCGGGATCATCCTCGCCTGCTTGCTCCTGGCAAATTCTGTTCCTCTACATGCTCAAGCTGCCAATCCTCCCTCCCCGGAAGGAACGATCCGCGGGATGGTGAAGTCCGGGAACATACCCGTTCCGGGCGTTACGGTCACGGCGACAAATGAATCGACAAACGAAAAAGCCACCGCGTGGACGAACGTGGATGGCAGGTACGAACTACGTGTGCATAGCTTTGGTCATTTTGTCATCAGCACTCAGATGATCGCATTTTCTCCGGCAAAACAAGGGGTCCTGCTGAATGCAAATGTCCGCGATGCAGCCGTCAATCTCGAGTTGGCCCTCGCGTCGCGGGTGCACACCCCCACAACTCCCTCCGAACACCCTGAGAGTGCCGCAACCCACCGGCCAAACCTCAGGAACAGATCTGGGTTTCAAAGTCTATCCGTAATGCAAAATGAAAGTGGCCAAGACACCACCGGCGAATCGGGCGCAGCCGCACTCGTCCCGGAGGGCTTGCCGGTTCCTGGGATGGTTGAGGCCGGCGCAACCGAATCGATTTCTATCCTCGGAAACAGCGTGAATTCTGGTCCTGCGATGAACGGAACGGAATTTCAGCAACAATTCGGAGAGAACCCTCTGCCGGATGCTCTGGGCGCTGGCGGCGGCTTCGGAGGCGGTGGTTTTGGCGGTCCAGGAAGTCTGGGCGGCGGTTTCGGAACAGGCGGGGGGAGAAGATCCGGCAGGCGAGGTTTGGATGTGAATCGCCCCCACGGGCCCATATATTACGGCGTCGGAGACTCAGCGCTGAATGCTACGCCGTACGCCCTCGGAGGTGAACCAGCCGCGAACCCGGAGTACGTACTGCACAGCTTTGGAGGGTCCGTCGGCGGACCGCTAAATATTCCGAAGATCTACCATGGTGGCCAGAAAACTTTTTACTTTGTGAACTACAACGGCCGCCGCGGTGAATCGCCGTTTGATCAATTCTCGACGGTGCCGACTTTGCTCGAGCGTCAAGGAAATTTCTCCAAGACGATCTACCCGTCGGACTTAAATGCAGGGCAGCCCGTGCAAATTTTCAACCCTGCAACCAACACGCCTTTTGCCAACAACACGATTCCCTCGATCAATCCGGTCGCACAAGGATTATTGCAATACATCCCCCAGCCAAACTTGCCCGGCACTTTCCAGAACTTTCATTACGTCACCGCGTCGACGAACAATAGCGATGATCTCAATATCCGGGTGAACCGGAACTTCGGCGCGGCTCCACAACGTGGACGGGGCCGGTTCGGCCAACGTAATACTTTGGCCTTCGGGCTTCACTTTCATAATGCCGACGCGAATCTAACCAATCCCTTTCCAAGCCTAGGAGGCGCGGCCGGCGCGAGAAGTTTCGATGTGCCAATCTCCTACGCGCGCAGCTTTGGACGAGTGACCAACATCGTGCGTTTTGATTTCAATCGCAGCCGCACACGTACGCAAAATCTATATGCCTTCAGTCAGAATGTGGCCGGAAGTCTGGGAATTACCGTTACCGGCGGATTACCGTCAGGCTAAAACGCGGCGACCTGAAGATACAATACCGCCGGGGTTACTATGCCCCGGCCGACTATAGACATGCGAACGGCGACGACCGCGAGCGACGGCTCGAGGGTGCGCTTGCATCCGAATTGCCAGCGACCGATCTCCCTCTTTACATGGGGTTAGCGTACTTCCGTTGGCAGGGTAATAGATTCGCGATTCCAGTTTCGCTGGTTGTCCCCGGTTCAGAAATTCCCTTCACTCGCAGCAGCGACCGCGACAAAGCAGCCCTTGCCGTAATTGGCATTGCGCTTGACGCCAGACAAACGGCAGTGAGCAACATTCGCGACACGGTGAAACTCGCAGTCAATGCCTCTGCCGAGGTTCGGCGCAAGAATGTTCAGTACAACACCGTGCTCCTTCTGCCTGCGGGGAAATACCATTTGAAATTCGTGGTCCGCGAAAATCAGACCGGTCGGATGGGCTGATTTGAGACCGATCTCAACGTGCCCGATCTAAAGACGGCGCCCCTAAGAATGAGTTCTGTAGTCCTGGCTAGCCAAACGCAGCCGGCAAAAACTAAGGGCAATAATCCCAATCCTTTGATTCACGACGGCGCGGAAATCATTCCGAACGTGACCCATGTTTTTTCCGTGGCACAGCACTTGCTCCTGTATTACGAAATCTATGATCCCGGCCACCTGAGGGAACCTTCTGCAATCCGGGATGGCAAACCAGGCGTGCATCTACTGAGCAACGTGTCCTTCTTTCAGGGTGCCGTGAAGGCCTATGAAAGCTCCCTGGTTGAGGTCTCGGGCGCAAATGCGCACGAACGCGACGCCGCGGTATTCCAGTTAGATGTTCCTCTCAATTCTCTAAAGCCCGGATTTTACATCTGTCAGGTCAACATCATCGACGATGTCTCGGGACACTTCCTGTTTCCAAGGTTCGCTCTGCTGGTTAGGCGCTGAGCAATTCGTTCCACTTGTTTTTGCCGCGTCGAGTCGGCCACGATGCGATTTCTTAGAGCAGCTATAGAACCGCGATAGTCGGGAACAGACACTTACAGATATAGCTGCAGCAATCGGCAGAGCGCTTGAGGAAAGCGCGCTCTGACAAACTTTCCTGTTGCAAAAAATGTGAAGTCATGCCATGTTAGGAGATCTTCTTACGAAAGGACGCCCCACATTGGTGGATTTTGAAAGCAAATCGCTAAGCGGGCAACATCAGCCGACGACTCGACTGAGTTGCGATAGGGCGTCACTCCGGTCGCGCTAACCGATCCTCGGCGCTCTTTCCGCACAATTGAGAACTTAGCTGGGTGATGAAGGTCGCGGTTTCTTCGACTATCGACTAAGTCGCTGCCGCTCAATTTCCCAGCACTGACTACCTGTTCAGTGGTGATTGGCCACGAATACTTCTTCGGATGAAGTTGCCCTTCGGGGCTGCGGGTTCGAATCCCCATGGGCGAAAGCCCTGAGGTGGCGCTTGCGCCCTGATCAGGTTACTTGACTGCGAGGGCAAAATGTTGACCGCGCCAGGAATTGTATTGATTGACCCGAAGTTCCCGCACAACCTGGGAGCCACGATCCGTGCGTGTTCCTGTTTTGGATTCGAATCGCTGATTTGGACGGGCTCGCGGATCGAGCTTTCGAAATGCGACCGGCTTCCTCGCGAGGAACGAATGAAGGGATACAAGAGTGTGCGTTTCATAAATCACGCGCGGCCATTCGACCTGTTTGGGGAAGTCACACCCGTTTGTGTGGAGGTCTTCGAAAATAGCGAAGCGCTGACAACCTTCGTGCACCCCGAGAATGCGGTGTACGTGTTCGGACCGGAAGACGGCAAGGTGCCGCAAGTCATTCGGGGCCTATGCCATCGATTCGTACACATTCCGGCGCACTTCTGTTTGAACTTGAGCGCAGCGGTCAACGTAGTTCTGTCGCATCGCTTGATGTCGCGTCAGTTGTCGGGGGTGGAACCACTGTTACCTCTTCGTGAAATGCTGCACGAGGTCCGGGGAGAGGTTCTGACTCCCTCAACGGATGCAGTGGGATGGGATGGCAAGTAGTAAGTCAGCAAGCTTCGCCGGTGGTGAAAGAGAAGAGATACTTCGCCCAACTGAAGACGCGCAGGGAAGCAAGGCCTGCGCCGGGGATCGGAACTGCTGGGAGCGAGGCGTAGGCCTCTAGGGGAAACTCCCAGGGGAGATCGCGCCCCGAGTCCTCTTCTCGTCGGTTCCCCGGCGAATTTTTTGAACTGGTTTGGCCGGTGATGAAGACTACGGTTACTTCGCCTTAAACGAGGGGTGGTCGCAGGTTCGATTCCTGCCACGGAAATTATGTCCGTGTAGCTCAGTGGTAGAGCACCTATATCCGTTGTCGTTTGTTCCCCGGCCAATGAGTTGGGGGGGTTCTTTAAGTCCGGTTTGTGCCGGTTAGAAAGCAAATATGTGGGGAATTCTGAAAAGTGTGCTCACCGGCCGGAATGAGTTCGCATCCGGCGGCCTGCTACTCATGGTCATCGGTGGGATCAGCGTTTGGTTGCGAGCCGTGCCTCAACGTATCTGGGACTGGATCGTCGACCAAACGACCATGACGATCACAGTGAAGGACGATGATGCGGCTTTTTCATGGGTCAAGGAGTGGTTTCTTGAGCAGAAATTTCTGCAGCGAATCCGTCGCGTGGACCTGGACACAACAGTTCGCAACGAGCGAATAGCGATGATTCCTGCACCTGGAAAACACTGGTTCTGGTATGGAGGCAGGCCTTTTGAGGTGTGGTTTTACCGGACCGAGAGCACACATGAACGGAGCGGCAGGCGAGTCGAGTCTCTGACGTTCCGAACCCTGGGAAGAAATCGAGTTTCTCTCGAAAGCTTCGTCGAAGATGTCGTGCATTGTCACCTTAAAAGGCAAGGCGTGCAGTCGTATCTGTACATTTACGACGATGGATGGGACTACGTTGGGGGCTACTCGCCACGTGGATTGGCCTCGGTGGTTTTGCAACCTGGGGAGAAGGAGCACTTGCTGCAAGACGCAGCGCAATTTCGAAGATCGAAAGAACGATATGAACAGCTGGGAGTTCCTTACCATCGAGGCTATCTGTTCTATGGGCCGCCCGGAACGGGAAAGACCTCTTTGGTCTCGGCGTTGGCGGCACACTTTGGGCTGTCGATCTACGTCATCAATCTCGCGGAGTTCAACGATCGCAGTTTGATGAAAGCAGTCAATCAGGTGCCGGCGAATTCTGTCATGTTGTTTGAAGACATTGACTGCATGCGCGGAAGTCAGTCTCGCGAAGGACCCGGCTCAGGAGAAGCAAATCGCGAAACAACAACTCTGAATGCGAAGGAGAATGCGCCCCCAAGCGGCGTCACGCTCTCTGGGTTGCTGAATGTGCTGGACGGTTTTCATGCTCCGCATGGTGTGCTGTTTGTAATGACAACGAATCACGTCGAGAAGCTGGACCCGGCGCTACTGCGTCCGGGGAGGATCGATTACAAGCTTTTCTTGGGCAAGGCAACCGATCCGCAAAAAGCGGAGCTCTATCGGAGGTTTTTCCCTGATGCATCGGAACTAGAAGCCCGAACCTTTGTCGAAGCTTCTCGATCCGCAGAAACGATGGCGGAGTTTCAAGGTTTGCTCTTGGCACTGGAGCTGAAAGACGATCGCTTGCATCCGGTGGCTGCAAGTCACGGAATCCTAGTGTAAAGAATCGCCGGTGGCGATGTGCAACCGTTCCTTCGAATGGGGCGGGTTGGAATCCCGCCTCGGCCCTACGCATGGTGTGGCGCAGTGACCGCCGCCGGTGCGCTCGAGAAACACTCCGGGAGTGTTCGCAGCGGATTACGCCGAGGTTTTGTCACAGTGAAAGCACCAGCTGATCGAGGATAGATCGCTCAGAGAACATCGAACGCTCTTTCGAAAGGAGGCCGCCCATGGCCCGACTCAACACACTGAATCTCAACCCTGCAACTCGTACGCATGAAGGCACGCCCGCACGGCACATCTCTGCCGCGATGCAACTGCGACGTTCGGTGCTCGCCTGCCTGCTTTGGGAGAGCCAGTTTTATGAGGATGGGGTCGAAATCACCGGTCGCATTAGCGAACTGGTTCCGAAGGTTGCGGCTGAACAAGTGGCCGGGCTCGCCATCGAAGCTCGCGAGCAGATGAAGCTGCGTCATGCGCCTCTTCTGCTTGTTCGCGAGATGGCTCGACACCAAACGCACCGTGGGCCGGTTTCGGAGACTCTCGCACGCGTCATCCAGCGTGCCGATGAACTCGCCGAGTTCGTTGCTGTGTACTGGAAGGACGGACGTGTCCCGCTGTCGGGCCAGGTGAAGAAGGGACTGGCGGCAGCTTTCCCGAAGTTTGATGAGTATCAGTTTGCCAAGTACGATCGCGGCGGGCTGATTAAACTGCGGGATGTGCTCTTCCTCTGCCACGCGAAACCTCGCGATGAGGCACAGGCGGCAGTGTGGAAACGTCTCATCTGGGGTCGCCTGACGACGCCTGATACGTGGGAGGTTGCACTCTCGTCCGGCCTCGAAAAGCGCGAGGCCTGGGAGCGAATGCTTCGCGAGCGGAAACTAGGCTCGCTGGCTCTGCTCCGTAATCTCCGCAACATGCGTGAGGCCGGGGTCAGTGACCAGTTGGTCGTGAGCGCTCTGCGGGAGATGAAGACGGATCGCGTTCTGCCGTTCCGCTTCATTTCCGCCGCACGCTACGCGCCTATGCATGAGGCCCATCTTGAGCAGGCAATGTTCCGCTCGCTTAAGAATCAGCCTCCGCTGGCGGGGGTGACCGCGTTGGTTGTCGACACCAGCCCCTCGATGTGGATGGCGCGACTCAGCCGAAATAGCGACATGGATCGCTTCGAGGCTGCCGCCGGGCTTGCCATTCTGCTTCGGGAGACTGCAGAGCGAGTGAACGTGTACGCATTCAACGAGAAGGCGTACGAGGTTCCCCCGCGACGTGGCTTTGCGCTACGCGATGCTCTGGCTGCAACCAGAAGCAACTGGAGTCGGGGCGGGCTTGCTGTGGCTGCCGCGAACCGCGATGGCTATGACCGGATCATCGTGATTACGGACGGCCAGTGGCACTTCTCGGACACCACCACCGTGCCAGGTTACGGTGAGGGCGATCCGCAAACCGTTGCGCCGGTGCCGCTCACGAAACAGGCGTACATGATCAATGTAGCCAGTTACAAGAACGGTGTCGGTTACGGCAAGTGGAAGAACATCGATGGCTGGAGTGATTCAATCATCGAGTACATCCGTGCGCTAGAAAAGACCCCATGGGTCAATTGAACTCCACGGGCTCGGCGTTTCGCTGGGCCCATAAAGTTTCACAAATTGTGATGCAACGCAGCAGGATAATCAGCTCGGGGATCTCGCCTCGTCCTCTTCAAAAAGCAAACCCTCTACACTCGCCGCATCCAAAAACTGGAAGGCCAGATGCGGTCGCCGTCGGCCGTGGGCACAAAGCGGCGCTTCGATTCCGGCATATCGCGATAGCTGTGCCGCCAATGGGGGAAGCACTGTTCGAGCGCCATTGGGTGATACGCCTGCATCGCGCTCGCTGCCCACAGTACCTCGAACTCTCGATTGAAACTGAGAAAGGCCTGAAGCAAGTACTGCTCCGACCAGAACCAGAGTCTGTTCAACACCGCGTCGCGGGGATAGTCGAAAGGTAAGAAAATGTCATGAATGTGGACCAATACGCCCGGGCGAAGCCGCGGCAGAATCTGTAGATACTCCCGAGTCACATCGCTCCCGGTCGCCACCACATGGCTAGAATCAATGAAGAGAATGTCTCCCCTCGTGAGCACATCAAAAAATTCCAGATCAACGTCCTGAACCGCGCACGGAACCTGCTCTAATCGATCGCCCCAATCGGCGCCAGGAAGTCTCTCCGGGCTGGGGTCGATGGAAACAAGTTTGCCCTCAACCCGATCCCAGGCAGCATTTCGCTCTAGCGCTGCGGCCAACACCCGGGTGCTGTAGCCAGTACCGATCTCCACGATATGAATGGGCTTCGAGCGGCGGACGAGGCCGTAGGCGACCTCCGCGTCCACTGACTCAAAATAGCCGTTGTTGTAGTGATAGGCATCGCCGCATGGGCCACTCGAGAAGTCGCACTCAGCTGCAAATCCTGCCAACTCCCGGCCCAACTGAGCTTGCTCATGCAGGGACACACCAGGCGGAAGCGGGTACTTGCACCAGTCACGTTTTCCCAATTCAGCAACGTCGGGGACGGGCCAATAGAAATGGTTTGGAGTTACGCTGATTCCCAGATATTGCAAGGCGCGAAAAACGTTCACCATCAGCGGAAAAATGAATGGTTCCTCATGCAGCCGTCGTACTCCGGCCACCAACCATCGCTTTGCTCTGCTCCCCTGATGCGCGGCCGGGGATCCTGCATGTGGCAGCGCATCCTCTCCGATGAGGCGAGTAGAATTTGGCGAGCCTGGACTCACACTGAGCATGAAGTCATCCCCACTCACTTTTGTTGGATGGGGAAACCCTTGCAATGGTGCACTGGGCGCGGAAGGCTGGGGAGAGCTCGTCTAAAGACCCTTCCACCGGGGTTGGTGAATAGTGGGAACCCCGGTCCGTGTACCCGACCACCAAGTACCTTGGGATCCTGAAGATGCGCTCTAGAAACTAAGTCTTGCGCTTAAGGTCTTCAGGTGTGCTGGCGAGAGCACAAGCCTCTAAGGAACAATTAAAAAAACCAGTCCTTCTACGGGAGGCCACAGACGGCAGCTGTGAGCAGGGAGACTGCGGCTTCGACTTCTTCGCGAGACGTTGTTCGTCCTAGGCTGAAGCGAATTGCTCCCATTCCTACCTCGACTGGGATCTTCATAGCCTTTAGAACCGGAGACAACTCAACCGAGCCGGAATGGCAGGCTGAACCCGTAGAAGCAGCAACATCTTTCATCCTGGCCAGGATCTCTGATCCCACTTTGCCTACGAAGCTGACGTTGAGGGTGTTGGGCAAACGCTCGTCAGGATGGCCATTGAGCACGACAGCCCGCCCAAAACGCTCTTGCAATTGCTGCCAGAACACATCACGCAATTGGCGTACAGGTTCCATCCCTACCCAACTTTCAGCAAGCGCACAAGCCGCACCGAGTCCAATCTCGAGCAGGATGTTCTCGGTACCCGCGCGCCGCCCGTTTTCGTGTCCAGCTCCGTGAATCAGAGGCTCCAATCGGACGCCGTCACGGACATAAAGTGCGCCCATCCCTTTCGGCCCATACATCTTATGGCCCGCTACCGACAGCAGGTCGACACCAAGTTCATCTACGCGAGTACTAATTTTGCCGACAGATTGTGCAGCATCCGTATGAAAAAGGATTCCGTGTTCTTGGGCAATCCGAGCGACGTCAGCGATCGGCTGAATGGTTCCAACCTCGTTATTAGCATGCATGATGGAAATCAATTTCGTGCGCGGCCTGATCCCTCGCCTCACGTCGTCGGGGTTGATCCGCCCGAAGTGGTCGACGGGCAGGTAGGTCAGTTCCGCGCCGAGGCGTTCTAGAAACCGGCATGGATTGATGATTGCAGGGTGCTCCACTTGCGAGGTGATGATGTGCACCCCAGATCTTTCGTGGGCAAAGAACACACCTTTGAGCGCATGATTGTTGGATTCGCTGCCCCCGCTCGTAAAGACGACCTCCTCCGGGGTGCAGCCCAAAAGAGCAGCGGCCTGAGACCGCGCTTTTTCAACGGCCTTGCGGGCGGGCTGACCCGCCCAGTGGTCGCTCGATGGGTTGCCGAACGGCTCTCGGAGTAGTTGCTGCATAGCCTCCGCCACTTCGGGAGCAAGTGGGGTACTGGCGTTGAAGTCGAGGTAGATGCGGTGCTGCTTGCGCGCAGTCATAGGAGAAGATTGCGGTTTGCGAGTGAATGAAGAGATCAGTGCTCTGCATTCTTAGCGTAAGACATTATCCGGAAACGCGCTCGCTAATCGCAATCGCACAAAACCTGAATCTCATCGTGGGCCGTTTGCAGAGGAGACTAGCCGAAATGGATCGCAGCCCGGAACATCTTCGAGCGCTGATGTAACGAACCCACGACTCGAATCTCAAGTCTTCCTCCCGTGCTTTGTTGGCCGGGCGGGGGAAGGCCAATGCTACAATCTCGGATAATTGGAGCGTATGCGGACACCGTACGGCCTCACCATTCTCGACGACTGTCTCACCTGCCCGGTGCGGGAGGAGCATCTTTTTTGCAACTTGCCTCATGCAGCCGTAAAAGAACTGAACGAAATCAAGTCCACTGCCACCTATCCCAAATCGGCAGTCTTGTTTATTGAAGGACAGCAGCCGCGGGGCGTATTCGTGCTTTGCGCCGGAAAGGCGAAACTGTCAACTACTTCCAGTGAGGGGAAGACTCTCATAACGAAGATCTCCCAATCCGGGGATGTTCTGGGCCTGAATGCTGCGATTTCGAATCACCCTTACGAAGTTACGGCTGAGATGATCGAGCCGGGCCAGGCGAACTTCATTTCTCGCGATGCGCTGATGCAATTCCTCAAGAAGCATGGGGAAGTCGCGTTGAGAGTGGCAGAACAGTTGAGCCGGAATTACTACACAGCTTATGAAGAAATTCGCACATTGGGGTTGACCACATCTCCGGCGGAAAAATTAGCCAAGCTCTTGCTCTCTTGGTATCCGGAAAAGCTGCAAACGAACCAGCAAGCGCAGGTAAAACTCACCCTCACTCACGAGGAGATAGCCGAGATGATTGGAACTACGCGCGAGACCGTCAGCCGCTTGTTCTCTGATTTTAAAAAGAAGCAATTGGTGCAAGTAAAAGGATCGACCCTGATATTTAACAATCGAGGCGCGCTTGAGAGAATGGTCCACGCCTAAGCTGGCGGCGCATAAGCGCAGCACGGCTCTTCAGAGAGCGGATCCCCACTTACTGCGAATGCTCGGGCTCGCGATCCCCCGCAGACATCTCTGAATTCACAGCGCCCGCACCGTCCTTTGAGCTGTGAGCTATCGCGCAAAGACTGAAAAAGCCGTGAATTTTGATAGATGTCCGCGAGAGGCTCCCGGAGGACATTCCCGGCTGACAGAGGAAGAAACCCGCTAGGGTAGACCTCGCCCGTATGGCTAATGAACATGAATCCATTTCCGTCGTTCACTCCTCGTGGCGCGCGACCGATCAATTCTTCTTCCGTTCTGGCATCCGGCTGACGGGCCTTCTGCTGAAGCACATAGCGGCGATAGTGCTGTCCTTCGGTTGTCTTGATATGGAACTTCACGTGTTTTGAGGCGTGGTAGAGCTTTGCAAACACCGCTTCGTGTTCATCAGAATTAAGCAATGCAGCAGACTGTCCTCTCCCCGTGGGTACAAGGAAGAATACGCTCCACAGCACGATTCGAAGCGAGGTGAGTAACTGGATCATGTTATCCAGATCAGCAACGTTATACTGGGAAACCGTCGTATTGACCTGAACCGGCAACCCCGCTTCGTGGCACCATCGGACGGCATCGAGGGTTTGCCGGTAGGACCCTGCTACCCGTCGAAACCCATCATGCAATTCGGCCTTCGAGCCATCCAGGCTCAAAGCCAGCCGCATCAAGCCAACGCTCTTTAACCGAGCAATGGCATCGCTCGTTAACAGCGGTGTAGCGCTTGGGGTGAGCGAAGTGCGCACACCTCGGCGGCATGCATATTGCACGATGGGCATGAGATCGGGACGCTTCAGTGGATCGCCCCCTGTCAGTACAAACAAAGGCACACGCATCTGCGAAATTTGATCGATCAAATGAAAGGCTTCGGCGGTGGAGAGTTCCGATGAATGCCGCTTCGGCTGTGCGTTGGCGCGGCAGTGCATGCAACTCAGGTCGCAAGCTTGAGTCATTTCCCAGATAACCAGCAGGGGGCGCAGGTCGAAATCACGAGGTCCAAGCTTCGCCCACTGTGTCTCGGGAGAAAACGATGACCGTCCCGCGTTAGAACCCGCGCAAAGATCGATATGGCGAAGATCTTCTGTCAAGGAGCAAGCCATGACGGCACATTATTCCTCGCCAAAAAAACACGATGTGATCTGGATCACACCCGTACGTGATGCCATCAGTATCCCGGGCAAAGGCAATCTGCCATGCTGAAGGCGATTGACGCAACCCCGCAGCTTGAAAAAGGTTGCACTGACAAGACGCTCGCGTCCGTAAACGTTTTGCCTTCGTTCGGCGAGTGAAAGCTTCGGGTTGAAAGAGGTAGTTATGAGCGAAAGCCGCAGAAATGTATTGGGACTACTCAAAAAAGAGCTGGCATTCTTGGACCGGGAAGGCTACCGACGTTCGCCGAGCTTTCCCTGGCGCTCGCGCTACATATTCGAAGAATCCCCGAGTTGTCCGAACTTCGCCGATCGTACGCGTCCGCACCGCTGTACAGACTGTTGGCTGATGGAATTCGTCGCTCCCCATCTGCGAACTGAACAAACACCTTGCAGGTTCGTTGAATTAGCAGCCAAGGGCCTCACCGTTGACTCGCTATACCGTTGCGGAACCCTGGCGGAGTCTGAACAAGCGTTGCGCCAATGGCTTCGTCAGCGTATTCGAGAGTTCGAAGCCGATCTCGAGGTCACAAGTGAACTCGGGACCCCAAATCAACTCAGAGCAGGTTACGCGACCCAGATCGAGGAACCAGCCGACAAGAAGGATTACGGTCGCAAGGCATCAGCTACTGGAACTCCAGCATCACGATTTCAGGATTGGAGCCCAAACGCAGAGGCGGGCCCCAGGTTCCCGCACCGCTAGAGGTGAAGACCTGCAAGTTGCCGAGACGGCTAAGCCCGTAGACGAATTGGCGATAGATTCGGCGAGCCATCCAACTCCAAGGGATGAATTGGCCGAGGTGGGTGTGGCCGGAGAGCTGGAGGGAAAAACCGGCGGCTTCGGCGACCTCAGGATGGTCAGGGGCATGAATCAACAGTACGCTGGCCCGGCTACGATCGAGACCAATGGCGTGAAGAACAGCGGCCAGATGGCCTCCTCGCGTGGCGTTACGGTACGGCACGCCCACGATCTGCAAGCCGTCCACCTCGACCTTCTCGTTGGTTAGGACGCGAACGCCGGCGGCTGCGACAGCATTCAGATACTGGGTGTCGTCGCCAAACTGTTCATGATTGCCCGCGACGAAGTACACACCTTGGGGAGCCGAAAGCTGCGAAAGGGGTGCAGCTGCCCGATTCGCATCGATCGCGGTCCCATCATACAAATCGCCAGCGATGAAAATCGCGTGAGGAGCTTCCTGCACTATCTTTGCGATCATGCGTCGCAGGAAAGAACCGTTGCGAACGTGGCCGAGGTGGAGGTCGGTGACCAGAGCAGCTGTTCGCCCGCGCCACGACTCGGGGAGATTGGCGAGACGAACAGTGGCGCGGGTGACTCTTGTCAGAGTCGCATTGAATAGACCCGCGATTCCCACGATAAAAGCGATGCCGAACAGAGCCTCGACAAGAAGACGGAAGTCCAGGGTTCGTCCCGACAAGAAGGCGATGCCGAAAATGACCCAGGAAAGTATCGCGGCGAAGAATAGAAAGCTCAAAAGGCCGAGCCAGATAGCGGCAATTCTATACAAGGTGCGAACGGCAAAGTTGGTATAGCGAAACGCGAGCAGGGAGGCGGCGATGAAGCTCATCGAAAGGAGGGCGAGAACGATCTCTGAGGCGACCGTTCGGGACACGCCGTGCCCCCCGGAAGAAAATGTCCAAGTTTTGTACAAGAAGAAATGAGCCAAGAATAAGACGGACTGAAAGATCGCGATGAATACCAGAAACCGTTTTTTGGAGTGCATAAATCGCGCTGAGCGCTTCCTTATGAGATGAGCGCAGAGCAGCGAACGATTCGATCGCAGCTTCGAAAGCGCGGCTGCAAGCAGGCTGTTGCCCGTCGCACAAGGTTCTGCTCATTGGCTTTCGTGAGAGCTTGGCTGTCGAAGCGCTGGTTTTCAAGGGGCTTTGAACGCCTTGGGTCGCGCCGGGAGTGATGCGCAGTCCCGTAGGTCGAGTTCGCTCCAACCTCGGCTAATCTAGGCGGGGCGGCGTTGTGGGGATGTTTTTTCCGAGTGCCGGTCATCCCAGGCAATCAGGCGAGTCAGCTCATAGCTGAAAGGGCCGTAGGCCCGAAAGGATCGTTCGTCGAATAAGCGCTTAATACCGCAGCCGAGGCACACCTGGTAGGAGTGTCCCTGGGCGCGAATGGGCCAGCTCATCTTGCCGTGCCAGCAGCCGCGAAACAGCAGGACGGCAGCTCCAGCAACGCCTGTTGCAAAGATTCCTAAGGGGAATTTCCAGCGAGACTTCGTTTCATCGGCCATCAGAACCGGGCACCCAACCTGTGGAGAGACTACTTTGGGGGGATTGTAACAGCGAAACCGGGTCCTGAACAGGCGAAACTGATCACCAAGGGCACGTCTCAGGCAACAGAAAATATTGCGGTTGCGCCTATTCCCTTGTAACGTACAACTTACATGGGGGAAAGCCTCAGCGGCCGGTCCGCTGATGGCAAAGGATTGCCGGCCTAGGTGTGCGAGCCGGGCAAACAGGAATGAGTGCAACTCCGAACAATGCTGCGCCGGGGTGGGACAATGCGCGCCCCCCGCAACCGGCAGCGGTAAAAGATACGGGGGAGGGCGACGGGCACAATGCCCTGCAAGGCCTCCTCGCGTTCGCCTGCATCCATCAGCAGGCTGCCCGACGCAAGCGTGAAGCACAAGGTCCCAACGACTCTCCACTTAGGTTGTCCCGCGAAGAAGAGCTGGCTCTGGACGAAATCCTGCAGCTGGTGGCGGTGCGAGCGATCGCAATCACTGGCGCGGATGGCGTTGCCATTGCCCTCGCTAAAGACCGCGCGATCACGTGCCGGGCGTCGGCGGGGAAGATCGCACCAGACCCAGGAGTAAGGCTCGATCCCAACTCGGGTTTTTCCGGAGCATGTTTGCGAAGCGGCGAGATTGTGCGGTGCGACGATTCGGAAAACGATGCGCGCGTGAACCCGCAGGCTTGCCGCACCCTGGGCGCGAGGTCAATGATCGCGGTGCCGCTGTCGGCGAAGAAGCGAGTCATTGGGCTGCTCGAAGCCTTCTCGGCAGAAACCTTCGGCTTCAACGACAGCGATGTGCACAGCCTGAACTTGCTCGGCGAACTGATCCTAGCGGCAATTCGCCCGGAAGAAGAACACCACCTCACCGAGATGGCGCGTGAAGTCCTACCCGACGCGGCGGTGCAGGATAAGCCAGAGGCAACCGTTCCCGGGGTTGCCCCGCCCGCATCGGCTGATGCGCCACGCGAGCTCCGACCGCCTGCCAGGAACGCTGCGGCCGATCGCGAGGGGGAGCCCTCGGCGCCGCGTGCCGGACAGGAGGCTTCGGTTCCGGTTATGGTCATCCCTGCGAATGGAAATCCCAATGCAGGGGAGATCCCAACCACAGCAACCTGGGCGGGTCAAGCTCAGCCGGCTGCGGTCGCGTCAAACGTGCTTTCGGACGAGAAGTTCACGCCATCTGCTCCAGAGGTAAGCACTTCCCTTCCCGAAACGCCGGTCCAGTCTTCGACCGCAGATTCGATCGCAGAGAAGAAGAGCAAAGGCGAAAAGGCTTCGCTGCTCTCGGGAACAGCCCTGGACAGTACGGTTGCGGTCGCACTCCCGACACCTGTCGCCGTGGCAGCGGAGGCACCTGCCAGAAAGATCGAAGCTGAAGAGGCCCAGTCGGCACTTCCAAGCAAGACTCCGGCCGAAGACAGGCGGCGAATCCTCAGCGTGGTGGTAACGGCGACCGCCGCAATGATTGCAATCGGGTTGGCGGGTGTTCTGATCTGGAAAGCACAGCATCTCGGCCAGCCGATCAACGCGAGCACCGAGAGCCCATCCCAGGTGAGAGCGGAGGAAAATCTGCCCCAAGCGGTTCCCGCAACCCCGGCGCCCCCGTTGAAGATTGGTGATGCGGCCCAGGTGACCGGAATCCATCACACCTCGGCAGCAGATCGCAGCACAGTGGTGATTGATCTTGAAGACCAAGTGCAATATGAAGAGCACACGCTCGACAATCCGCCGCGCGTTTACTTCGATCTGCATGACACGAAGCTAAGTCCGACGCTCATAAACCAGACGATCTCTGTCGACGACGCATTTCTGAAACGTGTGCGAGTGGCGCAGCCGGTCGACGGCATTACGCGAGTTGTCCTCGAGACCAAGGGAAAACGGGACGCATCAGTGCCTTCGGTGAGCCTAGACAATAATCCATATCGCTTGACCATTGAGTTTCATGGACCGACGGCGCCTTCATTCGCCTCTCCAGCCCCGGGCCCTCTGCAGAAGCCGTCTCCAGCGGTCGGTGTTTCGCCGAACAAACCACGCGCCTCGAGCGAAGCACAGCCGAATAAGGTAGGTTTTGAAGTCGTGCTGGACGCCGGTCATGGCGGATGGGACCTTGGCGCAGTCGGCCGCAAGGGTCTGCTCGAAAAAGAACTGGTGTTTGATGTTGTGCAGCGGCTCGGCAACTTGCTCGAAAAAAAGCTGGGCGCAAATGTGGTCTATACGCGCCAAGACGACTCCTTTCTGTCGCTTGAGAAAAGGGCCGAGATTGCCAACCTGGCCCGCGCCGATCTCTTTCTCTCGGTACACGCAAACTATAGCGACCTTTCCACTGCGCGGGGCGTCGAGACCTATTACACGAACACATATTCGTCGCTGAAAGCCCGCACCCCGGACACGGCTTCGTTGCAGCAGGTGGATTGGAGCGGCGTGGTTGATATTCGCGCGAAGGTGAAAGGCGCGAAATCGTTCGCGTCCGAAATTCAGCAATCACTCTATGCTGGGCTGGCCGCAAGAAACCCCGGCATCAGAAACCGCGGAGTAAAAGAAGCGGAATACGTGGTGCTCACGGGGACACAGATGCCGGCCGTTCTCGCCGAAATCTCCTATGTCAGCAGCCCTGCCGACGAGGACCGCCTACAAGGATCCGAATATCGGCAGGTGATCGCCGAGGCCCTTTATAGGGGCATCGTGAGATATCGGGAAGAAGCCCAGAGAAAGATGGCGAGCCTACAGAAGATCTCGCAGTAACCGCCTCGGGCTGCCCCGAGCTAAGTCGTTTTGGGTTGATAAGGGGAAATCGCAAGAGCAGTTTCTTTGAATTTGAAGCCTGTATAGGCGCTTGCCGAAGCGGACCCCATGTGCAACACTGCTTTCCATGGCGCGTCCAAAAGGGGCAGAAAAGGGAGATCCACCAAAGCAGGCGCGTCCAGCCACCCTCAAGCAACTTGCCGACCATCTCGGGCTCGCTCCCGCGACCATCTCCCTGGTGATGAATGGCGCGCCGGTAGCAGACACCATTGCCGCAGACACCAAGAAGCGAATCCGCGAAGCGGCTGAGCGGCTTGGGTATCGCCCCAATTTCCTGGCGCGCTGCCTGCGCTCGCGTCGAAGCTTTACGATCGGAGTGCTCACTCCCGAGGTCAGTCACGGCTATAACACAACCGTGCTAGGTGGGATTGAGGACCACCTGCTGCGAGCCGGGTATTTTTATTTTGTCGCCAGCCACCGGTTTCAGCCGGACCTCATCGAGGAGTACCCCGAGCTGTTTCTTTACCGCTCAGTCGATGGGCTCATCGTGTTGAATGCTCCGTGGAACAAGGAGCTTCCGGTACCGGTGGTCACGATTTCCTGCCACCACGAAGTGAAGAACACCACCAGAATCGTGTTGGATCATCATCGCGCGGCAGAACTTGCGTTAGGTCATCTGTGGAAGCTTGGGCATCGGAAGATTGCGGTCATTAAGGGGCAATCGTTCACGCCCGACAGTGAAATTCGCTGGGATTCGATTTCGCAGGTGGCCGTCAAGGCATCGCGCCCGATCGATGAAGATCTCGTGGTCCAGATCGAAGACAACCTGGCAACGCCCGAGCTTGGATATCGGGTGACACAAACTCTGTTAGGTTCCGGCAAGCGATTTACGGCCCTGTTCGCGTTCAATGATATTGCCGCTGTAGGCGCGATCCGAGCGATTCACGAACACGGGTTGCGTGTTCCCGAGGATGTATCAGTTGTCGGATTCGATGACATTGATAGTGCGGCCTATCAACATCCGGGTCTTACGACGATTCGACAGCCCCTGCGACAGATGGGGAAAATGGCTGCCCAAACCGTGCTGAAGCGGATTGCGGGAAAAGATAGCCACAGCATGCGCGAGGTGGTATTCGAGCCGGAACTCATCGTGCGCGGCACGACCGGGACGGCGAAAGATAGCCGGCAACAACATTCTTCGTCCGTGATCGCGGCGCGCTGATCCCCTTCTCGGTTCCCCAGGGGTGAGTCAAATCCCTCGGCGGGGAGGTTTTGGGCCTACAGTAAGCACTGTATTTCGAAGAGCATAGCGGTTGTTGCATCTTTGTATTCAGGGGCAGTTGGGGAGCGGGCGCTCAGTCCTTCCTCGGTCCCATCAACACACCCAAGCATTTAATTCGCAATAGTGCGACGCTCGCGAAAGCTTGAAAGGTAAAGGATGAATCCACTCCAGATTCTGATTGCGGATGATCATGACTTTTTCCGCAACAGCTTGCGAACTCTAGTAGAGTCGCAGGAGGGCTGGCGTGTGTGCGGCGAGGCCGTCAACGGTATCGACGCGGTCGAAAAAACCCGGCTGTTGAAGCCAGAGCTTGTTCTTCTTGATGTCACCATGCCGGAGATGAACGGACTGGATGCCGCGCGAATGATTCGGCAGCAGGAACCCAGCACATTCATCTTGGTGGTCAGTCAAAACGATGCCGAAGGCATGGCTGCAGCTGCTGTGGCTGCCGGTGCCGATGGATTCGTTCAGAAGTCGCGGGTTTCCCAGGACCTGTTCGAAGCGGTGGGGGATCTTGTCGGTTCTCCAGCGAACGGAGCAGCGAATGCCAATGGCGGGAGCCAGGGTTTAAATCGAGCAGCGCTGCTCACCGCGATTGTCGATTCCTCCGACGACGCGATCGTAAGCAAAGACCTGAACGGGAAAATTACCAGCTGGAACCAAAGCGCCGAACGGATGTTCGGCTATAGCGCGAAAGAAGCCGTGGGTCAGCACATCACCCTCATCATACCCATTGGGCGTTGGGGTGAAGAAGACATCATCCTGGGGCGGTTGAGGAAAGGGCAACGGGTAGACCATTTTGAGACAGTTCGCAAGCGAAAAGATGGGACTCTGCTGGATGTCTCTCTAACGATCTCTCCGGTACGCAACTTGAAAGGAGAGGTGGTCGGCGCATCCAAAATCGCACGGGACATTACGACACGCAAAGCAGTGGAGGCCCAGCTCGCCAATGCCGCGCGCCGCCAGGCCGCTCTGTTCCAGCTGGCAGACGAACTGCACCGCGCGGAGTCTTTGGAACAGGTCTATGACGCCGCGCTCGACGCGATTTCCCAAGCGCTGCAGGTCGAGCGCGCTTCCATCCTGTTGTTGAACGACTCGGGGAAGATGCGTTTTGTGCGGTGGCGTGGTTTGTCCGATGAGTATCGCGCCGCCGTTGAGGACCATTCTCCCTGGAAGCCTTCGGACCAAAACCCCCAGCCGATCTGCGTTGAAGATGTCGCAACGGCTGGTTTGGATGAGACCCTCGCGCGTACGGTAGAACGCGAAGGGATCGCGGCGCTTGCATTCATCCCGCTGGTGTGGGATGGACGGCTTATGGGCAAGTTCATGCTGTATTCCACCGTCGCGTACAGGTTTGCTACCGATGAAATTTCTCTCAGCGTCACGATTGCAAAGCAACTGGCGTTTGCGATCGAGCGGAAGCGGGCTGAAGATCGCGAGCGCAAGATCTCTGCCGAAGCCATCGACGCCAAAGCAAAGTTCCGCGCCATTTTTGAACAAACGCCAGTGTTTGCGGGAATCATGACCAAGGAAGGCCTGCTCGTTGAAGCGAACAACCTTTCGCTCGAGGCATGCGGATTTCGACGGCAGCAGGTGCTGGGCATTCCTTTCTGGGACACCCCATGGTGGCGCAACTTTCCCGAGTCTCGGCAGAAGATCCGCGCTGCCACCCCTTTGGCCGCGCAGGGGTTTCCCTATCGCGAGATGCTGCACTATTCGTGGTCTGATGGAACCGACCGGCTGGTCGATTTTTCGCTGTATCCGATTCTGGATGATCAAGGCGAGGTTCTGTTTCTGCATCCCACCGGGGTCGATGTCACTGATATCAAACGTGTTGAAAACAATTACCGCAACCTGGCGGAACGGCTGGATGCGGAGGTCCGAGCGCGAACCACGGAACTTGAGGCACAAGCTGAGCAACTGCGAGAACTGTCGCGCCGGCTTCTGCAGATTCAAGATGAGGAACGTCGACGGATTGCTCGCGAACTCCATGACAGCGCAGGCCAAACCTTGGCCATGATGCAGATCAACCTGGCGCAAATCGTCAAACGGGCGCAGCAGACCGCACCCGAGTTGGCAAAGGGGACCTCTGAGATCGAAGAGTTGGCAAGACAATTGAGCCAGGAGATCCGGACAACTTCTTACCTTCTGCATCCACCGCTGCTCGACGAAACCGGTCTGTCAGGGGCGCTCAGTTGGTACACCGAAGGCTTGAGTGCTCGCAGCGGCCTGGAAATCTCCGTCGGCCTGAGCGAGGACATGGGCAGGCTCCCAAGCGACATCGAACTCGTGATCTTTCGACTCGTCCAGGAGTGCCTGACCAATATCCACCGGCATTCTCAGAGCCAGAAAGCCGAGATTCGCATTTCGCGTAAGGCCACTGAGCTGCTGCTGGAAGTGCGCGACTGGGGCAAGGGAATCTCTGCCGAGCGGTTGGCCCAAATCCAGTCGCGTGGCTCGGGGGTTGGCATGCCTGGGATGCGGGAGAGAGTGCGCCAATTTGGCGGAAGCATGCAAATTGAATCGGGGAACTCGGGCACTACCCTCTCCTTCAGGATTCCATTTTCAAACGAACGTCCGTCTGCTCACAATGCAAACGCGGCTCCGCTCCGGCCTGCTGTTTGATTGACTTCCGCAAGCATCTCGACACCTTCCCTCCATTCACCCCTTGCCCTGCCCGGTCGGCGTGGCCTGAAGGCACCGGAAACGGTCAAGGGCCCCGCAGGAATACCCCCATTCACCCAGAACCAGAGGCACGCAGGAAAACTCCCACGAGGCAAACCTACTTTGAAGACTTTGCAGTCCGGCTAAAAATACCTCGAAGGCGCTCGTAGGTTTGCTCGAGCGATTCCGGCAGCACCCGGCTCTCTGCGGTGACGGTCATAAAGTTGGTGTCGCCAACCCAGCGTGGGAGGATGTGCAGATGTATATGTCCGGCAATGCCGGCTCCGGCCGCACGGCCGATGTTCATCCCGAGATTGATGCCGTCGGGTGAGTAGACCTCGCGCAGAATGCCTTCCATCCTTTGTGACAGCGCCATCATCTCCTGAGCCGCGGATTCAGGCAACTTCTGAAGTTCGTCCATGTGGGCGAAGGGCACCACCATCACGTGGCCCGAGGTATAGGGAAAGCTATTAAGAATGATGAAACAATGCTCGCCGCGATAGACGATCTTTGCTTCGGGGTCAGACAACTTTGGAAGCTCGCAAAAAATGCAGCCCTCGGACTTGCCGTCGTGCTTGGCAGCCGTCGTGATATAGGCATAGCGCCAGGGAGTCCAGATGTAGTCCATAGAGCGGGTGATCGGCGATCTGAAAGCAATCCAAAGACACTCTCGTCAGCTCGCAAGCTGCCAGGCTGCTCTTCGCGCGGAACTCAGGTCCTGATAAGCCCTTGTAATGCTCCCGAATCAGCCTCGGCCGATCCTCCCGAACGGGAAAGCGTTCGTACCCAAAAGTTCCTCCGGTTTGCTGTCCATCGAGTATTTCGATACTTTCGGGTTGCCCGATAATCGGGTTCCACCGATCGCCCGATTATACGATCACCGGATGGGGCTCGATTCCTCGAATGATGCTCACGTTAATTCTCGGGCGTTCGGTTTGACACCCTTTCCGAGCGGTTGTTATAGTCGAAGTTGTTCCCATTGGGATTCGGGTTCGATATTTCGGCCGCTGGAAAGTCTATCCGCCAGGGTAGGCTCAACACTAACTAACTTTAGGGTCACACCAGCAGTTCGCTAAACCAGCCCGCGTCCTCTGATACCTCTGAGAGGCCATGACCTTGTTCGACGACAGCAACACCCACGATTCTTCCACCGCAACCTTAACCGAACAGCCAAGCACAACTGACACACCAGCCGGGCAGGCCGCACCCGCCGCCGAGATTGCTCACGAGGCCCAAGCTCCTGAGGCGCAAACCGAAGAGCAGAAGCCCGTCGAAGACTTTGCTTCGGCGCTCGAGAGCTTCACCACAGAAGCAGAAGAGGCGGCCGGCGAAGATCACCTGATCCACGGCACCGTGCTCAAGATCACGGGTTCCTACGTCTTTGTGGACATTGGCGCGAAATCTGAGGGCGCGCTACCCATCGCAGAGGTGCTTGACCACGACGGCAACCCGAAGTTCCAACCCGGCGATGCGATTGAAGTGATGCGCGAAAAGGGGCACACCGACGAGGGATACATCAATCTCTCGTTTCAAAAGGCGCAGCGCTTGCGCGCCTGGGACGACATCGAAAGGGCCTACGGCGAAAACCAGCCCATCAAGGCAACGGTAGTCGAGCGCACCAAAGGCGGCGTGACCGTGGACATTATGGGAGCTCGCGCATTCATGCCCGGCTCGCAACTCGACCTGCGTCCGGTTCGCAATCTTGACGCCTATAAGGGACAGAGCTTCGATGTCGCCATCGTGAAGCTGAACAAGAAGCGCGGCAACATCGTGGTTTCGCGCAAGCAACTGCTTGAGGCCGAACAGACCGAAAAGAAAACCAAGCTGATGGAGCACCTGCAGGAAGGCTCGGTGCTCACCGGCGTGGTGAAGAACCTCACCGACTACGGTGCATTTGTCGATCTCGGCGGCATTGATGGCTTGCTGCACATTACCGATATGTCTTGGGGGCGGCTCACCCATCCACGCGACCTGGTCAATGTCGGCGATCAGATTCAAGTCAAAGTATTGAAGTTCGATCCCGACAAGCAGCGGGTTTCCCTGGGATTCAAGCAGCTTACCCCTGACCCGTGGCTCGATGCCGAGCACCGCTATCCGGTGGGCGCGCACGTCAAGGGACGGGTTATCAGCGTTACCGACTATGGAGCTTTTGTTGAGCTGGAGCAAGGCATCGAAGGCCTGGTCCACGTCAGCGAAATGACCTGGTCGAAGCGGATGAAACATCCCTCAAAGCTGGTCAATGTCAATGATGAAGTCGAGTGCGTGGTGCTCAGCGTGAGCCCGACGGATCGGCGCATCTCGCTCGGCATGCGGCAACTAGCCGCGAATCCTTGGGATTCGCTGATCGATAAGTACCCTGTTGGTGCGGCCGTCGAAGGCCGTGTACGTAACTTGACCGATTTCGGGGCGTTCATCGAGATCGAAGAAGGAATCGACGGACTGGTTCATGTCAGCAACCTAAGCTGGACCAAACGTGTGAAGCATCCTTCCGAAGTGCTGAAGAAGGGCGATCGCGTAAAAGCTGTGGTCTTGGCGATTGATTCCGAGAAGCGGCGCCTCTCGCTCGGGGTAAAACAGCTGCAGCCGGACGTATGGGAATCGTTCTTTCAGCAACACCGGATTGGGGACATCGTGCATGGCAAAGTGCTGCGCGTAGCAGCCTTCGGTTCATTCGTTGAGATCGCGGAAGGAGTCGAGGGCTTGTGTCACAACTCCGAAGCGGTCGATGGCAATGGACAACCTGTTCATCTCGAGCCGGGCAGTGAGCACGATTTCAAGATCATCAAGATGAGTCCCGAAGAAAAGAAGGTGGGGCTCAGCATTCGCGCGGCGGGCGAAGAAGCTTCGCGTACCGAGGTCGAAGCCTACAAGCACCCGGCGTCAAGCACGGGTTCGACCATCGGAGAGCTGGTGAACTGGAAGCGGGAGAACGCGTAAGCCATACCGTCGTCCGGCCTTCGCCCCACATTGAATCCGCAGCTCGCTTCTGCATCCAAGCCGCGCTCCGGGAGTGCTCGCGGACGAGCCGCGGCGCATCGGCCCCAATCTTGGCTCGCCCTGAGTTATAGCTGGTCCCGGGTTGCCCCAGTCTTGAAGAGGCGCGGAGTGGAAATCTCTTCGCCATCTTTCTGTATTTACGGTATGTACAGAAGTAAGAGAAATTACCCAAGACCAGATGACACGAGAGGCCTATCGCTTCCCTCACCGGGTTAAAGGGGAATGAGCCTCCTGCTCTGATAGGCGGTCGTGGCAACTAGGGACCGCATGTTCTTCATCTAGGAATGGCCTGCAATCAACCGCCCTTCGTCCTGGAGGTTGATCGTTCCTCACCTTAAACACCGTAACCTGACCGGAAGTGCCAGAAAGATTACGCATCCTTGGTAACCGAGAATTGGGATCTTCTCACATTGACACGAGGGAACCAGCTTTGCTACCGTTCTGTATCGATCTTCCGATACGTCTGATGAGCTAAGTGCCTAATCCGCTTTGGATTACGGCTGATGGTGTTTTAGGCTTTCTGGTTCCAGTAAGAGGGTACAAAGCGTTTCGGCCTTGTCCCGCAAGGGAAACGCTGGCGTTTCAGCCACTGACGCGCGGTTTGCGGGGGTGGCCGGGGGAACCAGGATCAAATGCCAGGTGCTCTGCCACGAGCGCTCGGGGTTTGACCCGGGATTCCTGGAAATGACACAGAGGACTGAGAATATTGTCTAAGCGCTTCTACATCCTTTTTGTGGCCCGCGGCGAAGACGGGCAGCTGCGCAAAGTACCCATTCCCCACCATTACCTCTACGTCATCGCTGTGGGCGCCCTAATCGGCGTTCTGGGCTTGACAGGTCTTGCCAGCAGTTATGTTCGCATGCTGATGAAGGTTTCTAGTTACAACCAGCTGCGGGCGGAGCGGGAGGACTTAAAGAACCGCTACGATCATCTCGAACAGGTTTCCAAGGAGCGCGATATTCAGGTGGCCTCACTGGGATCCCTCGCCAGCGAAGTTTCTTCCCTCTATGGCCTGAAGCCCGAACCGGAACTGATCAAAGCAGCGTCCTCCGACAAAGTGGAAAGCTCACAGCTCAGCTCTTCTTTAGACCGGCTTTATACCCTAAAGACTGCCGCGTTAACTGGTGCAACTACAGCCGGGCTCTCGATGGGCCTCACCAAGAACGTGACAACCGCCGATTGGGTTCGCGCCAACTCAGCGCCGAATCTGTGGCCGGTGGAAGGCCCAGTCACGGGATCGTTCGGGGAACGGATCGATCCGTTTAACGGTGAAGGCGCGTTCCATTCGGGCGTGGACATTGGCGCCCTTTACGGTCAGTCGATCGTAGCCCCGGCCGAGGGCATTGTGGAGTTCGCCGATTTTATGGGCGGCTACGGGCGCGCTGTCATCATCGATCACGGTCACGGAATCACGACCCGGTACGGACACATGAAGAGCTTCGCCGTCTATCCCGGACAGCACGTGCATCGCGGCGATACGATCGGATATGTGGGCGATAGCGGACGAAGCACCGGCCCCCATCTTCACTACGAAGTTCGCATTAACGATGTTCCTGTCAATCCCCACAAATACCTGCGCGTGACCTACGCGCATGTCGGCGGTTTCGCGGCGGGAAGCTAACCTTTCTCGGCTGGCTGGGGTGATTCCTTGGCAAGTCCAACTCTCGAATTCAAGCAACCCACGTCCTTACTTGCTCGTCCGATTAGGACGGAGGCGCTATGCGCATTTTGCTGTTTGCTTTTCTGTGGACCTCGGCATTCGCCCTGTCCCCCGAATGGCTGAGCAAAGGCTTCGCGGTCGAGACTCCCACGGCAAACTGTTCGACTCAGCAGAGATACCAGGGATGCGTGGTGCGCTCTGGCGGCAAGATCATGCTGATCGATGCGCAAAATCGCGATTACATTCTGGTCAGCAGCGATCGGTCACTCGAGAACTATATCGGGCAAGAGGTACAGCTTTGTGCCACTTCGATTATCCGGAAAGATCCAGCATCGAAGGATCCCGGGATCGACCCACAACCGCCGCCTGGCGACTTGCTGACGCTTAATGTCGGGAACGTTCAAAAGGTTTCAGACAAGTGCATTTCGCCAAAGAGTACGGATAAGAAGTAGGCCTCGACGATTGTGCATCAGCATTCCCCTTGCGGAGAGAACCCGACGAAAGGCCTGCAAACCGGGTGAATTTATTCTCGGGGTGCTGCCTGCAATGTTTTGGTCAAGATCGTCGAGCGAAGCTCATACTTCGAAGCCCATTGGCAGGTCGAGTAACCAACCGACCCCGACTCACCTTGGTTGAAAGCTTCTTGACGTTTGACTCGATAAGTGCGCAGCTTGAGGCAGGTGGATTCATTGAGTGATCCAGCCAAGAGTTGCCCTTTCCCGGCCTTCTCCAAAACCGAGGGCGGTTGCGAGGCTTCGGCCTTCCAGGACGCCGCATTCATCCCGGGGAACCACGGGACAAGGTGCACAGCTTCCAGGTTGGCTCGCAAGTAGGAAGCTACAGCTTCAGCATCGGGGTCAACGGCAAAAGAGCAGGTTGAAGTTGCGAGCAGAGCGCAGAGGGCAGCAAGGCGGTAGCGGGACATACGACCTCCTCTGCGGGGGATTATAGCGCCGGGCCGCAACACAATTCGAATGTTATGTGATTCGGACTTCCAGGCCGCGAATTTCCTTGCATCCCCCAACCTGCTCGCTCAGGGCGGTGCGGGTAGACCAGCCAGCGACGACTCGTCGGCTTCTTTACGCGGACTTCGGCAACGCATCCATGCGGCGCTGCATTTCTTCCGGGGACACGTCTTCCACATGCGTCGCAACCGTCCATACGTGGCCGAAAGGATCAATAAGATTGCCAGAACGATCGCCGTAAAACTGGTCCTCGACAGCACGGGTCTGGCGTGATCCCAGGGAGAGTGCGCGATGGAATACATCGTCCACATTTTCGATGTAGATCATCAGGCTCACGGGGCTGCCCCCGAAGGCTTCGGGGCTGCGGTATGGGCCGTTCGGCATCTCGTCGGCAAGCATCACCACGGAATCGCCGATGCGCAGTTCAGCGTGCATGATGGTGTTGTTGGGCCCGGGAATTCGGAGGATTTCGGTTGCGCCAAACGTTTGCTTGTAGAAATCCATCGCGCGGGCGGCGCCCTTTACAACCAGATAGGGAGTGATCGAACGGTATCCCTCAGGGATAGGCTTAACTGGGGCTGCCATGGCTGGCTCCTTGAATGAATTCGTCTGGCAAAAAGAGTAGCAGAATCCGGCGTTCAAGGACTGTCAAAATTTGAGAGATGCACTTACGATTGCGCGGGGAATTGTCGGGTGATCTGGGCTTTACAGGCTTCGATCATGGCGGGCATCCCGCTGGGTTATTTCAATCCCGCGGCCTGGAGCATGGCAAGAAACTGACTTTTCGTGCGCATGTCGATCGATTGCGCGACGATCCTGCCATCCCGGCCGTACACGAATGTCTTAGGAATCCCTTCGATGCGGAGCAGGTGGTTGACCTTGCTGCCGGGATCGAGCAGAACAGGGTAAGTAATTCCCTGCGTTTGAACAAACGCCCGGACCTTGCTGGGGTCGTCATCGGAGACTCCGAGAACAACGAAACCTTCCGACTCGAACTGCTTGTACAGGGTCTCAAGGTCCGGCATTTCCTTGCGGCATGGCGGGCACCAAGTTGCCCAGAAATTGAGCATCACGACCTTGCCCTTGAGATCTTGCAGGGTCCAAGATCTTCCACTCAAGTCAGCCAGGGTAAAACTGACCGAGTTGCGTGCCTCATCGTCGGCTTCCAGGCGTTTCATTGCCGCGATGAACTGTGGTGAGTCAATCGAGGCATTCATGTGCTCGTAACGAACCAGGCTGGCAAGTTCGAGATATGGATCCTCGCTTGCCGGCTTTTGCTCGGCGAGCGCTTTCTCGAGTGTGGTTGTAACTTCCTGAAGATTGTCGCGCCCAAAATCACCTTCTGTGGCCCGGCCAGCTAGTCCCATTGCCAAGCGCAATTTGTTTGGAGAGGATGAAAGTGCCCGAATCTGGAAGGCGAGTTCGCGCTGTGCGTTCCCGCGAACATTGTCGGGAAGGCTGCGGAGTTTCCCAATCAGCTCCGACAGCCCCTTCTGCTGATCTGTCCAGGCGGGTTGACCGTCTTGTGCAAAAACCGTGACAGCGAAGAACAGGCTGGCAACGATGGCGAGGTGTCTCACGCGGAAAGAATACCGCACCCTTCGGAAACGTGAAACCCGCATCCAGCAGCATCCTCGAACCACCACCCGTGCAATTGTCTCCGGGCAACCGAGCCGGCGTTTCTGCGGTCTTGCCATTGGCCGAGGAAGGGTGAGCGATTCGGTTTTACGGAGCGCCACAGTTGGTGGCCAGCAGGTCGCAAATGTCGCCACTCTGCTGCTCGCGGGCAGCCTGGGATGGATTTGGTAACGGTCCGAGAGCCCAGTTGTACTGAATGAAACGCAAGATGGAGACCCAATCCATCTGCACATGAGAGATGTAATTGGACTTGGCCAGGGGAGAGATGACGAGCACCGGGGCGCGAGCACCAAGGCCTATGGTGTTGCTCAGCTGTGGCGGAGCCACGTGGTCGTACCAGCCACCGCTCTCGTCCCAGAGAACGATGATCGCGGTGCTCGACCATGAGGACGAAGCCTTCGCCGACTGAACCAAATCATCCAGCCACTCAATGCCGTTCGCGATGTTTCCCTGCCCCGGATGCATGCTGTGTCCTGGAGAAGGCTGAATCCACATGACCGAAGGCAGCGACGCCGAACTCAGCATACTTTGGAACCCCGCCACGGTGAAGTTCTGAACGCTGGGACCATTGGCGGTGTTTTGGAAGTACTGAAAGGGATTCTCCTGAGGAACGTAATGGGTGCAGGTGCCGCTCTGCTCGTTCGAAAACCACTCTTGGTAAAAACCCCAAGAAATGTTTTTCCCGGATAGCTGATCGCCAACGCTCGGCAGCGTAATCGGCGGCGCGATCGTAGCCCCACTATTCTGATTCTGCTGATAGAGTCCGGCGGTGCAGGCATCGAGTTTCGGGTACCCGTAGGGATCGGTACCGGGCTGCGCGGAGACCATGTAAAGCATGTTGCTCGGTTCGCTGGCCATCGCCGAAGCAAAGAAGTTGTCCGCCAGCGCGTATTGCTGCGCATAGCCCCACAACGTATTCACCCCGAACTGACGACCGTCCGCAGCGGTGCCGACGCTCGTGTTGTCGTAGTAATCCATCGAAGTCGGGCCATTTGTGGCAGCATATTTGTCCATCTTGCCGGAGTCATAAGCGGCAAGATAACTGGTACGTGTATGGTTCAGATCTGCGGGGCTGAGATCGGTGAGCAACGAGGCCTGAATCATGTTGCCCGACGAATCAACCTGCTTGTAGCTGGGAGCACTGGGATCGATCCCATTCGCACCGCTATAGGTGCTGAAAAGGTGATCGAAGGATGCGTTTTGCATCACGACGATGATGAGGTGCTGGATTTCGGAGCGAGGCACGCCGCCCCCTGATTGTGGAGTGGTTGGGTTGCCATTGTTCATACTCCCGGCACCTCCACCACAACCGGACAACACAAAAAACAGGGCAACAGCCACTGCTATGGTGAACTGCTTGTGCATGGAAGCTCCGTCCGACGTCAGACAGCCAACACTTCGATTCACGCTCTATTAACAGAGTTGCCCTCAGGACAGAGGAGTAGGGAAGGATGTACTTATGAGTTTTGTGAAATGCTGGAGGGCGATGTGCAGCTGCTTAGAGCTGCCCCTTCTTGGCCGTTTTCGCGGGTGATTCTGGGGTCCGCGACAAGAAGCATGCCTGCCCACCGCCACAACTCTTTGCCCGGTACATGGCGAGATCCGCGTTGCGTCTCAATTGCGCGGCATTCTGGCCGTCGGCCGGGTACATGGCAATTCCGATGCTGGCCGACAGGGACAACTGGCGGTCTTCGAGCATGACCTTATCGTTCAGCGAGGCGATGAGGGAGTTGGCAACGGCGCGGGCTGCGGCATCATTGGTGCAGTCGTCGATGATGGCGATGAATTCGTCTCCCCCGATTCGCGCGAGAGTATCGGAGTGACGGATGCGTCCACGGAATCTCTGGGCGACCGCCCGGAGCAGTTCATCTCCAGCATCGTGGCCAAGTTCGTCATTGACGCCTTTGAATCCATCGAGGTCGACGCAGAATACAGCGAAGGATTTCTTTCCTCGCTCGGCGCGAGCCAGGGCTTGTTCCAAGCGGTCTTCAGCAACGGCGCGGTTCGGCAGCCCGGTCAAGCCGTCGTGGCGTGCCTCATGGAGCAGCCGCTCGTGCATTTGCCAGTGGTCCCGGGCAAGTGAAATCAACCGCGATGCCGATTGCAGCATGCCTTCCAGGGAATGATGGCCCGCCGTTAGCATCTCGTGGCGGCTTAGTAGAAGCAACATGCCCGATACCGATCCGGAAGCGGAAAAAACAAGGCTGCTGTATCCGGAAGTAAAACTGAGGCCAGCCATTTTTAAAGCAGCTTTGATTCTGCCTACCAGGTCTTCGTCGACGGCGAGAAGATGTGAATTGTCTGCTTTGACCGCATCCTGCAACACCGAGGTCAAGGCCTGCGAGTGTTGCACATCTTCCGGCAGGCCGGGCGCAATCAGAAGCGGCGAGAGCTGGCCATCAACAAATGATTTGCCGTCCGGGGGCATCAGCACCATACAAATGGTTTCCGGCAATTGCTCTTGAATTGCCAGGGCAAGACACTCCATGCTTTCTGGAAGCGTGGCGTTCCTCGCGATGGTTTCGAGAATCTCGTTGCGGGCCCGGTCAAATTGCTGCGCCTTGCTCTGAGCAGCTAGAAACGACTGCAACTCGCGCGTACGGGTAAGAACTTTGCGTCGCAGCATGATTGCCCAAAGGGCTGACAAGACTGCGAAGACTGCGAACAGAACTCCCGCCCAGCGCACTTTGCGACCGTCCCACCAGGGACCGACTTTCAATACCCTGATAGAGGCTGGAGAATCGAACGCCAGTGCGAATCCATCAATCGTATAAGGGACGTGCGTCCGATCGACGATCACCTGAAACACACCGCGAGCGTCAATTTCGCTGCCCAGCCGCAAAGAGCTGAGATCCGCACTGGGTGGGCCGATTACGTCGAAGTATGTGCCTTTTTGATTGAGCACAAGTGTAAGGCTGGCAGGCGAGGGCCGAATGGCAGCCAGGGTGCCTGCCATGATCACATATTCGGAATCGTGGCGGCCCGTGTCCAAGCCGTCTGTTGAGACTCTTTGGGGCTCAGGCAGTCGACCAGAACTCTCGCGCGTAACGACCGCATCCTCGACCGCTGGAGAGTCCTCCCCGTTGCGCAGGAACCCGCGCACCCAAACGTGATCTCCCAAATTCACATTCAGCAGCTCAATGCCGCGAACCTGAATGCCCGCGGTCTCGTCCTGGATGAAAACCGTGTTGGGTGCACTCCGCAAAACAACCTGTCCTTGAAAGCTGACGCTGTGGTGCTCGTCAAACTCAGGCGAGTAGCGGCGAAGCATGGCGATCGTGCTTTCCACATTCGGCTTTCCGCCAGTACCCATCACGCGGATGAATTCCGGGGCAGGAACAAAAAGTTGATGGCCGATCGCCTGGCGTTTCTCGTTGAATAGAATGCCAAGAGCGCCGCTTACAGAAACTTCCTTGTCGAGGAATCGCTGGCCGTCGATCAGAGTGGGGAACTCCAGGTTGACCGCCGCTTCGCCCGATCCGAGCTTCAGATTGGTATGGCCATCCACCAACTGCACGGAGTGAACGACACCCAGCATGCTGACCCAGTGCGAGTCCGTCATGGACAGATTGCTCTGTACCGCGTCAACGACTGTGGGATTCGGCAGCGATCCGTGACCGACGAAGCTGACTGCGGAATCGAG
>DATJEL010000017.1:0-68455 GCA_035496675.1 Terriglobales bacterium
GAACGAGGTCTCGAACTCTCTCCGAAGAAGACCGTCATTACGCATGTGGAGCACGGCTTTGATTTCCTCGGACAAAACGTGCGCAGATATCCCAACGGGAAACTGCTCATCAAGCCTTCCAAGAAGAATGTCAAAACCTTCTTGGAGGACATCCGACGAACCGTCAAGGCTGCGCATGGCATGTCTGCCGCCGATTTGATCGATCAACTCAACCCAAAGATTCGTGGTTGGGCCAACTATCATCGGCACGTGGTGAGCAAACGCACATTCAGACGCGTTGATCTCATGATCTTCTCTAGTCTGTGGCGATGGGCACGACGAAGGCACCCGAATAAAAGCACGCGCTGGATCAAACCGAAATACTTTGACCGGCGTGGGAATCGGGATTGGTCCTTCTTCGGCGAAACCTGCGATGACGAAGGACGGCCAAATAAAGTCTGGCTGTACCACGCCATGAGCACTCCCATCAAACGACACGTCAAGGTAAAAGGCGAAGCTAACCCGTACGATCCAACGTATGAAACCTACTTCGAAGAACGCGAAGGAGCTCACATGCTGGAAACGTTTCGGGGTACTCGTACTCTTCGCTACCTCTGGTATGAACAACGTGGTCTCTGCACGCTGTGCAATACAAAAATCACCCGGATCACAGGCTGGCGCCTTCATTACTGCGTCCCACGTGTGATGGGTGGTTCGACAGCTGCTAGCAACCGCGTTTTACTTCATCCCGAGTGCCATGACCGGGTTCATCGTCAGCGTCTTCCCGTTTCGAAACCGCGTCTCCTCTAAAGAGGCGTTCGAAGGGCTTGAGCTGGGTGAAAGGAAACTTTCACGCCCAGTTCTGAGAGGGCCGGCGGCCGCAAGGTCGCCTGGCTACTCGGTAATTGGAGGTGAGATGCCGGTCTGAAGATTGATCGGTGGCAAGGAGGCCATCGATCATGAAACCGAAGTCGCACCCGCGAACAAGACGCACCACGAGCAAATCTGTCCTGCGCCTGCCTGATTTGGAGCATGCAAAAGCCGCGGTCTTGAACAGTCTGACCAGCCAAGATGCACAGAGAGGCTATCGACACGCCATCGACGAGTTCGTTGACTGGTATTGTTCGGAGCCTCGGCTCGCGTTCAATCGGATTGTGGTGCTTCGTTATCGTTCACACCTTGAATCCCGCCAGCTAGCGCCGGGTACGATTAACCTACGCCTGGGTGCGGTGCGGCGTCTTGCCTACGAGGCTGCCGACTGTGGTCTGCTCAGCGCCGATCTGGCAACAGGTATCCGTCGCGTGAAAGGCGTGAAGAAACTGGGCGTGCGCCTTGGGAATTGGTTAACTGCAGAACAGGGCCACAGGCTCTGGCAAGCACCCGATACGCAGAGGTTAAAAGGCAAGCGGGACCGCGCGCTATTGGCTCTCCTCCTCGCCTGCGGCTTGAGAAGGCATGAAGCCGTGACTTTGACATTGGATCATCTTCAGCAGCGAGAAGATCATTGGGCAATAGTCGATTTAGTGGGCAAGGCTGGACATTTGCGCACAGTTCCTGTCCCTGGTTGGGTGAAATGCAAGTTGCAGGATTGGCTAAATGCAGCCGGTATTGATCGAGGGAAATTGTTCCGCCGCGTCAACAAGGTGGGGAAGACATGGGGAGACGGCATGACGGAAAAATCGGTGTGGCACATCGTGAAGGAGTCTTCCAAGGCCATCGGCCTCGACAAACTGGCCCCTCATGATCTCCGCCGCACATGCGCTCGGCTCTGCCACGCTTCCGGAGGAGAACTAGAGCAGATCCAGTTTCTTCTTGGCCACATGTCAGTGCAAACCACGGAACGCTATCTTGGCTGCAAGCAGCGAATTCAATCCGCGGTTAATGACCGGATCGGCATCGAGCCCCAGCTTTGAGCTGGGCTTCGAATGATGGAAGGATTGCCGACTAACCGCGAATTGATTCGACCGTGGTGCAGACTCTGCAATTGAGTTGGGCCGTTCTACTTGCCTGAAGTAAGCAACTGTTTTGCCGCGTCGTTGGTGCCACTGATTCCTTTAATCACCGGCACGTGAGAATAGAGTGGCTGCGGTGGCGCCTGGTCCCACAATTTCCCTGGTCGATAGACAGCAACATAATCCCAGACAACGGACGACGGATCGCGCTGTCCTAGTAGGCGCGACACCATGTGTTCTTTGTCCCAATATTGCGACGCTCTTCTGTCGGAAACGCGTCTCAGCGTGAATGTCGAGGGAGCGCCCAAGTCCATCGGCAAGACCGGTTCCCACACCACGAACACCCGAATCTTGGAATCGCCCTGTTTCTTCAGCAGTTTTTCCAGTGCAGAGGCCCCCTGCAAGCAAACTGGTCAAGTTGGCGAAACCAGCAGCAGCACTCGCACAGAACTTGCCGATCCGTTGAACGCATCTTTGAGAACAGCCAGATTGGAGTCGTTCAACCGAAGCAGCGGCGGCTGGCCAGCGGGTGTCGTGCTGCCTCCGTAGAGGTAGTAGAGGAGAAACAAAGCCACTACCGCAAGGCCCAGCAATGAAAGCTTCCTTCTGTTCATATCAATGCCACCGCCCCACTAGGTCGGCGACAAGGTTCGCCAGTTCTTGTGGAAAGAACGTAAAAGCCACCACAACGACGGCAGAAAACCATAGCAGGACCGTGCTCCACCGGCTTGGCTTCCTTCCGCATTGTTTCTCGCGCCAGCCTTGAAAAAACCCCAGAGCCACAAATCCCAAAGACGCAGCCACAAGAAATGGCCGCAGCTCGACGAAGAAGGCCGAGCTTCCTGCCGCGCCAGCAGCAGCCAAGAAGGGCAGCAAAGGCAAGCAGCAACTGGATGCCAGCACAGCAGATCCAAGAGCAGCCAGACTGGCCAACGCTTTGCCCTTCGAGCGGGTTTCAGTTGGCTGCTGATTCTTCATCGCTGGTCCCTCGCAGCAGAAATGGCGCAGCACAACGCCTGCTCCGGCGGCAGTCCAGTGCCGTCGGCGTACAATCGGCACGCAAGTCCGAAAGCTGTTTGCCCGCTCGGTTCCACATCGACACCGTTGACTCGCACCGTGGGCGAGCCAGGGAAATGCAGCGAGCGTGCAACCGCCTCCTCCGCTACGAGGACTTCCTCGACAGGCGCGTCAACGCACTCCGAGCGCAGCACCTGCCTCACTCGATCGACTGCCGGCTGACAATTTCGGCATTCAGGAACACAAAGGATCTGTATCAACACGAGTGCTCCTTTGCCCCAGCGCGCGTGAGCTCCAAAACGGGGCAACTTCTGTTCTTGCTGTTGTGCCTGCGCTCCGCGTTGCACTTCCGCAGGCCGCCAGCCAGTTCCGCTTCTAGCTTTTGCAGCTCTCGTATCTTGGAGCGCACTTCGGCTAACTTCGTCTTCACCAGTTCGCTGACTTCCTTGCACGCGTCGAGCCGGTTCTCGCGCAGATCGAGAATCTGTCTAACCTCTCGCAAAGAGAAACCCAGCCTTTGCATCCTTCGGATGAAGCTCAACCGCTCGACTTCTGCGCGCGTGTGTACAACCGAAACCGGCCGGGCGTCCGCGGGACTTCCTGCAACAACGAACTGCGCTCGTAAAAACGGATCGCATCTACGCTGAGCGCGGTTAACTTGGCTACTTCACCGATCTGCAGCGCCGTACGTCCTGGATTTGGGTGCATGCTGGAAGCATACACTCTGGACACTACTCCAGAGTCAAGTGCCGATTGCGAAATTTAACTCACAGTTTCTGGGTTGCCGACTATTCGGGTGCAGCCAAACTTCAACTGAATTTGCAGTCACCGGCGACGCTCGTCAAACTTCAAGACATGTTCACAAATGCCGAACTAGCGGTGCTAGGATCAACGGATGAATGCGAACCAGAAACGCGGCGGTCTCGCAGTCTTTCTCGTTCTCACTTTCTCTCTCAGCTCAATTTTCTACGTTCTGATTGCGAAGTCCGGTCAAGTTGGTGGTGGATGGGGCGCATACATCGGTTGTCTAATGTGGTGTCCTGGGTTGGCGGCCGTGCTTACTTGCAAGTATTTGAGGCGCGACTTGTCGAGCCTGGGGTGGAACTGGGGAAAATCTCGTTATCAAATCGCTTGCTACTTCATTCCGCTCGCTTACGGGGCTGCGATATATGGGTTCGTCTGGCTAACTGGGATTGGCGGGTTCTACGACTCGAAGTTTGTTGAACGTTTTTCCGACGCTTTTGGGCTTGGCCCGATACGTCCATGGATCAGCATTGTCCTCTACTTCCTTTTTACCGCCACTATAACTGTAATCAGGGACTGTGCCACGGTCCTTGGAGAGGAGATCGGCTGGCGAGGATTTCTCGTGCCTGAGCTTGCCAAACGGAACAGCTTTTCGGCGACTGCCATCATTTCTGGTTTCATTTGGGCCCTGTGGCACTATCCCATTTTTCTGCTTGCTAACGGCTACAACGGCGGCACACCGGTCTGGTACTACCTTCCATTGTTCACGGTGTTGCTCCCGGTCATCAGTTTCGTGTGGACGTGGATGAGGCTTAAATCCGGCAGCTTGTGGCCAGGGGTGGTGTTGCATGCAGCGCACAATACATTCATTCAAGAATTCTTCGATCCGCTTACGGTCGACAAACCCAGAACCAAGTACGTAGCGGGCGAATTTGGCGTCGCGCTGCTCGTAATTTCCATCTTAATGGCGATATATTTTTGGAGACGACGCAAGGAACTGATACTTATTGCGCAGCCGATTTGAGAAAAATGGGATGCCGTTGACCTTCCTGACGGCTCCGCTTGCAAACCACCTAGCACTCCCTTCATCTTTCAATCCATGACCTCGAACCCTCTAATCCCTCCCTGGTCTTCCTAACTCCCCTTTGACGAGCAATACAGAATCCAGCGGCCATTCTCAGTTTCTTGTTGGCCGACGATACAAAAAGTAATTGGGTTTTGGATTGTCAGGCGCTCTGGACGCTAAGAAACGCGGCCTCCGTGAGCTCAGTAAGACAGTAAGCAACACGGGATGGTTCTGATCCATTCGTGTCACTATCCAGGCGTATCGAGTGATCGGTACAGGCAGACACGTTTGTGTTAGAGAGGCGAACTGTTCAAGTTCGTCGCTCAAAGTGGGACCAGATTTGATGGTCCCACTTACGTCCTGCTTCCGCTTTTGACCCGAGCGGGACGACGCAGCATCTGCACGCAACATGGCAGAAGAGGGAAGTTTTTGACGCACGGTTTCGGATCGTGAGTTCGCTGAAGCTCCGATTACTCAGGCCGTGCGTCGATTGCTAGCAGACGGTGTGCGGCCGAAAGCTCGATATTGACGAGAAGTTTTCGGCCATTCGCAAACGACGCTCGATAGCTTCTTTGGGTGTTCTTGCCCCCGGGAGCGTCTAGCACAATTAGCGCTTGCAATGGACCGTTGGGAGCCAAAAAGCGCGGCCCATTGTTGCGGAGAAAGGCGACGAGCCGTTCTCGTGATTCAGGAGCGAATCGGTCCGGGTCAGCCTGCCCTCGCGCCGCATCCGTGAGGATGTCGCGAACCATTTGTGTCGTCTTAGGATCGGTATCTGCCACCTCAAGTGGGCCTTCGGGATGCTGACAGTATTCTTTGAGCATCTGCATTGGCGTTACAGCCGCATGTGGTGGCGGTGGGATCAGAGCGAGGCGCCCGAGGCGCATGTCGAGATAAGCATGGTCATCGCAGAGGGCGCGAGACGGCTTGGACACGGTCATCTCGGCAGGAGGTCCCAAGTACAACACCGCATCGAATTGGTCGGCTATACGCCTCGGATCTTTAGAGTCGGTCATCGCTGCGCCCAATGTGGTATCACGTAGGATCGCAAGGCTTGGCTTTGGCCACGATTCCACGTCAGGCTGCAAGGCCGAGAGGTCGTGCCGCGTCTCCGTGTGGATGGTAAAGACCCTGGTTCCCGATCTTTCCAGTTGCGCTACGATCCCACCCACCATGCTGCGAGGAGCCGATGTTGCCGAGCGGACGAGATGTTGGTCGCCGTATATGATCAGTGCGCGCCGACCCTTTGCAATCACCTCGCGGCGGACAACTTCCACGGCGAAGCTATCGCGATTAAGCCAGGGTTTCAAATCGTCTAGGGAATGGATCTTCTCCCATTCAATGGGCGGATCGCCGAGGAGCACCCGAAGTTTCCGTGGCTCTGGCAGCGAGGAGTTAACATCCCGAACGGCGTGGAAAAACTGCTCGTAAATGGGCAGATCCCAGGTGTATTCGACCTGAGTCGTATCCTGCCACACATGCCGCAGCGATTCTGGTAGGACTTCCTCGCCACGAGTAAATCGATCTACCAAGTCCTGATACCGAGAGTTGCCGAATTCAACGACGATGTCGTTTACGACAGCGGCAAAGCGTGGATCGCGGACAAGCTTTATACGGAAGTCGCTCCCTTGCACGCCCGCCTCGTTGTCGCCTAATGCCACGAGGGTATGTGATTTGAACTGTTCGACGATCGCGCTGACTGGTTCAAGCGGCATTGCAGATCGTGACGATTGTGGTTGTGCTGCCGCGAACGATCCGATTGCAACAATCACGGCGAGAGCTCTCAGACACACTGATCCTGTCATCGTTCCTCCTAATGAACAACGTCGGCTAGATTTCTTTATTTCTGTTCGCGAAGTGGACGATCAAGTGCGAGACGCCTATGAGTACAGGGGCGACACCGCTCCATTGGATACCCTGAGGGATCGGATCCTGTTGAGGATGCGCGAGTACGGCAGTAAAGAAGACGAATATGCCGAAGCCAACGGAAATCCAAATAAGGCCGGCTAATAGAAGAAAGCGTTGGACCCGCGCGTTGTTGCGACGTAGGTCCTGGTCGAGCTGCGGCAGGTCGACGCCTTTTTCAATCGCAGTTAGCCGCTCCCGATGAATCAGCAACCGTCGCCGGTGTTGTAACCAAAGCTTGAAGCCGATCAGGGCGACCACAGCGACGACGATGATTACGAATTCCATACAGTCAACCCTTCCTTCCGACCGTTTATACGCTCCAGCCGACGCGACGGTTGCAATCTCCGTGAAAAAGATCTTTCTCCCGCAACCAAAACACTCTGTCAGTAGTATTAACAATGTGGCGGACGAGGATATCCAACGAATGCTATTGGAGCGCCGTTCCGCTCCGGCATTCGAACTCCTTGTGGAACGCTACCAGCAGAAAGTGTTTCGGCTTGCATATTCGATCATTGGTGATTCGGCTTCGGCGGAGGACGTGACACAGGACGCTTTCGTGAAAATGTGGCAGGTGCTGCCGGAGTACGACGGCCGCGCTTCGCTCTCGACGTTGTTGTATACGATCGCGCGCAACACGGCGTTATCCGCATTGAGGGCGGCGACCCATCGCAGATCAGCCTCGCTCGATTGCAGCTGCGAAGTGCCCGCACCCTCAGTTGACACGGTTGCGCAGCTTGAAACGGAGAAACTCGTTGGACGCCTTCCCGAGGCTGAGCAGGAAGTTGTGCGATTGTTCTATCTGCAAGACCGAAACGTCGATGAAGTGGCGCAGATGCTTGATATGCCCATAGGAACGGTTAAGAGTCATTTGCACCGCGCCCGGCGAAGACTCGCAGAATGGATGAAATGATGAATTGTCAAGAAACGGAACGACTAATTCTGGATGCCATCGAGACGCCTCTTTCAGCGTCGGAACGAGAGTCAGTTGACGAACACTGTTCCCACTGCTCGGCTTGCGCGCAATTTGCAGCGGTGCAGTCGGAGCTGGACCATCGTTTGCGGCGATTCATCACCGCACCCGCATTGACCACTGACTTCCGAAGCCTCTTGACGGCGAGGATCCGCCAACGGCCGCGTCCAGCCCTTCATGCGTGGTCTCTGGATGTTGCTTATGGTACCGGAGCATTCGTGGCATTGATCGTGAGCAGTATCGTGCTTCCTTTCAAGCCCCAAACAGTACTTACGCTTGGCATTGCGATATGCGTAGCCGCCTATCTTCTTCAGTCATTCATATTCGTGTTCGTGGACGAGCCTTACGACCAATGAAAGTCATAGACGGAACGACCACTGCGACCAAGCGTTGCCTAGGTCGCCAACTCACAATCGTGCACAAACCGAGTTCCGGGCGGTTTACGGGCCAACCGGAGTGCGCCGGGATAAACCGGCATGTTGTAGGGGATGAAAGAGCCCTACAGGAAAGGAGACAGCGAATCCATCCTGGCCTCGAGTCTTGCAAGTGACACCGCGAGGTGCCATTTGAAGCGTAGACAGAGGTATCGGTGGGCCGGGCTATTGAGCTTCGAAAAGCTCGTTTGGATCAGGACGCCGACTCCGTTCCGGTAAGGGAGGAAGGCAACACGGCAGCCACGTTACTCGCGAGTGGCTGTTTCGGTCCTGCGTAGTCTAAGAACCCGCGCACGCTGAGAAACAACATGCACGAGAACCGGGAGATCTCCTGCGCGTCTTGCTCGAAAGAACAAGACCGGTCCGCAAAGGCCATAAACCGAACGGCGGACATGGACGTACAGGAGAAGTCGGACTGTGCCGTAGTACCTGTGAACCAGTCGAACAAAGAAGCGCAAGCTTCCGCGGAGTCTGGGGAGGGAAGGACACAGACTAAGGAGAACATCGTTCAATCACACAAGCTCCCGACACAGAGCGGGAAAGGCTTGTCCCCGGGATTGCGCGGTGTGCGGCAAGCAGCAAAGGAAAAGAAGCAGGAACGGTTCACTTCTTTGCTCCACCATCTGAACATCGGACTTCTCCGTGACAGCTTCTACGCACTCAAGCGTCAGGCGTCACCGGGAATCGATGGTGTGACATGGCAGGAGTATGAAACCGGACTGGAAGATCGACTCACCGATCTGCTCAGTCGAGTGCATCGTGGAGCGTATCGGGCACAACCCTCGAGACGAGTCTATATACCGAAGGCCGACGGGCGGCAACGCCCGTTGGGCATCGCAGCACTGGAGGACAAAATCGTTCAACAGGCTGTGGTGACGATCCTCAATCAGATTTATGAGGTCGACTTCAAAGGCTTTTCTTACGGGTTCCGACCCGGGCGCAGCCCGCATCAGGCGCTGGACGCGCTGACCGTGGGCATCCAATGGAAGCGAGTGAACTGGGTGCTCGATGCTGACATTCGTGGCTTCTTTGACAATATGAGTCACGAGTGGACCATGAAGTTCATCGAGCATCGTGTGGCCGATCGCCGGGTACTCCGCCTGATCCAGAAATGGTTGAAAGCTGGAGTATCGGAGGATGGTCAGTGGTCGGAGACGAATCTAGGCACGCCGCAGGGAGCGGTGGTTTCACCACTGCTCGCTAACGTGTACCTGCATTATGCCTTCGATCAATGGGTCGAAGTCTGGCGCAAGAAAGTGGCGAAGGGCGACGTCATCGTCGTCCGCTACGCCGACGATCTTGTGCTCGGCTTTCAATACCGCACGGAGGCTGAGCGGTTCCTGCGTGAGTTTCGGGAACGGCTAGCCAAGTTCGGGCTGGAATTACATGCAGACAAAACACGACTGATCGAGTTCGGGCGGTTTGCCGCCCGTGGCCGGAAGCAGCGTGGACAGGGAAAACCGGAGACCTTCACGTTTTTGGGTTTCACCCACTACTGTGGGCAGCGCCACAGCAATGGAGCCTTCATCGTCTGGCGGATTACGGCGAAGAAGCGAATGGCGGCCAAGCTCAACGCCATCAAGGCTGAGCTACAACGCCGTAGGCATCATCGCACGACCGAGGTCGGTGCCTGGCTTCGCAGAGTGGTGCTGGGTTACTACCAATACCATGCTGTCCCAGGTAATACGAGACAGTTGCGCATCTTTAGCCGTCGCGTCTGCTGGCTGTGGCGCACCGTGCTGGTGCGTCGCAGTCAACGCGCTCAGGTAGGATGGGATCGACTCTATCCTCTCTTCAGCCGTTGGATTCCGCGACCCCGCATTCTGCATCCTTATCCTATGGCTCGCTTTGCCGCTCTGCATCCATGGTAAGAGCCGTATGCGTAAACGCGCACGTACGGATCTGTGCGGGGGGCGATCAGTGATGACCGTCCCTACCGCGACAGTCAACTTCTCAATTGCCGACCAACCGACAATTGACCATGCGCTCAATAAAAGAGATGTCATAAACTTCGCATGTGCCGGCACATTCAGGCGAGAGGCTAAAAGACGTCCTGATGAGCGTCACACGCGGACGATAGAGGAGTCGAGGGGGCCATCCCATCAGGTCATTGCTCTTCCAGAATTAGGCTAGCCCACCCATCGAACTTTCCTTCCGCCCTCTCCGTAATTTCCTAATGAGATAACAGAATGTACGGACAAAAACTTGCACTGTTCACGAATGAACACTCGGTTACGAAAGCGAACACGTTTCGAGCACAACAAATCCAGTTCTGTCGTGGAATGTTGCAGTTGGGCGCGGCTGCGATGGCAGGCAACTTGCACTTCGATTGAATTTCCATCGCCAGTGATCCGCGCAACCGCTGCAATCACTGTAATCACTTGGTCAATTTCAGGAGGCTTCGTGGGTCTCTTACTTGGTCATCTCAAGCAGGTTCTTCGACACCTCAGCCGCGCTCCGTTGTTTGCGACTGTCATTCTGATTACAGTGGCTATTAGTGTGGGCGCCAACACAGCGATTTTCGGTGTGGTGGACGGTGTCCTGCTTAAGCCGCTCCCTTACAAGGACCCGGACCGGCTCATCGGGGTTTGGTATAAGGCCCCCGCCATCAACATCCCCAAAATCAATATGGCGCCGTACCTGTATTTCACTGACCGCGAGCAGAGCACGACGCTCGAAGATATCGGCCTGTATGGCTTCTTGTCATTTCACATTACCGGCGGCGCGCAGCCGGAGCAGGTCCAGGGATTGGAGGTAACTGAGGGCACTCTGCCAATTCTCGGTGTTCGTCCTGCGCTCGGCCGGCTGTTTACTGCGCGGGATGACTCGCCCAAGATGCCGCAGACCGTCATCCTTATGTATGGTTTCTGGCAAAGGCATTTTGGCGGCGATGCTTCGGTCGTCGGCCAAACTTTGAAACTGGATGGCACGCTGCACGAAATCATCGGCATTTTGCCGCCCAATTTCGTATTCATGGATCGTTCCGATGTTGATGTTGTCGTGCCGGGGCAGATCGATCGCGGCGACACGACGCTTGGCGGCTTCAGTGCCAACGGCTTGGCGCGTCTAAAACCGGGAGTTACTTTGCAGCAAGCCACCGCGGACTTAACTCGCCTGGTCCCGATTGCTACGCACAGTTTCCCACCGCCACCGGGTTTCGGCCTGAAGATATTTGAAGAAGCCAATTTCACCCCCCTGCTTCAGCCGCTAAAGATTGACGTAATCGGCGACATTGGCAACGTGCTTTGGGTTCTTATGGGGTCCCTTGTCATCGTCCTTCTGGTCGCATGTGCGAACGTAGCCAACTTGCTGCTAGTGCGCATCGAAAGCCGCCGTCAAGAACTCGCCATTCGCGCCGCTTTGGGAGCAGACCGCAGAAATATGGTAACGGGCTTGCTTCTGGAAAGCCTTGTGCTGGGATGCATTGGCAGCGCGATCGGGCTGGGCCTCGCTTACGGCGCTCTTCAGTTAATTATTGCCGCCGCGCCCACAGGATTACCACGCCTACACGAGATCGGCATTGATATACCCGTTCTTCTCTTTACTGCGGGTCTGGCGATTTTTGTCAGCCTTGTCGTCGGCATGATCCCCGTCCTCAAATATTCTGGCATCAAAGCCACAACTGGATTGCGTGAGGGAGGGCGCGGTCTCAGCCAGAGCCGCGAACGTCATCGCGCGCGTAAAACGCTGGTCGTGGTCCAGGTCGCGCTGGCACTGGTGCTGTTGATTTGCTCTGGATTGATGATTCGCACCTTCCGCGCACTTGCCCGAGTTTCTCCCGGATTCACCGATCCCAATACCATTGCCTCATTTGACATCTTTATTCCGACGTCGCAGGTTCCCGACACAAACCGCATTGATGTTTTACGCATGCAGCAGGCCATCGTGAACAAGCTTGCGGCCGTCCCGGGAGTGAGTTCGGTTGCCATTAGTACCAGCCTTCCCATGATCCCGAATCCCGCGCTCGATCCCGTCTATGCCAGCGACCACACATACAAAGAAGGCCAACTTCCGCCTTTGAGCCTGGAAAAATTCGTATCGCCGGGATTTTTCCAGACCATGGGTGTACCGCTAGTCGCCGGACGGGACATAACCTGGCAGGAAGAGCTGGAGAAACGTCCAGTTGTAATTGTCTCGGAAAATCTTGCGCGCAATTACTGGGGCTCGTCCGCCGCTGCCATCGGGAAACTTGTGCGCACCGGTGCGACCGACCCTTGGCACGAAGTCATCGGGGTAGCAGGCAATATGTACGATAACGGAGTAAATCAGGACCCGCCGACGGAGATTTATTGGGGACTGTTCCAGGACAGGTGGGTTACGCAAAAAGAACTTGTCCGCCGCTATGTGCATTTTGTGGTTCGTACGCCCCGCGCGGGGTCTGCTGCATTCTTCAGCGATAGCGAACGCGCGGTGTGGTCGGTGAATCGCGATCTGCCGCTTGCCTACAAAAAAACTGTCGGCGAGCTGTACACCAAGTCCATGGCGCGCACTTCGTTCACGCTGGTTCTGCTTTCCATGGCTGGAGCAATGACGTTGCTGCTGGGCATCGTGGGACTTTATGGCGTGATTGCCTATGCGATCTCGCAGCATACCCGCGAAATTGGCATCCGCATAGCGCTAGGCGCACAGCGCCCAGCTCTTACCAGAATGTATGTTCGCGAAGGGCTCATACTCACGGGCATGGGAGTGCTCTGCGGCATCTCGGTTGCCTTTGCCACCATGCGGCTGATGAGTTCGCTGCTGTATCACGTGAGCCCGATGGATCCGTGGACATATGTAGCGGCAACGCTTTCGATCATAGCCATCGCGTGGATTGCGACGTACCTGCCATCACGGAGAGCCGCCATCGTAGATCCGGTGCACGCGCTGCGGGCAGAATGACAGGACAAGAATGTTCATAACTTTCGACAGTATTACCGCAAAAAAAGGGCTTTGGTCGGCATAGCAAATTGATCAGCTTGATGGGTTCCAAAACGCCGCGTTAATGAAGTCCAGAACATCTTTTTGCCACACGTTCGATTCCCGCCTTCGACGTAGAAAGCCCAATGCCCATCCTGCCCACTCCAACAGGTTTCGTACGTTCGATGCTGCAGTCGTTCTTCACTTGTAGTATGAGCACTGGGAGGCTTTGCATTCCGTACCACATTTTTCTAACGGGCTCTGAAGTCCCCATTGCTCGAGGATTTTGTTTCAGGGCGCGGAGGCAATGAAAGCGCGTGCGTCGAGCTCCTTCCCGGCGGCCAGGAGCGTCAGAATACGACAACACGATCGCGCATCAACCTTTTTCTGAGCAAAAAGCCAGGTCATTACCGCCACCACATCTTCGTTCGCCATCGCTCCGCCTGCCTCGCAGGGAAAGCATTTGGTGAGTGACGAGCAAACCGTAAGTTGTGTCGGCCTATGTTGTGTGCCGCTGGTGTGCCAGATTTGTTGGCCAAGAAAACGAAATGAAAGCGGGGTGCGGCGCTCGGACGAGTGCCGACATGGCCTACGATACGCCGGAAATCAGGGTGACGATCCACGAAATCGTCTGGCTCACCAATCCTGTGGCCACGAGGAAGTGACCTGCCAGACTGGCACTGATGAATCGCTTACCTTCGAGCACTGCCTTAATCGCGGGCAACAGTTCTCTTGCGCCATCCAATTTCGCCACATACCCGGTTGCGCCGGTGCTCAACGCTGCTTCTGCAACGTCGGGAGAGCGATTCTCAGTGACGAAGAGAATCTTGGAATTAGGCGAAACCTGCCGGATGCGACGAGCAGCTTCAATGCCATTTAAGGTGGGGAGACCGATGTCCAACAGAACGAGATCTGGTTTCAATTCGTCAGCCTTGTGAATTGCTTCATCGCCGTCTGAGGCCTCTCCGATAATCTGCATTTCCTCACGCGCAAGAAGTGTCAGACGCTCAAAACGTCGCCAGGGCTCGTAGTCGTCAACGATAAGTACCCGAATCGGGTGTATATCCATGGTTCAATTCCAATCCGGCTGGGAAAATTTAATGGGGGCGGCAAATCCACGATTACCGTACAGCGGTCAACACTCGTGTGCAAGTGAGCAAAAGTATATCGCTCCACGACCTTTCAAACGTTGCTCAAGATCAATGATTTGTGCTGCGAAATGTACAGGGCGTCACATAGTTGGCCCTGCGGAGGCGGCTGAGCCGATTCGTGAAACGGGCGCCGTCGTGGGTAAGAGATGAACGTGGCACTCGAACGCCAACCTTTCTACGGGTCTCGATTCCCTCGACCGCCTCCGGTATCAACATCGCCGGGATCTTTTTCTCCCAACCATACCGCTGCGTCCTTAACTGGGATTCCAGTGCGGAGAACTTCCAATTCATTTTCGGGAATCGCAAATTGAGCTAACCCGCAGTCGAGACAGACGGAAATTCCTGGAAAGACCCAGACGATGGGCTTGTCGAGGCCCTTCAGTCCCAGAAAGTGAATAGCGATCTCTCCAGTGAAGGTCTTCAGATTGTCTGATTGGCAGGACGTACAGTGCGGGCGGTCGGCTTCAGCTCTCATAACGTGCCTCCATCAACGATCCCTCACGTTGAGGAAACGATGCCCTGTCACCGTTTACCGCTGTTTGTGATGCAATCTGCCGCGTAACGTATACTTCGAGCTATATTCAGCTACAAAGCCGCTTCGTGGGAGATCTCATGTCGCAAGATGATGTGAAACCTGCGCGTGACTGGCGAACACTTGCAGCTCTTGTCGCGAGCGAAACTGACCGTGAGCGGGTGTTGAGTCTCGCTCAAGAATTGATAAAAAGCGTTGGACGAGAATAGCAACAGAGTCATGGGGCAAGTCACAGCGGAGAGCAAGAAAAGTGCAGCTTAAGAGGGCGTGAAGACCTGATGGACATTGAGGTATCGGGATGAGCAGTTAACGGAACTTGAATTTAATGGCAACGCAGCTAAACCCACTTCCAAGGCCACCGAACCACGTTAGGGTTCCAATTCAGCAATACGGAGTTGGTGGTTATCGGGCATCGACCTTCGGTGATTGTACCCACTTCAACCGTTCCAACATCTCAATGTCAATTTATTTGAGATCTATCTCACGCCTCTAACGCGCTTCGGTCGTGGATAATTCTTCGACTTCAGGGCTGGTCTCCTCCAGGCGAACTCATGACCTCCTGGCTCCAGCCGGCATGATTTGTGAAGTGTGTGAGATCGAGGTGGAGGGTCGCGTTGAGAGACAACGGCTCGTGAACCTGCGTCATCTACTCGTGATCAGCTGACTTCTATCAGGAGAATTCGTTTATGGCCAAGTGCGAAGTTTGCGGTAACGAGTATGACAAGAGCTTTGAAGTGACTGCTGCCGGTGCGCGGCATACGTTCGACAGCTTCGAGTGTGCGATTCAGGCGATGGCGCCGGTTTGCGAGCACTGCGGCTGCAGGGTGATCGGGCATGGAGTAGAGGTCAATGGTCGATTCTTCTGCTGCGCGCATTGCGCAAAGACGGTGACAGGATCAGATGTGAGAGACAGAGCCGCATAAGTACGAGGCACTTGAGGGACGACGTTCATCGTTCAAAAACCCTATATAGGAAACGTTTATGAACGGTTCCCTTCGGGGCGGTTTGGGCACCAAGAACTCTCAGCCCGCGTTAGTTCGCGCCGCTCGCCCACTCACGAACTGCAGCGACGAGTTCTTCCGGGCCAACAGTGGTTGTGTCCGGGTCATTCATGGGGTCGTGCCATCGCGCAGACAATATCTCAATAATCTTCCCTGACGGATTGTGGGATCGGAAATCTTTGGCTAGTTCTCGACAGGTTTTTGGCGTGAGACTATTGCCGAGAACTAGCAAGTCAAAATGCTCGGACTTGAGCAGAGCTTTCGCTTCGGATTGGGAAAGAGATGTTTTGACTTCACATCCCTGACTACGCAGTAGAAGCTCCCGCGAATACGCTAGCGCGGGATCGGCGCTGGCAGAGAGCACCCGAAGGCTCTTTCCTGGTGGCGAAGTGGCGGACATACCGCTGTGGCGCGAAGCTACTTACCTGGCCGGAAGTATAGCAAAACCCGGGGGAATCTAGAGGCGGAGAATCTCGGCGCGAAGCAATTCCGAAGGCCCAATGAGGGGTCGACAGTATTACATCGAACACAGTCTGCTGTCATCCTGCGATTGTTCGTCAGCAGTGACCCAGAGCCGGCCTCCTCCACGGGCCAGTTTGACATTGAGGAGGCCAGACTCCCCTTGCGACCGCGGACTGGAATCGGCCAACTTATGCGCGAACATCAATGTCTCTATCATTTGAACAAAAACTGTGGGAGGGATGCGAGATACGGTTCGCCGGGAAGCCTCCTTGGATGGCGTGGGCACGGATCATCTCTTCGTTGGGCGCGATGTAGATGCAGTAAATCGTGTCGGCGGTCACATAGCTGTGCAGCCATTGGATCTTCGGCCCGAGACGATCCAGAATACTGCGACGATTTCTGCGCGAGATCGAGCACTTGATCGTGGGTTATATTTCCGATACCGGCAAGCTCTCGCTCAATAACGTACTTGGGCATGTCTCCACCTTTCCTCTCAGGGTTCGGACAATAGAAAAGCGGAGAGGCGCGGCGTCAGCCAGCGTCTCCCCGCGGGTCTATTCATGTGAGCAAGTCACGTGGTTGTTCCAGTCCACAAAAGGACCCAGCGGACTATCGCGCCAAGCCCACACGTGCAGCTCGAAAAATGGAACCGGTATGCCGAAACGGTTCGGCGAGTCAATGTAGTTCATAAGGTGACCCGCGACCTGTGGTGCGGAGTTTGGGGGTAGAGCGGGCGCAAGAATAATGAATTCGACACCAACCAGCTTCAGTTCACCATTCTGTTGCGGCTCATAGATGAGAGCTTGCGGGTGTGTGGGATCGATAGGTCCATTAAGCAAATTGAAATTGAGGTAGTGGATGCCCATAGCTCCATGGTCGGAGCCGCTCACGCATCCAAGGGCGGGAGTGAATCCTGTGGCATTGTTGACATCCTGGTACTGTTGTGTGGCGTTGCGAACAATTTCAACGAGCTTGTCTTGGCCTCCTGCCACCTGCTGCTGGGCCGGAGCAAGAGAACTAAGCGCTAGAAATACGGCCGCCAACGTAAGCAATAGCTTTTTCATGTATGTACTCTCCTTCTCTTGTGTGAGGAAATGCCAACTAGATTCCCATGCGATCCGACCCATGCCCCTTCACTGCCCTGCTACTCACCCGGAAACTAAAAACAGTTTCATTCCCAGCCGAAGCCGAATCGCTTGCCTCTACCTAATAAGGCGGGAATGGCTCGAAAAAAACCGCACGGTGGGATTAAAAGGACGTGAACCGCCAATGCCCAACAAGACTAGGTTTTTGCGTGCTTTGGTTGTAAAGTATTCACACCGTGGGCGATAGATGGTCCTACCTTCCAGTGATGACGTGACGCGCCTGCTCAAAGCCTGGAGCACAGGAGACCAAGAAGCTCTGGCCAAACTCACCCCGCTGGTGTATCGGCAATTGCGCGAGATTGCGCGGAGGTATATGGCCGGAGAACGCGATGGGCACACGCTGCAAACCACAGCCCTAGTCCATGAAGCCTATGTACGGTTAGTGGATTGCGGAAAGGTGAACTGGCAGGATAGGGCGCATTTCTTTGCCGTATCAGCGCAGTTGATGCGGCGCATTCTCATTGATTTTGCACGCTCGCGCGGTTATTTGAAACGGGGCGGAGCGATTCCTCATATGTCTCTAGAAGATGCTCCGGCAGTATGCGATGAACCAGACGTGAACCTGGTGGCCCTGGACGATGCTCTGAAAGCACTGGCTGCGATTGATGAACGGAAAAGCAAGGTTGTAGAGCTAAAATTCTTCGGCGGATTGAACGTCGAAGAAACGGCTGAAGTCTTACGTATTTCGAGTGATACAGTGATTCGGGATTGGCGACTAGCCAAAATTTGGCTGTTGCGCGAGTTGACCCGCGGAGGGGCAAGTCATGAAGCCTGAGCTTTGGACTCGCGTCGAAGAACTTTGTCAAAAGGCCTTGGACCTTGGCAAAAGCGGGCGCGCTGAATTTCTCCAATCCACTTGCGGAAATGACAACGAGTTGCGCCTCGAAGTGGAAGCTCTGCTTGCACACGAGAAGAACGCCGAGAAATTTATCGAATCGCCTGCGCTCGATGTGGCGGCAAAAATCTTCGCCAAGCAACCGTCCGACGAGAGATGGAAGAACCTCATCGGAAACACAGTTTCGCATTATCGGGTGATTGAAACGCTGGGCAGCGGAGGCATGGGAGTCGTCTTCAAGGCGGAAGACACCGACCTGGGCCGGTTCGTCGCCCTAAAATTCTTGCCCGATGATATCGCCCAAGATCCCCAGGCTCTGACCCGTTTCCAGCGTGAAGCCAGGGCCGCTTCGGCCCTCAACCACCCGAATATTGTGACCATTTACGAGCTTGGCCATTTGAACGGCACCCACTATATCGCAATGGAGATGCTCTGCGGTGAGACCCTGCGTGCTTCGATTTCATCCGGGCCACTTCCGTTCCGCAAAGCTATCGCGATCGCGACGCAGATTGCCGATGCCCTGGCGAAAGCGCATGAGACCGGCCTCGTGCATCGTGATCTGAAACCTGAAAACCTGATGATTGTCGAGGATGGCACGGCCAAGATTCTCGATTTTGGTCTGGCGAAGCTGCGTGATCACTCTGCCGACGCGGAGCGCTCGACTGACGCCAACCTACTCACCGAGCTCGGTACGGTAATGGGAACCGTCGGTTATATGTCGCCGGAACAGGCCAATGGTCGCGACGTCGATTTTCGCTCCGATCAGTTTTCTTTTGGCGCAGTGCTCTACGAAATGATCAATGGGCATCCGGCATTTCAGGGGCGAGGTAGGGCTGAGATAATTGCTGCCATCGTCCGTGACCAACCGCAAGAGTCCATGAATGTGCTGGCGCCGGCACCTTTCTTTTGGATACTTCAAAAATGCTTGGCCAAGGATGCGAATCAGCGTTACTCGTCTACCCGGGATTTGGCTCGCGATCTCGCCACAGTTCGTGATCTGCGCATTGATCCCGAAACACGATATGCCGGGCGCCCTCCGAGCAACATACCGGTACAACGCACGGCATTCATCGGGCGTGAGCGGGAAGTGGCTAATCTTCGCGAACTTCTGAGTCGCGGCGATGTGCGGCTGGTCACGTTGACGGGACCGGGTGGCATCGGTAAGACGCGGCTCGCGGTACAGGTAGTTACAGAGATGAGTGCCGAGTTTACCGGCGGTGTATGTTTCGTTTCCCTTTCCGCTGTCAGCAGTAAGGACTCGGCGATTAAAGCGATAGCTCAGGCAATCGGACTTCGGGAAATGCCCGGTCAATCGTCACAAGAGAGTTTGAAAGAGTATGTGATTGGACTAGCCGAGCCACTGCTTCTGTTGCTCGACAACTTCGAGCACCTACTCTCTGCCGCTTCGGACGTTGCCGAGTTACTTACGTTGAATCCCAACTTGACGGTGATGGTTACCAGCCAGGCCCCGCTCCATATTTACGGCGAACACGAACTGCCGGTTCCGGCTCTGGCAGCGCCAAACCTAAGGTCTGTTCCGCAGGAACCGGAGGCGCTTTCTGGCTTCGCGGCTGTCGCGCTTTTCCTAGAGCGCGCGAAAGCTGTCAAGCACGATTTCACGCTGAGTAAGGAGAATGCGACCGCCGTCGCTACCATCTGTAGCCGGCTCGACGGACTGCCTCTCGCGATTGAGTTGGCCGCGTCGCGCGTCAAAGTCCTTTCGCCCACAGCGATCCTCCCCCGCCTGGAATCCTCGTTGAATCTGCTCACTGGAGGTGCGCGTGACCTGCCTGTGCGACAGCAAACGCTTCGCGGGACCGTGAACTGGAGTTACAGCCTCCTGAACGCCGCAGAGCAAAGCTTGGTTCGCCGCCTTTCAGTATTTACCGGTGGTTGCACGTTGGAAGCTGTGGAAGCCGTATGTGATACGAAGGGCGACCTTGGTATTGACGTGCTCGATGGCATGTCCTCAATGGTCGATAAAAGCTTGATTCAACAAATTGAGCGGCCCGACGTGGAGCCGCGGTTCTTAATGCTCTCGGCAATTCGGGAGTACGCACTGGAACGGCTAGTGGAGAGTGGCGAAGAATTTGCAACTCGGCGCGCCCATTCTGCCTATTACATTGTGCTGGCGGAGGAATGCGGCGAGGATCTGAGCACTCACCCCGAGTGGCTAGAGCGGTTTGATCTCGAGCACCAGAACTTTCGCGACGCGTTGGAATTTCTGATCCGAAGCTCCGATGCAGACTGGAGCATGCGCCTCGGGGCCGCTCTGTTTCATTTCTGGGAGAGGCGGGAACACTTTGCCGAGGGTCGGGCGTTCTTGGACAGGTTGCTCCACCTGCCCGGCGCGGTCCAGCCTAAAATGCGCGCTCACCTACTGTTTTGTGCAGCGGTTTTATCAAGTTCCCAGGGCGATTTTGACTCCGCACAAAAACTACAAAAGGAGAGTCTGAAAGCCTGCCGCGACTTGCAAGACCACCGGGGAGTCGCTGTCGCGCTCAATGCATTAGGCGTGATGACCCGGGACCGTGGAGACCTCGAAACTGCATGCTCTCTATTCGAGCAGTGCGTCGCAACTTGGAGAGAGCTGGGCAGTTCCCTTGATACAGCTCGCGCACTCAGCAATCTGGCGAATGTGGTCGGGTTGCAGGGCCATTACCGGCGCGCTCACGGGCTGTATGACGAATGCCTGGCCATCTTCCATGAAGTCGGCGACAGCACCGCAGTCGCGTGGACACTGAACTACCTGGGCGATCTCGCACGGGAATCAGTTGATTCCACCGCTTCTCGTGCCTATTACGAGCAGAGTCTCTCAGCCTTTCGGCGGTTGAAGGATGGTTGGGGAATTGCAAGCACCCTATGTGACTTGGCTAGTCTTAATGCCGCTCAGAGTAAGCACGATGACGCGGAACGCCTTTATGCCGAAAGCATCAAGATCTTCGAGGATTTAGGGCACAAACGAGGTGTCGCGAGGGTATTGGAATGTTTCGCCGTGAGTGCAGCAGCCCAATCCAGACCTCAACAATCGTTGCGCTTGGCAGGAGCAGCCGCCGCGTTGCGTCAGCGGATTGGCGCTCCGCTCATCCCGGCAGAACAATCCAGACTAGAAAAGAAGCTGGAAACTGCGCGGAAACTGTTATCGAACGCAGCGGGCTTCGAAGCGTGGTCGTCAGGATGGGAGATGTCGCACGACGAAGTGCTCGAAGAGGTACTTGGAACGAAGAGCCCGGCGAATCGATGACGAAGTCCCGCATTAACCGGCCGTGCTGGGATCGATCATTCGACGAACTGCAGAGACCCGATTCACCGGAAACCCACCACGTCGCCCGTGCTCGCGAATCGTCTCCTCGTCCGGGGCAAAGTAAACACAATAGACCTTGTCGCCAGTCACATAACTGTGCAGCCACTTGATTCTCGGGCCCATCTCGTTGAGAACGCCAACTGATTTCCTGGCAATCTCCTGTAGTTCCGCATCCGACAGGTTGCCGGCCCCCGGAATCTCGCGCTCGATTACAAACTCAGGCATGCTCACCTAATCGCCTAGTTATGGTAGCAAATTTTGAGCGGCTTCGCCGGAAATCAGAGAAAGCCAATCACCACCTCCTTCAATGAAGCTATGTGGCGACAGCGGCAACACTGGCAAAGGGAGAACCTTGTCTATGAGAAAAGCTACAAGAAGAGAAATGCAAAACAAAAAGCCTGCTTGACAGAGACCGGCCTTCTCATGGAAGGCAATAGCGCAAGTTTGCGCTTTTTCTTCGTCTATAATCCTCTGGTGCCCCGCTCTCGCAAATTCGACCTAGAGAAGATCCTGGCAGCGCTCAACGTCACCTGCCCGCAGTGCAAAGCCAGCGTTCCGCCAGATAAGCAGGTGCGGGTTGATTTCGAGCACCAGCGATGCCCAGGTTGTGGGCAGACGTTCGTACCAAACCTTTATGGCGTTGCTTAATGAAACAGGCAAAGCCCCCGGCCGGCTTTCCCTTGTTGGACGGGTGCTTGAATCCACAAACACTCGGGGATATCCTTGAGTTGCTCATCGGGTAAGACGAGCTGGAGCTGGCCTGTTCCGATGCCCGCACGTTGACATCCGAATTGGCCAGACTCCCCCTTTTGATTTCGGAGGGGTGTATGGCTGGCCCGAAACTCACAAGGTCTTGGCGACAGATTGCAGCCGAAGTTGCTCAAGAAACCGATCCGGAAAAACTGAATAAGCTCACTGACGAACTACTGCGGGCCGTGAAAGAAGAAACGCGTCAAGCGCATGCTCGCCTTCAGGTTGCCACGAAGCCACCGCAAAAAGCAGCTTAAGGTTCACCGCAACATTCCCACCAATAGCAGACCGCATACGATGGCGCAGAGCATCGCGCCTCACAGGTAACGCCATCGAGGGAATGAAGAGACCTGCGTCATGTTGCGCTGGTTGTTCCGAATTGTTCTTTCTTCCAGTACTCCGCCTGACCGATCGACGCTTAGATGAGTTGTTGCGTGAAGCGAGATAGATCTGCGTCGAAATTTAGCAATGACACTTCGGGTTGGAGAAAATAATGCCCACTTCGAGATTTCGTGCTGTCGATATTCCCCCTAACAGGCAGGCAAATCCTTGCAACAATGGATGGGTCCTGCCGCAAATCAATGCTGTCTCACGACCTGCCTGCTATTAAGTGCTGCTCGGACGGCTGGAACGAGTTCCGTTGCAGCCCTCGATTTGAGCACGTATGCACTCGCCCTTGTTGGTACTGCTCCTTCGGCCGCCGCGTAATGGTGATCTGCGGTCAAAAAAATAATCTTCGATGATTCGCAAGTTCGCCGGATCCTTCGGGCAACGTCGAAGCCGTTCAGGCTGGGAAGGGCGATGTCCAACAGGATAAGATCAGGTTGGTGTTCTTCAGCCTTCTGTACGGCTTCCAAGCCATCAGATGCCTCCGCAACGATGACCAGATCGGGTACCTTTTCTAGTAGGCAACGCGCATAATCACGCCATTCCCGGAAATCATCCACTACGAGCACACGAAAACGGTGCATTTCGTCTGCCCCCCTCGTGACCAAGAGATTCGATGTTAAGACGCTCACATCTTCGCAAAACGCCAAAAAGCTCTACAGAAGTCGGTTTTTTGGGAAAGAGCCGGTAGTCTTCCCGCCGCTTAAGCGATCTGCTTCTGGTTTCTCGGTTGGGTTTCCAGTGCGGCGTCGGCCATTTCCAGCCAACGCCGAATTTGTGCTAAGGATTCAGATTCCTCGAATACATCAGGCAAGAGTAATGAATGATGAATTGTGCGATCCCGGTCTTCCGGCTGGTTGCGACGCGGCATGTGGATGAAACCTTTGGCAAGGAACTCCTCACTTCCGTGCCTGAGATGGCAAGAATTGTAGCGAGAGTTTTTCTAATGTTCGATCCGGTGCATTCTGTAGTTCAGATGTTCTAGGGGCGCGTCAGACGGCCCCCAAGAGGATCGTGGGGAACCCTCCTTTCCGCCGTCCTAAGCATGCAAGTGACCGCCAAGCGGACGCCCGTGAAGTGCTGGAGGGTTCTGGGCGTCCTGGAGCAGACGAAGAAATGCATTGCCGAAAGCAAGAAACGGGAAGAGAGTTGCGACAAGCTGCTGGACGACCGGCGGTCACAGCGGAAGAAGGCGGGCTAGATTTCCCATGCCGTTTACATGCCGTTCGCGCGGCATTACATCGAAAACAACGTAAAAACACGCCCTCTGCTGCGTTCCATGTTGTTGTGTTACGTTTGAGCACGGATTCGAGTACGTGACGCGGACGCGCAGACGAGGTTTGGCAGGATCTGGCATTAAGGCGGGAGTGACACCAGTGATACCGTTTTTCGCGAAATTGTAGGCAGCTAGAGAGACTGGAGAAACTCTCGCCTGAGTTGCGAATTCACTTGAACCCCGCATCAACACTGGCTAATTCGCTAACTCTAGGCATCACCTCAAGTTCCCAAAGTGGGCGGAAACGAGTCCCTTCTTCGGCACCACTACTTTTGGAATCTTGAACTTACGCCTCGATTGTGATGACCAAGGTCACTCGGTCGCTGCCGCCGCCCACAAGTTTTTTGCGCTGTTGCCGAACCTCAATGGAAGTATCCGGGCGCGAGTTGGGCAACGCAATCGTCGCCACAGGTTTCGGCAATGACCTCGTACTGGCGAGACGCGAACTTCCGTGTTGCCGACCAACCGTCCAGTGCGGCGAATCTTCTTTCCCCTCTGCATTTTACATCCTGCCGGTCCACAGTTGCTCTGATGTGCGGTTTCGCTGATGCAACTCCTAGAATCGCAGGGATCCGCATGAGTGAATGTGTGCTCTTTCTTAAGCGAGGTGCTGAATGTTCAACCGACGACTTCGACTGTTTTTGCCTTTGGTCCTGATCATCGCGCTGCCGCTGCTGGCGCAGTCCCGTGGTGGAGGAGTGACGATTCATTACGCACTCGCCGGACCATTCCTTGCATTGATTGCCGGAATCCTGATCCTGATTGTGCCGCGCATTTTGAACTACATCGTAGCCATTTATCTGATTCTCGTTGGGCTAATCGGGATATTTGGCCGATGAATCCTCATTTGGGTAAGGGACGTAAGAATAAAAATTCATCTCGAGTGTGCTATCGGTGCGCCACTGCGCGTTTATTTGGCCCAAGTAGGGGATCGATCAATTGGCGTTAACCGCGATAGCAGCATTGAGCTGCAGCTCCTGAAAAAGTCAGGGCCAGAGACTAGCGTAACGCCAGCTAGCGGATCACGACTACTCGGAAACTACTACTTCGGGAATCTCACTTTCCGGTTCGCCGACGATCCACTCGGTGCTGAAAGGGGCGGCGGCCCTTCCGATGAACGATGTTTGCCGCCAATCCGCCGTCCAGCGCCGCCGTCCGGTTTAACGATGAGAAATTGACGGCGCGCCCTCGCTACAGACATTTGCGATTTTCGCTCAGTCACTGTCCCGAGTCCGCAAACGGGCCTGCGAATGGTTTGCCGAGTGCGCCCGAAGGTTGAGCCGTCATGATCAATTTGCAACTGACACCTACGACGACCGAACCGCTGATTTCATTGAACTTCCGTGCCGTTGCAACCCTTTGTGAGACTCGCTTGCTGGCATTGGTCGCTCTTCGTCATTGTCTTCGTATTGCACTCAGCTGAGTTCTTGGGCGAGTCCTATGAGAAGCCCTTCTGGCCCCCGGATGTAGCAGAGCCGATACGCGTCTTTATACTGGACTACTTCGCCTACGAGCTGCGCGCCGCGCTTGCGGAGCCTTTCAAGCGTCTCGTCGATGTCGTCGACGGCGAACATGACGCGGAGGTAGCCTAGAGCATTCACCGGGGCGTTACGGTGATCCGCGACGGCAGGCGGCGTGAGGAAGCGGGAAAGCTCGAGTCGGCCGTGGCCGTCGGGCGTGCGCATCATGGCAATCTCGACGCGCTGATCGTGCAGTCCAGTGACACGTCCGGCCCATTCTCCTTCGATCGTGGCCCGCCCTTCGAGCTCGAGGCCGAGCTCGCGAAAGAAATCAATCGTGCCTCCGAGGTCATCGATGACGATTCCTACGTTGTCCATTCGTTTGAGCGCCATGTGTCCAATTTACATGCTACCGGTGATCCAACAGCCTCGTTTCCCGAACGCGTCTGTTTCTTATTGGAGGCAGGACACTGGTGAGAGCTCGGCACGTGGTGAGGAAATCGCGCTATTTGCGGCAATTAAGCAACACGCAGATTCTTCCCTCCGCTGGGTTATCGCGAGATTCAGTAATTTTTCAAGCCGCTTTATTGGATGAATTGAGCAACTCGCGAATTTTGTCCAAGACCAGCATGGGCGGCTGGCCTTTCTGCAAAAATGCGTCAACATGGAGACACGCAATTTCTGGAACGTGTGGTACGCCAGAGAGCATGATGATTCGCACATCCGGCTTAATCTGCCTCATAGTTGCGGCGACCTCATCGCCATTGATGTCGGGCAGAACATAATCGAGTAGAACTAAATCAACCGGAGACACGGCAAAAAGCTGGAGACCTTCCTGTGCAGTTCGGGCGGTCGTCACTGAAAATCCCGCGCTCTGCAGGTACAGACACCACCCACCAAGCGAGGTTTCGTAATCATCGATGCAAAGAATGCTTGGGGTGCTCATTGAATCGGCAACACACCTCGGCACGCAGTATAGGCCGCAACGCCACACGGATCAAGGGGATTGACCACATACAGGATAGCCATTGGCGCAAGAGGACACGTTGTGACCGATTACGCTGTGCTCATCATCGCACCGACGCTTCTCAGTCAGAGGGACATCCTAGTGGACAACGGGCCAGCGCGGGACAGCATCTCTCTGCGCGTGTTAAGGAGCACTATGCCTTCCCGTTTGCCTCTCTTTTCCATGTTCCTGCTTCTGTTCGCTTCCGTACTCTCCGACGCCCAAACAGCAACTTGCACTAATTGGGCATTCTTTAACCAGCGGATTGCCAATTCGTTCCATGGCGCCCACGGGATCAATCGTTGGGGTACAGTGGTCGGCAACACCTCTTATGTTGGAAAGGTGCCATACCCTGCATTCGTCCGCTATTCCAACGGCAGCTTGAAAACGTACCTGGCGCCGAACGCATCAAGCACGGTCTTTACCGGGCGCAATGCGCAAGGCGTTACTGTGGGCTACTACACCGACAATACATCTTCGAGCCACACGCATGGCTTGGTTGTTTCAGGATCAAGTATGGTGACTGTAAATTACCCTGGCGCGGCCGATACCTTCCTTCAGGGAATCAACTACTGGGGCACTATCGTAGGGGCTTATTTTTCCCCGGGCTCCTTCATGGAAAAAGCATTTGTACTGAAGAACGGCGTATTCACGCCGATTGTGCCTTTCGGGTCTACCTGGAATTCAGCCATGGGCATCAGCGACAAGGGTGTAATCGTCGGGTGGTACTACGACTCTTCGCAGCTAAGCAAGTTCCGCGGCTTCACACTTGCAAACGGCGTCTACACGACCGTGGATCATCCGAAGGGAACGCCTGGCGGTACCCAACTCTACGACATCAATAGTTCGGGCGTGATCGTCGGCAGATACAACGTTGACTTCGGATTTATCTACAGCAACGGCATATTTAAGGATGTCAACGTACCCAATAATCAGTTTTCGAATGTTGAGGGGATCAATGGCTACGGGGATGTCACCGGTATAGCCTACGGGTCCGGTAACTCCGCTTTGTTCACCGCGCGCTGCCAATGAAGCCAGCAAAACCATATTTTGGCGAGGGGGGCGTCCTCACTCAACCGTTGCGCAGCATCGCATCCAACTCGCTCCGTAAGAAGCGCCATGTGCGTCGCTCCGCGCCAGACAGTGCGTGAGCGGGAATCTTGCCTTGGGCTTTGCAAACGGTTCGGTGCTCGGCCCTCGGATACGCTGCGGATTCCTTCGCAGTTCACCATTCCGTGATGTGCGCGGAGAGCCGGTCTTGCTGCGCAGAGTCGGTTGTCATCCGCTGTCTCTGCCTGCCATCTGTTCGGGTGACGTGATTGAACACGAAGAGTTTTCGATAGGACAAGTCCGCGTTGCGATCTGCCAACAGAGTTTCGATATGTGCCGGGTTCAGACTGACTGCAAGTGATTTCCCCTGGAATGAGAAATCCGATTTAACCATCTGATTTGTTTACGCTGCGAGTAGCCGCGTTTGCCCCCTTAGGTGATTCTTCGGAGCAAATACCATCTGCGCTGTAGAGCGATTTTGCTCTGACACCCGGCAAATCTTTCATCTCACACGAATAGTTTTTGTGAATAGCTGATGTCACAGCACGCAAGTGGCTGTAGCTGCACTATGCTCAGAGGTTGTGGAAGTTGGGTCTGATTCTTGCAAGGGGAACCATCGGTCGTGCGAAGGAGGACGCTTATACGGTCCATTCCGGTCCGGGCATTCCAGATTGGAGGCGTCTCGCAATGCAAGGAGAAACGAAAGAACGTTGGATTCAACTTTGCGAACAAGCTGCGGTCGAGCAAGATGATGAGAAGCTGATGAAATTGATCCAAGAAATCAACCGAATGCTGGACGACAAAGACGAACACTTGAAACGGGTTCGGAGGCACAATGTCCACAGTACCAATACCGGACAATGCCAAAAAATATCTGAGTAACCTTGAAGATCTCGTTGCCGCCGGTACATAGCAACTCAGAATCGCCTAACTGAAAAAAGCGGGCCGTTTGGTCGCACAAACAGAACGACCGCCATCTTCGGTTGTTAAAACTGTGCTCCGAGTCAAACCTTCAAAGTAACGCTTGGCATCATACCGGGCCTTGCATGTCTTCAATGAAAGTGCTTTCAGTCGGTAACAACCCGGAGCTTCTTTGGCTGCGAGACGCCGTACTCCGCAGTGCCGGATTTGACGTGATCACAAGCCTTAATCTTCAGGACGGATTGGCAAGAATTGAAGGTGAAGATTGTGGTGTACTGCTGCTGTGCTACTCTCTGCCGTTCCTCTCGCGCAAACGGCTGGCCGACAGCTTCCGAGCGAACTGCCCTCAAGGTCGGATTGTCACGATCATGAATGAAAAAGGCGAGCCGGAGTTCGCGGATTTGGTTATCTATGGCGTGGGTGGGCCGGAAGCTCTGATTGAGGCAATCCGCGCTGCTTAGGCCGAACGTCTAACTTGCCCCTCCAATTCTAGAGCCTTGCGATAGTGCCCAAGGGCCAACTGGGCGGCCCCGAATTTCAGCTTCTAGTCGGTTGCGTTCCCTTTGCGTTCGCCTGTTTTGCATAATAAGCCTGTTCAATTCGCCAACAAACGCCAACGCGATACAAGGCCTTCTGGCTTACGGGTCTGTGACTCCGATTTGGCCCAACTAATAGTCCGTTGTGCGTCAGTCCTTGCCACTTTTTTGTGACCAGCATGCTCGTTCGATAAACCAAGTTTTGACATTTCCGCGGACAAGCGCGAAACCGAACCGAGACTACTGGGTGAATGAACCAACTAGCGGCTTCAGGGTGGGGTTTACAAGAGATGCGAAGTACGAAGCGATTCCGGAGTTCACTGAACTAGCAGAGCGACTGCTGACCACCTCCTTCTCTGTCGCTATTTCCAGGTTAGAAATACGCCGATGCAAGCGCAAAGCATGACCGCAGTGGCAAACCAGCCCATTCCCTTCAAATAGGTCGGAATAATGAGCTTTCCCATGACCTTCCGGCTCGAAGCCATGACCATAATGACCGCCATGAGAGGGGCGGCGACGATGCCGTTTAGAATCGCGGCCCAGAAAAGCGCCTTCACGGGGTCAATATGCATGAAATTCAGCGAAAGGCCGATAAGGGTCGCAATCGCAATTGCCGCATAGAAACGCACTGCCTCGCCCGGTTTGCGCTCAAGGCTGGTTTTCCACCGACATGCCTCGCCGATTCCGTAACAAGCCGAGGCGGCTAGCACAGGAATCGCCAACAAACCCGTGCCCACGATGCCGCACACAAACAGCAAAAATGCAAACCGTCCAGCCAGGGGCTCCAACGCTTTTGCTGCCTGAGCCGAGGTCGAAATCTCTCTTATACCGTGAGCGTGCAATGTCGCAGCGGCGGTCAGAATGATAAAAAATGCGACCACATTCGATAATGCCATGCCCAGGTAAGTGTCGATGCGGATGCGTCCCAATTGTTCTTGCGCCTGCGAGGGCGAACGCTTCAGCGGTTTTTCCCCATGATTGGCCCTCACCTCTTCGACTTCCTGCGAGGCTTGCCAGAAAAACAAATAAGGGCTGATGGTGGTCCCGAGCACGGCAACAACGGCCGTCAAGTACTCTCTGGATAGTTCAATATGTGGCAGCAAAGTCGCACGAAGCACAGTCGGCCATGAGACGTGAGCAAAAAAGACGACGCCCACATATGCAAAGAGAGAAATCGTCAGCCATTTTAGATATTTCGCGTAAGTCGAATAAGGAACTAGCAACACACCTGCGAGGCACCCGATACCGAAAATCGCAATGAACAGGCCAGCATTCCCCGGCAGCACCAACTGCGTCGCCGCTCCCATTGCGCCAATATCGGCTCCAAGATTGAAGACATTGGCCACCGAAACCGCAAACAGCACGGAGTAAAGAAGAGGCTTAGGATAATTCTTGCGGAGGTTGGCAGCAATGCCGGCGCCAGTCACTCGTCCAATGCGCGCACTGATCTCCTGAATCGCAGCCATGAGCGGATAAGACAAAACCATCGTCCAGAGGAGGCCATAACCGAACTGAGCGCCCACCTGCGAATATGTTCCGATTCCACTGGGATCGTCGTCCGAAGCCCCGGTTACGAGACCCGGGCCGAGCTTTTGAAGAAGGCCTATTGCGCCTCTAGTGCGTGTAGGTTTCCCCACAGATTGCGTTTCTTTTGCTGTCGACTTGAGGGTATCGGCCGGAGATCCCATTAGAGTGCACCCACGCAATGTCTCAATTCCCAGCCCCGCTTTCATCGATTGATGTTAATTCCCCCCGGGCAGGCGCGTTATTTCGAGCCTCAATCCGAGTTGGATGATCTTCGTCCCGCGCATCAGAGAATGGATGACCACATCCGGAAACCCGCACCTACGCCGAGAAAAAACAATCGCGAGATTCCCTTTTATTGGTGCTCCTTCTGCTTGGTCGGAGGCAATTCTCAAACTCGGCTGGACCGAGGCAGTCTCCCCTAGATTCGGAAGTAACTCTCGGTCCAACCTGACCGTCAAGCAGCCTGGCTGTATGCATCCGAGCCGTGCTGCTTTACCATTTTGTTGTAAACGCCCATTAGCAGAAATGCCGCCGGCCACTGTCCTACAAACAATGCCCAGTCATCCTTGTCCACAATCTTTAAAATGGCTGAAGCTGTGATGGCACCAAGGGCTGCCGCCAAGTAGCCGGAACTTGGGATCTTGGATGTTTGCGACTCAATGGCACCGGTGAAGCGATCTTCTGCCACGCCGCTGCGAACTTTGTCTTGCATGTGCACTCCTTTTTCAATTAGCTGATCTGTAACTTTTAGGCCGACTTCTTTATTCTGTCCTTTCCGGTCTCTTCGCCCGCGGGCTTGTGGTTCTTGGCACTGGTCTTTCCGCTGTGTCCCTCTCCCTGTTCTAGTTCTGGGGACTCAACAATTTTCCATTTGCCGCCCGTATTCCAAGGGCCGCGAGCGTCGGTTTCGCCGTCATCGCCCACACCCGTAGAGTCATTAAAGTACTCGTCCACGAGGCCTGGCGTTGGCGGTACGTTTCCGATGGAAAACCGGTCTTTGCCCAGGCTTTCAAGCGCAGCGGTGAATGCCTTCATGTGAGTGATCTCACGCGTCATCAGGAATTGAAGCGCGTCTTTGCTTCCGGGGTCGTCACAGAAGTTGATCAGGCGCTCGTAAACGATTTTCGCTCGTGCTTCAGCGGCGATATTACTGCGCAGATCAACATCCAGTTCTCCGGTAATCTTCAAATAGTCCGCGGTCCAAGCGTCGCCCATGGAGTTAAATAAGCCAACTCCGCCTCCCCCCGCAATCGCGATGAGTGGATCAGCCTCGGCAGAGTCCCGGCTTTTCTTCATAGGCTTGAGGTGCAGGCGTGCCAGGGTGCCCACAATCTCCAAATGGCTTAACTCTTCGGTTCCAATGTCCAACAGCATGTCTTTGCGTTCTGGATCATCGCAATTGAGGCCTTGAATGGAGTACTGCATCGCGGCCGCAAGCTCGCCGTTAGCACCGCCGAACTGCTCCAGCAACATGTTGCCAAAGCGAGGATCGGGACTTCCGACATTCACCGTGTACATCAGTTTTTTTATGTGGTGGTACATTCGAATTTCTCCTCATGATTGTGGTTCTCGAACGCCGTTCCGGTTCCTTTTGTCGCCGCGCCGACTAGCGACACGCCCACCGAATTGGGGATGAGGAATTGCGAACCGACGAGCGTCAGAGAAAGCCGGTCCGCTGCACTCCGTGTGTCAAGCTACTTCGCGATTGTGGGCCGGTCCATGTTTTTCACCTTTAGCTTCTTTCGTGGAAGAAACATCTTCCGCGCCGGCACGTTCCAGGATTTCCTTTGCTCTCTTGGTCCATTGCGAATCGTCAGAGTGCACCGAGAGCAGTATGCCGCCATCCTTCACGCGGCCTTCGTAGCGTTTGGCCTCGTACTCCGGGATTCCCATACCAACCAAGGCACCCGTAAGCCCACCCACCGCACCACCGACTCCAGCGCCTGCGAGAGCCGCCATGATGGGTCCGGCAGCAATAAATGGTCCGAGACCTGGAATCGCCAGAGCCCCGATTCCGACCAACCATCCCAGACCGCCGCCGAGCAATGCCCCTGTTCCGGCGCCAGCTGTGGCGCCTTCTGGAGCTTTCGTCTCTTTCTCGTGAGCGAAGTCCTTTGTGCCTGTGTTCTCGGGAAACAGCACGGAAATGTCTGAGTTGCGAAATTCTGCAGCCTTCAGAGCATCGACTGCTCGCTCTACGCCTGCGCGATTGCGATAAATGCCAAAAACTGCTGTGTTCTTTCCTGCCATGTTGCTTCTCCTTATTCTCTATTCTCTTTCGTGTGTTATTGCTGCGGTTTGACGCTCAGTTCGCTACTGACTTTGTTCTCGCCTACAATTTCAGCAGCCTTGGCTTCAATTGCTTTCTTCTCGTCCTCTGATTGCACTGGCCCTTTCAGTGTCACCTGACCGTGCTGCGTAATTATCTTGACGTTATGCGCATACGTGGAAAGTGCCTTGTCGTTCACGATGGATCGTCGTATCTGCTGTGTAGTGTCGCGGTCAGAACGATTGTCCTTTTGCTGATCTGCCGTCGGCTCGTTGGCGCCCCGATCTCGCTCATTAGTCTTGGTATTGTCTGCAGCTGGTGGAGTCTGACTGCTTGATTCTTGTGCATGCATCAGCACCCCACCGCCGAGTAGCAGACCGGTGCACAAGAAAGTGCGAATAATCTTCGTGCAATCAACTTTCATCGTTTTTTCCTCCTGTAAACTTCCAGACCAATCCTTCGAGTCCATTGAATACCCCTCCGCGCGCGAAACCGCCCGATGCTGAAGGCATCGATTTCTAAGCTCACGCCCGCTTACTTTCATGTGATTGGAGAATTGCAGATCGCCAACCGACGTCAGTGTCGATTCCAACCGAGGAGACGGGTCAGGAATGATAAGGAAGCCGTATACAAGCCTATTGCAAGGGTGCGAACGAGGCTATCGGCAACCGGCTGTAGGAATGCCCGGGGGGCAACGTAGAAGCCAGGGAGTTGCGAAGATTGTACTTGCTCCTCCGACCTCGCTTGCGTGAATACGCCTGCTTTTTGTTCGCTAGATTACAAAAACGTTTGAGGAAGGTGAATCTTCAATGCCGTTCCAAATTTCGGAATCTCTCAACTGAGAACATCAATTCCGAAAATCGAGTCGGCGCATCTATAGACACTCGTGTGGACGTCCCAGTACAGGACTGACCCAGCCCCCAAAAACTGTACCAGTCTAGAATGTGAGTTCTCCCGAACCAGACTTGTCACGGAAGCTAGAAGAGCCGAGGTGACATGCTGAGCCCAGGAAGGAGAACAGCGTGAAGGGAACACGACACAGCGAAGAGCAGATCATCACGATCCTGAAGCAAGGGGAAGCAGGATTATCCACTTCGGATCTATGCCGTCAACACAACATAACGGAGCAGACCTACTACCGGTGGAAGGCGAAGTACGGAGGGATGGACAGTAGCGAGGCGAAGAAGCTGAAGCAACTGGAAGACGAGAATCGGAAGCTGAAGCACGTAGTGGCGGAGCTGACGCTGGATAACCGGGCGCTGAAAGACGTAGTCTCAAAAAACAAGCCGGTGCAAAACGCTTACGCGGAGAGCTTCAACGGGCGACTGCGAGATGAATGCCTGAACGCGAACTGGTTCACGAGTTTGAGAGATGCACGACGAAAGATCGAAAGCTGGCGGCAGGATTACAACCAACAACGACCTCATAGTTCGTTGAACTATCTGCCGCCGTTGGAGTTTGCCAGGACATTAGTGGAGATGCGGGCATGAGTGAAGGATTAAATGGAGATGGAGCGAAGCAGGGGACTCAAGGCTTGTGCAGAGAAGTCTCAGAGAAAAATAACGTACAAATTCAATTCCGAGAGGGGGTTGGCGTACGCCGCAACCTGCCCAACCAAGTCTCCATTTCTTTGTTCCGCATACTCCAGGAAGGCTTACATAACGCCATCCGCCACAGTGGCGCGGCTCATCTTGAAGTGCAGCTCTGGGAACAATCAAACCAAGTGCATCTTTTAGTAAAAGATAAGGGGACGGGCTTCGATCTAGAAACGGCCAAGCGGCATGGAGGCTTAGGTCTGATCAGCATGCAGGAGCGAGTTCGCATCCTAAACGGAACAATTCTCATTCATTCCAAGCCCAAAACCGGAACCACCATTGATGTTCGCGTGCCGATTGAGTCAGAGCACGAACCCAAACGTCTCGCTGCCTGATGGAAAGACCGCCGGTATGGCCCGGGATACTCCTTGTTAATTGCAATTCTCCGTAGATGCCCGCTGCACTTTGTCGCTTCTCCGCGGGGTCATCATGACGCGACTGCATCGGCCATGGTAAAAGTCACGAAGGCAGCCATTAGGCGAATCGACCAGTGATCGCTAACGCTGCCTTTCTGGCCTTGTTCTTGAGCTTACTTACGGGCCCACAGGATTTTCTGTGCCTCGAGGAGACTGCGATTTGCATCTGATACTTATCCCTAAATCCTTTGGCATCGAGCCAAAAATATGAGGCGAGGAACTCATGACCTTACCAACCCAGCGAATTGGCCGTACTGATCTCAACATTACCCGACTCGGCTTTGGCGCCTGGGCTATTGGCGGAGGCGGGTGGTACTTCGGTTGGGGGCCGCAGGACGACGAGCAGTCTCTGGCCGCCATGCGTCGCGCGATCGATCTGGGAATCAACTGGATCGACACCGCAGCCGCGTATGGCCTTGGCCACTCAGAAGAGCTCGTCGGTCGTTTGCTGCGCGAACTGCCTGCCAGAGAGCGTCCGTTTGTATTTACGAAATGCGGGGTTGTATACGAGGGAAGAGACCCCATGGGGCCGCCCTTGCGCTCCTTGCGGCCTGAGTCTATCCGTCGTGAATGTGAAGCCTCGCTTCGCCGTTTAGGAGTGGAGAGGATCGATCTCTACCAGTTTCACTGGCCTGACCAGACCGGCGTCCCCATCGAGGAATCTTGGGAGACGATGGTGAAGCTCGTCGAAGAAGGCAAGGTGCGCGCGGCGGGAGTGTCGAACTTCGATGTTGAGTTGCTCGCTCGTTCGGAAGCAATCCGACATGTGGATTCACTCCAGCCGCCGTTTTCATTGATCAATCGGACGGTTGGCGAGAAGGAGATTCCTTGGTGCGAGGAGCATGGAACCGGCGTGATCTGCTACAGCCCGATGCAATCCGGCCTTCTCACTGATACCTTTTCTGCCTCGCGTATGGTGTCCATGGCGGCAGATGACTGGCGGCGTCGCTCACCCGAGTTTAATGAGCCGAATCTGAGCCGGAATCTTACCCTCCGGGACTCCTTGGCCCCGATCGCAAAGCGCCACAACACCTCAGTTTCATCGATCGCGCTTGGCTGGGTGCTGGCGTGGCAGGGCGTGACGGGGGCAATCGTTGGTGCCCGCAGTCCGCAGCAGGTGGAAGGCTGGATTGATGCTGGCGGCATGAAACTAACCGTGCAGGATCTCGACGAAATCGCCGCAGCGGTCCACAAGACACGGGCGGGGAATGGACCGGCGATCCCAGCGGATGTCTCCGCAGAAAAAGCCTCTTAGCGACCGGTCAGCCTTCGAACGGAGGAGCCGAGGCTTTTTGTCGTAGCCATGCCATCAAATCGTCTTTGCTTTTGGGTGGAAAGATTCTGAACTCCATCCCCGTGAGTCCGTCCGGGCTTGCCCACCTCAGCTGTGCGCAGCCCTCGATCGTCGCTCCTGAGTCGAGATCGAAGGAAAAATCCACGAACGAGGCGGACGGGAGCAGGCACGGGAGCCGGACGGCAATACCGCCTTGACTAATGTTCTCGATCAGGCCGGGATATCCTATGTCCCCCAAGGTGATGACGACAGGCAAGGTCACTTCGAAGCGCTGGTATCGGCGCCTCTCAGTAAGAATGATCGATTTGAACGAGCTAATCTTTCGGGCGATGCTCTTGACATTGAGCGGCTTCGCGAAAAACGCCGTTGCGCCGCCTTTGAGGGCAATTGCCGCTTCCGCTTCGCTCTTCACGCAAACGAAGGCAAAAGCTCGCGCATTCTTCGTCCGTCGCATACGCGCGATAAGGTCAAGAGCGGTCTTGAGGTCTACGTCCAGAATCACGCCATCGACTTTGCGGCTGACAATAAGCTCGCAAGCGGCCTCGAGAGTAGAAGGGTGCTCGGCTTCTCCGCCGACCGCCTCAAGTGCGGCCTGAACGATGCCAGCCGTCGAGGAATCACTCGACACCAAAAGGAATTCGAGCGTTGCTGCGGGTATCGCTATGGGCATCTTGCGAACTATTCTCCCTATGTTGATCTCAGGGGAAAAATCGATTTTATTCGCGCGAAGTCATTGTTTACAGCGGGATTTCGGAACTTTGGTACGAGCCCTGGTCTGCGGGGTAACCAGATCTCGACGGTTGCCATTGATTCTATTGATCTCCGCTTAGGAGGGCTGCCGGTTACTAAGATGACCAAAGATAGATTTGCGAAGGTGTTCCGCTCACACCACAGGCGCCGGGAAGAGTGATTTGGGATTCCCTCAACGCCGAGCTCGAGTCTTACCGTTTCACAGCCGGTCCTTGGCGGTGCTCGCAGGCAGGCGTGTTCAGACACTCTTCTTTCAGGAGCAATCTTTCGACTGGCTGGCCGGCGACGATGTGGGAGTTTACGATCTCATCGACATCTGCCAGGGTCACAGAGCCGTACCACACGGCTTCCGGATAAATGACAAGGTTTGGTCCATGCTCGCATTGGTCCAGGCAACCGGCCTGGTTCGCCCGCACCTTACCTTTGAGGCCAAGCTCGGCAAGCTTTTGCTTGAAGCGCTTTTGCAGCTCCGCAGTCCCGCTCGGATCGCAGCACCCGCGCGGATGCCCCGCCGGACGCACGTTCCCGCAAATAAAGATGTGCCGTTCAAATTTCGGCATAGCAGTACCTTATCAAATCTCGATCTGTGACACTAAGAATCACGAAGTCGTGCGCTGCGGATTGTTCGCCGCGCCACGCCATCTTTGAGGGTTGCTCCTATTAAACCCTGACTCGATTTCTCAATCAAACTGTCCGTGATCTCTGCAGCTTTTCATTCTTTAGCACGCTTCAGTGCAGCCCGTGCCAGCAGCCGCGTCGAATCGAGGGTAGGTAATGGCGAATTGCTGTCGTTCATGAGCAGCGGGATCTCGGTGCAGCCGAGGACGACAGCATCGCAACCCGCCTTTTTCAGCCGAGAGATAACGCTCTGGTGATAAGCGATGGCCTGCGGCTTGAACACGCCCATGACCAGCTCGTCGAAGATGATGCGATTGATCTCCTCGCGCTCGGTCGAATCCGGCCGCACATACTCGAGCCCGCGGGCGGCGAGCGCCTGGGGATAGACGTCGCTTTCTACCAGCCAGCGGGTCCCAAGCACACCCAGGCAATGGAAGCCGCGGCCAAGCGCGCTCTCGGCCACCACTTCGGCAATATGCAGCCAGGGCAGCGGCAGTTTGGACTGGATGAAAGGAAGCGCCTGATGAATGGTGTTATCGGGGCAGATCAGAAAGTCAGAGCCGGCTTCCTTGAGCTTGTTCGCCGAAGCCAGCATGAGCTCTCCGACGCCGCACCAATCCTGCCGCTCGATCGCCTCCATGTAGTCGGCAAACGAGTGCGTGTGCATCGAGATCTCGGGATGGCCATACCGCCCCCAAAACTGCTCGCCTTCCAGGCAGAGGGTCCGGTAACACAAGGCCGCGCCTTCCGCCGAACACCCCACAATGCCGATTTGTTGAGACATGGGAAGATTCTACAGGCGGATAGTTCTTGCACGGGAGAACGCGTCGAACAGCCAACTGAAAGATCGTTACCGAACATCATTTCAGAACGGGAGATTGCTGCCCCTCCCTTCACTCATAGCGGAGGGCGCGGATGGGATCAATTCGCGATGCCCGGCGGGCAGGAACCGCCGCTGCAAGGATCGACACTGTAAGCAAAAGAAATGTTGTGCAGGAGACCGTGAGTGGATCAGCAGCGTCGAGACCGTATAACGTAGATCCAATCAAACGCACCATCAAGCGGGAGATCTGGAGCCGAATCGCTGCGCTAGCCCAGCCGGTAACCGTGAAAGCCGGAGGTAAGGTGGATATCGTACTGCAAGACAAGACGGTCGATGTCGCCCGTTTCGCCGCCAGGGCCGGCATGCCGCTCGACGGCACGGCATTCTCTCCGCCTTAAGCCGTTCCGCCTACGACGCCGCACGTCGGTGGAATGTGAGTCTCGAGGAAATTGTAGGGCCGGGATTTTGTCCCGGCCCTCAGAACGAACCTCAATCAGCGGGATTCCTACTTCGTTCTTCCGCCTTCGACGCCGAGTTTGTCTATGGCTGCGGCTTGCGCGGCTGCCAAACGCGCCGTCAGCACGCGAAAGGGTGAGCACGAAACGTAGTTGAGTCCCACTTGGTGGCAGAACTCGACCGACGACGGTTCTCCGCCATGCTCGCCGCAGATGCCGACCTTCAACTCGGGACGCGTTTTGCGTCCGCGCTCGGTCGCCATCTTTACCAGTTGGCCGACGCCCTCGCGGTCCAGCACAGCAAAGGGATCCTGCTTCAGAATGCCTTCGGCAAGATAGGTGGGCAGTATCTTGTTGATGTCATCACGCGAGAAGCCGAATGTGGTTTGGGTGAGGTCGTTGGTGCCGAACGAGAAAAACTGCGCTTCCTTCGCGATCTCGTCCGCAACCAGAGCAGCGCGCGGCAATTCGATCATGGTGCCGACCATGTAATCGACCTTGCGCTGCTTTTCCTTGAAGACCTCATTCGCCACGCGGTGGACGATGGCTGCCTGGTTCGCCATTTCCTTCAAAGTGGCGGTGAGCGGGATCATGACCTCAGGATGAACCTTTACCCCGTCCTTCGCGACGGCCACGGCCGCCTCGAAGATGGCACGTGCCTGCATTTCGCTGATCTCGGGGTAGGTGATTCCCAAGCGGCAGCCGCGATGACCGAGCATCGGATTAAACTCGTGCAGCTCTTCCACGCGCCGCAGCAACGTCGGGAGGACCTTCTTCAAATCGCCGGCTCCCTTTGCGCCAAAGCGGCCATACTTCTCGACCATCGCCTTCTTTTCCTTGGCCGCCGCGTTGGGAAGGACCGCGATATCAACCATCAGGTCTTCACGGCGCGGCAGGAATTCGTGCAGCGGCGGATCGAGCAAGCGGATGGTGACGGCGAATCCATCCATCGCTTTAAACACCCCGATAAAATCCGAACGCTGCATCGGAAGCAGCTTCTTGAGAGCCTGGCGTCGATCCTTCTCGTTGTTGGCGAGAATCATCGCCTGCATGTGGGGAATGCGGTCCTCGGCGAAGAACATGTGCTCAGTGCGGCATAGACCGATGCCCTCCGCTCCAAAAGCACGCGCCTGAATCGCATCGCGGGGGATGTCGGCGTTGGCCCGAACCCGTAGCTTTCGGAACGGCTCCGCCCAACCCATCAGCTTGAGCAGTTCCGGATCGTCCGCCTTGGGCGGAATGGCGTCCAGCTTGCCTTTGATCACCCGGCCAGTGGTGCCGTCGAGCGAGATCCAGTCGCCCTCACGAAACTTCTCGCCCTTTACGGTCATGACACGCGCCTTCTCGTCGACGTGTATGTCGCCAGCGCCGGCAACGCAGCACTTACCCATGCCGCGCGTAACCACGGCGGCGTGGCTGGTCATGCCGCCGCGCGAAGTCAAGATGCCCGCGGCGACTTCCATGCCATGAATATCCTCGGGAGTGGTTTCGGCTCGAACCAGGATGACGGGGTTCTTCTTCGCGCCGTGCCCCGCCTTCTCAACCGCTTCGTCGGCCGTAAAGACGATCTGGCCGACTGCCGCCCCGGGCGATGCCGGAAGTCCAGTGGCGAGCACTTCCACTTTGGTTTTCTTTTCGTCCAGACGTGGAACCAGGAAGTCATAGAGCTGGTTCGGTTCCACTCGAAAAATGGCCTCTTCCTTAGTGATCAGGCCTTCCTCCACCATCTGGATGGCGACTCTCACGGCAGCGATTCCGGTCCGCTTGCCGTTGCGGGTCTGCAGCATGTAGAGCTTGCCTTCCTGAATGGTGAACTCGAAGTCCTGCATGTCGCGGTAGTGCTGCTCCAAACGGGTGGTGATCTCGTGCAGCTGGCGATAAACGTCCGGCATGACCTTTTCGAGCTCGGAGATGTGAACTGGCGTGCGGATGCCGGCGACCACATCTTCCCCCTGCGCGTTCATCAGAAACTCGCCATAAAACTCTTTTGTGCCAATCGCGGGGTTGCGGGTGAAGCCGACGCCGGTGCCGCTGGTCTCGCCGAGGTTGCCGAAGACCATGGCCTGCACATTGACGGCGGTGCCGAGCATGTCATCGATGTTATTGATGCGGCGATAGTGCTTGGCGCGCTCGTTCTGCCAGGAGCGGAACACGGCGTCACGCGCCATGACCAGCTGCTCGTGTGGATCCTGGGGGAAGTCGCGCTTGGCTTCTCTTTTTACGACCTTCTTGTATTCGGCGATGACTTCTTTAAGCGCCTTGGCGTCGAGTTCGGTATCGAGCTTCACTTTGCGCTGTTTCTTCTTGCCATCGAAAACTTCGTCGAATGCGTGCTTCTCGATGTCGAGCACGACGTTCCCGAACATCTGAATGAGCCGGCGATAGGAGTCGTAGGCGAAACGGGGGTTGTTGCTCTTCTTCCCGAGCGCTTCGACGCTGTCGTCGTTGAGGCCCAGGTTGAGAATGGTGTCCATCATGCCGGGCATCGAGAACTTCGCGCCCGAACGCACGCTGACCAGCAGCGGGTTGTCGCCTTTGCCAAGCTTCTGGCCTTGCAGGGATTCGAGCCGAGCCAGGGCCGCGTCCATTTGCCGATCCACTTCCTCGGAGACTCCGCCCTGGCGCATGTACTCGCGGCAGGCTTCGGTCTGAATGGTAAAGCCCGGAGGCACAGGAAGGCCGGCATTGGTCATTTCGGCGAGTCCGGCGCCCTTACCGCCAAGAACGTCCTTCATCTTGCCGTTGCCGTCTGCCTTGCCGCCGCCGAAGGAATAGACGTATTTGGTTGATGTTTTCGACTTACCGACTTCCTGGACTCCTGGTTCTACCAGTGTTGTAGCCATGATTGCGTTTTGTCCTTTATACGAAGTTTAGAAACTCGATCCTTGTCCAATCCCAGCGACCTCATTCCGCGCAGCAAACCAGCCAAGCAAGCAGCCCGCTGGTGCGGGTGAGGCGATTCCCATGGCGCATTGCCAATCGGAATGACATCGGGGAGGCGAACTACGCCTTGCCCTCAGTCACAATCTCGGAAAAATCAGCGATCGTGGAAAACTCCTTCGACAACCTCTGAAGAAGTGCCAGGCGATTGGCCCGCATTAACTCATTCTCGACCATGACCATGACCTTGTCGAAAAACGCATCGACGGTTTCCCGCGCCGTGGCCAGAAGTTGCAGCGCGCCGTAATAATCCTTGGCCTGCCGAAACTGCTCAATACGGGCCGAGTTCCGCTCAACATATGCCCCAAGTAACTTCTCTTCCTGAGGTGAATCCGGCAGATCGCGAAAACTAGCCGCCATCGAAAGTTTCTTTTCCGCCGCCTGCTTCAGAATGTTGCGAATGCGTTTCGACGCGGCCGCGACCGAGAGGAACTCCGGCAATTTTAGAACGCTCTTGACGGCTTCGGCGCGAGCAACGGCGTCCACTACGTCGTCGGCCCCGGCCGCAAGCACGGCATTTACCACGTCATAGCTGAACCCCAGTTGATCGCGCAGATAAAACTCCAGCCGCTCGCGAAAAAATGCGCGAACCGACTCGTCGTAGTTGGCGGCCTTGAATTTCTTCTCGGCAGATGAGCCGCGGTAGGTGTCGCGCGCTACTCCGATGAGCGCCGGCATGGGCAAGGGCAGCTTGTGCTCGGCGATTGTCTTTACGATTCCATTCGCCTGCCGGCGCAAGGCAAATGGATCTTTGGAACTCGTGGGCTGGAGGCCCAGTGCAAACATCCCGGCAATGGTGTCCGCCTTGTCGCCGATCGACAGCACTGCTCCCTCAATCGTGCTCGGGGGGGAATCTTCCGCAGATTCCGGCTTGTATTGGTCGTAGATGACCTGCCCGATGAGTTCCTGCGTCGCTTCCGGCATGCCCTTGTCGAGAACCTGCACGCGCGCATAGAGCCCACCGACGATGCCCTGCAATTCCGTGAACTCCTTGACTAACTCGGTCGTGAGATCGGTTTTCGCAAGACACGCCGCTTTGTGCACCACGCCGGGGCGGACGTTGACTCCGGCCTGCTTAATGGTCTCGCAGGCCCAACTGCACAGGCGTTGCACGCGCAGCGTCTTTTCGTAATAACTGCCAAGATCTTTCTGAAACGTGACCTGTCTCAGCCAGGAGAGCCGCTCGCGCAGCGGGTGCTTCTGGTCCGTCTGCCAGAAGAAGCGGGCGTCGTTGAACCGGGCCCTCAGCACGCGCTCGTTGCCGTGCCGGATAAGCCCTTGCGGATCACCCTCCGTGTTCAGCACGGCAAGAAAATGAGGCAGGAGTTTCCCGTCCCGGCCTTCGATCGCGAAGTATTTCTGGTGATCGCGCATCACCGTGACCAGCACCTCTTCCGGCAATTCCAGGAATTCCCGATCGAAGCTGCCCAGAATAGCCGACGGCCACTCCGTCAGATTCACCACGGTATCGAGCAGGGCTTGGTCTTCACGCCAGCGCGCGTCAGGAATGGTCCGAGCCGCCGCGTCCAGCGCTTTACGAATCTGGTGCTCACGTTCGGCGCGGCCGAGCACCTTTGCCGAGCGAAGAGTCTCGATGTAAGCCGAACCCGCGCGCGCTATGCGAACTTCCGCCTTGGCCAAAATGCGATGCCCGCGGGACAGATCTCCGGCCCGAATGCCGGCAAATTCGAGCGGAATGACCTCGTCGTCGAGCATGGCCACCAGCCAGCGGACCGGGCGCACAAAGTGCTCACTGGTCTTGCGCCAGTACATGTTCTTCGGCCAGTAAATCGAGCCAATCTCCTTCGGCAGGGCCTCGCCCAAAATTTCGGCGGCGTTGCGGCCTTTCCTGGTGATTCTGGCGGCTAGATATTGGCCTTTCGGTGTCGCAATCTTTTCGAGCGAGGAGACATCCACACCCGCTTTCTTTGCGAACGCCTGTGCGGCAGGCGTCGGCTGTCCATCTTTGTACGCGACGCTCAGCGAAGGCCCGGTTAATTGCTCGGTCAGGTCCGGCTGAGCCGCAGGAATTCCCGAGGCGAGAACAGCAAGCCGGCGTGGAGTGTCCAACTCCGAAACCGCGCCAGAAGGAGCTAGACGCTCCCGTTCGAGCAGTTCACCCACACGCCGGCGGAGTTCGTCCTGGGCCGTGGCAATCATTCTGGCAGGGATTTCTTCGGTCCCTATTTCTAGGAGGAAATCAGGCATTGCGGATTAGCCAATATTGTCTCAGATTTCAGGGCTAAGTAGTGCGCTGAGATTGACAAAAACTGGGGTCGAGAGATCGCTACGGAAACGTTTATTTGCCAGGTTTTAACCACCAATCGGTCATCCCTCGACTGGGACTTGCCGACCTCGGAGTCAAGGATCTCGAACCAGACTCCTGGTGTTTGCATCATTCGCGCGAGCGGGACATCGAATGGAATGGATCCGAGCGAGGAGAGCCTCGTGAGCACCTCCGTCCAACCGGCGCGCCAGCCATCCCTCTTCATTCCCCATGGCGGGGGTCCCTGCTTCTTCATGCAATGGACCATGGGTCCGCCAGAAACCTGGGAGAAGACGCGTGCTTTCTTAGAAAGCATTCGTTTTTCGCTCCCGGAAACGCCCCGGGCTCTACTTGTGATCAGCGGTCATTGGGAAGAGGATGTGCCGACGGCGAGTGCCGCGCAGTCCCCAGAGCTGATCTACGACTACTCTGGTTTTCCACCAGAAACTTACAAGCTCACCTGGCCCGCGCCTGGCTCTCCAGAGCTGGCCGGAAGGGTTCAGCAACTGCTCGAGCAGCGAGGTTTGCCCGCCCGACTCAGCGCCACTCGCGGCTATGACCACGGGGTCTTCGTACCGCTCAAGGTCGCCTTTCCAGAAGCCAACATCCCGGTTGTGACTTTATCGCTGGCAAGCTCGCTTGATCCGGCCCTGCATTTGGCTGTCGGCAGTGCGCTGGCGCCTCTGCGCAACCAGGGCGTTCTCGTCATTGGGAGCGGAATGAGCTTCCACAACTTGCGCGCATTCTTTACAGGGGGAGCCAGGGAGCGGTCAGAAGAATTTGACCGCTGGCTGACCGAGACAGTTGAAAGTTCAGCCCCTGAGCGCGAGGCTCGGCTCAGAGAATGGAAAAAGGCACCCCATGCGGCCTTTGCCCATCCGCGTGAGGAGCACCTGCTCCCGCTGATGGTTGCAGCCGGAGCCGCCCCCAATAGCCGTGGACGGTTGGTATTCCGTGACTGCCCGATGGGAGCGGTCATCTCGGCTTATCGTTGGGACTGAAGAGCGTAGAGAAGGCCGCTCAGCCAGGCCCCGAAGCCAGGCCCTAAAGAGCGGAAAGAAAATCCCCCTGCACTTCCCTGATCGGGGGACGGGGCGGGAATTTCGAAAGCTTTGGTTAACTAGGACCCCACGGTTAACTGCACGGCCTTTTTCTTCCTAGCAGCCTCAGGCTCTTTCTTGGTAGGTTCAGACTCACTCGTCTGTTGATCGACCCACGCCTTAGCGATTCCGACCGCAAGCGCGCGCACCCGGGCAATGACCCCAACCCGCTCCGTCACGGAAATTGCACCGCGAGCATCAAGAATATTGAACAAGTGAGAACACTTGAGGCACAACTCGTAAGCGCCTAGGAGAGGGAACCGCCTCTTCTCGCGAGTGATCCCATTGGCAGGATGGGACTGTTCTTTTCCAATTTCCGCGTATTGGTCGATGAATCTTTTGCACTCTGCTTCGCACAGCTCGAAGTGTTTCCATGCACTCGCGACATCGGCCATCTCGAAGTTGTAGACCGACATCTGCAGCTCATCTGCAAGCCGCACCTCCCCGTACTTGGTCTCCCGTCCGGCCACAGGGTCGCGCGCCCACACAATGTCGTAGATCGAATCGACGTCCTGCAAGAAGGCCGCGATGCGCTCGAGCCCATAGGTCAGTTCGGCGGAGATAGGGAACAGATCGACCCCGCCGCACTGCTGGAAATACGTGAACTGCGTGATCTCCAAGCCGTCGAGCATCACCTGCCAGCCGATACCCCAAGCCCCCAAGGTTGGCGACTCCCAGTTGTCCTCTTCGAACTTGATGTCGTGCTGGCGAAGATCAATCCCCATGGCCTCGATGGACTCAAGGTAGAGCTCTTGGACATTTTCGGGCGGCGGCTTCAGGATGACCTGAAGCTGCATGTGTTTGTATAAACGGTTGGGATTCTCTCCGTACCGGCCATCCGCGGGACGCCGGGAAGGCTGCACGTAGGCAACCTTGTAAGCTTGCGGCCCAAGCACACGCAAAAAAGTCTCAGGCGCCATCGTGCCGGCGCCGACTTCGAGGTCATAAGGCTGCTGTAGGACACAACCGCGCGCCGCCCAGAATGCCTGCAATCGCAGAATCAGCTCCTGAAATGTAGGCGGGTTTGGTTTGACTGGGTCCATGTTGGCAAAAGCGCGAGTTCCTAGCGGCCAGCTTCTAGCAACCTAACACTGGAACGGTAAAAGCGTAGGCAAGCGGAAGGAACTAGTTCCTGATTGTAAATGGAAGGGACCGGGTGCGTCAGCAGGAGCCGGGATTCATCGGGTGGGCAGCTTCTCGAGCATCCCCCGAGTGACCAACTTCTTTTCGATGTGTCGTTCTAAGGTTTGCAACAGAAACTTTCGCAGATCCCCAGCCTTATGCGCGGCAGAGCCTGCTGCCGGCATGGAAGAAAGCGGCACTCTGAGCATCTGCCCTGCCAGCATCCGCGATTCAGGCGAGAGCTCGGAGGAAGCCAGCTTCTTGTCGGCGGGACACATCAGCCCGTCAGAGAGCGCATGGTAGAAAGCGCGGCTGCCATTCAGGGAACGCCCACAACTGATGCACTCCGATAAGTCAGGCAGATATCCCATCAAACGCGCCATCCAGAGCTCGAAATAGGTGAGTGGGAGCCAAATCTGCTCTCCTCGCAGCTGCTTGACGACCGTCACGGCCAGCCGGAACACGGCGTCGCTGGCCTCTCGATCGGGCAAGAGTTCGTCGAGCAGCTCAGCCACATGCCCCAGTGCTACCGCGCGCGGATAGCTGACCTCCGAGGTCAGAGGCGAATCGAGGACCTCACAGGCATCCAGCCTTGACAGTTCCTGGCGCTCGCGATCTTCCCAGGTGAGCTTTACGTAGGTGAGAGGCTCCAGTGCGCCTCCGAACCGCCGGCGAGATTTTTTCGCCGCCCTCGCCGCGCCCCGAATCTTTCCTTCGCTGCGGGTGAACAAGGTAACCAGCAGGTCGGATTCGCGGAAGGGATATGTCCGCAACACCAGCGCTTCCGATTCCTTGAGAGGCATTGCTGAAAGCTTAGCTTATTGCTCGCGACCCGGCCTACTTGCTTCCCCTGCGCTCCCTTGCCTTGAGCCGGCCTCTCGCCCACTCGGCAGCCTCTGCGACAGCCGCGTCGGGATCGTTGGCGGCACGCTCAACGATCGGGGAAAAGGCGGGATTCCCGCTGTTTCCGATTGCGATAAGGGCATTCCTGCGCAGACCATTGCGCTTGGCTCGTTTTAGCGGAGAGCGTCGAAAGGCGTCGCGAAATTCCTCTTCCGAAATTCCCGCCAGCCACTCTAAGGCAGGGTTGACAAATCCTTCCCGCGGCTGAAATTCAGCCTTTTCTGTTGCCGGGGCCTTCCGGTTCCACGGGCACACGTCCTGGCAGATGTCGCACCCGAAGACCTGATGTCCAATGCCTTCCCGTAGTTTTTCCGGAATGGAGCCTCGTTTTTCAATCGTCAGATATGCGATGCACTTGTTCGAGTCAAGGCGATGGGGCGCCACGAATGCATGGGTTGGACAGGCCTCGATGCAGCGCGTACACGTCCCACAGCGATCCGGGGCCGGCAAGTCGGGGGTGAGTTCAAGCGAAGTGATGATGACTCCCAGAAAGAGCCACGACCCGATCTTCTGATTGATCAGACAGGTGTTCTTCCCCTGCCAGCCGATCCCGGCATACTTTGCGTAGACCCGTTCCACAATGGGGCCGGTATCAACGTAGGAGCGGATTTCGATTTGTTCCGGCAAGCAAAGCTCTTTGGCCTGGGCCTCAACCTTGCGGAGCCGGCGCAGAACCGAGTCGTGATAGTCTTCCCGGCTCCAGGCATAACGGGAGATCCACCCGCGACCAGAGGCTTGGGCCTGTGTCGAGTATGGGTGGGCGCTGTTGTAGTTCACTGCGCAGACCATTACGGTTCGTGCCCAAGGGAAAACAGATTTGAGGGACGCTCTGCGCAACTGTCCCGAACTATCGCGCGATTCCAGATACTTCATTTCGCCCGCATGCCCCTGGGCAATCCACTCGGGAAACCGCGCCAACTCAGGGAAGTCCTCGACCGGTGCGATTCCGCACAAGTCGAACCCGGCTTCGGCAGCTGCGGATTTCAGTAGCTTCGGAAGATCGCGCGAAGACACGACCTTATTATCGCGTAGACTGCGGCGAAGTGCCGGTTCGAGCGAGAGCCCCTTCCGATTCTCTGATATAAACGAGTGCCGTCGAGTGCAGGATCAACGAAAGGCTGTGACTGATGAGCAATTTGCGATTCCCTTCCACGGTTGCATTGCTAAGCCTCTTTTTAGCCATATCACCCCTGGCCGGGGCACAAACTCCCAATCGGCATAAAGCCTCTGAGGCAACCGCGGTCACCCCGGAAAGCGTCGGCTTCTCGAGTGAACGGCTTGAAAATCTGCACAGACTCATTCAGGACGAGATTGATCAGAAGCAGCTGGCAGGCGCCATTACCATTCTGGCGCGCCACGGCAAGATCCTGGACTACCGTGTCTATGGTGAACGCGACGTGGAATCGCATACCCCCATGTCGAAAGACACCATTTTTCGCGACTACTCGATGAGCAAGCCAGTCACGGGCGTTGCCATGATGATTCTGTTCGAGCAGGGCAAGTGGCTGCCAAGCGATCCAATCGCCAAATACATTCCTGAGTTCAAGAACCTTAAGGTATTTAGCGGCGTCGACAAACAAGGCAAGCCGATCCTGGTTGAGCCCGACCACCCTCCTACCATGCGGGAACTCATGTCGCACTCGGCCGGGTTTTCCTATGGGAGCGGGACTACGGTGGTGGATGCAATGTACAAGGACGCGAAGCCGCTTGAGTCCGCCAGCCTGCAGGAGATGATCGACAAACTAGCCAAGATTCCGCTGAACTACCAACCGGGCAAGGGATGGAGTTACAGCCTTTCGATGGATATCGAAGGCTATTTGGTCGAAAAGCTTTCCGGTCAAAAGCTCCCCGATTTCATGCGCGACCATATTTTTACTCCGCTCGGAATGAGGGACGCGGGGTTTTTTGTTCCGCAAGAGAAGCGCTCGCGCTTTGCAACGAACTACCGCCTCGAAGACGGCAAACTTGTTTCCACAAACGCCATGGCGCTAGCCAATAACTACACTGCCCCACCCACGCTCGCTTCAGGCGGCGGGGGTTTGGTTTCGACGGCGGAGGACTACTATCGCTTCGCACAGATGCTGGGAAACGATGGAGAACTTGAGGGGAAGCGTGTTCTTTCACCAGCTTCGATCAAGCTGATGGGATCGAATCACCTGGGGCAGAACCTGCTAACTGGAGAATTCGGAATTGGAATGCACGTGATGCGGCCTGGTTTCGGCTATGGATATAACTGTGCGGTGGTGTATGACCCGGCGGAAGCGAACTTGCCAGTCGGCAAAGGTACCTTCTTTTGGGATGGCGCCGCCGGAACCTGGTTTTGGGTCGATCCCACAAACGACATCGTCTTTGTGGGCATGATTCAACGCCTGACCGCTCCCGACAATCATCCCTTGCTCTATCGCAGCCACGCCGCGGTTTATGGGGCGCTCCTCGATCCGGGAAAATAAGGGTTGCTCTGGAGCGCGGAGGGAAGCCCAAAGGCTTCCTAAAATCCCAGTTTCTTCACTTCCTCGTTGTAGTATTTGCGGTAGAGGATGTCCCACTCTTGGCTGCCTTCGAGGATGGTTCGCTTTTGACTTTCGATCTTCTGGCGGGCAGCCTGGTCGATCTTGGCTTCTTGGTTGAGCAAGTCTTCGATAATCTTGCGGACCTCTAGACGGATGGTATTGCGGTCTTCGACGAAATCCAGTTCGTCAATCCCGGCGAGCGCGTCGGTCACCACGTGGGCGACTTTGTTCGCTTTGTCGCGGCTGATCCTCACAGTACCGCCCTGTACTTGCGCACCAGCTCGTTTTTCACCTTGCGGAACATCTCCTGATAGTTCGCGCCGGTGTTACGCATTTCATCGGAGTAGGCTTCCAGGATGACCCGCACTTCGTCATTGATGCGGTCCTCAAGCGAGAGCTCGTCCAGCATGGCCGCATGTACTTTCTCTGTAACTTGCGGCAAAGACTTGCTTTCTATGAATTGCGTCGCAGCCAGTCTCTTCACTGTCTCGCGGGCCATGTAGCCCACAAATTCTTTTGAAAGAAGCATGTGCGGTTAGGAGAGTGTGGCGAAAAAATTAGTTTAGCAGAAAAAGAAGCGATCAGCTGTCAAGCGGAAGGTCTCAAGCCCGGACAGGTGTTGGCCAAGTGTTTGTAACGATCCCTGATGGTGCTCGGCTTCGAACGGCCCCGCCAGCCTGAAGGCTAACGCCCGGCGCCGCGTTTTGGCATACAATTACCCAATCACCCATGCCTCAGCTCCCCGACGATCTTGCGACGATGAAAGATGACATGGTGGCCTTCATCGAGGGCCACGGCATGCGCCGTTTCCCAGGATACGTGGATCACGAAGAGGTCCAGACCGTCATGTGGAAGCCTGGCGACGATACCGAGAGCTGGAAGGATTTCGTCGAGCTCGCCAAGGCCGCCGGATCGCCCTTCCTCACCATGGACTCCTGGCAGCTGGATCGTGAAGAACTCGACGACATCATTTCCCGCCTCAGCAACGCCGATTTCACCAACGACGACGACATCGAAGACGCCAAGTGGCTCAAGACCTACCTGGGCAAGACCGGCTTCCTGCAGCTCGGATTCGCGTTCCAGGGGGTGATGATGCTTTATGAAGTCTCGACCGGCTGGTATGAGCATTATCAGCGCCTGGTGGAAGTCGCTGACGACTTCGGCAGCATCGCCATCGACGAGTCCGGAGGCGAGGACGAACCGTAGGTCTAAGAATTGCAGGCGCTCGAGAGCGCTCCCATCCCAATTCAATTGCCGGTCGTGCATAATGCCAGATAGCCGTGCGCTGGAACCTTAGAGAAGCTGATGCCGATCGCATCCATGGCCTGGTCGAGGCCCTGGCTCCGATTGTCGGATCCGATCCCTCGATTTCGAAAACACTCGCAGGCCTGCTTGTGCAGCGCGGGATTGACTCGCCCGAATCGGCGGCAGCCTTCCTCTCGCCATCGCTCGATCGGCTGCACTCGCCCTATCTTCTGACCGGCATGAAAGCCGCCATCGAGCGCCTCAACGCTGCCATTGAGCGCAAAGAAGGGATCCTGATCTACGGCGACTACGACGTGGATGGGACAACCGCCGTGGTTATCTTGAAAACAGCAATTGAGCTTTGCGGAGGCGAGGCCGATTTCCACGTGCCCCACCGCATTCGTGAAGGTTACGATCTGCGCGGAGACGTCATCGAGCGGGCCGGCGCGGCAGGGATTCGCCTCGTCATCAGCGTGGACGCCGGCACCCGCGCCTTTGCGGCTGCCGAAAGCGCACGCCGGGCGGGCATCGATCTCATTATCACGGATCACCATCTTCCCGGACCGGATGGCCTGCCCAATGCATTCGCGGTGGTGAATCCCAATCAGCCCGGATGCGGCTATCCCTGCAAGGCTCTTTGCGGCGCAGGCATCGCCTTCAAACTCGCCCAAGCCCTGCTTGCAAAACGATTGAGCCATCGCGATCAGAAGGCGCTGCTGCTTTCCTTCATGAAGGTCGCCGCCATTGCCACCGTCGCGGATTGCGTTCCTCTCCAGGATGAGAACCGTGTTATCGCCAGCCTGGGACTGAATGCCTTGCGCTCAGCCCTGAATCCAGGACTCAAGGCTCTGCTCGAGGTCGCGCGTCTCGGTGGCAGGCCGCTCAGCTCTGGCGAAGTCGCCTTTCGCGTTGCCCCGCGGATCAACGCAGCCGGTCGCATGGACATCGCCCGCGAGGTGATCGACCTTTTCAGCACCAAGGACCCTGCTCGCGCGAAAGAGATCGCGGGCCGGCTCGACCAGCTCAACAGTGAACGTCAGGAGGAGGAGCGGAGAATAGTCGATGCCATCGAGCAGCGCCTGGCCGAAGACGCTGCCCTGCGCGAAGCCTATTGCATGGTGATCGCAGGGGAGGGCTGGCACCGCGGCGTCATCGGAATTACCGCGACGCGCGTGGTGGAACGCCATGGTCGTCCTGCTCTGGTGGTCTCGCGCGACGGCGAAGAGGCGCACGGTTCAGGGCGTTCGATCCGTTCCTTTCATCTATTGCAGGCGCTCGAATCCTGCGGAGGCCTTTTTACGCGATATGGCGGACATGCGCACGCGGTTGGATTCTCGCTCCCAGCTTCGCGAATTCCGCAACTTCAGCAGCAGCTCGATTCGTACGCTCGTGCCCGGTTGACTCCAGATGATTTCGTTCCCGTCCTGAACATCGATGCAGATTTAGAAATGGACGCGATTACTCCTCAGTTTTTGGAAGCTTTGAGCAAGTTGGAACCGTTCGGCACCGGGAACCCCGAGCCCCTATTCCGCACCACCGCGCGTCTGGCCGAACCGCCTCGCATTCTGAAGGACAAGCATGTGCAACTGAAATTGTCGCCCATCGATGGACCCTCTCAAGGCTGGAGAAAATCGCTGAAGTACAAAGCCATGGCTTGGCGGTTGGCCGAGCGCGTTGCCGAAGAAAAACTTCTGGTAGGAGACTCTCTCGAGGTCGCTTTCACGCTTGCACTCAACGACCATCCTGAGTTTGGGGGAATAGAGCTGTCGCTCAGGGATTTCAGGGTTCCCGCTTCTTGCCAGGCGGGCGAGAACCAGGGCTCCCCCTCGTCTGAAGCCAAGGTTCAGGAAGCTGCCCGCAGCTGATTCGTGTTCCGATCGGCGCGGAATCTGAGCAACGCGGCAATATTTCCGATCTTATCGAGGGTTTCATCCCGCGGAAGCAAGACGACGCTCAAATTCTTGCGTACGGCAATGGGCACTAAGGCTTCGCAAACGTCCTCCAGCTGACGAGTGGCACGGCCGCATACCGGGCAATAGCGTACGACGTGCGAATCGAGGTGCCTGCAGTTCGTACATTCCACCGCCCGCGCGGAATAATCCTGCGCCATGAGCAGAGTGTCGACCTCTCCCTGTTCCATGGCACGCAGCACGCGACGTAACCCTGTAACCCCGCGTCCATTGGCCCGCGCCTCATCGAGCGTCTCCCCCAAAAGAGAGTAATGATGCTTGCGCAAAGTGCCCTGGGCGACGCGCAGAGCCTCGCAGGCGGCACGCTCGTCGGACAGCGCTGTGATTTCGCCGGAAAACTGTCCCAACTTCTTTTTCGCGACGTCGGGATGCAGCTGCGCCTGCAGATCCGGCCAGTTCAGGTCGTTGCAGCCGAAAACGATGGCGTCAAACTGCCTGCGCTGCGCTCCATTCTTCAGGAACTCTGCCAGCTCGCGAAAGTGCTTTCGGACCTCGTCTTCCTTGTGACGCTGAGCGTGTCCGGCGTCGTATCCTCCAAAGCCATCGCTGCGCCCGTGTCGAGGCACGGGATTGGTGATCGACAACTGCTGCCTGGTTTCGCCGAACTCCAGTTCTAGAACGCGGGCATTTTGCCGGTCTGCTAGTGCAACCCATAGTTTGGGGTACTCAGAAAACAGTGCGGCCAACGGTTTCAAGTGAAAGCGACGATTTACAAACAGGCGCGTCGAAAATGAGACTTGGGGCACATCGAACTCGCGCCAGATTCCCCGGTCCGAACAGCTGAACAGCACCTTTGCAAACCTCTCGTTTCCGTGAAGAGCCTCGGCGATTCGCAGGATCCGGTGCAGATCTTGAACGACCTCTTGATTTCGCGCATTGAGTTCCAGTTCTTGGATTGTCTTGCGCACCAAGTCCTTGGCTTGAATTGCCTCCTCACGGTGCGACTTATCCTGCGGTATGCCGGGCTGAAAGTAAAAACTGATGGCAAATTCGTTCCCGCTGCATTCGAAGTCGGCAAGTTGGCGCAAGTCTTCCCGAGTAAGCATGAGGCACCTCGTTTTAACGTGTTTCTTGCAGCTGTCGTTTTTGGAAGGGGTTGTTTCTAGCGAAGCCGTTTCGCAGCCTCTCGCGGGCTCGCGCAATCGATTGCTCAATCTCTTCGCGATTACGATCGGTGATGGCGGCGATTTCCTCGACCGTAAAGCCTTCCATTGCGTGCAGGACGAAGGTTTCGCGATCTTGTGGGGCGGCGCCCGCCAGGGCCAGCTGCACCAGCGCGACCATTTCGTCGGTGTAGGCGACCTCTTCGGGCGTAGGCGCAGCGCGGTCCGGAATGCCGCTTTCGTTGGTCATGGCCTCGTCGGGCTGATGATACTGCAGGCGGGCCTCGTCGCTGGCGCGCTCTCTGCGCCGTTGGCGAATGCCTCGGAGTTCGATTTCCGTTTCGCTCTGCGAACGCCCCGCCACGAAATCGTCGATGGCACGAATGGCCAAACGATAGAGCCAGGGTTCGATTCCGATACGGTCTGGTTTCTCTACTTTCTCGTCAAGCGCATCGGCTACCGCTTGGTCGACAATTTCCTCGGCCCTAATCGAATCCGACTCGATGTCACCGGAACTCTCGCGAAAGTAAAGTTCACGCTCCACGAATAAGTGCAGTCTCCGAAAGTTTGCATTCACATAGGTGCGCACGTCTTCCGGGGTGGCCGTAAGCGGCGGAACCGAAGCAACGGTTTGCTCGAAGGGAACCTGCGCCAGCGGCCGGCCCTGCTCGGTTCGGCGACGTCGCCATTTGTGCGAATTGCGGAGCAGTTCCTTGTGCTTGCCGATCTGGCCCAACAAACTTTCGTACGCGGCTTTGATGGCAGCGGTCGCACTCGATGCCGTCTCCTGAGCGGCCATCTGCCCTGAGGGCAGGCGCAAGTTCAGAGAGACAACGGTTCCTTCCCTCGAGGAGTTCTGCTCGACTGAGCCTTTGAGGTGCACCAGCTCAGGCCGGAAGACTTGCAGCCGTTTCCTTGCCTTCTCTGTTCCATGCTGGATTTCTCGGTCGATGTCGGGGGTTCGCGGAAGTCTGTAGCTAAAATGCACATTCATGCTCGCCTCGGATCGGGAGAAGGTCCCGTGAAGCTTTTGCTACCTGGCGATTCTACACCTGCTCGTAAGCCGGGGAACAAAATTCGCGTTTTGACTCGTCACATTTCAGTAATTCTTTCCCGAAACGTACGGGCATTTCCGGTGCCAAATTGCGACCCCCACGAGCAACTTGCCGCGCCCAGCGCGTCTCTAACACTCGGGTGCGCAAATGTTGCAAATGTCATGAGGTCATCCTGGGCCTGTCGGTCTTGACGGCGTCCTTGCTGGGAACGTCGTGTGGCGGGCGCAGCGTTCCACCAGCCACGGGGAAGATTCCGGTTGTGGCGCATGTGTTTGTGTTGGTGGAAGAGAACCACTCCTTTGAACAGGTGATCGGCAATTCGGCCATGCCGTACACCAATGGCTTGGCGCAAAACTACGCCTTGGCGACGCAGTACTTCGCGAACCGCCATAATTCGCTGCCAAACTATTTCATGTTGACGGTTGGAGACCTGGTTACAACCAATGATCTTTTCACGGGCACGGTGAGCTCCGACAATGTAGCCCGCGCCGTCACGGCAGCCGGGAAAAGCTGGAAAATCTACGCCGAAAGCTTGCCCCAGCCGGGGTTCACCGGATCGGCGGGCGCTCCCTATGCCAGAGACCACAACCCCTTTGCGTATTTCGACGACGTACTCAATAGTCCCTCCCAAGCTGCGAGCATTGTCCCCATTACCCAGCTTGCCACAGACTTGCAGAACGGAACGTTGCCGGACTACGCGATGATTGTTCCCAATCTCGCCAATGATGGACATGACTGTCCGGCGCAGGCGGGAAATTGCAGTGACACGCAAAAACTTTCCACCGTTGACGGTTGGATAAAGAACAATGTGGGGCCGCTCATCAACAGCTCGGCATTTCAAGATTCCGTGCTGATCTACACGTGGGACGAGAGCGATGTCAACGACATGGCCAACGGAGGGGGGCATATCGCGACCATTCTGATAGGCCCCAAAGTCCGCTCAGGGTTTCAGTCGACCAGCACCTATCAACATCAGAGCGGGCTGAAGCTTACCATGCAGCTGCTCGGCATCACTGATTTTCCCGGAGCTGCGGCAAGCGCGCCCGATATGAGTGAGTTCTTTTGAGCCAATGAGGGTGAGTGCTAGCCCGCGAAATACACAGTGTGGGCCCCTAGACCGCAACCGTCACCGAGGTTTCGGTCCTTAATACCGGCCGGTACATCGTGTCACGTTCTACGGGCTCGCGGCCCGCTTCCCGGATGAGACGCACGAGTTCCTGGCGCCGCATGCCTTGAGGAGTCGTTGCTCCGGCATCGTGATAGATCTTCTCTTCGATCACGGTTCCATCCAAGTCATCCGCCCCAAATCGCAGAGCGATTTGCGCGATTTTCGGGGTCAGCATCTGCCAATACGCCTTAATGTGCGGGAAGTTGTCGAGCACCAGCCGGCTCACCGCGATCTGCTTGATATCAAGCATGCCGGTTGTGCGCGGCAGATGTTCGAGGGGAGTGTTGTCTGGATGAAACGCTAATGGGATGAATGTCTGGAACCCGCTCGTCTCGTCCTGCAATGCCCGCAGCTTCAAGAGGTGATCCACGCGATCCTCGTCGTTTTCCACGTGGCCATAGAGCATCGTGGCATTCGACTTCAGACCGATCTGATGGGCCATGCGGGCCGTGTCCAGCCACTGATCACCGTCAATCTTGTGGTCGCAAATGATGTGGCGAACACGATCGGCAAAAATCTCTGCGCCGCCGCCGGGAAGGGAGTCCACGCCCGCCTGCTTGAGCTCTCGCAAGGTTTCTGCAATGGAAAGCTTTGCGCGCTTTGCGAGATAGGCGACTTCGACCATGGTGAAAGCTTTCAGGTGCACCTGGGGAAAACGCTGCTTCAAGCCGGAAACGAGGTCGAGGAAATATTGGAATGGCAGGTCGGGATGGAGCCCTCCGACAATGTGAAACTCAGTAACCGCTTCGGTGTAACCAGACGCAGCCGTTTGGAATGCTTCTTCGAGGGCCATGGTGTAGGCGCCCGGAGCGTCCTTCTTTCGGCCAAACGCGCACAGCCGGCAGGCCGCGATGCAAACATTCGTCGGATTGATGTGCCGGTTGACGTTGAAATAGGTCCGATTCCCGTGTAGCCGCTCGCGCACGTAATTTGCAAGCCAGCCCACTGCAAGAATGTCAGTGGTTTGATAGAGCAGCAGTGCGTCTTCACCGCTCAGTCGAGCCGCTCCTAGGACCTTGTCGTGGATCGAGGCCAGGCGCGGATCGTCGGTCTGAAAGCAATGTCCCACTGACATCGATCATACAAGCCGGGCGTGCCAGTGGCTAGTCATCGGGGGTGGCCGCTCCGGGGGGCGCCTCTAGCCCAGCTCCATGTCCCCTAAAAAGGAATGCGCAGTTTCTCCCGGGGAAGCCATCTGACCGAAGCAACAAGCCGGTTCGGGCGACTCACTCCCGAAACAGCAGCGGCACGAGGCTTGTCAGATTTCGCCGCCACACCATCCAGGTGTGCATTCCCGGAGTTTCAATATCGGTATATTGGACGCCTTTGTCTTTGAGCCACGACTTGAACTGACGATTGATCTGAACCAGCCGATCTTCCGTGCCGCAGGCAATCCAAAGCAGTTTGAGTCTCTTATTGGAGTTTGCGTCTGTGCCGGGAAACTCGGTTGCGAAATCACGATTGTCGATTCCGCCTGAGCTGAAGGCGCCGATCCACGCGAATTGGTCCTGGTGGTTCAGTCCCGTGAACAACGATTCGGCGCCCCCCATCGAGAGGCCTGCAATCGCGCGGGAATCCCGGTCTTTTTTGACCCGATAAGACTGTTCAATTTGCGGAACCACCTCTCCCAGAAGAATGTCGGTAAACTTCGTGAAATTACTCCACGAGAGCTCCTTGTCCTGCCAGGACGTCCAGCCCCGGCGAATCACTTCCATATCACCGTAACCCAGCGGCATGACCACAATCATGGGCTTAGCCTTGCCTTGCTGAATGAGGTTGTCAAGGATCACGTTGGCGCGCCCGACTGCAGTCCACCCGCTCGCGTCGTCGCTGAAACCGTGCAGCAGATACAGCACCGGATACTTCTGGTTCCCGCTGGCGTCGTAGTTTGGCGGCGTATAGACAAAGAAATCGCGATTGTCGTTGGCGATCTTTGAATGGAAGAAATGATGATGGAGTTCACCGTGGGGGATGTCGTTCACCTCCCAAGATGCTGTACCCGGTCCTGGGATCTCGACCGCGCTCTGGGTGAACAGAAGATTCGGCTTCCTCAGCTGATTAGAAGGATCAATCAGGGGCTGACCATCTTGAACGATGGAATATCCGTAAATATCCGGATCGTAGGGCCCGAGCGTCACCGTCCACGTGCCCTTATCGTCTTTTTGCATCGCGAACGGATGGGGTTGTCCTTCGAGGGTGATCTCGACCTTGGCAGCGTTAGGAGCATGGAACCGGAAGGTCACCCGCCCGTCTTTTTGGAGTTCCGGAGAGACGATGGATGGCAGAGATTGGGCCAGCGCCAAAACGGAGAGGGAAACAAAGGGGATGAGCACTGCAAGGTACCTTCTCATGAGGCCTCCGAAAACCAACTCAGATTGTATGTTTGTGCAGAAGATCCAGCGCAACGAAAACGAAGAAGACGACAGCAATGACACCGTTCATGGTGAAAAACGCAGCATTGAGTTTGCTCAAGTCATCTTTCGAAACCAGGGAATGCTCGTAGCCGATCAATAGTAGAACCACTCCCACTCCGGTGATTGCGATCGGTCCGAGCGCAAAGGCCCAGACCAGAAGCAGGAGTAGCGTCATCATGAGCGCATGGAACAGGCGTGCGATCCAAAGTGACTTAGCCACCCCGAAGTATCTCGGAATAGAATGTAACCCCGCGCTGCGATCGAACTCCACATCCTGGCAGGCGTAGAGCACATCAAAACCAGCGACCCAGAACGTGACTGCGGCCGTTAAAAGCAGGATCCTCGCGTCGAGCGACCCTCGCACCGCAATCCATGCCGCGGCCGGCGCAATTCCCAGCGCGAATCCCAGAACGACATGCGACCAGCGCGTGAACCGCTTGGTATAGGAATAGACGAGCAGCACAGCCAGAGCAAGGGGAGATAGCAGGAATGCGAGCCGGTTCAACTCCCATGCGGCCAGCAGAAACACGCCCGCAGAAAACAGCACGAAGGTACGGACAAACCCATGCGTCAGAATTCCTGCGGGAAGCGCCCGCGCCTGGGTGCGGGGGTTCAGAGCATCAATGCTCGCGTCTGCCAGGCGGTTGAACGACATCGCGGCGGACCGTGCGGCCACCATTGCGACGACGATCCACAGCAATTGACGAAGGCTTGGCACCCCGCCAGCTGCGAGCATGGCCCCGCAAAGAGCAAACGGGAGGGCAAACACCGAGTGCTCCCATTTGATCATTTCAAGAGTGGTCGTGAGATTCTTGAGCAGCGGCACGCAGGTATTTTAAAAGAAAAGCCGGGCGAAGAGCCCGGCTGGGATGGCCATGGCCGGCTGGTTACTTTACGAGATTTTGCCCGGCGATCACGAGCTTGTTATCCACGCTGAACACGTTCGGAACCGACTTGGCTTGAGTCTCGGCAATCTGCTTATCCATCTGACTGTCGACCACTCCGTAGAGCGTGACGTGTCCATTTTCCACGACAATTCGGATGGGGGCCTGGGGATCATTGGCGTACCGGGTCAGCGCAGGATTCCCGTAGATCGCACGTGCGACACGGATACGAATGTCATCATCCATGGGAGAGACGGGCAAGACGTTGATATTGTCGACGACATCTTTGACCCCGGGGGTGGTTGCGATGAGCGACAGCGCCGAATCTCTTGCCGGATAGTCGCGTACGTCTCCCTGCACGGTCACAACACCGTTCTGCACATTGAGCCCGAGGGCGTTAAAAGCGATGCCGTAGCCGATACGGTCATAGCGCAGTTTGTCGGCGAGTTGCTGCTGAAGCTGCTGGTCAGGGACGTTGCCCTCGACTTCGACATGATTGCGGACCCCGGACACGTGGTCCAGTTTGTCCACTTTTTTACCGACATCAAGCTTGTCGATAAACAGCTTGACCGTGCCCTGGAGCGTGGCGATGCCATCGTCGGTCGAAGCCGTGACTCCGCGCCACTTATCTTTGGACTGCAGTAGTTTTGTAACTTCCTGTTGAATCTGCTGATCGTAACGGCCAGTGCCCACATTGGAATTCTGTGCCCAAACCGAAACGCTGAACAAAACCGCCGTCGTTATCCATAAACCGCTCTTCATTCCGACCACCTGCCTTTCCCTTGCACCATTGCAGATTGGAGCAAGCAATGAAGGGTTGTATCTGGTGTGAATGCCTGGGTTCGACTCAGTAGCCCTCGGCCCCGACCAGCGGGACGAAACGGCAGCCTTCTACGGTTTCCCGGGTAATTTGCCCTGCATTTCTGCGGATCAATTGCAGTTCTTGCGCGTGCGGGGGGCCGATGGGAATCACCATTCTTCCCCCCTCCCCGAGTTGCTCGACCAGGCTTTTTGGCAGGGAAGGAGCCGCCGCAGAAACCAGGATGACGTCGTAGGGCGCGTAGTCGGGCCAACCTTGGCTGCCGTCTCGCACCGAAATCGTGATGTTTTCAAGTCCCATCTCTGCGAGAGTCCTCTGGGCTGTTTCGGCGAGTTTGGCATGTCGCTCCACTGAATAGACTTGCCGTGCCAATCGAGCCAGCAGAGCTGTTTGGAATCCTGAACCTGTTCCCACTTCCAGCACAGACTCGGAACCGGTTAGCGCCAACGCCTGCAAGGATACGGCGATGATGAATGGCTGAGAGATGGTTTGTTCCGCTCCGATCGGAAGCGGATGGTCGGCATAGGCGTGCGCCTGGGATTCGGGAGGAACGAATTCATGCCGCGGCACCGCCAGCATGGCATCGAGAACCCGTTGATCGTGAATTCCACGTGCGCGGAGTTGCTGCTCGACCATCGCCCTCCGCTCCCCCGCGTGGGCGTCTGAAGCGCTCCCTTTCATGCTGGAATCTGTGATGTGCGGCGGTAAAGCAAGTTGTATCTAGCGCTTTCGCCGGCGGATTTTGACATCGAAGCTCACGATACCGTTCTGGTCGCGGATGGCGACGATCGAAACGTTTCTGGAGACGAAGTACTCGGCTCGGATGACCTGCTGCGAGGTCTGGGCAACGTCGGTGGTGAAGGTGACCGTCAGGTTGTCCTTGACCTGCTGCTCGATGGTTACCGCTGGTCCCACTTGCGTGGTCGACGTTTCGGTCGCGAGACCTTGTGGATCGATCTTGATTCTGCTGTTTCCAAACAGCCGCTGGGCGCGATTGCTGAGTGTGGCGTTCAGAGCCGCGCTCAGCATGGCGCTGGACGCTTGCTGGCTGAAGGCCGACTGATTGCTTTGTTGCATGGCGGCGGATTCTTCGGTGGTCTGCCCAAAGGCCAGCAGGCCAATAATGTCGTTGGTCGGCAAGGGCGGTTCGGACCGGTAATTCAACTTGGGGTGGTCGGCCGGACCAGTGATGGAAAGGGTGATGTCGTAGTCTCGCACCCGGGTGGTAGCTTCGAAGTCGACCACGGGAACCGTGGATGCCGCATTGCTAGCGCTGGGTGTCCCGAATGTGATGCCGCCTCGTTCAAGGCGGTACTTGGTGCCGTTAAAATACGCCTCTCCTTCAAACACATCGGCGCGCCCGAGCAGCACCGGCTTGGCAGCATTGCCGCGTACCCGCAGGTCGGCGTCCCCCCGCAGCCGAAGCACGCTGGTTTGCATCTGCAAATCAGGGGCAGTCACTACGTGCAGATCCAACCGTATGTTGTTCAAAACCGGATCGGTCTGAGGCAAGCTCGAAGCTTGAATGCTTCGCGTCAGGTAACCCCCAAAATCGAAGCCCGGCGTCACGCTGAGTTTGTTCACCGTAATGTCGCCGGAGAGCAGCGATCCGCTCGTACTGCCGGTCCAGCGCAAGGAAGCTGTTGCCGTCGAACTCACCCCAGGCGGATACCGCAAGCGCACCGAATCCGCATTGGCCTTGAGATCGAAATTGACCTGCCGCCCGTTCAATTGAGCGTTGCCGGTGAAGCTGACCGTGCCTCCGCCCGTCCTTCCGGTGAGTTTCTCGATCGTGACTTGATTCTGGCTGAAGGTCAGCGTGCCGTTTAGTTCGCTCAGCGCGCTCGGCAGGTTGATGTCCGCGATGGCGCCATTTTCAACCTGCAGAGATCCGCGAACGATGGGCGAGTTGAGAGTGCCGGTCATCGAAACCTGGCCCGATACCACTCCCGAGCCAGTGAGGTCGGGGTCGTAGGTTTGCACGAGACGCATGCCAACCTGCCCCTGGCCGCGGAGGTTGAGCTGCTGTTCGCCGCCAAGCTCCATGCTGCCGGTCACGGCGAGGTCGGTATCGTCGCCCGTGAGGTGAAGGCTATTGACATGAAGTGTCCGCTGATCGAGGGCAAAGCTTAACGGCCCATTGTTGCGAATCTTGATCTTCTCCACCTCGGCGTAAACATCGGTGAGGGTTCCGGTCAAGGTGAGGCGTTGCGGGTCCCGCAAGGGCCCCTCGAGAACCACGTCTCCAGCGACCGCCGAGTGTCCCGTGACATGGCCATGGAGGTAACTTGCGAGCAAGGAATCGATATCCAGGTGGGTGAAGTGAAAGGCGATGTGCGCGGGCCACAGTTCGCGAAGTTTGACATTCCCCCCGATCGCGAGTTCCGATTGCCCGGACTCGGAGTGCCCGGTAATTTGCAAATCAGGGCCGTGGGTCACGGCATTGATCACGTAGCCGCCTGCCAGTTCATTGTTGAAGGTGACATTTCGCAGGCGCAACTGTGCATTCACCTGCGGCCGATCGAGAGAACCTGATGCCTTGGCAGAAAAGTCCATTACCCCGGCAACCTTAACGCGCGTGCGGGCGAGAGGGGCGAGTTCGGAAAGGTCGAAATTCTTTCCCGTAATATCGCCGTCAAAGGTTTTCGCGGAAAGGTCATACCAGCCTTTTCCGGAGACTTCAAGCCGCCTTCTTTGAATTTCAAAGTTTTGCAAAGCGGCTCGATTGTCGGCCAAAGAGAAAGACGCGGTCAACCGGTCAAACTCGTATTCGTGAATAGCGCCGTTTGCCCAGGCGACCGAGCCTTGTGCTTCCGGCCGGGAGACAGTTCCATTCAGGTTCAATCGCGCATTGACTTTGCCTTTTGCTCCAATGTGCTCGCGCGAGAATGTTTCGAGATCACCTGCCTCGAAGCTGTCGAGGCGTGCATTCAACCGAATCGGGCTGCCGGGACCGGTGTCCCAGTGATCCAGGCCAACGCTTCCGTCGAGATGAAGAGTTGCACCTGCTTGGCGAAACAACGCATTGTGCAGCGTGAGGTCGCCCGCCGAAAGTTGAATCTCGGTCGACAGCGAATCCCAATGTACAGCTCTGGCTGGATGACTATCGCGTGAAAGCTCGGTTTCGAAGTTGTGCAGCTGCAGGTTTCCCTTGACGATGGGGCTGTCCATGCGTCCGGTGACCAATCCATTGAAGGCGGAGTGGCCTGTCAAAGTGACAGGAGTTCCTCGGGGAAAGACCTTGGAGATGAGAGTCGCCCACTCGCCGACATTGTCGCTCGCCACCGATACACGCAACCCGCTGTCGTTCGACAGCGTGCCCGAAGCGCGTAGCTGGGTGGCGGGAGTACTGGCGCTCAGATCATGGATATCGAGCCGCGCAGGGCGAACTCGATAGCTGAATTGCGTCGCGGCAGTGACCGGTAGTTGTCCCAGGGAAACATGGGACGGGCGCGTAAGGGAAAGCGAAGAGCTGAGCTCCGCATTCTGAATGGATTCTCTCCAGCGAATTTCAGAACTTGTAGTGAGGGATCCGGCAAGCCGCAACGACTTCAGCTCGCCGAACCGCGTCCCCAGGCTAGCAAGCAACTCCGCCAGTGAAATATCTCTCGCCTTAATCATCGCGGTGCCACGCTGAGGCGCAGGTTTGGCCGAGGCCGGTTGCTCCGCAGCGTTCCAGTTGCTGACCTCCATTTCCGAGTTGAAGGTCCCGCCGAGAGCTCGCCCCTGGACTTGGGTCACGGAAATCTTCACTGGATCTACGGCAAACTTCCCCGCAGCCGCCAGGTCCCTGGTATTGAGGTTGGGATCGGTCCAACCGCCGTCTTTCAGGTCGAAGTCGCCAGCGCTGCGATAGGCATGATCGGACCACGTCGCTGAACCCCTCAGGTGGAGTTTCCCCGCGGCGGTGCGAGGTTGGCGCAGGGTTGAGGAAAGCTGTTGGAGATCCAAGATGAGGTCGTAGATGCCTTGGAACGAGGGATGGCGAAAATCTGATAGGGTCCCGCCGCCTTCGAGTCGGGAGCCTTCCGAAGTGGCCGTAAGCGAGCGGAGTTGGATTTCATCGTGTCCGATGCTGAAATGTGTTTCCGCCGCCCAAGAGAACGGCCGATAACCCGCCAGCTGAGTTTCGGCGCGCCCAACCGAAATCTCTCCCGAGTAGCGGCGATGGAGAAAGGAATAGTCAAGATGTGCTTCCACATCATTCGAGATGAACTCGACCGGAATGCGCTGTTCATCAAGAAACAACTCGCCTTGGCGCATCTCGAGGCGGTGCACCGAGATGGCGAACATTTGATCAAAGCTCGCTCCCGGCGGCTGTGGGGGCGAGGGTTGGTTGGTGGTGCCATCCGGGTAGTAGATGAAGTGAACAACCGGATGAGTCAGCGTCAGTCTGTCGAACGCCATGCGCACACCGAGCACGGCGCTCAGATCCACAATGGCGCTCATGCTGTCCACATGCGCCAGGGGGCGCTCCCCCGGGCCCTCCCGGCCGTGGATGGTTAAATCACGAACCTCAACTTCAAAGCGAAGCGGGACGACATGAAAACTCCCAATCTCGACTTTCCCCCCGGTTGCATGTTCGAGTGCGGCCACCAGGCGTCGCCGAACCATCTGCTGGAAGGAATTGGTGGTGACGAACCAAAGCAGCGACGACAGCAGCAGGAGAAAGCTGAGGAAGATCAATAGAGAATATCGACCAATTCGTCGGATGACTCGGAAGATCCTCATTTCTTCTGATCCCCCGTCGGCGGAGCGAATATCCGAATCCGCGCTCCCGTTCGCAAGGCTTCCAGCCATGAGTCCAGAGACTCGTTCATTCGTTGCTGGATGAGCAATTCACGGATTGCGGGCTCGGACTCCTCGAGGCCAGGATGTGATCCGGGTGGCAATTTGGGCAAGATTTGCTGCTGGTAATAGTTCCCCACCGACTCGGCATCGACCTGAATGGAAGGGCGCAAACGGAGGTCAATCAGCCGAAGCTGGTTGAGTTCAGTCTGGATATGACTCTTAATGCTCGTCTCGCTGATTCCGTAGGTGACGAGCGCAGCGCTCCAGGATTCCGGGCTCCCGTAGCCTGTCTTGAAAGTCTGGAATGCCTGCTCCACTGCAGCCGCATCGACGGGTTTGAAATCTGCGGAGTGCATTTGCTCCCGGAGAAGCTGCTGATCGATCAAACGGTTGAGCGCGGCCTTCTCATCTTCCGGCGAAATGTCAGTGAGGGGCCGTTTCGCGGAAAAGTATTCGTAGCGCAACTCTTCCTCAACGTCGCTCGCAAGCAGTGGCTCTCCATTCACGGTGGCAGCGAGTCGATCCAAAATCTCGCTCGATCGCCCGAGGGTCGGGGCGATGAGAAAGAACACGGCAATGGCGAATCGACTTAGCATCAGAAGGTTTGTCCAATACTGAAATAGATATTGAACGGACTGGCTCGCCTGGTCTTGTCAAACTTGTAAACGGGATTTTGTTGGGCGTCGAGTACCGGATGGCCTTGGCTGTCGAGAACAGGAACGAACCCAGGGAAAGCCGTTGGATTCAGGTTGTAGCCGAAATCGAAGCGAACTGGGCCGACCGGGGTTTTGTATCGGACTCCCAACCCGATGGCGTGCGACGTGTAGTTGTAATTACAGCGAGCGGCACCCGTTGCCGGATGCGTGGCAGTCCCCGGGTTATAGATCTGATTGGGTTGATCCGTGCAGTAGCCGATGGCTTGATGCCACCGCAGAAGCCCCGTCAGCATGTGAGATCCATCCGTGAACACGTTCCCCATGTCGTGAAATACCGCAAAGCTCATGTTGGTTCCCACAAACGGCAATGTCGGTGGGGGAAACCGCAATTCAAAGTTGTTCAGGAACAGTGCCGAACCGCCGATGGGGAAGCCGCTCAGTGGGTCGCGTGGTCCTGCCTGGTTGAGACCGAATCCGCGATGTGAGTTTCCGCCACCCATGTAGAACCTTTCGGGAAGTGGAATGGTGTTTGAAGGCGGGGGCTCTCCGGGTTGATTGATGGTAGTTGATCCGAAGGGGGTCTCCAGCCCAATGCGTATGGACCTGGCGAAAACCAGCTGTCGGGTGCGCTTTCCAAAGGGATGGTAAGTAGCCTGCTGTACCAGAATGCGGCTGAAATCCGCCTGCGACCCGAAGTAACTGGCCGCTACCCCCGCGTCTACCGTGAAATAGCTTCCGCGGACTGTGTCGAGATCATTGTCCCTTTTGTTGCGAATGTACCCAAACCCCGGTTCTCCCAGTCGTACTGGCTGCGACAGGATGGGAAGCTGCTCGGGTGAGAGCGTAGGGACGATGTCGGTAGCCTTCACCAAGCGGTAGTTAAACCGGTAGTCGATGGTGCTGAACTTGTTGAGGATCTGACCAGCCTGCACGGTTCCTTCGAGCCGTTGCGAGGTGAACGTGTTCACGTCCAGGGTGTGATCGAAGAAGGCGGTGAAAGTCAGCTTCAGATTCGGGTTATTAAACCATCGCGGGGCTTCATAGCTGAGGAGCCCGCGTTGCTGCAACTTGCCGACGCGCGAGGCAAATGTGATGGTGTGGTCGCGACCAAGGAAGTTCAGTCTGCTCACATCAAAGGAGCCGAGCGGACTGAATCCCGCTCCTCCCAGCGGTTGTTTGTTGTTGCCGGTCGACTGGCCGGTTTGAAATTCAAATCCACCGCCGTAGTTGAAGGTATAGCGCTTGGCTTCGCGGACCTGCACCAGGATATTTTTCCGTGGTTGAGTTCCGTCTGGGTCCTGAACCGCCGTATCCACCTGGCTGAAGATTCCGAGGTCATACAATCTTTGCTGGGTCTCGAGCATATTGGCCTGGCTTAGCGGATCCCCGGGTTTCATCTGCAGTTCCCGATTGATCACATGAGGCTGCGTGAACTCGCTGCCCGACACGAGCACCTGGTCGACATAGACCCTTTCCCCCTCGGTAATCCGAAACTCAACGTCCATGCGGTGGTCGGCGGCTGGCGTGGCCTTCGCTTGAAAGCTGGCATTGGGGAAACCGTGATTGAAGTAGTAATTCAAAACAATGTCGCGATCCTGGGCGACATTCGAATCGGAGAAAGGCTGGCCGCTTTGCGTGTTCAGAGGGGGAAACGAATCAGCGCTCTGGGTTGTGTTCCCCGTGATCTCGAATTTTCCCACAAGCGTCTGCGGGCCCTCGTCCACGTGGAGAAAGACCGCAATTTGATTGTTCCCATGGTAATCGTCCTTTACTTCGGGGTTGATCGCCACCTCGGCAAAACCGTTGGCCTTGTATTTGTTCTCGATGTCGCGAACGTCGCTGCGGAGCAACGCTTCGCTGTAACGGCCGTGCCTGAGGAGAACGCTCCGTGCCTGTACTTGCATGTTGGGCAGAAAGTCCTCGCTGCGGAAATACTTGTTTCCCGTGATTTCGACCCGCACGACCTTATGCCTCTCGCCCGGATTGATGTCATAAATGACCCGGGAAATGTTTTTTTCCGAGTCCGATTCCCGGCGCAGTTCGACTGTGGCTTCAAAATATCCGCGAGATTCCATGTAACTCAGAAGGTTGCGGCGTCCTTCGGTCAGCAGGTCATCGTCGAGGGCGTTCTCTTCATATACAGGGATGCTGCGGCGAATGGTGGACTTGCTCATGCGAAAGCCGCGCACCTCGATAAAGACAATCGGTCCAGCGTCAATCCGGAAGGTGTAATCGACAGTGTTCGTCACCGGCTGAAACTTCGTGGATGCAATCTCGACCTGGGCAAGCCAGCGATCGTTCTTCTGATACCGCTTGCGTATTCGTTCGATTGCATTCGAGGTGGTCTGGGCGGTGACAGTGTCTCCGGGATGGATGTGGCCGATGTCGGCGATCTGGCCCTTTGAATACTGCGTGTGGCCCTCTACCCGAACCTCGCCCACCACGGCCTGGGGACCGGGCTCAATGTGGAAGGTGATCGCCGCCTGCTGCGTCAACGGGTCTTGTTTATCGGAGTGTGTGACTGAGCTCTTGTAATAGCCGTTCTGCTGAAGCAGGTGCTGGATATTTTGCTGAGCTCGGTCCAGTTTTTCAGATGTGAAAAGCTCTCCCAGTTGCAGCTTCGAGGCGTTTACGATTTGCGCGTCACCGGGGGGCGAAGGAGCATTTTCCACGCCGACCCGTCCGACGAAAAAATTAGGGCTGTTGATAAATTTCACCGAAGCGGTCCCGTCAAGACCCGGTTCGCACTCTGCCCTCAGATCGGAGTAACGGCCCGTGGCATAGAGCGAACGTAAAGCCTGCTGAAGAGCGGAGCGGTCCAGGGGTTCCCCAATCCGGAGACCGGTCAGGCTTTCCAGCATTTGCTGGTCAGGGCCGTTGGCGTTGGGGATTTCGATCTTCCCGATCTTCTGTCCAAAACAGCTGGACGTACTGGCCCCCGGCATTTGGGCCAGCAAGACGCTCCCCGGCGCCGCT
>DATJEL010000018.1:0-68238 GCA_035496675.1 Terriglobales bacterium
CTTGGCTTGCTGGCCAAAACCAAGATCCAAAACTCTGGTTTACCGCTTGCTGAACTGGAAGCGCTTTCTCGCGCCCTTCTGGCCGTACTTCTTGCGCTCTTTGCCGCGAGCGTCACGGCTCACCAGTCCTTCGGACTTCAATTTCTTGCGCAGCTCGACGTTGAACTGCATCAGCGCGCGGGCGATGCCAAGCTTCACGGCGTCGGCTTGACCGTTCACGCCGCCTCCGGAGACATTCGCCAACACGTTGAAGCTCGCTGCGGACTCCGTCGAGACCAGCGGCTGCTTGGCTGCCGAGCGCTGCGACTCGGTAACGAAATACTCCTCGAATGCGCGTCCGTTGACCTTGAAGTCACCACTTCCCGGACGCAAGAACACACGGGCCACGGCCGTTTTGCGCCGTCCCGTTCCGTAGTATTGAACCAGTTCAGTCATCCCTTAGCATTCAGCGCTCCGCAATCGGCGTTCCGCCAATTCTCGCGCTCTACCTTTCCCAAGTTTCAATCTCAAATCTAGGCCAGCGCCTTTGCTTCCGGCTTCTGCGCCGCGTGCGGGTGCTTATCACCCTTATAGACCTTCAGCTTGCTGAACATCTGCACGCCGAGCTTTGTCTTCGGAAGCATGCGGCGGACCGCATCTTCAATAATCAGCTCCGGCTTGCGCGCCGCGCGCTTTTTGAACTCTTCGGTCCGCAGGCCACCCGGATATCCGGTGTAGTGCTGGTAGACCTTGGCTTCCGCCTTGGTGCCGGTGGTCTTGACCTTTTCCGCGTTGATCACGACCACATGGTCGCCGGTGTCAAGAAACGGAGTGTACTTCGGATTTTCCTTGCCCATTAAAATGCGGGCTACTTGCGACGCGACGCGCCCCAGGGCTTGGCCCGATGCGTCTACGACATACCACTTGCGCGCAATTTCCCCCGCTTTGGGGAAATACGTTGACATGCTGATCTCCCAGAAAAATGAAAACTGAAAGAAGACCGCTGATAACCAGAGACCAACCCGAAACTGCTCTTGGCCGGGGGTCCGCAATACAAGCGCCGAAGGCGCAGGGCTACCGGGCGGGCAACCGCAGAACTACCCACCTAAGGATAGAGAAGGAAGTGCTTGATTGTCAACGAAGAAGGTGCTGCATACCTCAGGCCTGGCTGAACGGCGTCGACCGGGGCTGAGCACAAAACCGCCTTGACGACCCAGAACTACTTCTTCTCGGCCGATTTCGACCCCGACTCGGCCTTCGGTTTGCTTTCCTTTTTGCCCGTGTCCTTGTCGGAATCGCTCTTGCTTTCCGATTCCGCCTTTGAACCCGATCCCGTCCGCGACTTCCTCGCGTAGTCGGTCACATACCACCCCGATCCCTTGAACTGCACAGCGGGCGCGGAAAGCAGTTGTTCGACCTTGCCGTTGCATTCGGGGCACTTCTTCACCAGGGGGTCGGAGAACCTCTGTATGCGTTCAAAACGATGACCGCATTTCTGACACTGATATTCGTAAAGGGGCATGAAGTGTGTGGCGCGGGCGCTTCCGTCCGCAAACCAGGAACTATCGATCCATTCTAGCGTCAGGTTTCAGAAGTTTCAAAGTTCCAAGCCTTCTCCCCTGGGGCAAGGGCACGTCGATCCGGAATTGGCAACCTGACAGTCAGACTCCAAAAACCGGCGCGGTGACGAAAATTGTGCACACCTCTGTGCAGACTTGATAAGGTGTTGCGCGGGGGGATTCGAAGAATGCGAATGGATGTGCGGCTGGTGTGCGGCTTGGCGTTAACGGCACTCATTTTGGGACTCTCAGTGTTTGCCTCCGCGGAATCCCTGACGGTCGAAACCAAGCAGGGCAAAGTGCGCGGCAAGACCATCAATAACGGAAAAGTGAAAGCATTCCTCGGACTGCCCTACGCAGCCGCTCCCGTCGGCGATCTGCGCTGGAAGCCGCCCGCAGGGCCCGCGAACTGGACAGGGGAGCGCGATGCAACCAAGTATGGCGCACACTGCGCTCAGAACCAGGTTTTCGACGACATGGTTTTCCAGGACGGCGAAGCTAGCGAGGACTGCCTGTTTCTGAATGTCTATGCACCCGCGAATGCGACGAGTCAAAGCAAGCTGCCGGTCATGTTCTGGATTCATGGTGGCGGTTTCGCGGGCGGCGCGAGTTCTGAGCCTCGCCACAATGGCGACTTCCTGCCGCTGAAGGGTGTGGTGCTGGTCACCATCAACTATCGGCTGGGGGTGTTCGGCTTTCTTGCGACCGAGGACCTCGCTCAAGAAGCCGATGGGGCCTCCGGTAACTACGGACTGCTCGACATGGTGGCGGCTCTCCAGTGGGTGAAATCCAACATCAAGCAGTTCGGTGGAAATCCCGACAATGTCACCATTTTCGGTGAGAGCGCAGGATCAGCCGCCGTGAGCACATTGATGGCATCGCCCATCGCGAAGGGACTTTTTCACCGCGCCATCGGCGAAAGCGGCGGTGCGCTCGGCGAAGGTCTGCTCGACTATCAGCCGGCTAGCGCGCGCGCGAAGACCGACGGCGAGTGGGTGGCGAAGACCGGCGCAAAAAGTCTGAAGGAGTTGCGTGCCCTGCCGACCGCGGCAATTCTAGAGGCCGCCAAGTCGAGAGGCATGGTGGGCTTCGGTCCGGATATCGACGGCAAGCTGCTCGTCGAACCGGTCCGAGAAACCTATGCCGCTGGTAGGCAGGCCCATGTACCGCTGCTGGCCGGCTGGAATCGCGATGAAGGCAGTTTCTTTGTCATGGGCGGGATGACGGCAGAAAAGTTCAAAGCCATGGCAGCGGGAATGTTCAAGGATCGCGCTGAGGAATTTCTCAAGCTTTATCCTGCCGACAACGATGAACAGGCCATGCGCTCGGCCATTGATTTTGGCAGTGACCAGTTCATCGCCTTTGGGACCTGGAAGTGGCTGGAGGCTCACCGCAAGACCGGCCAGTCGCCCGTCTATCGGTATCACTTTGAACTTGCCGCGCCGCCAAGCAAGTTTCATCCTGGGTCATTCGCCTTCCACTCCGATGACATCGAATACGTTTTTGGAACGCTCGATACGCGGCCCGGCGCAGTCTGGCGAGAGGAAGACCGGAAGTTAAGCGACGAGATCATGGACTACTGGACCAACTTTGCGAAGAAGGGCGATCCGAACGGCGCAGGGCTTCCCGAATGGCCCCAGTATGGGCAAGGCGATGCACTCATTCATCTGGACAGCACCATTACCTCAGGCCCAGACACCCTGCGGCCCCGCTATGAGTTCTTGCTGAAGGGACTTCCCCCCATGCGGTTCTAGGCGGAACGGGTGGATCGATCGGTAATCGGAGAGTGTAGAGACTCGGGCTTGACCTGCTACACTCCCGCCTATGTCCGCAGAACGCGATCTTGCGCCCGGGCTTTACCTTGTGGGAAGCCCGATCGGCAATCTGGAGGACATTACGCTGCGCGCCCTCCGCGTTCTGAAACAAGCTGATCTGATCGCCTGCGAGGACACCCGGCAAACACAAAAGCTGCTGAATCATTTCGGAATCGAAAAGCCCACCCTAAGCTATCACCAGCACAACGAGGCTCGACGGGCTCAAGAACTCCTCGACAAGCTGACCGCGGGAGGACGGATTGCCCTGGTCAGCGATGCCGGCATGCCCGGCATCGCGGATCCGGGATTTCGCCTGCTTTCACTCGCCCTTGAACGAGGCGTTCCCGTCGTGCCGGTGCCTGGGCCCACGGCCTTTGTGACCGCGCTTGTTTCGAGCGGATTGCCGGTTGAGTCGTTTTCATTTGGGGGCTTCCTGCCTGCAAAGAGCGGCTCACGCCGGCGCGCGTTAGAAAGGGTTCGTCAATCTCCGCACACTCAGATCTTCTACGAAGCTCCGCATCGCATTCTCGAAGCCCTAGAGGCGATCGCTGAAACATTCGGTCCCGAGCAGCGGGTCGTCGTTGCTCGTGAGCTCACCAAGATCCACGAAGAGTTCCTGCGCGGGACCGTAGCGGAGGTGCTCGCCATGGTGAAAAGCCGCGGGGAACTCAAAGGGGAGATGGTGCTGCTGATCGGGCCGCCGGAACAGCAGGTTTCACACACCGTCTTGGTGTCGGTGCGCGACCGTATCGATGAGCTGATTCGCAAAGAGAAACTCGATGCGAAAGTCGCCCTGAAGAAAGTTGCCAAAGAACGTGGTATTTCAAAGAGCGAAGCTTATCGGGAATGGCAGGCGTCCAAAGCCGGTTCCCCCAAGCCTGGCGTCGCTTCGAAATGACATCCCAATTTTTCTGCTTCGCAAGCGATACCGCCGGGTTCACGCAGCTGGTCGCTGGTACAGTCCTACAATATTTCCGCCGGGATCACGGAAGCGCGCGGTAAGTTCAGGCGCATCGGCTCCGACTGGCTGGACAATTTGCCCTCCGTTCGCCTCCACCGCCTGGATGGTCTGATGGATGTCGTCGACCATTACATAGAAGAGCAGTCCCGGAGAAGATGAGGGTGGGCGGCCCAGCACAAAGCTCCCGCTTACTTCCCCGACGGCATCGTCGAAGGCGATCGAGCCGTTACCTCGTTTCCTGATATTCCAGCCGAATGCCTTTTGATAGAAGTTCGCGGAACCCTCGACGTCGGTCGTTGGCATTTCGATGTAACAGATTTTTCCATTTCCGTAGGTAGGCGGCATCGCTCCTCCCAGGGGACAGACCAAGCTTGGCGAATTATTTCCCGGCTAATTCCGTCTTCACTGCCTCGCTTACTACTTTCCCATCCACCCGGATCCCCTGCGAGGCAAATTTCGCCATGGCGTTCTTCATCACGGTTCCCATGTCCTTCATCGTAGGAGAGCCCATTGCGGCGATCACCGCTTTCACTCCGGCTTCGATCTCGCCCTGGCTTGCAGCTTTCGGGAGGTAAGTCTCGATCACCGTGATTTCCGCAGCTTCCTTATTGGCCATTTCCTTGCGACCGCCTTTGGTGAACTGCTCGATCGAGTCCCGACGCTGCTTGATCAGAGTGCTCAGCACCTGTTGCGCTTCTTTTTCATCAAGCTCCGCCATCTTTTCGATCTTCCGATTCATGAGCGCGGCCTTCACCATTCGTAAGGTGGAAAGACGCACTTCGGCGCGCGCCTTCATAGCAGTAGTGATGTCTTGCTGGATCTTTTCTATGAGGGACATGGGGCGATTATAGCGGGGCGACGGGCGACCTGGGGTCGAGGGGAGGTCAACAGTTCCGGCTCAGGCGCAGGCATCGCGCCAGCCGGCAATCTCCCTGAACCCTTCCGAACGGCTTTGTCGGAACAGGCGCACGCGGTGGCGGGAGTGTTCAAATTCGTGGATGTCGGCCCAAACCTCGGCTTGCCAGGCCTCGTCATGGACGGCAGACTCGCCGCAGCTGGCGCAGCGGGTATGGAGACGGGGGGAGGGCTCAGGAAGGGACCCTTCGGGCGCGAGCTCAATGAAGATGCAGCGCACTTCCTTGATGTCTTCGTTTTCCCCGATCAGATGCTCGTAGCGCAGCAGGTAGTGAAAACCCAGTTTCCCGGCCTCGCGCTCGGCCTCGGCACGGGTGTGAAACGGCCCATATTCGGCCCGCAGCTGCTCCGTCGAGTCGCAGGCCATCCAAAAAGTCTCTTTGTAGGTCATCCGGTTTGCCCCAGGAGAATGCGCTCTAGCCTCAGATCGCACCTGACGCAGAATCGCGACATCCAGCGTCAGTCAACAGGTCTCAGCAATTGCACTGCCTTAATCCGCTCGATAAGTCATTCCCACACAAGGGGCCTAGGTTATCGCTAAACCTATGTTGCAAGGCTTTGCAGACGAGTTCCCCAAGGAGATGGCTTAGGGGCTTGCGTTCTCGGTAACAGACCTGAAGGACGGGAGGCAAAGAGCCAAAAATCGAGGGAGCGTAACCAGCGGCGGCAGGGCCCATTTGGAAGGCCTTATGCCACAATGAAGCTCGCTCGGGGGAACCAACTGAGGTGTTGGAAATGAAAGCAGCAATCAGTCCGTCATGGCATGCCGTGACCTGCCTCGCTGCCGCTATGGCAGTCTTCGTACAGATTGTATGCGCCCAAGATGCCAAAATATCGGGCGCACCGACTGATCCAAACGTCCCTGCGCCGATGATCCTCACCCTGCAGGACGCCTTGGTGAGGGCCCGCGCCAACGAACCGCAGTTCCGAGCGGCGCTGACCCAATACGGCGTGGCGCGGCAAGGGAGCGTGCAGGCACGCGCGGCCCTGCTGCCGAACGTCAACTACAACATCGGGTTTTTGTACACACAGGGAAACGGCACAGCCAGCGGGCGGTTTGTAGCGGCCAATGGCGTGCATGAGTACATCAGCCAGGCAGCTGTGCACCAGACACTTTCCTGGCAGACGGCCGCCGAATATCGCCTGGCTCGGGCCCAAGAGGCGCTGGCCAAGGCCAACTCCGAGATCTCGACCCGCGGCCTGGTGGTGGCAGTGACCGAAGCCTATTACGGTGCTGTGGTCGCGCAGCGCAAGTATTCGACCGCACAGCGTGCGGCAGGCGAGGCCACCCACTTCGAGGATATCTCCCAGAAGCTTGAGAAGGGAGGCGAGGTAGCGCACTCTGACGCCATCAAGGCCGAGATCCAGGCGCAGCAACAGCAACGCGCGATGCAGGATGCACAACTTGAAATGGAACGCAGCCGCCTGCAACTGGCAGTCCTGATCTTTCCCAATTTCATTCAAAACTTCGCCACCGTGGACGATCTCGACAATGTGGGTCCGCTGCCTTCTTTTGAAGAGTCCGAGGTTCGCGCCGGCAAGGAAAATCCCCAACTGAGGGCAGCACTAGCGTCGGTGAATGCGGCTAACCAGCAGGTTGCGGTAGCTTGGAACAGCTTTCTCCCGTCGCTCGGGCTCGACTACTTCTTTGGCATCGATGCGAACCAATTTGCCACGAATGGCATTGATCCCCTAACCGGACGCCCGGTGCGCAACCTGGGTTATGCGGCCGCGGCTACGCTTCAGTTGCCAGTCTGGAACTGGGGTGCGGGTCGGGCAAAGTTAAAGAGCGCGCACCTCGAGCAACAACAGGCGAAGGTGGAACTGAGCTTCGCACAACGGAAGATGGTCGCCGACTTAAAAGCCTTCTACGCCGAGGCGCAAACCGCACGCTCGGAGCTCGATTCACTTCGCCACTCGTCTGAGCTTGCCGCGGAGAGCCTGCGGCTTACAACTCTCCGCTACCAAGCAGGTGAGGCAACCGCACTCGAGGTCGTGGACGCGCAAAACACGTTGACCGGGGCGCAGAATGCCCTTGCCGACGGTCAGTTGCGGTTTCAGATAGCAACCGCTAACCTGCAAACGTTGACAGGACAGTTCTGAGTGGAAACAACAAGGTGGTTCGAGAGCTTGATGGCAAACTCTTCGGCGCGCGGCCTTGTGGCGATCTTTGCGGCTACCGTCCTCGGTATTTGCTCCGCATGTTCAAGTGGTCCAAAGGAAACAGAGCAGCCGGTTCCGGTGCAAATCGTTGCGGTTTCACAGTCGACTCTGGAACAGACGGTTACCGCGAACGCGGTTCTCTTCCCGATCGCACAATCGGCATTGGTGCCTAAGATCAGCGCTCCGGTGAAGAAGTTCTATGTGAATCGGGGAAACCATGTTCGAGCCGGACAACTCCTCGCCGAGCTCGAAAACCGAGATTTGGCAGCCGCGGCCCAGGAAAACAAGGGCGCCTTCGATCAGGCCCAAGCTAGCTACGCTACGGCGACCGCCGCTGATATTCCCCAGGAGTTGCAAAAAGCACAATTAGACGCCCAAGCAGCGAAAGAATCGTTTATGGCTGCTCAGAAGATCTACGACAGCCGCAAGCAACTCTTTGAACAAGGTGCTTTGCCGCGCAAGGAACTCGACCAAGCCGGCGTCGATCTGACGAACGCGCGCAATCAATATGAGATCGCGCAGAAGCGGCTGGAAAGCCTGAATTCGATCGGTGCGCAACAGGCGCAGAAGTCGGCCAAGGGGCAGCTTGAATCCGCCGAAGGCAAGTATCAGGGAGCAGCAGCGCAGCTGAGTTACTCGCAAATTCGCAGCCCCATCCAGGGAGTTGTAACCGACCGGCCTCTCTATCCCGGCGAGATGGCATCAGCCGGCACGCCTCTGCTGACTGTCATGGACATCTCTCAGGTGGTTGCTCGCGCTCATATTCCGCAGCAGAAGGCAGCGTTGTTAAAGATCGGCGATCCAGCCGAGGTTACTGCCGCCGGTTTCGACAATTCGTTTAGCGGGAAGGTCACCATAGTCAGCCCGGCACTCGATCCCGGCAGCACAACCGTAGAGGTCTGGGTCAGGTTGAAGAACCCCGGGGAGCGCCTGAAGCCAGGAACTAGCGTTCAGGTTTCCGCCGTGGCGCGTTCCATCAAGGATGCGCTGACCATTCCGGTGGTCGCGCTCCTTACCGCGCAAGATGGCACGACTTCGGTCATGCTTGCCGGCAGTGACGGAAGAGCACATCAAAAGCAGGTGAAGACCGGAGTGCGCGAGAATGATCAGGTTCAGATCGTGGACGGACTGCATGCTGGCGATCGCGTGGTCGCCTCCGGATCCTACGGCTTGCCGGACAATCGTAAGATCACCGAAGCTAAAGCAGAACAAAGCAAGAACGATTAGCGTAGCGGCAACTTGAACCCATCTGAACTAGTGACGCGCTCCCCCGGTGACCGTTCAGGCGAGGCAGCTCCAGGCTCTCACTGGTTTGCCCGCCACGCCAAGTCGCTGATCTTCGTGGTTCTGACGCTTGCCGCGGTCGGAGCTTATGTAGCTTTTCGGATCCCGGTCGCGGTTTTTCCGACCACCAATTTCCCCCGCGTGCTGATTGCTGCCGACAACGGGGTCATGCCGATCGATCAGATGATGGTCACGGTGACGCGGCCCATCGAAGAAGCGGTGCGCACCGTGCCCGGGATTGAGGAAGTTCGCTCGACGACAAGCCGCGGGTCGGCTGAAATCGACGTCTTCTTCGACTGGAAGGTTGACATTTTCCGGACTTTGCAGTTTGTTGAATCCGCTATTTCCCGCGTCCAGCCGGAACTGCCGCCGACAGCGACGGTTGTCGCCCATCGCATGACGTTCGCCAGCTTCCCCGTGATTGCCTACAGCATGACTTCGGACACAATCCCGCAAACCGAGTTGTGGGAACTGGCGACCTACGAAGTCAAGCCGCGGCTGAACCGTCTGAATGGCGTATCGAGCGTGGTCTTGCAAGGGGGGCAAGAGCCGGAGTTTCACATCGAACCAGATCCGGCAAAGCTGCTTACCTCTGGCGTTACTGTCACCGATCTGCTCGACGCCATGAAGCGCACCAACTTGATCGACTCCCCGGGACTGTTCGAGCGCAATCATCAATTGCAACTCGGCCTGGTGAGTGGCCAGGTGCGCACGCCCGCGCAAATTGCCGACGTCGTAGTAAAGACCACGCCGGCGGGGATTCCGGTGCGCATTGGCGATCTTGCGTCGGTTGTGCCCGGGGTAAGACCGGTCTATACGATTGTGACCGCCAATGGAAAGCCGGCTGTCCTCCTCAACGTAAATCGTCAACCCGACAGCAATACCATGGATGTGGCCGACGAGGTTCATTCCGAACTCGCGCAGATCCAGAAGTCGCTCCCCCCGGGCATTCGCCTCGAGCCGTTCTATGACCAATCGATCATCGTCGATGAGTCGATCAAGAGCGTGCGGGACGCCATTCTGATTGGGCTGGTGCTCGCTTCCATCATTCTTGTGGTGTTCCTGCACGACTGGGGAACCTCGGTCGTTGCAGGACTCGTCATTCCGGTTACGATCCTCATCACCTTTGTGGTTCTGAAGCTCCTGAATGAGAGCTTCAACCTGATGACGCTTGGCGGGCTCGCGGCCGCCGTCGGGTTGGTCATCGACGATGCCATCGTGGTGGTTGAGAACATCGTGCTTCACCGGGATGCCGGTCAAGGCCGGTTCGAGGCCATCCGCCATGCGCTCAGGGAGATCACGGTTCCACTCATCGGCTCGACCATCACTCCCATTGTTGTTTTCCTCCCGCTCATCGCCGTGACCGGGGTTTACGGCGTGTTCTTCCGGGCACTGGCGATCACGATGGGCGTCGCGCTGCTTACCTCTCTCGGCTTGGCGTTGACTTGGACCCCGGTGCTGAGCAGTTATTTCATCCGAAAGCGCAGTCCCGAAGCCGACGGCGCGGAACAAGAAAGCATGACAGACCTTCTGGCGACAGAAGAGGCTTCGCTCGGAAGCAAGTTCCGCAAAATTCTCGAATTCCATCAGCATTGGCTGCAGCGCGCGCTCGACAAGCCCCTATGGCTCATGGGATTTGTGGTGGTGCTCGTGGCAGCTTCCTATGTTTGCTATCACTTCTCCGGATCAGACCTCATGCCCGAGATGGACGAAGGCGGCTTCACCCTCGATTACTGGACGCCCGCCGGAGCCTCGCTCGCGGAGACCAACCGGATGATCCTGCACGTGGAAGACATTATCAAAAGGGTCCCGGAGGTCGAGAGCACGTCGCGCCGGACGGGATTGGAATTAGGCTTAGCCGCGGTAACCGAGGCAAATCGGGGAGACATCCTGGTCAAACTCAAGCAGAAACGCAGCCGCGACATTGACGAAGTGATGGAGGATATCCGCCAACAGGTCGCAAGCCAGGAACCCGCGGTGGTATTCGAGTTCGTGCAAGTTCTGCAGGACATGATCGGTGATCTAACCAGCGAACCGGAGCCGATCCAAATCAAGCTGTTCTCGCAAAACCCCGATGAGCTGCGGACCTGGTCTCCGAAAGTGGCAGATTCCATTCGTAAGATCGATGGAGTCGTAGACGTGCTCGACGGGATTGAAAACACCATCACCGGCCCGGCGGTCACGTTTGAAATCGACCCCTCCGTGGCCTCGCGGGCCGGTTTTACACCGGAAGAGATTGCCACCGATGCAGCCGCCCTGGTGGAGGGCGAACCGGCATCGGCTCCGGTTGTTGCGAACGATCGCCTGTACACGGTCCGCGTCCGCTTCCCCGAGGCGACCCGCGCATCGCTAGAAACCATCAGCAACACGCTGCTAACCAGCGCGAACGGGCACACAGCGACCCTGGGCTCATTGGCCAAGGTGGTTGAGCTCCCGCCTCAGACCGAAATCCGGCGGGAGAATCTCTTGCGCAATGTGGCGATCACCGGCCGCACGGAAGGAACAGACCTCGGCAGCGCCATGGCCGCGGTTCAAAAGACGGTTGCCGGGCTTCATATTCCGCCAGGCATCCGTGTGGAGTACGGCGGCACCTACAAACAGCAGCAGAAGTCGTTTTCCGACCTCTTGTTCGTACTGTTCCTGGCGATCGTTCTAGTGTTCACAGTCCTCTTGTTTGAGTTCCGGACATTTGCGGCACCGATCGCAATTCTTGCTTCCGCGCTTTTGTCGACCTCTGGCGTCTTTATTGCGCTCCTGATTACGCGAACGACCTTCAATGTCTCCTCCTTCATGGGAATGATCATGGTGGTTGGCATCGTCGCCAAGAACGGAATCTTGCTGCTCGATGCTGATCAGAAGGCACGAGCTTCGGGAGCTTCCTCGCGCGATGCGCTGTTACAGGCAAGCCGGCGGCGCCTGCGCCCCATTGTGATGACGGCGCTGGCGACTGCTGCCGGCATGCTGCCCTTGGCCTTTGCATTAGGGGCGGGATCTCAGATGCTGCAGCCGCTCGCCATTGCCGTAATCGGCGGAATTCTGATTTCGATGGTGCTATCGCTAATCATCACCCCCGCCGTCCATTTCTACTTGAGCCACGAGTAAGGACTTAAAAGCTCCCCAACCCACCCGGAGCTCCCCGGCAGGCGTCCCCAAAAGGTGCTCGCCTCTAGCAAAACACCCTCCACACTGATGCAATTGTGTACTAGCGATTTTGCTTTGCCGCCAAAAAGGTATGTACCTTGATTGCCTGCTTTAAAATGTGGGTAAGCGAGACCATTCAAGATGTTGTCCCTGGGGACAAAGCCGAAGCCGGCGCTAGATGAAAGCTCGTTTCAGCAGCTGCTCGCCGCTGCCTACACAGTTCAGCGGCACAATGAATCCCTGCCAAATAGCCCCTCTCGCACATCTCAAGTGCTCGGCGCAATCGCGGAAATTCAATCGGAGATCCGGACGCGCAGGCTCAATGTCGCCGAGGGTGCCGCCTTAGTTGCACAAAGCATTCTTACACTCACGAGCGCGTACGGCGTCAGCATCAGTCTGGTGGACAACGGCTTCCTTGACTGTGTGGCCGAGGCGGGAGTACCGGCAAAGATTCCTGGAAGCAGTCTCTCCTCCCATTCCCTGGTGGCGACGGAGACTCTGAAGTCGGGACAGATATTTGAAAGCGAAAGTTCGCAAACCGACTTGCGCCTGGATCTTGAATTATGCCGGAACACCGGAGTGGGGTCGCTGGTTGCGGCACCGGTTTTGCGATTTGGTGAAATTGCTGGACTGGTCGAGGTGCGCTGGTCCAAGCCAAACGGCTTCTCGCAATCCGATCTGCGGACCTTTCGCCTGATGGCCGGTCTGATCACCGGGGCCCTCGAGCGAAGCATCCGGATCGGAAACGCCCACCCCGCAGACCTCCCCCAGGAACAGCCGCAGACACCGGTTGAATCGGGCTTGGCGGAATCTGAAAGCCAGGTTGCGTCTGAGATCGAGACCCCGGGTTCAATCGAAGCGCAACCCGCGGCAGCTCCTGAGCCTGACGCGCCCCTGGTTGCCTCTCAGGCCGAGGCCCAAGCCTCCACGCCGCAACCCACATCGAGCGAAGGGCCTTCGCTCGTCTCCGCCTGTCGGATGTGCGGGCGCGCATTTGCTGGCAATGAACAGTTCTGCGGATTCTGCAGTATGCCGCGTCCGATCGAGAATCGCTCGGAGGGACTGCAGAGCAAATGGGCATCACTTTGGTTCATGCAGCGGGCACAGGGGGCTTTGCAGGAAACAGAAGCTCCCCGAAAAAACCCGGACGAAAACCAGGTCGGAATCTGGCAGGAGGCCCAAGCCCCACAGCCTCAACCTGCGATCGCTCCGCCCGAGCCGAAACCCGCTCTGTGGCCCATGCGAACGCCTGCCGAGTCACCGGCTGCATCCATTCAGCAGGCCGCAAAAGAGGCCGCCGAGCCGGAGATTTTTTCTCTCGATCGGGGGCCATCGTTTTCAGAACGCTCTGCTAAGTTTCTAAAGCTGCACTGGCATGATGCGATCCTTGCCCTGGTTGTAGTGACGCTAGGCATCGGCGTATTCACGGCGTGGCCCAAATCCAATCGTCCCACCTGGTTCCAATCGCTCATGGTTCGCACAGGAATCATGCAGCCACACACCAAGGTTTTTGCGGGAGCACCTGATGCGCGCGTCTGGATTGACGTTCATACCCAGCTCTACTATTGCTCGGGAGAGGATTTGTACGGCAAGACTCCGGATGGCGAGTTCACAACCCAGTACAACGCCCAGAGCGACGGTTTTCTTCCCGCCTCTAATACGACCTGCCCTTAGAAGAAAAGAGGAGAAGAGGACAGAAGTGAAGTGAGCCCTGCGAAGTGTATTCGGGAAAGAGCCTGATGAAATCAGACCCTCCCCTCAGACGAGTTCAAGATGGATGCTGGGCAGACTAGTGCACCTGAGCCATCAGGAAGCCCTCATGGCGCCTGGCTTCGTACCACAGCGCGAGCTCTACGCGGTTCCAGAGCCCCAGTTTGTCGTAGATGGTCCGGAGATAGTTCTTGATGACGTGTTCAGTGGTGCCGATTTCGTCGGCAACTTCCCTGTTTTTGAGTCCTTGGGCGACGAGTTCAATGACTCGCTGCTCTCGCTCGTTTGGTGTTGAGTTCCCTCTGCTTCTGAACATAGCTGCCTCCGATATAAAAGTGTCGCAAGCTTAACCCGTTTGACCCCGCCAGCAATGCCAAAGCGCAGGAACAGACGATTGAAATGGGCTTTCACCGTCCGCCGCGCCATGTGCAGCTGTTTGGAGATTTCGTCATTGTCGCAACCTTGCAGAAGCAGTTCCACTACCTGCTGCTCCCTAGGACGTAACGATTTTTCCTCCATCACAGACCCCTTCATGTGAGATGTGACCCTCTCTGCAACCCCTGGCGGCAAAGCAAAGTCGTCGAACAAACCAACAATTAAAACGATTAAGTTGAAAGATGTTGCACATGCTTTGCCACCGTGTGGCGTTTCGTTCCCAAAAAACTCAAAGATTTACACAGGCTTACCGACGCCCACGCGGGAACCAAACTACATTTCCAGAGCTGCCTGGTCAGTACTAGTCCTGGTTTATCGAAGCCCTTCCAAGTCTAAGAAAGAATGGAGCGTGCCCGACCGTCCGCAACCGAACTGTTGCTCAGCAGTGATAGGTAGACGAAACGTCTTACTTGGTTGCCGGAGATCCCCGTAGGGTTGCAAACCAAAGTGGGGGGTAGTTCTAAGGTTTTATTAAGTATTACGCCTTAGGTCGTTTTTTCCGGTTTCTTCTGTAGGTTTGGGAACAAATTACACCTAAGGGGACCTTAGGGCCTGGGCCGGAGCAGGTCGGCGCCTGCCTTGCGGAACAAACCTTTTCAGGATGCTAGGATGCAAGTTCGACCCGTGCTTTCTTGAACATGCCCCAATTTTGCGACGTCGCAGTTCCTGTGCCGCTCGATTCGGTGTTCACCTACCGCGTGCCAGAGCAGGTGGTGCTGGCCGCCGGGAATCGAGTCCTGGTCCCCTTTGGACGCCAAAGGGTGATTGGTATTGTCACCTCGGTGCATGATCGGGCTCCGAAGATGGTGGCGAAGAACGTGTTGCAGTCTCCCGACCCCCCGGACGCGCCCGCCCTGACGACGGAACTTCTCCGCCTGGGACAATGGATCAGCGACTATTACCTGGCTCCGGTCGGGGAAGTCTTCCGCGGCATGCTGCCGTTGAATGCCGAATTCAAAAAGTCCGTGCTGTATCGCCTCACCGAGAACGGGCAGCTGGCACTGCACCTCGCCGGACTCGGTGGCTCCTCCACCCGTTCGCGGAAGACCCCGGAAGATCAATATGCAGAATTTCGAACCTTGGAGTACCTAGCCGCACGAGAGAGTGTTCGGGAAGAAACTCTGCGGTCTGCGGCCAGGACTTCGCGGGAGGTGATCGAGGGACTGGTGCGAAAGAAATGGATTGCGCGGGAGGATGCCTCTGAGTCCAAGGTCGCAGTTCGAACCCGCAAGATCGCGGTCCTTAAGAGCGCGGAAGGAAAGTTGAATCGGAATCAGCGGCTGCTGATTGAAACTCTCACCGGCGCTGGGGGGAGGGCTCCGCTGCCCGACCTGGCAGAGCTCCCCGTCCCCAAATCAACGCTGGGCACTCTTGCCAAGCGGGCCTTGGTCGAAATCGTCGAAGAGCCGATGGAACCCTCTCGGCCTTCGCTTGCCCCGCGGGCCTTGCCGGCGCATGAGGATTTCACCCTCGCCCAGCAGGAAGCATTAACGCGAATCGAGAATGCTACCGATGCGCGGAAATTCAGCGGGATCCTGCTGCACGGCGTTACCGGATCGGGGAAAACGGCCGTCTACCTGGCGGCCATGAAGTCTGTGCTCGACGAGGGTCGCTCGGCGATCTTGCTGGTGCCGGAGATTGGCCTGACTCCCGCGGTGGCCGCAGATGTCCACGACAAGTTCGGCGATGAAGTGGCGATCCTTCACTCCGCTTTGTCGGAAAAAGAACGCGCCGAGCATTGGCATCGCATCCGTCGCGGCGAAGCGCGGGCTGTCGTGGGAACCCGGTCCGCGGTGTTCGCACCCGTATCGGACCTGGCGCTCGTCATTGTGGACGAAGAGCAGGACGCTTCCTATAAGCAGGACGAGATACCGCGATACCATGCCCGCGGGGTTGCGGCCATGCGAGCCAAAATTAACGATGCCGTGGTAGTACTCGGATCGGCGACGCCCTCTCTCGAGTCTTACTTCAATGCCAAGAAAGGCCGCTACGCCTTGCTCGAAATGCCCGACCGGGTGCAGAAAAGGCCGTTGCCGGAGGTCGAACTGGTCGACATGCGGCAGGAGTTTCAGGAAACAGGTCAGGAGCAGGTCGTCTCCCGAAAACTGATCGAGGAAATCAAGCTGAGGCTCGAGCGCAAGGAGCAGGCGATGGTTCTGCTCAATCGGCGCGGGTACTCGCCGGTGGCGCTGTGCCGATCCTGCGGCAAGACCCTCGAGTGCCGCAACTGCGCCATCGCGCTCACCCATCACAAACGGAAGCGCTGCATGGAATGCCATTATTGCGGATTCATGGCACCAGTACCGAGCCAGTGCGCCTCCTGTGGGAGCGAGTACATATTCTTTCTTGGGACCGGCTCCGAAAAACTGGAAGAACTGCTGCACGGATACTTCCCCCAAGCCCGCATCGCACGCCTTGACCGGGACACGGTGCGCAGCCATGCTGACTTCGAGCGAACCTTAAGCGCGCTGAACCAAGGCGAACTTGACCTGGTGGTGGGCACGCAGATGATTGCCAAAGGCCACGACGTACACGGGGTCACGCTGGTAGGCGTCGTCGGCGCGGACAATGCGCTGGGGCTTCCTGATTTTCGCGCCGCGGAGCGAACGTTTCAGCTCCTAACTCAAGTTGCCGGACGAGCAGGGCGGGGAGAAGCCGCCGGCAAAGTCATTTTGCAAACGTTCTTTCCCGAACACTATGCCGTTCAATACGCAGCTCAACAGGATTTCGCAGGCTTCTACGAAAAGGAACTGCGCTTCCGCAGTTGGATGCACTACCCACCCTACTCCACGCTTGCGAACGTGGTCCTGCGCAGTGACAAGCTGGATGACACGCTGAAGTGGTCCGGTGCGCTTGGCCGGTGGTTTGAAAGGACACGGCATGAAGGCGTTCGGGTGCTCGGTCCGGCTGCCAGTCCCATCGAACGGCTCAAACGGGATTATCGATATCATTTCATCTTGAAGTCTCAAAGCCGCGAAAAGCTGAATGCCTTATTGCGTGCCATGCTGGCGCAGGCCTCGAAGGAAAACATCCCGCGCACAAACGTGGTGGTTGACGTCGATCCAGTGTGGCTGATGTAAGGCTGCATTCCGATCAGGGGCCCAACGCACCGGACTCAGAGTCCCTTGCTTTTCAAAAACTCCGACACCACTTCCCTCACGTCCCGTTTCTTGCCATCCACTTCGTAGTTGAGATGGCGCATTTCCGTGTCGGAGATTTTTCCCGCGAGCTCGTTGAGTGCTGGGCGGATCTCAGGATGCTCGGCGAGAGCTTGCTCACGAACCACCGGCACGGCCTCGTAGGGTGGGAAGTAGTGCTTGTCATCTTGCAGCACAAACAAATCGAGCGCGGGGATGAGGCCGTCGGTCATGTTTCCCGCGATCAGGTCGACTTGGTGATCTTTTAGCGCGCGGGTAAGCAGACCGAGATCCATGATGCGGGGCGGCGCGGCGAAGCGCAGACCGTAGGTTGTGACCAACCCTCTGTACCCGTCGGGGCGTTCCATGAATTCGTATCCGAATCCCGGGCGCCACCCGGGCGTGTAGGCCGCCGCTTGTGAGAGGGTCTGAAGACCCAGGCGGCGCGCATCTTCCCCCCGAATCTCAATCGCAAAGGTGTCGTTGAAGCCGAGCGGCGGACCAAGCGTCAGACGGTAGCGCCGTTCATATTCTGATTTCACACGATTGAAAACCGCTTCGCGATCAGAACCGGGCTGCTCCTTAAGAACCGCAGTAAGCGCCGTGCCGGTGTATTCGGGGTAGATGTCGATGCGGCCGGCGAGAATGGCTTGATGTGCGATGAAAGTTCCGCCCAGATAGAATCTGCGTTCTACCGGCAGATGAGCCTTATTCTCGAGCTGCTGTGCGATGAGTTCACCGAGAATGATTTGCTCGGTGAAGTTCTTGCTCCCCACGACGATGTGGGATTGCCGACGACAAGCCGGAAGTGCGGCGCACGCAACCCAGAGCAAGATGAGGGCGGCCTTAAGGCGCCTCGACTGAACCCGGCCCGGATAAGCCTGGCTATCCAAGGGCTCTTCTCCTCAGGGCGAAAGCCCTGTTCTTTCCCGTATCCACTACCGAGGATCGAACGAGCCGCTCCTCGCGGCGACATTTTTGAAGACTCTCTCCGATCAGGCGGTCCGCTGCGGTGCGAAGCGCTTCTCGAGCCAGCCAAGAACTGTATCGGCCAGGAGTGCCATGGCAGCCGCGGGGATTGCACCGGCGAGAATCACGGCATTGTTAACCATGGCTAGTCCGCGGAAAATCAATTCGCCCAGCCCCCCGGCGCCGATCGCAGCGGCAATCGTCGCCAGGCCGATCGAAATCACAAGAGCCACGCGGATTCCGGCGAGGATCACGCTGGCCGCAAGCGGCAATTCAACCTTGCAAAGCAGCTGCCAATCCGTCAGCCCCATGCCTCGAGCGGCCTCGACGGTGGCCCGGTCGACGCTCGTGATCCCAACGTAAGTATTTCGGATCAGTGGCAGTAAGGCGTAGAGCATGAGCGCGAGAATGGCCAGGCGTTCGGCGCGCTCGCCTATCCATGGCGCAGGCAGGAGAAATCCGAACAGTGCCAGGCTGGGAACGGTCTGGATGATGTTTGCAGCCGCAATCACGGGCTTATGCAGCGAGGGTTTGCGAGTGATCAGAATCCCCGCCGGAATTCCGACGACCATCGCGAGCAGGGTCGACAAGCCGACGATCCACAGGTGCTCGAGTGTGAGAGTTGCAATTTCCAAACGATTCCGCGTAACGAAGCTCAAGAAATTCATGGCTTCTCCCGTTGGCGATCAGATGTGGCGAACGCCTCAACATATTTCTTGACGAGAGGCTCAGGCGAGCTGAGAAATTCCTCCCCGGAACTCAGCGATATCAAGCGACCTGCTTCGAGCAATGCAATTCGTGTCCCCAGGCGCAAAGCTTCGTGCAAGTCGTGGGTCACAAAAAGAACGGTCTTCCCCAACTGTTGCTGAAGCGATAAGAACTCGCGCTGCAAGTCGGCACGCGTCAGGGGGTCGAGCGCTCCGAATGGCTCATCCATCAGCAGGATGGGTGGATCGGCTGCGAGCGCACGGGCTACGCCGACTCGTTGACGCTGCCCCCCGGAAAGCTGATGGGGATAACGAGAGGCGATCTCCCTAGGGAGCCCCACCAATCGGAGCAGTTCCTCGACGCGAGCTTCGGTCTTTTGTTTTGGCCAGTTCTCAATGCTCGGGACCAGGGCAATGTTGCGCGCCACGGTGTAATGGGGAAACAGACCAACATCCTGGATGGCGTATCCGATATGGCGCCGAAGCTCAATCGGATTCCAGTCGTTTGTCGAACGACCTTCGACTCGCAACTGGCCGGTCGAAAACTCGAGGAGGCGGTTGATAAGCTTCAGCGCCGTGGTTTTTCCGGATCCGCTGCGACCGAGCAGAACCAGAATCTCTCCTGGCTGAACCGCGAAGCTCAGGTCTTGCAGAATAGGTCTCCCATCCGGCAGGACAAAAGACACATTGCTGAATTCCACAGTGGGAGCGGAGCTTGCCATATCCGAAGGTTCAGACATCATAGGCTTGCGAAGGAAGCCCGGTAATGCGAATTCCGCTGTGGCCTTTGTGGCGGATATTCAGACCGATCAGCAGAGCTGTAATCTGCTCGACGATGCGGGCGTTCTCCAGCTTGCCTCCATCGATCGCGCGGATGCCAGGAATCTTACGCGCGAGAGTCCGAATCTCTCTGCCAGCGCTCTTATCGTCACTACAAACGATGACATCGCACTCGATAGGATCCTCGCCCTTCAGAAGTTCCGCCGATACATTGTGGAACGCCGCAACCACAGTAACACCCTCGGGCACGAGCTCAGATGCTTGCTGCGCGGCTGAGCCTTGCCAAACGCCCAAGGTTCGAGCCGCCTTCCCGCCAACGCTTGCGGCAAGAGGCACGGTTGTATCGACAAGAATCTGGCCCGCCCGGAATGCAGGCTTCAAGTGCTTCAGAGTTTCGCTGTGAGCGGCAAAGGGAACCGTGAGGATGACGATCTCGGCCCCGACGCAGGCCGCGGTGTTGCCATCGCCGGAGATCTCGCTCTCCAAAGCGTCTATGCCGGTTCTAGCCTCTCCCTGTGGTCGCGGACTTAGGGCAGGTTCCCTCCCTCCCCGGATTTCCGATGCGATCGCGGCCGCCGTTTTCCTAGCGCGTTCCACATCCCGCGAACCAATCACAATTTTCTCGCCGGCTCTGGCCAAGCGCAGTGCTAGCCCCGAACCTGCAGGGCCAGTGCCTCCGATGATCGCGATCCTCACGCGAACTCCGGCTCGAGCAATGGCTCGGCGGGGGAGCTCTCGAAGGGCTCTTTGATCTGAATGCGGGAGTAAACGGTGTTGCGCTCGGCTGGAATGCGCCCGATCTCGCGAATCATGGCTTGAAAATCCTCCGGACTGGTGTATTGACCAGCCGTCGAACCGGCCTCGCGCGAGATATTTTCTTCCATCAGCGTGCCGCCAAAATCATTGGCGCCGGCTTGCAGGCAAAGCTGTGCGAGCTTGCGATTCAGCTTCACCCACGAGACCTGAAGGTTGTGAATCGAGCCAGCTAGCATCAGCCGTGCGAGAGCGTGAATCTTCAGATGCTCGACCAGAGTGGGGCCGGGGCGCGAGAGTCCCTGCTGAAAAAGAATGGTGTTGGTGTGAACAAAGCCCAGAGGGACGAACTCGGTGAAACCTCCGGTTTCCTCTTGGATTCTTCGCAGCATCAGGATTTGGTCGACCCAGTGAGCCGGGCTTTCGGTATGGCCGTACATCAGGGTGGAGGTGCTCGGAATGCCGCAGGCATGAGCTGTCCGGATGACTTCCTGCCACTGGGCGGTGGAGAGCTTATTGCGCGAAAGCACACGCCGAACTTCATCATCCAGGATCTCGGCTGCGGTGCCGGGAAGCGTATCGAGACCGTTTTCACGCAGCATGAGGAGATACTCGCGCAGTGGCAGGCCGGTGAGTTCCACGCCGTAAACGATCTCCATCGGAGAGAAGGCATGAATATGCATGCCGGGGACGGCTGCCTTTACCGCTCGCAAGACATCCCGGTAGTAGTAAGGATTCAGGCCCCGCGGCAGGCCACCCTGGATGCACACCTCGGTCGCCCCCATCCGCCAGGCTTCGACCGCCTTGCGGGCAACATCTTCTGGAGTGTGGAAGTAGATGTCTTCCTCGCGAGGGCCGCGGCTGAAGGCGCAAAACTTGCACCCAATAAAGCAGACGTTGGTGAAATTGATATTTCGGTTGACCACGTAGGTGACGAGGTTTCCCACAAGCTCCGAGCGCAGGGCGTTCGCCGCGACCAGGAGGCCGAGCAGATCATCGCTCTCTGCATCGGCCAGCTGCAACCATTGCTCGCGCGTGATCCCGCTAGAATCCTGCCGGTTGAGAACCTGTTCGATGGTGGTGCGAACTCCGGGCTGGAGTTGCGGCGCGAGCTGATCCCACTCGAGTTGCGGGAACTGCTCCAGTTCTTCTCGTCTAACGCTGCGCGCGGGCATGGTCTTTCTCCTTTGCGGTGTTGCCGCGGATGTCGCCCCTAGCGGAAAAGATCGTTCTTGCGCACACGCTGCAACTCTCGCGCGCTCCCCCGGCCTGGTTCGTAGCTAAACCCACGCACGATGCAGACAGGTACGCCATTAAGCTTGCCGCAGACCAAGCCCGCCGCGCAAGCCAGTTCATCGGCTACAGCCTCCGCGGTGGCGTGCAGAACGTAGCCGTGCGGGTCGCGCTTGCCGCGATAGTCAAGCAACGGCTTCATTCCGGCTACCCCGATGGCAACTTCTATGAGTCCCTCGCGATGCGCCCGGCCGAAAGAATCCGAGATGATCACCGCAACCTCGACGCGGGTTTTCTTTTTGATGATAGAACGAAGACGAAGGGCGGATTTGTCCGGCTCTTTCGGCAGAAGCAATGCGTGTTTGCCGCCGTTCACGTTTGAAAGATCGACACCCGAGTTGGCGCAGACCATTCCGTGATGCGTTTCGGTGATCAGCACGCCGTGACCACCGACGACCTTCTTACGAACAACCGCGCGGCTCTCGCGCAAGGCGAGTTCGACGACGCGGGCATCTGTTCCAGACTGTTGTGCCCAGTTTTTGCCGCTCACCGACGGCTCGACCGTCGTGAGGTCCACCAGACGTCCCTCAGCTTTCGAAACTATCTTGTGCTTGACAACGAGAATATCGCCGGACCTGAGTGAAAGCTTCTGCGTTTTGAGGGCACGCACCAGCATCTCGCCCAGGTCGTCAGCCGGGAAGACATTCTCTCGAAATGGCACAGGAATCAGAGTTACCGGTGAGGGCGGCTTCACTGCTCGACCGCCGTAACCGGGGCTTCGCGGGATCCAAAGGATCCAGTCATCCCCCCGCCGAAGCCTAACTTCCGGGCGAGCTCTTGAGCGCGTTTGGTCCCCGGAAAGGCTGACAGATTTTCGAGATCTTCTACATTGTCAACGTCGAGGCCGATGCGGGCCAAAGACAAAACGACGCAAACCGTGTTGGTGGCGATGGCAGCTTGAAGATGGGGCTGAAAGCTGTCGTTTCCAAAGCGCAGCGGCAACAGATTCACAGGTGCGCGCAGGGCCGCGTTGGTGCCCCGCTTGTCGCGCGAGGGAACCAGCACGGAACCGCAGGCCGGCGCGTGCTCGAAGATCATGGCGAGATCTTCCGCTTCGATCAAGGGAATGTCGCCCGGGATCACCAGCGTGCGCGGTACACCGCGAGCAGCACAGATCTGAGTGGCCATTTCGATCGCGTTGGTCTCGCTGATGTTTGCCTCGTCTCCGATCACGTCACATCCGAGCTGGGCAGCCTGCTCTAAGGCAAAAGGGTCGCTGGTCACCAGAGACGCATCTTCACGCCCGTACGCGGCAACTGCTTGAAGAACGTCGGCGAGCATGGCATGCGCCAGATCCGTACGAATACTTTGATCAAGCACCTTGGAGAGGCGCTGTTTGGCATTCGACAGGTTCTTGACTGGAATTAAGATCATCCTGCGGCCTGCTCCTCGATCAGTTCGGGACATGCGAGCGAAAGCGCGATGGAGGCAATTCGGATTCTGTCTTCGGTGGTGCGCATGAGAATGTCGGCACCATGAATTCGAACTTTGCCAACCTTCACGGTCTTCGCGAATTCGGCATCGGATTCGTGCACCATCAATAAATCGAGGAAATCGGCGTACGCCTTGGCCACCCCCGCAATGGACACTTCGAGACCCTGGCTCCGCATCAAGGCCCCAGCCGGACCGGAGACGGCTGCGGTCTGAATGATGGGGCTGACCGCCACCACGGGGGCTGCTGTGGTCCGCAGCGCCTCGCGGATTCCGGGCACCGCGAGAATTGGGCCGATGCTCGTGACCGGGTTGCTGGGGGCAATCAAAACCGCCTTCGCCGAAGCAATCGCCTCAAGCACCCCCGGCGCGGGCTGGCATTCAGTCGCGCCGGCAAAGCTGACCGACTCGACCGCATCCTGGTACCTGCGTTTCACGAAGTACTCCTCGAAACCTAACTCCCCGCTCGGGGTATGAACTCGAGTCTCAACCCGCTGGTCGCTCATGGGGAAAATGTGTTGCTTCACGCCGAGCCGTTCCGCAACCCTTCGCGTGACCTCGGTGAGCGTGCATCCGGCGGCCAGCAATTTTGTGCGGAGCAAATGAGTCGCCAGGTCGCGATCACCGACGCTGAACCAGGTTTCTTCCCCGAGTTCCTTCATTTGTTGCAGGCAGTGGAAGGTATCGCCGCGTACACCCCATCCGCGTTCGGCACTCAGAAGGCCGGAAAGCACGTAAATAATGGAATCGATGTCGGGCGAAACATAGAGGCCCCACCAGGGGTGGTCATCGCCGGTGTTCACGACGATCGTAAGCTCTTCCGGTGGCACAATCCGACGTAAGCCATCGATGAATTTCGCTCCGCCCGTACCGCCGCTGAGAACCGTAATCATGCAGCTTGCCTTGCCAGCCCGGCGGGATCGGCCGATGCTTTCAGCTTAGCGGCGAGCAATCCCCTCGCCGAGCTCAACCGGGGAAGAAATTCCGGATAAACCGGCAAACGCTGACGGAGCTGAAATCCTTTCCGGCGAGTGCGCTGTTCCAGTTCTTTTAAGTGCGGCCATGGTCGCTCGGGATTGATGAAGTCAGGCGTGAGCGGGGAAATGCCGCCCCAATCGTTGATGCCTGCATCGAGCAATTCTTCGTAATCTCGATCGGACAGATTGGGAGGCGCCTGGATGTTCATTTCAGGCATGAGCAAACGCGCGACTGCGATGGTGCGAAGCATGTCGTTCCTGCTCGGTTCGGGCGAGGCATGCATAGCGATTCCAGGCTTCGCGCGGAAGTTTTGAATGATGACTTCCTGAATATGTCCGTAGCGGTCGTGCAGTTCGCGAATCGCCAGCAATGAATTCACGCGATCTTCAATGGATTCGCCAATACCGATCAAGATCCCGGTGGTGAAAGGCACGCCCTGCTTCCCTGCTTCTTCGATCGTGCGCAACCGTTTGGACGGCAATTTGTCGGGCGCATTGTCGTGCGCTGCGCCCGGCACAAGCAGGGCGTCATTGGTGGTTTCAAGCATGAGGCCCATGCTGGGGGAAACTGCACTGAGGCGAGAAATCCACTCCGCGCTCATCAATCCCGGATTCGGGTGTGGCAGGAGCGACGTCTCCCTGAGAACCACCTCGCACATGGCCTCAAGGTAGTGCAGCGTCGAGTTGTACCCCAGCTTGCGGAGAGTTTCCCGCATCTCAGGAAACAGCATCTCGGGCTTATCGCCAAGAGAAAACAATGCTTCGGTGCAGCCGAGTTTTTCTCCGGCTTTTGCAACCGCCAAGACTTCCTCGGGTGTCATCGTGTGCGCGCCGGCCTGATTGGGGTCGCGGCGGAAGGTGCAATATCCGCAGTAGTCGCGGCAGAGGTTTGTCAGGGGAAGGAAGACCTTGCGTGAATAGGTGATCATCCCAGGGGTGAACTGGTCGCGCAGGGCCTGTGCCCGGCTGAGCAATGACGGAAGATCCTGGTCCGGGCAGCGCATCCATTCGCAGGCCTCTTCTCGTGCAAACGCCACCTCAGAACGTTCGCTGAGCTTACCCGGATTCAACACAAACCGTGCGCCCACTGGCAATGTCAGACTCTCGGCCCCGCAGTATCGAACAAATGATAGCGGATGCGCTACCGCGGCGGGAAATACGGGGTTCGTGGTAAAACTCAAAAGAGCTTCTCTCGAAGCCTTGGTCGACTGAACGTCTCATGAGCCCAACGCAAGACCAATTCCGGAGCGCAATGGCGGCTTTTGCCACTGGGGTAACGGTTGTCACTGTCGATGACAACGGACGGGTGCACGGCATGACAGCCAATGCATTCACCTCGGTTTCACTGGAACCCCAGCTGGTTCTGGTATGCGTCGACCACAAAGCGCAAACCCACGCGCATTTGACGGCTCGCAAGCGCTTTGGAATTAACGTGCTGTCAGAGGGTCAGGCGGCTATTTCGGAGCACTATGCCGATCCGGAGCGCAATTTGGCAGCCGCAGAACGCTCCGGAGCGCGCTTTGACCGCACTGCCCACGGCACTCCCGTGCTCCATGGAGCTCTGGCCTATTTTGAGTGCCGTCTGCAAGATGCTCGCGATGCCGGGGATCACACCATCTTCATCGCAGAGGTGGAAGATGTGGTCGTGCGCGAGGGGAACCCGCTGCTCTTCTTCCGTTCGGGTTATTGCGCCATCGGCAGCAAGCTGAGCTGAGGTTCGCGGCAGCTTCCCCCTGATTCATGACAATCTAACTGAAATTCAAGGCTTCAGCTCTGGCGATGGACACGGCGAAAGGTGTGCTTTTTTGCCAGACGTTGCGCTCAGATTGTACAAACGTTAAGATCTCTCCACTTCATTGCCAGTGCAAAAGAGGGCTATGGGCGCGGAAGAACTACAGGAATTGCACGAAGATGCTGAGCACGGAGCCCGCCATCGCGAAATGGCTCCGATTTCTTTGACCATGGCATTTCTCGCCGTTGCCGTAGCGGTGGTCACGCTGCTCGGACACCGTACTCACACCGAAGAACTGATCCTGCAGTCTCAAGCGAACGACAAGTGGAGCTACTATCAGGGCAAAGACGTCCGGCTTCATGCGGACAAGAAGTTTGCTGCGCTGGCGGGCTTCGTTGCCGTCGCCGACCCGGCGAAAGCCGAGCAGGCGCGGACTGCAAACGAAACAGAGCTCGAAGAATATTCCAAGCAGACAAAAGAGGTTCAAGCAGAGGCCAGGAAACTCGAGGATGAGATGAAAACCGTGGAGCACCGCGGCAACCGCTGCGATCTCGCTGAAGTCTTCCTCGAAATAGCCTTGGTCGTCACCTCCGTTACTCTGCTTTCGGGAAACCGCACTTTTTGGTACGGCGGCGTGGCGCTTGGAATCGCCGGATTGGTGATTGCTTTGACGTCAGCTCTCATTCACTGAGATTTGAACCGGCTAACGAAACCAAGAAGCACTCCGGGTCGGCAAAGCAGAACCGACCGTTCGGTCAATTCGCCTGCCCAGAGCGGGTTCTACTCTGAAAAAAGCTTGATTCCCCGCTCGCCCGCGGAGCTATAATCCGCCTGTTAAGTGTCTCTCTGCCCGGAGCCGCCTTTCCCTGTTCCGGCGCGCCAGAGCGGCCCGCCAGAACCCGGGCAATCGGCCCCAGACAGATGTCAGAACAGTCTGCGAGGTGGTTTTATGCCAACTCTGTTCGTGCTTCTGGTCGTATGGGGAGTGCTCACGGCCGCGCTCATCGCCTTATTGATTTATCGCGGCACGCTGACCATGCACGAAGACGACCAGCTTTTCCTGGGCGAGTCGGAATCGCATATGGCCAGGGAACAGATCGAAATCATGGCAAAGGTAAACAAGCTCGGTCCATTCGTGAAAATCCTGGGCACCGCTTCGGCGGTGATGATCCTGGGAATCGCAGGATTGGCTATTTACCAGGGCCTGACACAGGTCCAATAGGTTGTTCCCATCTTCGGCCGACCCGGCCTAACCCGCCGGTTGTGTGTTTGGAGCCGCTCAATTAGCATCGGGTGCAGCACGAAGGTTGTCGTGTCTGCGTTATGGTTCCGCAACGAATCGCGGTCGTTGGGGGTGGTCCTGCCGGTGCGTTTGCAGCCGCTCGTCTCGCGGCCGCAGGCCGATCCGTACTCCTTTTTGACGAGAAATTGGCCTGGGAGAAGCCTTGCGGCGGCGGACTGACGGACAAGGCGGTCGCGCGCTGGCCCTTTCTCGGCGAGCTGCCGGTCGAGCGAAACTGGATCACGAACTGCGAACTGATCGCTCCTTCAGGCGCCGGGGTCCGCTTTGATCTGGAAAAGCAGATAGCCATCTTCTCGCGCCTGACGCTCAACGGATTGCTGCTGGAGCGTGCGGAAAAAGCAGGAGCCCAGGTCATCGGGGAACGCGTCCTCGAAGTTGGACGCAATGGTCAGGAATGGAAGATTCAGTCCTCGTGTGGAACCCATTCGGCTGATTTTGTCGTGATGGCAAGCGGAGCCCGGAATCCGTTCCGCACCATCTTTTCGCCCCACCTTGGCCCTGAGAATTTCCTGGTGGCACTCGGGTACTACATTCCGGGAACCAGTTCGACCGTGCAGATCAAATTCCTCGAAGGGCTGCACGGCTACATTTGGATTTTCCCCCGCGCCGATCACTTCTCGGCAGGAATCTGCGGCCGCATGGAGGGAACAAGTGCCGCGGAACTCCGGCGCATCCTGGAAGACCACCTTCCCGAATTCGGACTGTCTCCAAAGAATGGAAAATTCTATGCGCACATCCTCCCGTCGCTCACGCCCGCGAGCTTGCAGAGTATGAAGATGTGCGGAGAGGGATGGGCCCTGATTGGCGACGCCGCTGGTCTGGTCGATGCCATCACGGGAGAGGGGCTCTATTACGCGCTCCGCTCTGCAGAGATGTTATCGGAGGCTATTTTAAGCGGTCGCCCGGATGCATATGCGCAAGCCGCCAGGGTCGAGATTCTAGGCGAATTGACGCGCGCCGCTTGCGTCGCCGACAGATTTTATTGCGGACAATGGCTTGGCGGCTCGGTGCTGGAACGGATGGTCCTTCTTACCGGCAGCAGCACAAGGTTCCGGCAGCTCATGCGCGACCTGATCTCCGGCGCCCAGGAATATTCCAACCTGAAGCAGCGAGTCTATCGCAGCCTTCCCAAGATCGCCGCGGAGGCGCTAGTCAGCACTTTGCGGCGCGAGGATGCACAGCGTTCGAGAACCGCGGTCGCAGGCTAGGGCTACTTGCGGTCCGCTTTGAGACAGAAGTGTGCAGGCTTTGGTCGCCTACGATCTCGCACCCGCATGTGCATTCCACTCAGGAACGGTTAGAATCAGCAATAGCGGCGATGCGAAGCATCGGGCCGCGAATGTGCGGGCGTGGCGGAACTGGCAGACGCGCGGGACTTAGGATCCCGTACCGCAAGGTGTGTAGGTTCAAGTCCTATCGCCCGCACCATTCCTAAAAAGCTTTTCATAAACCGAGAGCAAGACGCGCCCGCCTCCAAAATTCCCCCCATCTTTTCGGAGAATTCCCGCTAAACTATCCTCCTTATGATTATTCCGAGCCAACCTAATTTCACAGTCGTGAATACCGCTGACTACCGCGAGACCTACGCGAACAGCGTTCAAGTAAGGGTAAACGTCTGGGACTTTTTCCTGGTGTTTGGAACGATGCAGCAACAATCTGAGAACCAAGTTGAGGTGCGCAATTTTCAGGGCATTTACCTAAGCCCGCAACAGGCAAAGGCCCTCGCTGCGATCTTGCATCAGAACGTCAGCAACTACGAAAGCACGTTCGGCGAGATCAAGTTGGATCCGCGGGCCTCTTCCGCTCCGGGCCCCGTACATTGACGAAGGGCAGAACAGCGCGCTTCGGGAAGAACCAGGTGGCGGGCGGGAGAGCAGAGTCCCAAAACGGAGATCGGATTCCCTGGATTCAGTCGACTGGACTGTTCCTGATTTTCTTTCTGCTCCTGATCTGCGGCCACTTTTCCCTGCTTTCCCTTCCCTACTTTTGGGATGAGGCCGGCTACTACATTCCCGCTGCCAGGGATCTTCTCGGCGGATCGCTCATTCCGCACTCAACCCCCTCCAATGCTCACCCGCCGCTGGTCATGGCATGGCTCGCCCTCATGTGGAAAACCTTCGGGGAGTCGATTCTTGTAACCAGATGTTCCATGCTGGCCCTGGCCGCATTCTCACTGACAGGTTTTTTCCGTCTGGCGAAAACTGCCTCCAACGCCACAGTCGCAATCCTCGCTACGGTGCTCGTCTCCATTTATCCCGTTTTCTTTGCGCAGAGTTCGCTCGCGCAGGTGGACTTGCCAGCCGCCGGCCTCACGTTTTGGGGACTGGACGCCTACTTCCGCAAACGGGCACTGGGGACCTTCCTCTGGTTTTCTCTGGCCGCCCTCGCCAAGGAAACTGCGATCCTCGTCCCCATAGCCTTATTCGCCTGGGAGTTCCTGGGAAGTTCCTTCCAGTCGAGTGCTAAGAAAGCGGCTCTGCCAAACCCCCTCAAGCGAGACTCCAAAGCACTGCTCGCGCTGGTTTTCTCTGGCATTCCGCTTGCCCTCTGGTTTCGATATCACTATTTGCGAACGGGCTTTGTGTTCGGAAATCCAGAGTTTCTCCGCTACAACCTCCAGGACAACTTTTCACCACTGCGCATCGTACTGGCTCTTTTGCTCAGACTGTGGCAGAGCTTCGGCTACCTCAATCTTTACGTGTTAACCCTGGCGTGCATTCTGGCAATGAGGTATTCTCCGCAACCGCTCGAAGGCGTCCAAGAGGATGGCGGAGCGGCATCGGGCAAGCTACGGCCCCGGATCCGCCTCTCGATTCAATTTGCAATCCTCACCGTCACCTTCGTATACCTGTCGGCAATGTCGGTACTGGGGGGCGCAGTACTCGCACGTTACATGCTGCCGATCGTACCGCTCGTGATACTCGTCTGTGTTTCGACGATCTGGCGACGGTTGAGGTTCTGGAAATCCGCATTCGCAATCGTAGCCTTAGCCTTCCTAGCCGCCTTGCTTGTCAATCCTCCTTACGGTTTTTCTCCAGAGGACAATCGGGCTTACGCAGACTACGTTCGCATGCATCAGAGAGCGGAAGCTTTCATCGAGATGCACTATCCTCGCGCGCGAGTTCTCACGGCTTGGCCAGCGAGCGATGAACTGTCGCGGCCTTATCTCGGCTACGTGCAGAGTGCCATCAAGGTGGTACGCATCGAGGATTTCACCGGGGAGCAGCTGGTCTCGGCCTCCGACGCCCGTTCCAGCTTCGATATTGCTTTGGTCTTTTCCACGAAGTACCAGGCGCCACACTCGTTCCTGGATGGCTCCAGATTGTGGCGTCAGTGGAAGACGCGCTTTTTCGGATACCACGAGGACATGACGCCCACCGCAGCCGCCTCCGTTTTAGGAGGCAGCCTTGTCTACTCGGAACAACGAACGGGACAGTGGGTAGGCGTCGTGCTCGTCGAAGGTATCCACGAGGCCCGGACTCGCTCGCCGTTTGCATCAGGGCCTAGGGGCTCCTCCGGGGAACGAGTGAGTGCAGCGGCGGAAAGGAACTGGCCTGAGTAAACAACGTCACCTCGGTCTGCCTTCCTGTTCGTATCGCCGTGGCCATTGCTTCGACCGCATTCCCGGCGTTTGGCGGGATGACTACCGTCGCGGCAAGCAGGTGTTCGCGCACCGCCTTCTGCCCGCCGCCAGGCAGACCGTCACAGCCGATGAAAGGCACCTGCAACCAGCGATCGCGCTCTGGCCCATTAGGCAGTTCCTGAAAGGCCTTGCGGGCGCCAAGGGCCATGGCATCGTTCTGGGCGGAGACGACCCCGATCCGAATTTCCTTGGCAATGCTCAGCTTCAACCATGAATTCACGGCGTTGTAGGCGCTGACTTCGGTCCAGCGTCCACGCAAGTGCCTGACCTCCACATTGGACGGCTTGCAGGCCAGCATTCCTTCGCTTCTTCGAACCGCAGCGTTGTTGTCGCCCGGACCCTCGATGTGCAGGACTGCGCCGCCCTTGGGAAGCAACTTTGAAATCTGCTCTCCCTGAATACTGCCGACGTTTTTATGGTCCGTCGTGACACAGAATATAGGCGAGGAGTAGAGATCGCGAAGCTCGCGCACATAGTCCACATTCTCCCGATTGAGAATGACCCACCCTATTTTCGCGGCAGCTGCCGCGCGGGCGGGTTGGGCGAGCGCAGTCCCAACCGGCTCGAAGAAGATGGCGTTCGGACGCTTTCCGGGCGGGCCTTGAATGAGATCGAGAACAATCTGACTTTGCTGAATCGAATCGTGCTCGGTATGAATAATTTCAATCTCAATCCCGAGCTTCGAGGCGGCCGATAGAGCAGAGCTTACCTGCTCGACTTGATAATCGTTGTTGTCAACCGCCAACAGAACGAACTTGAGCTTTTCCATCAGGCACCTCTCGATCGCGCGAGCGCAACGTTCTTCGTGGAACAATTGCCAGGTGCTGCAAATTAAAGGAATATGTGGGAGTCGCGTGACCAGCGCGATCCCTGGGGATTTGATACCTACCTTCTACTCCGCATTGCGATCCGGAACAAGAGCTTGTTCACCCAGTAGTAACCAATAAAGATCGCAATCAGGGTTACTTCGCCTCCTTGCCGGGTTGAAAGAGATGGCAAGAGTGGGTTTTCACGATGACCCAAACCGCCGATCCGGGACTGAGCACAAGCGAATCGCGCGCGCTCAAGGTCAGATGAGCCCTGACTTCGACCCCGCAATCGACAACTGCGACGATCGTGGTGTCGCGCTGGGACAAGGAAACCAGGCGGCCAGCGAGAACATTGCGGGCGCTCAGGCCAACCGGAGCGGCGGTTGAGAGCAGGATGTCGCCGGCACTAATACCGATCCGCAGTTTGTCCCCCTGCACCGCCCGGATCAGCGGAGTTTCAAGGTCAATGCCGCGCCAGCCGGCGTCCGGATATATCTTCTCTCCCGGCCATCCGCGCACCCGGCAGGTCATCGTGCCCCGCTCTTCGTGAATGGAGGTCACGATCGCATCGAAGATGTTTTCAAATCCGGCAAGCTGCGCAACCGTCTCGCTTCTTGGGGCGGAAAGAACCGCATGGGGGGTGCCTTGGACAATCAGACGGCCCAGTTCAAGAACCAGGAGGTTATTGCCCAACATGAACACTTCGTCGCGGCTATGCGTCACATAGAGCACTGGTATTGGGGCATTTTGGATCCAAGAGCGAAGATCGTCAGCGATCTTCATTCGAACGGGCAAATCCAGGCCTGCAAGGGGCTCGTCGAGAAGCAGCATGGATGGTTCGATCACGAGCGCGCGGGCCAGCGCGACCCGCTGGCGTTCTCCACCGGAAAGCTCCGCCGGGCGGCGGCGCCGAAGCATGGCAATCCCCATGGCTTCTAATAAACGGTCCACCCGCGCGTTGCGCTCGGAGACAGAAAGCGCCGACAGACCATACGCGACATTGGACTCCACACTGAGGTGGGGAAATAACGCGAGGTCCTGAAAAACATACCCAATGTTGCGTCTGGTGACTGGCACGCCGATCCTTCTAGCGGAGTCGAACAGCACCTGACCGTGGACGCTCACGTGTCCTGAATCGGGAGTGCTGAGACCGGCAATGCAGTCGAGCAAGGTAGTTTTCCCCGCCCCCGACGGGCCGAAAAGAATGTTGATTCCGCTTGAGAGCGCGAAATCAACCGAGAGTTCAAAGCCGGTGCTGAGAACTTTCCGAACCGAAACCCGCAAGCCCGGGGGCGGCGAAGGGGTCTGAGCAGCCGGTTCGGTAGTGCTCGTATTGTTCAACAAGGTCATGTTCGGGGCCACAAGCTCCAGAATCTCCGGTTCAGTGAATACACCACTGAGAGCAACACAAAGGCGATGGCAACCAGAACCAAAGCTGTCGTATTAGCGGCAGAGTAGTTGAGGTCCTGGACTTGATCGTAGATGTCGATCGAGAGGGTGCGCGTGATACCTGGGATGTTGCCGCCGACCATTAAGACGACCCCAAACTCTCCCATGGTGTGGGCAAAGGTCAACGAGACGCCGGTGATCAGGCCCGATAAGGAAAGCGGAACCAACACGCGAAAGAACGTTCTAAGCTTGGACAATCCGAGGACGGCAGAGGCATCGAGCAGGCGGCGGTCAATCGAAGAAAGCGAGGAGGCCAGGGGCTGTACAGCGAAGGGCAGGCTGTAAAGCACCGACCCGATCACAAGTCCCTCGAACGTAAAAGCCAAGGGGTGGCCGGTCAAGCCCTGCCACCAACGCCCAACTGGGCTTCGCTGCCCAAGGGCGACCAAGAGGTAAAAACCCAAAACCGTCGGCGGAAGAACGATGGGCAGGGCAACCACAGCTTCTACAAGAAACCTCCAGCGCCAAGTCGAGAACGCCAGCCAGTAGGCGAGCGGGAACCCAATCACGACGAGAATGCCAGTCACAACCGTGGCCAGTTGTATCGTGAGCCAAAAGGCTTGCCAGTCCATAGGCAAGAGTGTAACCGCAGAAAGCCGGATGCGTGAGAGATGCGGGAGGCTATCGGTTACCCGACGTCCGGGGAGGATACCTGGTGATTCCCTGAGCTTGCTGTCTCAAAGAACCGGAGTGCACTCGCCTGACCTGCTACTCCAGGAACTTTCGGGACACTGCCGTGACTACCCGGCGGGGACTGATTCGCAAAGACTCCATGAGGAGCCGATTCCGCAGACCGGAGATCACCAAGGGCTTCCCTTTCAGCAACGCGCGATAGCCATCACGCGCCACCTCGGATGCCTCCATGGGACGCATTTTCCGGAGCAGTGTCGTCTGTTCGGTTCCCGCTCTGGTTTGAAATTCCGTGTCGGTTGCTCCGGGGCACAGGCAGGTAACCGTCACCCCTGTTCCCTGTAACTCGTTTGCCAGGGCTTCGGAAAATGAGATTACGTACGCCTTAGTGGCGTAATAGACGGCCATGAGGGGCCCGGGCTGAAACCCGGCTGTCGATGCGACGTTCAGGATCTTCCCGGACTTGCGTTCGAGCATCGGCCGGAGAAAGAGCTTTGTCAGGTGCGTGAGGGCCGTGATATTGAGATCAATTTGCCCGGCACTCTCTGGGTAGGCAACCTCGGAAAATGCCCCCAGCTTTCCATAACCGGCGTTATTGACCAAAACCTCGACGGAAATGTTTTCCCGCTCCAACTGATCAAAAAGAAACTGCGGCGCGGCCCCACTCGCGAGATCGAGCGCAAACGGCTTGGCCGAAATTCCGTATTGCTGCTCAAAGCCTGCGGCCAGTTGCGACAACCTGGAAGCCGTTCTTGCGACCAGAACAAGGTTGTAGTGGTCTTGAGCAAACAACTTTGCGAGTTCACGGCCGATTCCCGCCGAGGCGCCAGTGATGAGTGCGGTTGGCTGTGGCATGATGCGGAGATTCTAGTGAATTCTTCACCCCGACGAAAGTTGAAATCCCTTACAACTTAGCTGGCCCGAGCCGGCCTCATTCGCCCATCACTTTCACGATGACCCGTTTGTCCCGCTGTCCGTCGAACTCGGCATAGAAAATTCTCTGCCAAGGCCCGAAGTCGAGCTTGCCTGAGGTAATGGGAACGATGACTTCGTGGTGGATCAGCAGAGCCTTCAGATGGGAGTCGCCGTTGTCCTCGCCGGTCTGGTGGTGGCGATAGTCCTCGCGAAATGGTGCCACTTCCTCGAGCCATTGGTCGATGTCTGCGATGAGACCGGATTCGTCATCGTTCACGTATACGCCTGCGGTGATGTGCATGGCCGAAACCAGCACCATGCCCTCCTTGATCCCGCTCTTCTTCACGATGGCTTCGATCTGTGGGGTGATGTGGATGTACTCGCGGTGCTTGCGCGTGTGGAACTTCAGGTACTCGGTGTGGAATTTCATGAATGCTTGGTAGTCCGGGAAGGGCACGTCTCCGCAAGCAGCGCGATCTAAGCTTTGAGCCGAGACCCGATGGGTTGCCCATCGCTCACGGTTCGAACGTGCCCTTCTGGACCAGACCCTGAACTAGGCGCCGACTAACGCCGGCTCAACGTCGTAAAGCGGGAACCAAGATGTTGCGGTCTTCAACTTCTCATTTACATTCTCAATGTTCTTGACACCCTCGGTCTCGAGCCAGCGGCGGAACGCATCGGCACCCTGCTTCGCGTAAACCGGGATGCCTTCCTTCCAGGTGGCGCGTCCGCAAAGCACGCCGTTGTATTTGACACCGGTCTCGCCGGCCAACTCGAGCGTCTCGCTGAACTCGGCGTTGCTGACACCAGCCGAAAGATAGATGAACGGCTTCGAGGCAGCCGCCGCGGCCTTATGGAACAAGTCGATGGCTTCTTTCTTGCTGTAAGCGCTTTGTCCGCCGAACGACTTCGTCCCCTCGACAAACTTCATATTGACGGGGACTTCGACCTTGAGCACGTCAACGCCGTAGCGGGCCTTGGAGAATTCACGCATGCTCTCGGTGACGATCACCGGTTTTTTCTTCGCATATTCCAGACCCTTTTCGTCGGCGCCGTCCTCATAGCCCACGAACTCGAGGAAGAAGGGAATATCGTTCGCGCGGCACTCATCGCCAATCCGCTCAACCCAGGCATGCTTCTGCTCGTTGATCTCTTTCGGATCGAAGGGAGTGTAGTAGAGCAGAATCTTTACGCAGTCGGCACCCGCCTCTTTAATGCGTTTCGCCGACCAGTGGCCGAGAAGGTCGGGCAGGCGACCTGGGCCGGTCTTGTCGTATCCGGTCTTTTCATAGGCAAGCAGCAGGCCGGCATTCTTGGCGCGGCGCTTGGCTGCCGGCAGTCCCCACTCGGGGTCGAGCAGGATGGCGCTCGAGTGCGGGGTGAGAACCTCGGTGACCAGCGACTTGAACTCCTCCATCATGGCATCGGTAATCTCGCTGCCTTTTTCCTTTGCCAGCGACTTTTGCAGCGAGCCGCGCTGGTCCATGGCTGCGGCCGCGATCACCCCGCGCTTATCAGATACACGTTGCAGTCCCGCCAATTTTCCAGGCGTCAACTTCATTGATTCCTCCAGATGAGTACAGTTTGGAAATGATTGCCGGCCGAACGAAAGGGGACGGCTTTCTATTGTAATACGTGCCCCCTGCTGAAGGCTTCAGAACAGAGCGCACACACCTTCCCAGCCCGGTTCTGCAAAGACATAAGTTCCGGATTCTCGAGCGGAAACTCAGACCTACCCGTCGGCCAGCCTGGGCAGGGCTGGCTTAATGTCCACAACCGGTGTGCCATCGATGGCCTCGATCGGTCCCACCCGCAGCTTGGCACCGGAGATCTCGTGCACCCTCGCCAGGTGCAACCCGATCGGGTTCGGCCGATCCGGCGACCTGGTGGCAAATACACCGGTTAACGCTCTTCGGGGATCGGAACGGGGGTGAACCTTCAAAACGCTGCGGTCTGCCTGGTGCAACCACGTCAGAACGATGATCTGATCTCCGGTCTTGAGGCCATGCAAGCACTCGGCTGCCGAAGCGCTCACTTCGATCCAGGCATCAGGGGCTCCTTCTGAACCCTGCATGGGAGCCTTCCGGCGATTCTTGATGCTGGAGCGGATCACACCAATTGGCCGCAGCAGAGCTCGCCCGGAACTCTGAGGCGCCCGTCGGGAGGATCTTTGGCGTTTCTTTGTTGCCATTGTACGGATGGCACCTCCTGGCCGTTTCGCCCGCAAAATCGCATCGCCCAGCCGATGCTCAGGCCCTTGCTATACTAAATGTCGTATGCCGATCCTCGAAAACATTGCTGCAATCGCCAAGGGCATGAGCATCACCTTCAAGGAGATGTTCCAGCCGACGGTTGTGGAGAACTACCCCGATGGGAAGGGACCGCTGCGGGGTGCACGCTTCCAGGAGCGCTACCGCGGTGTGCACGTGCTCCAGCGCGATGAGAACGGCCTGGAGAAGTGCGTAGCCTGCTTCCTATGTGCGGCCAATTGCCCGGCAAATTGCATTTATATTGAAGCCGCCGAGAACACGGCCGAGAATCGGGTCAGCGGGGCCGAACGCTACGCCAAGGTTTACAACATCGACTACAACCGCTGCATTTTCTGCGGGTATTGCGTCGAAGCCTGCCCCACGGACGCCATTACGCACGGTCATGGGTTCGAGCTGGCAACGTTCAATGCAACGAATTTGATTTATCGCAAAGAACAGTTGCTGGCGGCAAAGCCGGCGCACCTGGGATCGAACCCGGTGTTCAATACCGCTGAAGTACTCGGTGGCGCCCCGGCGGAAGCGGCACCGGGAGAGTAGGAAAACAGTCGTTGGTCGTCGGCTCTCGGTTGCCGGCAAATTGGCTTGGTTAGAATTTGTTGCTGTTGCGTACGACGGTTGACGTGCGACGCACGGCGGGAGAATAGAAGTTCAATAAATTGGTGGAATTCACGCCGGCCCCCCTGAACTGTGGGGCCGGCGTTTGTGTATGAAACCAGCTCCTAGCCTCTAGCGGCGAGCCAACCCGGCTTTTACTTGCTAGGAGCTAACAGCGAGTAGCTAAAGATATGAAAAACGTTCATCGCCATCCCCTGGAAAAGACGCTTCTGGAGCGTATCGCCATCCTTGATGGAGCGATGGGTACGACGATCCGCACCTACGGGATGACGGAAGCCGACATTCGCGGCAAGCGCTTCCATGACGCTAAGAAAAGCCTTCTCAATAACGGCGACCTGTTCTCGCTGACGAAGCCAGAAATCATTGGCGACATCCATCGCCGATTTCTGGAGGCAGGCGCGGACATCATCGAGACCAACACCTTCGGCGCCACGAGCATCGCCCAGAGTGAATTTTTTGTGGATGATCCACGCGCGCATGGAGGCCGCAAGGATCCCGAGTTTTACTCGAAAATCATCGGGGATCCGTACCTTGAAGGCCTGGCCTGGGACATCAATGAACAGTCCGCGAAGCAGTGCCGTGAATGGGCCGATCGTGTTGGTACGGCGACCAAGCGCCAGCGCTTTGTGGCAGGGGCAATTGGGCCGCTGACCGTGTCTCTCTCGAACTCACCCGATCCCGACGACCCAGGATTTCGCGTGGTCACCTTCGATCAGGTCAAGGCCGCGTATGCAAACCAAGTCCGTGCTCTCATAGCCGGTGGCGTGGATCTCCTGTTGGTCGAAACCATCTTCGATTCGCTCAACGCCAAAGCGGCACTCGTCGCGACTCGTGAAGTGCTGAATGAGCAGGGCGGAGATGTGCCGGGTAAAGAGGTGCCCGTCATGATCTCCGCGGCGGTCGGGCGTGGTGGCGAGACCATGATTTCCGCGCAAACCCCTGAGGCTTTCTGGAATGCCGTCCGGCACGTCAAACCACTATCCGTCGGCTTGAACTGCTCTCTCGGCCCCGATCTCATGTATCCATTTCTGCAGGAACTCTCGGAAAAGGCGGACGTCGCCACCTCGGCTTACCCGAATGCTGGACTTCCGAATCCACTGTCGGAAACCGGCTTCGATCTGGGACCGCAAGATATGGCGCGGTTTCTGTCCGAATTTGCCGACGGCGGGCTGATCAACATTGCCGGCGGCTGCTGCGGCAACACCCCCGAGCACATCGCGGCTATCGCAAAAGCGCTCGAGGGCAAGCCTCCGCGAAGATTTGGCGCTCAATTCACCGAATCGTCCGCTGGCTCGAGCGAGATTGAGAGTCGTGTGTGAGCGCATCGGACACCGCCATCACGGACGCCTGGAGGCCACTCCGCCTCTCCGGGTCGCAGCCTTTCGTGCAACAACAAGGCGTGTACATCGTGATTGGCGAGCGCACCAACGTCGCCGGTTCGCCGAAGTTCGCCAAGCTGATCAAAGACGGCAAATATGAAGAGGCAGTAAGCATTGCTCGGCAACAGGTAGAGAACGGCGCGAACGTGCTCGACGTCTGCATGGACGAGGGCATGATTGACGGCGTGATCGCGATGACGCGCTTTCTGCAGGTGTTGGCAAGTGAGCCCGAGGTCGCGAAGGTACCGATCATGGTGGACTCCTCGAAGTGGGAGGTTATAGAAGCCGGCCTGAAGTGCCTGCAGGGCAAGGGCATTGTCAATTCCATTTCGCTAAAAGAAGGCGAAGAGAAATTTCGCGAGCATGCCGCGACCATTCTGAAATATGGCGCAGCGGCGGTTGTAATGGCCTTCGACGAACAAGGCCAGGCTGCAAATTACGCGGACAAGATCCGCATTTGCGAACGCGCCTACCGAATTCTGGTCGATGAAGTCGGATTTCCTCCGGAAGACATCATCTTCGATCCCAATATCCTCACCGTTGCCACTGGCATGGAGGAGCACAACAACTATGCGATGGATTACATCAACGCGGCCCGCTGGATTAAGGCGAACCTGCCGTGTGCCAAGGTGAGCGGCGGGGTTTCGAACATTTCTTTCAGTTTTCGTGGCAACAACACCGTTCGCGAAGCGATCCATTCGGCCTTTCTCTATCACGCCATCGCGGCCGGCATGGACATGGGCATTGTGAATGCCGGCATGCTCGAAGTCTACGAAGAGATCGAGCCTGCGCTGAAGGAGATGGTGGAAGACGTGCTGCTCAACCGCCGCGCCGACGCCACCGAGCGCCTGGTCGACTATGGCGAAACACTCAAAGGCACAGGCAAGGCTAGTACCGAAAAGAAAGCGGAAGAATGGCGGAACAGAACAGTCGAGGAGCGTCTTGCGCACGCACTGGTCAAGGGCATCGACACCTATATCGAAGCCGACGCTGAGGAAGCGCGCGTCAAGCTGGGTCGTCCGCTGGCGGTGATTGAGGGCCCCTTGATGGCCGGAATGGGAATCGTGGGCGATCTTTTCGGAGCGGGCAAGATGTTCTTGCCGCAAGTCGTCAAGTCAGCGCGGGTGATGAAAAAAGCTGTCGCTCACCTCACTCCCTATATGGAAGCCGAGAAGCAAGCAAGAGCTGCGGCCGGCGAAACGGTGAAGTCGCAGGGGAAAATCATTCTCGCCACTGTTAAAGGCGATGTTCACGACATTGGCAAAAATATTGTCGGAGTCGTCCTCGCCTGCAATAACTATGAAGTCATTGACCTCGGCGTGATGGTGCCCTGTGAAAAGATCCTTGAACGGGCCAACGCAGTCAATGCAGACTTGATTGGGCTCAGTGGCCTGATCACTCCGTCACTTGACGAGATGGTGCACGTAGCACGCGAGATGGAACGGCGGGGATTCAAATTGCCGTTGCTGATCGGCGGCGCAACAACCAGCCGGCGACACACCGCGGTCAAGATTGCGCCGAATTACAGCGAACCCGTTGTTCATATCGTGGACGCCAGCCGCGCGGTACCTGTCACTACAAGCCTGCTGAGCGACGAAAGTAAGCCGGCCTTTGTGGCGAAGCATAGCGCCGAGTACGAGGCGGTCCGCAAAGCTCACGCTGCGCCAAAGCAACCCACCGTTTCGATTGAGGTGGCCCGTTCGCGGCGCACTCCCATTACGTGGTGTGCCGAAGACCTACCTGTGCCCAGTTTCGCCGGCGTACGCGTACTGGACAACTTTCCGCTCGCTATCCTGCGTGAGTTCATTGACTGGTCGCCGTTCTTCCACACTTGGGGACTGAAGGGAGTTTATCCGCGAATTTTTGAACACGCGGAACAAGGGGCGCAAGCACGCCAGTTATTCCAGGAAGGAAACGAGCTGCTCGATCTCATCATTGACAAGAAGCTGATTACCGCGAGAGCCGTCTATGGTTTGTTCCCTGCACACGCCGTGGGTGACGATGTTGAGCTATACGCAGACGACAAACGCGACAACATACGCGAACGATTTTATTTCCTCCGGCAGCAGGCAAATAGAGAAGGAAGTGAGCCGTGCCGCTCTCTCGCCGACTTTGTTGCGCCAAAGGAGACAGGACTGCACGATCACGTCGGCGCATTCGCAGTGACCAGCGGCATCGGATTGAAAGAACTCTGCGAGTGCTACCGGGCTAAGCATGACGACTATAACGCGATCATGGCTGAGGCCCTCGCCGATCGCCTGGCTGAGGCTTTCGCCGAGTGCCTACATAAACGCGTCCGCGACGAGTGGGGTTACGGTTCCACCGAGAACTTAAGCAACGAAGAACTGATTCACGAAAAATATCGCGGCATTCGACCGGCTCCAGGCTACCCAGCCTGCCCGGACCACACCGAGAAAGGTACATTGTGGCGGTTGCTCGACGTCCAAGCGAATACAGGAATTCAGCTCACCGAGTCGTTCGCGATGTGGCCAGGATCGAGCGTAAGTGGTCTTTACTTCGCGCATCCTGAATCGCGCTATTTCAGTCTTGGCAAAATTGAACGTGATCAGGTTGCCGATTACAGCGAGCGCAAAGGCATAGACATCCACGAAATGGAGCGCTGGCTCGGCCAGAATTTGAATTACGACCCTGCGGAGTAACGCTTAGATGTCGGTACCCGGCCCTCCGCGCTCTTATTACCGCAACCAAACCAGTTTCATAATCAAGATTGCCACCATCGCCACGGCCCCTATGGCGGCGTTGTACTCACGATGCTTCCAGTAGAGGTCGCCGGAAAACGTCCCCGCACTCGCTTTGGCGGCGCTCAAGCGGGGGAGGAACCTCGGCACGTCATGACAATATTCATTGAATTCCGGGAAGCGCGCCCGCAGGAACTCCTCTTCCGAGTGAATCACAGGAATATAGATCACAAGTAACATCCCGGCAGCCATCGCTGCGATGATCCAATTGCACGAGGCCAGAGTGAAACCAACGGCAATGACGAATGAACCCAGGTAGAGCGGGTTGCGCGTGTAAGCGTAGGGGCCTGTGGTGGTCAGCTGTTCATTCTTACGGACGTGGCCGGAAGCGAGGGCACGAATGATCAGGCCAACGGCAGCAATACTGCTACCCAGGATGATTGATCGCCAAGTCGGATGAGCCAGCCAAATATAGAAAACTGCGAAGGCGAAGCCGAGGGGAACACGAATTCGACGCGCGATCCTCTGCCAGCTAGGCATGGCGGGTCTCCAACAACTCGCGGGCCGCACTGAGCACCTGGTAAGGAGTGATTTGAAGAAGGCCCGGATCGGGCGCGCTGGTGTGGGAAAGCGACGTCCGGCTCGCGGGGTTGCGCAAAACAACGCTCTTCCCCCTATAGGGCCCGTTACGCGCCGGATCGGTCGGCCCAAAAATCGCGACTACCGGCACACCCAGCGCAACTGCGAGATGGAGCGGTCCGGTATCGCCGCCGATGAACAAATCCGCGTGGCGGGTAAGCGCAATGAGTTCAGCAACTGAACAAGTGATTGGCTGGGCGCGGCCGCCGGATGAAGCCGCGACGGCTTTTGCGAGTTGTTCTTCGCCAGGTCCGTAATTGGTCACCACTTGTACTCCTCCATTCCCCAGCTCACGGGAAACCTCGCCATAGCGTTCCGAGGGCCATTCCTTCGCGCCCCAACCCGCACCGGGATTGACAAGGACGACGCGCCCTGACATGTTCTGCAGTTTTCGCGAGATTACTTGTCCGGCTGCCTCGTCTAACGGGAACTCGGGCGAGGCCGCAATGCTCGGGGAGCGGCGAGTGTCCTCGCTCGCTCCGTGGAGCGGAGTTCGACGGTTGCGATCACCCAGGGCAGCTTCCGCCAGGGAGCAGTACTGCTCGATGACGTGAGCTCCTCGTGTTTGCACGCGCTCGGAGTAGAACAACCGCGCCGGAGATTCGCGAGGCTGGTTCATCCCGACTAAGATTTTCGCGCCACAAAGTCTTCCAAGCAGGGCCGACTTGATGGCGCCCTGAAAATCGACGGCGACCTCATATCTCTGCTCGCGAATCTCCTTTAGCGCGGATGAGAATTGATGACGGGTCGCGCTCGCCAGGGGTGACTTCCTCCACGCTTTCGTGTTCACCACGTGCACCAAGTCCACCAGCGGACGTGTGGACGATCTTAGACCCGATCGCGGAGTCCCCTTCGCGCACAACAACTCCGCCCAGCGCTCCTCGATAACCCAGCCAATCTTCGTTTCAGGAAGGCAGCGACGCAGCCATGCAACCGCATGCATCGTGTGAATCACGTCGCCCATGGCGCCAAGGCGTACAACCAGCAGGCTCTTCGGAGAATTGGCAGGCGCGCCTGCACTCACGAGGACTTCTGCTCCATTTGCCGGAGAATCGCGGTTGCAGAATGATCTTTGGGATCGCCGACGATCTCGACGCGTCCCCCGAACTCAGCAACCACATCGCGCTCGGGAACGCTGTCGACGGTGTAATCGGTGCCCTTGGCCTGAATGTCGGGATGAATCTCGCGAATCAGGGGACGCACGTCCGGTTCGGAGAAGATCACGACAGCGTCTACATCGGCAAGAGCGGCAAGAATTTCCGCACGTTCGTTTTCGGGCATGTGAGGGCGGCCTTCGCCCTTCAGCATACGGACCGAGTCGTCGGAATTGAGGGCCACAATCAGCTTGCCCCCGAGTTCCTTGGCGGCTTTCACATAGCGCACATGGCCGACGTGGAGAACGTCAAAGCAACCGTTGGCGAGCGTGACCTTCTCCCCCGACTTGCGCCACTTTTCGACACGCCGCTTAAGCTGGTCCCGAGTGAGGATTTTTTCGTTCACGCCGACGGCCTCAATGCGCCCGCACGACGGGCGGATTTTTTTGGATCGCTTCGAGCAATTCCTGTTGCGATACGGTTGCAGTACCGCGCTTCATGACCACGATTCCCCCTGCATAATTCGCAAGGTGGGCAGCCTCTTCCGCGCTGGCACCGGCGGCAAGAGCGGCGGTAAAGGTGGCGATGACGCTGTCTCCGGCGCCGGTCACATCGGTCGCCTGATCGCTGCCAGAGATGGGAATGTCTAGGGGGTTGTGCTTTCCGGAAAACGCAACCATGCCGTCCCGGCCGCGGGTGATCACCAGCGATTTCAGACCCATCCGCGAGATGATCTCGTTGCCGGCGGCGCACAACTTTTTCCAGTCCTGTCCGATTTCAATGTCCAATGCTTCTTCGACTTCCGGCTCGTTCGGGGTTGCGGCGGCTATTCCGGAAAACTCAAGCATGCGGTGTCGCGAGTCGAGCACGATGGGCATCGACGAACCACGAGTCTTGCCGCGTGCGGCGTTCAAGATGCCAGGAGTGGCAGCACCATATCCATAGTCGGAAACTAGCAAGGCATCTGAAATGCGAAGGTATTCCCGAGTGGCTAGCGCCAGTTCGCGCGTAAGATGCTGATCGGGGGCGGACTCAGGTTCGCGATCGATACGCACGACCTGTTGACGCCAGGTATGGGGCATTCCGGCAAGAATGCGTGTCTTAGTAATGGTGGCGTGATTTTTGTCTTTGAGAATTCCCGTCACCGCAATTTGCTTGTGACGGAAGGCACGCAACAAAAGCCGGCCGGCATCGTCATTGCCAACGATTCCGACGGGCAAGACGTTGACTCCAAGGTCTGCCAGGTTATTCGCGGCATTGGCGCCGCCACCAGGAACGACCGTGCGATCGCGGTGGCGGAGAATCAACACCGGCGCTTCGCGGGATACGCGTGAGATTTCCCCAAAGACGAACTCGTCAGCCACCATATCGCCAAGCACGGTGATTGTGAGCCGCGGGAAGGACTCTACGATCTTGCGGAGGTGGTCGGCGGGTTGTGTGGCCCGAGGCATGACAGTGGGGATTGGTTAGTCGCGGATTCCGTGCCGATCATGAAATCGGCTCTGCGCTGGTGACCGTGACCACCGGTCACTGACCACTGATTCTCTCATGCCCGCTCCTTACGCGGGTCAATTCGGCGCAACATCGAATCTATAGCATCAGCGGGCTCGACGATCTCCATTGTGACCCGCGCGACCTCCACCGGGTCGAGGCGAGAAAGATCCGATTTCAGGTTGACCGCGTCCTTTTCGGTGGTGATAAATCCATCGGCCCCGTTCTGGGTTTTCAGTCGCAACAGGTCTTCAACATCAGAGTTTGAATACGCGTGGTGGTCGGGGTAGAACTTCTCCCCTACCGGTCCAATTCCCTTGCGCCGAAGCTGTTCGAGGAACTTCCCGGGCCGGGCAATGCCGCAGAACACCACGGGACGCCGAAAGGAGCTGGCCATTTCTAGATCACGGCGGATGCGCCAGACTGCTCCATGCGGGACGGGCAACAAGGAAACATCGAATTCCGAGTTCACCACCACCACATCTGCTCTGGTCAAGGATTGGAGGGGCTCGCGTAGACGTCCCTTGGGAAGCAGGCTGTCCTTCACATCTTCTGGTGTGAGCAAGACGATGTTGAAGTCGCGGGCCAGCGACCGGTGTTGAAACCCGTCGTCAAGCAGATGCAGCTGGGGCCCGAACTTGCTTTCTGCCCAAAGGCCTGCTCGATACCGGCTCTCACCCACAATCACAGGGCAACCAAGGCGGCGCGCAATCAGCAGAGGTTCATCCCCAAACTCCTCCGCTGAGCCATTCCCGTCCACCAAAAGCACACCCTTGGTTTTGCGTCCATAACCACGGGAAAGAACATCGAAGGCGACTCCACGCCGTTGGAGCAACCCGCCAAGCAGGATTACAAACGGGGTCTTCCCGGCCCCCCCGGCTGAGATGTTCCCAACACTGACTACCTGACCTGCCAACTTGCGAGCCGGCAGAACTCGACCATCGTAGAGGTGGTTGCGCGCGCTTACGACGGCCCCATAGAGAGCTACGAGCAGGCTCACGCGTGCGTGACCTCAGGCGCGTTTTTGGCCAAAAGGTTCCTCAGTTCGGCGAGTGTCCTCTCGGTCGCGCCGCGTTGCAATCCGAGGGTTTCGGCGGCACGTTCCCCGAGGGCGTGGCGTTCGGCAACGTTTTCAATCAATTGGATGAGCGTCAATGGAAGTTCTGCCGGTCCAACAACGCGGACCGCCTCTCGCGACTGGAAGAGTCCGACAATTTCGCGAAAGTTCTCGGTATGATTGCCGACGATAATGGCAACCCCGTGCTGCGCCGGCTCGATGATGTTATGGCCGCCGCGCGGAACCAAGCTGCCGCCGACGAACGCAATGTCGGCGAGCGCGTACAGCGAGGAAAGTTCCCCGATGGAGTCGACTAACAGCACGCCTCCCCGGATCGGACCGCCGCTCCATTTCGAGCGGCGCCAGAAAGGCAACTTGAGTTCACGAAGAAGGGTCTCGACGTGATCGAAGCGGTGGGGGTGGCGGGGAGCCAGCAGCATCACCGCGCCGGCATGATTGGCAAGAATATTCGTGAAGGCGCCAAGCAGCAGGGGTTCCTCGCCTTCCACGGTGCTGCCACAAACCAATATGGGACCGGCGGTCGCAAGCGCCCCGCGAAGCTCTTCTACGATTTTGGGTGTTTGCGGCCGCGGTACATCGTATTTCAGGTTTCCCGTAGTGAGCACGCGACCGGCCGGCGCACCGATTTCGAGCAACCGATGCGCATCTTGCTCCGTCTGGGCAAGGAAAATGTCCGGCAATTGCAGAATCGGCGCGATGAGCCATTTCCACCGGCGATACCCGCGGAGGGAACGATCTGAAATGCGGGCATTCACGATGGCGACTCTTGTTCCCTGCCTGCGTGCAGCCCGGAGGAAGTTCGGCCAGAGTTCGGTTTCAGCAATGACCACCAGTTCTGGACTGAGGAACTGAAACCAGCGACGCACCGCGAAGGTGAAATCCAACGGAAAATAAAAGACGTTTTCTTGGCCGAACCTTTCTTGAGCGAGCCGCTGGCCAGTGTCGGTGGTTGTGGAAATAAACACGCGGTGGCCAGGCAATGCAGCGCGCAAGTGCCCGACCAGTTCGCTCAGGGCGAGCACTTCCCCGACCGAAACGGAATGAATCCAGATGGTTGGCTGCGAAACCCTTCCCAGGCGGGCTGGAATTCTGCCTAAGCGCTCGCGAAATCCTTTGCGATACTTGCCACGGCAAACGATCTCGTAGAGCCAGTACGGGCTTCCGAGGACAAGCACCAAAGCAAGCAGCGCACTGTAGGCGAAATACATCGAGGAAGGGTCATTCTAAACGGGTGCAAGGCAGAGCGGAACTCGGGATGGTTGGCGGCAAGCACGACCTGGGATCTTGAATTCCTCAGCTGCTCTGGCTCTGGAGGAGCCGGGCCTCATCGAAGCTAACCTGAACGGGGCCTTCTCGCTGGGGTCTCGATGGGGGGAGGCACCGGAAAATGCCGAGCTGTGCAGCCTATAATCCAGATTGCCATGAACTTCCGCCGGATCAGTGGGATTGCAGCGTGTGTGCTCATGCTTTCGCTTCTTTGCCTTGCGGCAAAGGAATTCAGCATGCCAAAGACCAAGCCTGCGGCCGCATATCCGGCGCATGATTATCACTCGAACGAGAAAGTGACCGTGGGACTTGACCCCTACAACACCCCGGACAAGACGAAGATTTTTGTCGTCAACTATCGCGACCTCGACCTTCTCCCGGTGCTCATGGTGATCACCAATGACAGCGACTCACCGATATCGCTTACCGATATCAAGGCGCAGCTGGTCACAGGCGACGGCGCGAAACTCAGCCCTGCAACCGAAGATGATGTTTATCGTCGCGTTTCTCATCCCAACGCATCCGGAGCGCGCGTCCCTCTGCCGTTTCCCACCAGCCGGGTCAAGGGCGGCGTCAACACCAAGGAATGGAACGAGATCAGCAATGCGCAGTTCAAGGCAAAGGCAGTTGAGCCGCGCGGCTCGCAGGCAGGGTTCCTTTTCTTCGACGTCTCCGACTTACGGAATCCGCTGAAGGGAGCGCGCTTTTATCTGACCCGCGTGCATGATTCCGCTGGAAACGATCTCATGTATTTCGAGGTTCCGCTCGCTTCGGTCGAAGACGCCAAACCCTGATCTCTATGGTGTCCCGCCTTCAGCCAGGCAACCTGGAACCCCGAAATTGGGCGCCTCCGTTAGCTGCTCTATAATCCTCTGAATATGGCAACATCTGTCGAAACCCCTCTCACGGCGCGGGCGAGGTATGAGCCGGTCATCGGGCTGGAGGTCCATGTTCAGCTGCTGACCGCGACCAAGATCTTCTGCTCCTGCTCGACCCGCTTCGGCGATCCGCCGAATACCAACGTATGCCCGGTATGCCTGGGATTGCCTGGAGCGTTGCCTGTACTGAATCGGAAGGCCGTAGAGTTCGCTACGCTTGCTGGCTTGGCGCTGAACTGCCAGATTCGCGAGACCTCGATTTTTGCTCGCAAGAATTACTTCTATCCCGACTTGCCCAAGGGATACCAGATATCGCAGTACGATAAGCCGCTGGCCGAACACGGGTACATCGAGATCGCTACCGCCAATGGCGCCAAGAAGATTGGGATTACTCGCGTGCACCTCGAAGAGGACGCAGGTAAGAGCCTGCACGACGGTTTCCCCGGGGCAAGCGATGCGACGGGTGTGGATTTGAATCGCAGCGGGGTGCCGCTGATTGAGATCGTGAGCGAGCCTGACCTCGCATCGCCGGAGGAAGCCTACGAGTACCTCACTCGCTTGAAAGAGATCATTCTGTACACCGGCGTCAGCGACTGCAACATGGAAGAAGGTTCCCTGCGCTGTGACGGCAACATTAGCGTTCGTCCGCGAGGCCAGAAGGAATTCGGAACAAAGACAGAAGTCAAGAATGTAAATTCCTTCCGTTTCATTCGTGAAGCGCTGGAGTACGAAATTCTCCGCCACATCGACGTTCTCGAGTCGGGAGGCAAGATTACGCAGGAGACGCGGCTCTACAACTCCACCGAAGGCAAGACCTACGGCATGCGTTCAAAGGAACAGGCTCACGACTATCGCTATTTCCCCGAACCAGACCTGCTTCCGCTGATCGTCGATGAGAAGTGGCGAGCCAAGATTCAAAAGGCTTTGCCGGAACTGCCGGAAGCGCGGCGGAAACGCATGATGGCCGATTACGGGATCACTGCCGGGGACGCTCACACGCTCACGCTGACCAGGTCCCTGGCGGACCAGTTTGAGTCGGCCGCCAAGGGTGCCAAAAATCCCAAGCGTGTGGCCAATCTGGTTCAGAGCGAGTTGCTGGGGCGCCTCAAGGCGAAAGGTCTTGAAATCGAGCAGTCGCCGATTTCGATGAAGGGCATCGCCGAAGCCGCCAACTTGCTCGAAAGTGGAACGATCTCGAGCAAGATGCTCAAAGATCTTTTCGACCTCTCGTTCGAGCGCGGGAAAGACTTTCCTGTCGTCTATGAAGCCGAAGGGCGGCCGGCGCAATCGAGTGACACCGGCGCCATCGAGGCAATCCTCGACAAAGTGATCGCCGACAATCCGAAGCAGGTGGAACAGTACCGCGCCGGCAAAACCTCAGTTTCTCAGTTCTTTGTCGGCCAAGTGATGAAGCAGTCGAAAGGGCAGGCGAATCCGCAGTTGGTGAATGAGCTGGTGAAAAAGAAGCTCGGGTAATTCGCCCGGGCGAGCAAAAACGCCCTGCCCTACCCGGTACAGGCGAACCGCAAGCCACCTTGAATATGAGGTTTGATCACTCCGGCCGATCGATCTGCGCTCTCTGCAGGCGGTCTGAGTAGTCCACGTACACCGACTTCCACTCGGTATAGAAATCGATGGCGCCAATGCCGCCCTCCCGATGGCCATTTCCGGTGGATTTCACACCTCCGAAGGGGAGGTGAACTTCTGCCCCAATGGTAGGAGCATTGATGTAGGTGATTCCGGCATACAGGTCGCGCATGGCCGCGAAAGCCCGGTTCACGTCCCGGGTGTAGATCGACGACGACAGGCCATATTCGACATTGTTCGCAATTCGAAGCGCGTCTTCAAAGTTCTCGCAGCGGATGACGGCAACAACCGGCCCGAAAATCTCCTCCTGGGCAATCCGCATCTTGGCGTCGACATCCATGAACACGGTGGGTTCCATGAACCAGCCGTATTGATAATCGCCTTTCGCAAGAGGGTTCCCGCCGCAAGCCAGTTTCGCTCCCTCTTCCTTGCCTACCTCCACGTATTTCAGATCGGTCTCGAGCTGGCGTTCATTGACCGCCGGCCCCATATCCGTAGTCTCATCCAGCCCATTCCCCACCCGCAGCTTGCGCGCGCGCTCTACCAGCTGGTGCACGAACTTGTGATAGATGCCTTTCTGCACAACGATACGGCTGGTTGCAGTGCAACGCTGGCCGGTCGTTCCGAAGGCTCCCCAGAGCGCTCCTTCGAGAGCCAGCTCCAAGTTGGCGTCTTCAAGGACAATCATGGGGTTTTTGCCGCCCAACTCGAGCGAGCAGTGTTTGAAGCTTTTGGCGGCGGTGGTGCCGATGGTTCGACCGACAGCGCTTGACCCGGTGAAGGAAACGGCGCGAACCTCGGGATGGTCCAGCATGGGCGCACCGGCTTCTCCGCCGTAGCCGGTCACGATGTTAACCACGCCCTTGGGCACGCCAGCGTCGACCAGGGTTCGAACCAGGTTGAAGGTCGAAAGCGGCGTGTCTTGCGCCGGCTTGATCACGCAAGTGTTTCCACAAACTAGCGCGGGCAACAGCTTCCAGGACGGGATCGCCATGGGAAAGTTCCATGGCGTGATCATCGCGCAGACGCCCAAGGGATGCCGAACGGCCATGGCGAACTTATTTGGAAGCTCCGAGGGAGTGGTGGGGCCAAAAAGCCTTCGTCCCTCGCCTGCCATGTAGTAGGCGGTGTCTACCGCTTCTTGAACGTCGCCCCGGGTCTCCTTGAGAACCTTACCCATCTCCCGTGTCATGTCGCGGGCGTATTCTTCTTTGCGCTCGGCGAGAATTTCCGCAGCTCTAAAGATGATTTCTGCCCGGCGAGGAGCCGGCACCAAACGCCATTTCAAGAATGCTTGCTTGGCAGCCTCGATGGCTTGGTCAACGTCAGCCTTTCCAGACCTTTGAAAGATTCCCACGACATCGCGCGTGTCGGCCGGATTGCGGTCTTCGAAGGTCTCCCCGGTCGAAGCTTCGACCCATTCGCCATCGATAAAGTTGTGATACACGTTCGGGCGGTTCGAAGACCCTTCAAGGACGGAGCTGGTAAGGGTATCGGCGGACATTCTTGCGCCTCCTGGGACGGGTTCCATGCTAATCCCGGGGCAGAGGTGGAGCAAGCGGGGCTGGACTGGGGGGCGATACCGAGGTCGGTTCTCACCCACCCAGGCACTGAAAAGGCGTGACCTCAGTAATCGGTTTGCGCGCCTGACCCATTACTCGCCCATCCGCACTCTGCCATACTTCTCAACGGACAGTACCTCCGCGCAGAGGACCTGAGTGCCTTCAAAACGCAGATCCGGAATACAGATTGCCTGGAAGACGATCACCTACCGCAGTGTGATCATGCTCATTCTGCTTGGTCTGGCAGTCCTCACGATGGGAGCCCGTCTTGCCTTCCCGGATTTCACAGAAAACACGGCCAAAGCGGCAGAAAACGTCTTCACAAGTCTGCTGGAGCGTGTTGCAGCGCAAGACAAGGGGGGCAGAAGGGGAAACGAAACCTCCCAGCAAGCGCACATTACCGCCCTCGATGGAACCGTTCGCATCAAGAAGGCCAGCGGCGACGCCTGGGTCAAGGCCGACTATAGCGTTCCCCTGGAGAAGGGCGACGTAATCCAGACCGGGCCGGAAGGCATGGCGAAGATCGCCTTTAACGATGGCACGAATTACACCGTCAAACAAGATTCCCTGATCGTGATCGCGGAAAACTCCGCGAACGATCACCAGCAGACAAGCGTGGCAGTGAATGTCACCACTGGCACCGTGGATCTAGCGACGGGCACATACATGCAAGGATCCAAGTCAGAAGTCATCGTCGACGGGGCAACCGCATCTCTCGCCCCGGAAAGCGCGGCCCGCGTCCGCAAGGATTCGACTTCGCAGCAGGACGAACTGCTGATCACAAAAGGCCAGGGAACGGTCCAACGTGGCGATCAAACCATACAGCTGACGGACTGGGAAAAGGCGAGCTTTAAGTCCAACGAAGGCCCTCTTGAGAAGATCAAAGAAATTGGGCCCCCGACCCCAATTTCTCCAGCGAACATGATGCCGATCTTTGCCCCGAGCGAGGACAAGCCGATCGAGTTCTCCTGGACTCCAATGACCAACGCCAAGGGCTACCGGCTGCAAGTGTCGCGTAACCCGTACTTTTCGTCCTTGATCGTGGACCGGAAAGTGACATCTCCTGCGGTCATGGTTTCGGGACTGCCCGAAGGACCCTATTACTGGATGGTGCAATCCTACGATGTCAATGGCAAGGAATCGGCGGAGAGCGAAAAAAATCGCTTCACCATCATCGCCCACGAGGCGGACAGCGGGCCGATTCGCCTGGAGTTGGATCCTCTGATTCAGCACGGACGGGTCATCGAACTGACGGGTAAGACCGAACCGAGCGCGCGGGTGATGGTGAATGGGCACGAAGTTCCGGTCATTGGCGTTGATGGCAGCTTTCATTACTTCATGCCACCTCTTCCGAACGGGGAAAGTACGATCACGATCACCGCCCAGAATGCGCGGGGGGGGGTAAATACGCAGCAGCAGAAGGTCGTGATCCAATGAATTTGACTCCGGCGGGAGCGCAAGGCGGCTCGAGGGCAACTTTATTTGCAGACGGGTCCGTGATTTCCAATACAATGGGCCTACAGGACCCAGAAAACTCAGGTTTTGAAACTGCACAAGCGGCTCACGACGCTTTCGAGGGGGCGTGTGCAGATTTGACTCCATACGATCGATAAGAGAGAGACGCAGTCGGTATGTCATCGAATAACGGATTTCACAACGGGTCATCCCGTATCACCAATATGCGGTCGCTGTTCAGCATTTTTTCCAGCGACCTCGCGATCGATCTGGGTACCGCCAACACGCTGGTGTACGCACGGGGCAAGGGGATCGTCGTCAACGAACCCTCGATCGTGGCCCTGAACAAGAACACCAATGAAGTCGAAGCGGTCGGCAAGGAAGCCAAGGAGATGCTCGGCCGGACCCCCGGAAACATCGTTGCCATTAAGCCCATGAAAGACGGCGTGATTGCCGACTTCAAAGTTACCGAGAAAATGCTCAACTACTTCATCCAGAAGGCGCACAATCGCAAGATGCTGGTACATCCGCGGATCGTGATTGGGGTTCCTTCGGAAATCACTCAGGTCGAGAAACGCGCGGTTATGGACTCGGCTTATCGGGCGAAGGCCAGTGAAGTCTATCTTGTAGAGCAGGCAATGGTGGCGGCGATCGGCGCCGGGCTGCCCATCACCGAACCGTCAGGCAACATGGTGGTCGATATCGGCGGCGGGACGACCGACATTGCGGTGATCTCGTTGAGCGGCATCGTTTATTCGCGATCGGTGCGCATGGCAGGCAATCAGATGGACGAAGCCATCATGAATTACCTGAAGCGGAAGTACAACCTGCTGGTGGGCGAGCGCACGGCGGAACAGATCAAAATGGAAATTGGCTCGGCTTATCCTCTAGACAAGCCGCTAACCATGGAAATCAAAGGGCGCAATCTGATCGAGGGTGTGCCAAAGACCATCACGGTGGACGACAGCGAAATTCGCGAAGCCTTGAGCGAGTGCGTGTCGACGATTATGAATGCGGTTCGTGTGGCCCTCGAACGCACCCCTCCGGAGCTTTCGGCCGACATCAGCGATCGGGGCATCGTGCTGACCGGCGGGGGCGCACTGCTAAAGAACCTGGACAAGCGTATCCGCGAAGAAACCGGCTTACCGGTTTCGATTGCCGACGATCCGCTATGCAGCGTGGTGCTCGGCACCGGCAAGATGCTGAGCGATTTCAAACTGCTTAGAAAGATTTCGATCGAGTAGGAAAGCAGTTTCAAGTTTCAGGTTTCCAGATCTCCCGGTCACTTCTTTTGCCGAAACCTGAAACGAGAAACTTGAAACTGTAGCTATGGACACCTTCATGGGCCGCTATCGCAATGTCAGCATTCTCGCGGCGGCCGTTTTCATCCAACTGGTCGGTCTCGCCTACCAGATTAGAAAGCAGACTGGCAAAGATGCACAGGACTCGAGCCGCTTGATTCGGGTGTGGACGATTTCGGCCATCACGCCTTTAGAAAAAGGCATCGTCCGGCTGCAGACGGGCACCGTGAATCTCTGGCACAACTACGTGTATCTGCGCGGCGTGCGCCAGGAAAACCGCGAGTTGAAGGACAAAATCGAGCAGCTGCAACTGGAGCAGGTTCGGTTGCAGCAAGACGCCTCTCAGGCCAGGCGCCTGCAGGCTCTGCTTGGATTCAAAGAGCAGTTCATTGATCACACGGTGGCGGCACAGGTCATCGGTTCGAGTGGCAGCGAGCAGTCCCGCACCGTATATCTGGATAAGGGTTCCGATGTCGGGATTAGCCTCGGAATGCCGGTGATTTCGGCGGAAGGCATTGTGGGCAAGGTCATTCTGGTGCAGCCTAGGGTTTCTCAGGTGCTCCTTATCAACGACCAGACCAGCGGTGTGGGTACGATCCTTGAGAAATCCCGATTGCAGGGCGTTCTCAAAGGGCGGGCCTCGGGCGAATTGATGCTCGACAAGGTGATGTCGGAAGAAGACGTCAAGACCGGCGAGCGCGTGCTAACCAGCGGCGGCGACCAGATCTTCCCGAAAGGGTTGCCGGTCGGCACGATCGGCGACGTGAAGCATGGCGGCGAATTTCTACAGGTCCAGGTGAAACCGGCGGCGGCACTGAACCACCTCGAAGAAGTGCTGGTCATCACTCAGCGGCTCGAGCGTGAACCGGACAAGACGGCGGCAAAATCCATGCGTGCCGCAGACATTCTGGCGCAGCGCCTGCCGCAAGTGCCGGATAAGCCAGCCGGGGCAGAGAGCGAAACCGGAACACCCGCGCCGAAGCCGACGACGATTCCTTCCACAGCCATACAGCCGAAGCCGGCCGCACCGGTCGGAACCGGAACCGTGCAGGCGATTGCGCATCCCGGGACGGCCGGGTCGGTTCCGCTCGCCAATAAGCCGGCGCAGGCTAAGGCGCCGACTCCAGGGGCAAGCGCGGGTATTACTATGCAACCCCGAACGCCTCCCACGGGAACAGCTCCTCCGAAAACAACCGCAGGCAAGCCGACTTCAACGCCCACGCAGACTTCGCCAACATCTGACACCGGAGACACACCCCAATAGCATGGCCGTTAGCTACACATCCCGCGAGCAGATTGAGGTCTATCGGTTCAACTGGCTGGTAGCGATTCTTGTACCCTTGCTCGCCATCTTTCTTCAGGCGTTTCTGCCGCTGCGGTTTCCATTCTTTTCGATTTTCGATCTGCCGCTATTGGTGGTCATCTTTTTTGCCATGGCAAGGCGCAGCCAGGTGGCTGGGCTCCTGACCGGCGCAGTCATCGGGATCCTTCAGGACTCGCTTACCCACCACCCACTTGGCGTCTACGGGATTGCGAAAACGGTTGTGGGCTACGGCGCCTCCTCCCTCGGTGTGAAACTGGATGTGGAGAGCGTAGGCACGCGTCTGCTCGTGACCAGCGGGTTCTATGTCGTGCATCAAATCATCTACTTCACGATCGCCCGCGGATTAGTGGGGTTGGATCTTCGTTGGTTGTGGTCCCGTGAGCTGATAGCAGCAGTCGCCAATGCCGTCGTGGGCGTGCTGCTATTTACGCTAATGGATAGGCTCAAGGAAAGAGCCTAGGCGACCGGGCAAGATGGCGGTCCACTCCTATTCAGACCGCCCGGATTACCAACTTATCCGCCGGATCCCTTGGACTGCGTCAAAATGGTGGTCCCGACTGACGATTGGCTGATGGTGTTCCCGGCTGAGCGCAGCGATCCAAAGATCATTGGTTGGGATTGGGTTGCCGGCTTGGCGCAGTTCATAGTTGACTGCGGCATAGTAGCGGGTGGTCTCGTTCGTGATATTGAGAACGATACAGTCGCCAATCAGGCCTTCCAGCCATCTCTCGTAACGCGCTCGATACCGCGACTGCGCAATACCATATCGATACTCGCCAATCACGATGACTGGGATCGCTACCTGGTCGGCGCGGGAAAGAATCGAGCCCAGTGCGGCATCGTTGTCGGCGACCCCTGATAGAGCATTGGTGTCGAGGATCATTCCCAAACTTCCGGATCAACCTGCTCGAATCGGTCTTCCACCCGTTGCTCAATCGTCCGGTTTTCCTTTGCGAGTTTGTGGAGTCGACCAAAGTGTTTCATCCACGGGCGAAATGCCGCCCCCGACGTAAGATTTAGCTTTTCCTGGACTGCCTCCGTGACAAGCTGGCGCAGCGGAATGCCCCGATCTGCGGCCGCGGATTTGGCACGTCGGAACACAAAATCCGGGATTTCGAGGGTGGTTTTCATGACACCAAGGATACCATATTTATGGGAATATGGGTACACCTCGGAAAGCGCTCGTCGTGCCCGATTTTCTGGAAAGGATGTCGGCTTCGGCGCTCGGCGCCCCTGTCATTTCCCTTCATCGACCCAAAGGGGGTGCTTGTGACTTTCGTTTCGTAATTGTTCTTTCCTCAAAGCAGAGTAGATTTACAATTAAGTTAACTGATTGCTCGCCAGCCGCAACGCCGAGAGCCGACAGCCAACAAACGATTAGTTGATTTATGTTTGGCCGAGACGAAAAACCCTCGCAAATCCGCCTGACCGCGGTCCAGTACATGATCCTGGTGATTTTCCTTGTTCTCGCATACGGCTTGTGGCGGCTGCAGGTGTCTCAGGGCGACTACTATTCCGCGGCAGCTGAACAGAACAGGGTCCGCAATGTCCCCATCCTTGCGCCGCGCGGCCGGATTGTCGACCGCAACGGTCGCATCATCGTCGACAACTACCGTTCCGTGACCGCCTTACTGATGCGCGACTCCACTCGCAACCTGATGGTCGATGCGGATGAGATCGCTTCGGGCCTGCACATGGACCCGAAGGAAGTGAAAGACAAGATCCGGCGCTTTACCTACACGCCGCAGTACCAGCCGATCTACCTCAAGGAAGACATCACGCCGGATGAAGAGGCGTTCATCGAAGCCCACAAGCTGGAGTTGCCTGAACTGGACACCATCATGGCGTATCGGCGGTTGTATCCGCTGAAGGGCTTCATGGCTCACGTGATCGGGTATGTGGGCGAGGTCAGCGAGGGCATGCTGAACCAGCCCCGGTTTGAGCTGTACAACTCGGGGGATATCGTCGGCCAGTCAGGGGTCGAGCTCGAATACAACGACATTCTCATGGGCAAGAATGGCTCGCGGCAGGTACTCGTCGATAGTCACGGTCGCGAGGTCGGAAAGCCGCTCGAAGAGAAGCCAGCCGAGCCCGGCAAGCAGCTGAAGCTCACCGTCGACATCGATTTGCAGATTGCTGCCGAAGAGGCACTCGGCGACAAAAGCGGCGCCGTCGTGGCGATGGATCCGCACACCGGGGAAATTCTTGCCATGGTGAGCCGGCCAACGTTTGACCCGAATGCTTTTGCGGTTCGGATTACCAGTAAAGACTGGAGCAAGTTGGTCAATGATCCTGAAAAACCCCTGCTGAACCGGGCCATTCAGGCGCAGTTGGCTCCTGGCTCGACCTTCAAGATCATCATGTCGGTTGCGGGATGGCAAGAAGGTATCGCGCAAAATCTGAACGTGCAATGCAACGGTGGTGCCGAGTTCTACGGTCGCCGGTTCGGATGCTGGGTGAAAGGTGGTCACGGCCAAGTCGACCTGACGAAGGCGATTTACCAATCCTGCGACGTGTTCTTCTACAACTTGGCCAACAAGCTGGGAATCAATCGCATTGCCCAGTACGCGACCAGTTTGGGGCTAGGGCAGAAGACGGGTATCGATCTTCCTCAGGAAGTTTCCGGCGTGATTCCCTCCGAGGAATGGAAGCTGCGAAATTTCCGGCAAAAATGGTTTGCAGGCGAGACCATCTCGGTGGGTATCGGACAGGGTGCTGTCGCGGTGAGTCCCATTCAGCTGACCCGGGCGATTGCGGCAATCTCTATGGATGGGCGACTGGTCACTCCGCATGTGGCCGATCCGACTGGGCTGCCTTCCAATTACCTCGAAGTGAACCATTACAACGAGGTGAAGAACGTCCCCGTGGACGCAAACGGATGGACCTTGATCACCGATGCTATGAGCCGCGTGCTATTGCCGGAGGGGACCGCGCCCTCAGCGCATATCCCGGGTATCGACATTGCCGGGAAAACAGGTTCGGCGCAGGTGGTTTCCTTGGCCACGCGGGCCAAGCACCAGAACAATGAAGACCTGGCACAGAACGGATGGTTCGTAGGATTCACGCCGCGCCGCAATCCCGACATCGTAGTCGGTGTGCTTTTCCAAGGCGGCGAACACGGCAGGTTGGCAGCCCGTCTGGCGACCGAAGTCATCAAGGCCTACGTGGACAAGCAGAGGCGGCAGCCAACGGGCCTGGCGGATGGAAAACCCTCGAGCGACGGCAAAGCGGAAATTGGAGCGATCTGGACCTCTCCTGACGAGCACGGCGATCGGGAGAAACTCGAGTTGGGACATCTGGCGGTTGCTTTGCCGAATAAACCACGGCGTCTGGCCGCGGCCGCACCAGGGTTGCAATGAGTCACAGGTCGCATCCCGAGCATGGGGGCCGAGGCGATCGGGTTGGTACACGAAAGGTTTTTTAAGCGGTAGTTATGGCGCGTTACGTATCCTTCAAAGACTTCGATTGGGCACTGGTCGGCTTCGTGCTCGTTATCTGCACGCTCGGTGTGTTTGAAATCCGCAGCGCGACGGAGCACACCAAGTTCGCGGGCGCCCACCTCAAGCAGATCTACTGGATTCTGGGTGGTCTGGCCGGCATGTTCATCATGAGCCTGCTGAACTATCACATGCTGCTCGAGCGGGTGCACTGGATGTACATCGGCGCTGTCGCCTCGCTCATGGTCGTTCTCATATTCGGGCAGAAATATCTGGGGGCGCGCCGTTGGGTGAAATTGCCCGGTGGCATTCACTTTCAGCCCTCGGAATGGGTGAAGCTCATTCTGATTCTGGCTGTGGCCAAGTACTTTGCCGAGCTGCACCAGCGGCATCTCTCCTGGTCCGACTTCATCAAAGCCGGGGCCATCGTGGGCGTCCCGATGCTGATGGTGCTGGCACAGCCTGACCTGGGCACGGCTCTAACCTACCTTCCCATTGCAATCATGGGTTTATTCCTGGGAGGTCTGCACTGGAAGCAGGCAGCGGTGGTTCTGCTACTGGCGGGGTTGGCGATGCCTTTGGCGTGGCATCACCTGAAACCGTATCAGAAGGACCGGTTGGTGAGCTTCATGGAACCCGACGCTGATGCCAAAGGCTCCGGCTACCAGGTAAAACAATCCTTGATCGCCGTGGGCTCAGGCGGACTGTTCGGCAGCAGCCAGGAATCGCAGACCCGTCTCGCGTTCTTACCGGTTCCGCAGACCGACTTCATTTTTGCGGCTTTTTCCGAAGGTCATGGTTTTGTAGGGGCAATGGGAGTTCTGCTGTTATACTTTATTGTGCTGATGCGTTTGACTCAGAACGCGCAGACAGCGCCCGACCGCGCTGGCACGTTTCTGGTGATGGGTGTGGTAGCGGTTCTGACGTTTCACATCCTAGTCAACGTCGGCATGGTACTTGGCTTTATGCCGGTCACCGGAATACCTTTGCCGTTGATGAGTTACGGCGGGTCTTCGGTATTGTTTATGTTTCTTGCGCTTGGGATGGTGATGAACGTCCGCATGCGCCGCTTCGTAAATTGAAGCAGGGTACCTGAAATAAACGTGCACGCGCAGTTCCGGACATTGTCCACAAAGGCTCGGGCACGGGATCTTGAGGATTGTGTTTTGCCGGGCAGGAATGTCCGATCTAAAAATTACGAGTGCCTTCGCGTGAAGAGGGCAATCACCGGCAGAGTGACAGCCGGGCAGGATTGAAGTAAGGCATCCGGGCAGGGAACGGCCCCCTCAAACGGCATCCAGCGCAGACCGCTGGAGGTATAGATTGGGAGAGCGGTCACAACCCCGGAATTGTGCGATCCGTGGAAAAGAACTCTGAATTTCTGCAGCCAGCTCAACCTAGGACAGCCATCCCGGGTTTGGAACCTTCTTTTATAAGAACGGTTATCGCGTCCTTGATTCATCCTTCCATCTGTCTCCCCTGCTTCCGGTGAAGCTCCCGGCGTTGTAGCCGGGAACCGGAGTTCGAATGACAAGAGAATTGTTTGTGTCGTCTACACCGCATGAGACGAAAGTCGGCTTGGTGGAGGACGATCAGTTAGCCGAAGTGTATCTGGAGCGTGAGAACGAATACACGCTCGCAGGATCGATCTACAAGGGCCGGGTGACGCGAGTGCTACCCGGCATGCAATCAGCGTTCGTGGACATTGGGCTCGAACGAGACGCGTTCCTTTATGTCTCTGACTTTATGGAGCTCGAGAATACCGACGACGACTTAGAAGATGTGCCGGCAGCGCCGGTACCGCAAGAACGCCGACCTCTAGAGACGGCCGAACCGGTCGCTGCCGCAGAACCGGAGCCACCCGTAGAGGATTCGCCGGCAGAAGTTGCAGAAAGCCGCACGAATGGTGACTCGGGACGCCATGAGGATCGAGGAGACCGGGGCGGATGGCGGGGACGTCGTCGACGCCGCGGACGCCGGGACGGCCGGGATGGTCGGGACAGCCGGGAGCGAGGGGGCAACGGACACGAACGGCCCAGTCGTCCGGTTGAACCCGCGGCGAGGGTGGAGCGAGACGATTACGGCCCGCCTCCAGGATATGAGCCCATCATTCTGCCCGGCGAATCGATTTCCAAATACCGCGGACGAGCCCGCGGGGCAGAGGCGAACCGCAGCTTGACCGATACCGCTGACCAGACTGCAGAAACATCGCTCGCAGTTCCGGTTGCGAAAACTTTCCCAGAGGATGAACCTTTGTTCGCTCATCCCGGTCATGAGACCGAGGATGTAGCTAGTTTCCCTACCCCCCTTGAGCAAGCCGAGTTCACCAAAGAAGTTGAAAGAGAAACTGAACCGGCGCGCCCTGAGTCTGAGGTCGGTTCCGAGGATTGGGACCGTGAACAGAAGCGCCTGCATGAAATGAACGTGGCTGCGATTTTTGGCGGAGACGAGGCAGTCGAGGACGAAACCGAGAGCTATGAACCGACGCAACCCTCCCCGGCAGAACATTCACAAGAGCAGCCCGTAGCTGCGGCCCATCCGACCATTGAAGAGGAAGAGATCGACGAAGAAGAAGCGGATCTGATCGCGTATGTCGAGGAGCTTGCCGAGGATGAGGCATTCGACGATCTCGAAGAGGAAACGCATTCGGCAGGAGATTTCGTCGAGTCAGAACAGGAACAAGAACCGGCGATTGCCGCATCAGCAGAAGAGAGTGAAGTACCGTTCTCTTCTGAGCCGGTCGCCGAAGGAGCGGCGGAAGTCGCAGAGGCTGAAGATGGCGTTGACGCCGTAGCCGCCGAAGAAGCCGAGCTCGAACAAGCTCAGGCTGAAGCCGAGGCCCTGCTCGATGCCGAGGGTCGGGAGAACGGGACGGTGGACGCCCGTGAAGAACTACGCGCTCCCTCTGCCACCGCTGCCTACACGCAGCGCACCCAGCGCGGGGGATATGAGCGGGACCGCGAGCGACGCGGGGGGCGCCGATTCCGGGGTGGACGCCGATTCCGCCGTCGGGAACCGCAGAATCTTCCGCAGATCACCGACCTTCTGAAGGAGGGTCAGGAGATTCTGGTCCAGATTGCCAAGGAGCCGATCGGGAAAAAGGGCGCTCGAATCACAAGTCACATTGCCCTTCCCGGTAGATTTCTGGTTTACATGCCGACGGTGAACCACACCGGGGTTTCGCGAAAGATCGCGTCCGAGGAAGAGCGCCAGCGCTTGAAGCGAATCATTCAGAGCGAGCGCGAAAACGGGCATGGCGGTTTCATCGTACGCACGGCTGCGCAGGGCGCGGACGAACAGGAACTGCGCGCCGACATCCGCTTCCTGAAAGGACTGTGGAATGAAATCCGCACACGCGCGGAGAACGGCAAGTCCCCGGCACTGATTTATCACGACCTCAACGTGGTCGAGCGGGTGCTGCGTGACCAGGTCACCTCCGACTTCGCGGCCATCTGGGTAGACAACGAGCAGGAATACGAGCGCATTCTTCGCTTTGCCAACCGCTTTCAGCCGGCCTTGGTGAGACGCGTAAAGCTCTATACGAAAAACACGCCACTGTTTGAGCAGTTCGGCTTGAAGGACGAAATCGACAAGGCGCTCAAGTCGAAAGTCTGGCTGAAGAGCGGCGGCTACATCGTGATCAATCAGACCGAGGCACTGGTGGCGATCGATGTCAACACCGGCAAGTACGTCGGTAAAACGGCCCGCCTGGAAGACACGATCGTTAAGACCAACGTCGATGCCATCAAGGAGATCGTGCGGCAGATCAGGCTGCGGGACTTGGGCGGGATTATCGTCATCGATTTCATCGATATGGATGAGCGCCGCAATCGGCAAAAGGTCATGCAGGCACTGGAGGAAGCGCTGCGGGCGGACCGGGCACCTTCCAAAGTCCTGCAGTTTAATGACTTTGGCCTGGTAGCGATTACCCGTAAACGCGTGAAGCAGTCGCTTGAACGGACCATCGGTTCTCCATGCCCTTATTGCGAAGCCACAGGTTTCGTCAAGAACGTGACCACCGTTTGCAACGAGATCTATGTGGAGATGCGCAAAATGAGCAAAGATCTGGAACACTCCGATGTCATGTTGCGGGTGAATCCGGAGGTCGCCAAATCGCTTAAGGCAAACAATGGTAAGTGGCTCAACGAGCTCGAGGAGCTGACCAAGAAGACGGTCATCGTGAAAAGCGATCCGGCGCTGCACCAAGAGCAGTTCGATATCAACTGAGAGGCGGGGGCTCGAGCCTGGCCTTTGCGAGGTTCTCAGGAAGAAGTGGACGGGCGTTCTCGCCCGTCCTTTTTGTTTTGGCGTACGAGCGGAATTCCCCAATCCCCGATTCGGAAATCTGCATCCAAAAACTCTACGAAACTAGGAAAGGATATTCAGCATGGCTCGGAGAAAAGACATGGAGAACTGGAAGCGCGGATTGCTCGCGGGATCGGCAGGTTTGAGCGTGATTTTTCTTCTTAAAGGTCGGCGAACGGGTGCGTTGCTATTTGGCGGTGTTGCTCTGGCGACGCTGGCGTCGGAATATCCGGAGGAATTCCGGAGGATTCGGTCGCAACTGCCAGACTACCTGGAGCGCGGGTCGGCCTTCCTAGATGTCGTTTCCCGAGCCGGTGAGCGTTTGGCCGAAGTGGCCGAGAGCCGTGGTGCAGCATGGTACGAGTCGTTGCTGCGGGCCTAGGCAATTCGTTCCCTAAGGGCGTGATTGCACTGGAGCGTTCCTGGTTCTAGAGTACTGCGCTCTCGGGATGTGCCGTTAGCCGCCTGACTCCGCGCTAGATTTGCATTGTTTTGAGCTGCGGGCTTACCACCAGCATGGCTTCCGTGGCGTGCTGCACATCCTCTACGCTCAGCCCAGGGGCGATCTCTTCGAGCAGAAGTCCACTGGGCGTCACGCGAATGTAGGCCATCTCGGTGACGATCGTGTCTACGACCCCGGAGCCGGTGAGCGGCAAGGTGCATTGTTTCAGGATCTTAGGCTGACCCTCACGCGTAGTATGCTCCATCGCGACCACTACACGGCAGGCGCTCGAGACCAGATCCATTGCGCCTCCCATGCCCTTGACCATTTTGCCCGGGATCATCCAGTTCGCCAGGTTGCCTTTCTCATCTACCTCCATCGCGCCCAACACGCTGAGGTCGACGTGGCCACCGCGAATCATCGCGAAAGATTCGGCACTGGAGAAAAATGCGGTGCCGGGTACTTCGGTGACGGTTTCCTTTCCGGCGTTGATAAGATCTGAATCCTCCTGACCTTCGAGCGGATACGGTCCGATTCCGAGCATACCGTTTTCGCTTTGCAGCACAACCTCAACGTTCGGAGGAACGTGGTTCGCGACCATGGTGGGCATGCCGATGCCAAGGTTCACATAGAAGCCATCCCGCAATTCGCGTGCGATGCGCTTTACGATTCGTTCGCGTTTGTCGGTATCTTTAGCCATAGGCATTGGTCGTTCGACTCCCCGGAAGCTGATCGCTTGGCCGTGTGCCACGGTCAGCTTGCTTTTCGCAGGGTCCTTCTTTCGATCGTGCGGTCGTAATGGTGCCCTTTGACGATGCGCTTCACGTAAATGCTGGGCGTGTGGATGGCGTCGGGAGGAATCTCGCCGACTTCGACGAGATTCTCGACTTCTGCAATCGTCACCTTTGCCGCCGTTGCCATCATGGGATTAAAGTTCCGGGCAGTCTTGCGATAGACGAGGTTGCCCCACTTGTCGCCCTTCCAGGCGCGTACGAGAGCGAAATCGGCTTTCAGCCAGCGCTCGAGAATATAGGTGCGCCCATCGAACTCGCGAACCTCTTTGCCTTCACCGACCATCGTACCCACCCCTGCCGGAGTGTAGAAGGCTGGAATCCCTGCGCCGCCGGCGCGAATGCGCTCGGAGAAAGTTCCTTGCGGAATGAGTTGCAGGTTGAGTCGTTTCTCGAGGACCATTTGCTCAAGCAGCCTGTTCTCGCCAACGTAGCTGCCGATATGACTCTTGATCTGGCCTGCGTCGAGAAGCAGCCCCATGCCCAGGCCGTCCACGCCGACGTTATTACTGATGGTGTTGAGATCTTTTACGCCCTTCGATACCAGGGCGCGAATCAGGTTTTCGGGAATGCCGCAAAGACCGAAGCCGCCAACCATGATCGTGGCGCCATCGAAGATATCCTGAATGGCCTCGTCTGCGCTGGCGACGACTTTATTCATCGCTGAGATTGTAAACGAGGCGAGGCCACCCTAGGAATTGCCGGCAGCCATCGCGTAAAGATCATCATTATTCACATACAAAAGATTCTGGAATTTTGCTTCAAGCGCAGTAAGCAGCGCATCCAGTGCGGCCAACGTTGCGGAACGAAAATCTTTCAACGTTGAATGAAAATTGATGGAGTGGACCGAAAGCACCAGGGGAATCCCCTGGGCGAAACAAGCGTCGGCTAAGCGAAGGTATTTCTCGACTTCGACGTCTTTTCTGATTGGTTCAATCTCCAGCACGCGATAAAGATGCAGCAGCCCGCTGGCGTCCATCTTGGGCTTGTTTAAGCCTTCACTGGGGCTGTGCTCGACGATGCGGACTCCACCCTCCGACCATGCCTGGTAGGTCGCCAGGTCAGAGCGATACCCGGGGGCGCAGGCAGAGGTTGCATGGGCGCCAAAAAGAGCGAAGAACAGTTCGCCGGCGTGCTTGATCAGAAGGTTTTGGTTCTCCTCCGCGACAAAGCCGTCGCCTGGAGCTTCTGGGTTCCAAAACTCGTAACCGATCCAAGGCATGCGCCAGGGAATGCAAGGTGTGTCTTCTTCCCACAGAAGGCGCAAAAGTCGGGACCGCTCTCCCTTCTTCGACATCGCAAGTTCGACCGCAGCTTTCGAGAAATACGTCATGCCCTGTAAACCCGGGGCAAAAACGTGCTTTTCGATGCCCGCACGATAAGCCTCGATCAACCCGGGTCTGCTCCAGCGCCCCGGAAGCCCTTTAGCCAGCGGCAGAAACTCCAGTTTGTCAAACCGTTGTTCGCGCATCTCCTTGAAATCGAGATTCGCAAGGCAAAAATTCATACCTAAGGATGGCGGCCTTCCGTCCGAGTCGCGATGTTTTGACAACAGTGAACAGAGGTTGTTCACATCCTTCGCAGTCTCAAGCGAGTACAGATCGCATGGGTGTTCCCCAAGACGTAGGCCCTTCGAGCGCAAGTTATCGTAGCCGTCCTTGTCGCGAACCCCTACCCTGCCCCAGTCGTCACTGTGAAGCAGGACCAGGGGTCGTGAACTCGTAAAGTCCGGAGTCTCGAGCGTTCGACGGCGCAGCTTACGCATGAATTGCAAAGTGCGACCTCAATCCATTCCAGAATCTCGATCCAGAGATGAAGAAGATCACAAATGACTTTTACTCGCAAGCCTGCAATCCGGAAATGCGAGTGGCATCACTCCTTGGACATCATTCAGATCGGGGCAAGGGTCTTTGCAGCCTTGCCTCCAACTTCGCGCCAACTTGCTTGGCGCAAGCGTAGTCTTGAATCGCTAGTCTGCAACTCAGAGGCAGCAAGAGCGCAAAGCGCATAAAAAAAAGCGGCATTTGCCGTGATATGCAGGTTGAAATCGACAAAACTGTGAATCACGATCCCGGTCGAGCCTATGAGGGCGGCAAGGGATATTGTCCGATCCCAATGATCCTTCCAGTGCCTGAGAGCCGCGAGTCCCTGCCGGTAAACAGCGATCAGAAACCAGACCATCAGAGAGAAGCCAATGATGCCAGTCTCAACCAGCAACTGTACATAGTCGTTGTGAGCTTCATTAATAAACAGATTCGTGTAAAAACTCCGGTATTGAGGGTACACAGTCGGAAACGTATCCAAGCCCCAACCCCAAACTGGTTTCTTCGAAAACATGGCCACGCTGTCTCGCACGATCTGAGGGCGGATGCCCGGACTCAGGTCTCCAATTCGCGCTAGCCCGCGTCCATTGTTGGACAAGAAAATAAAAACCAGCACGCCGATACATACCGCTGCATAGGCCAACATGACAGCGGCGCGTCGATGACTGGAAAGAAGGAGGGCTCCTAACAAAACAACCTCGAGCGTGAACGCGATCATGCCCCCACGGGACCCGCAGAGAAAGATGGTGCTGGCCATCAAGATCCCGCAAAAGCCAATCAACACGCGCTGTACCCCCGGCAACAATCGGCTGAAGCTTACGGCGAGCGGAATCGGAGCCAACATCTCCATCAAACCGGCATAGTGGTTACGATTGACGTAACTTCCAAAAATGCTCCCCGGAAACCGCGGAGATCGAACCCAGAAAAGTTTGGAGTTCGACGTCAAGTCCTGAGTTAATGCAAACAGCGCATACGAGGCTCCAAACACAATCATGATCAATGCAAATGCTTTTCTTTGCTCGCGCCCGCGGACGCAGTTCGAAGCTATCCATAGCACGATTCCGTAGGACACATATTGAAGGGCAGCGTATTTCGTAACGTATGGATAGGCCGAGATACCGAAAACGATTTGGGCCAGCACGACCATGAAGAACAAGCATGCTGGCAAGTACAGAGGGTTCTTTAAGATATGAAGCTGTCCAGACGCCAGTTGCTTACTTATCCAAACCAGCCCGAGCACCGCCGCCCCAATTTCGAATAAAAAAATCGACCAATCTTCGACCGCCCCAAAAGCCAAGACAGCAAGAATGAGAAGGCCAGAGAGCCCGAGTACGAGTACCCGGTCCAAGAACCGTGAAGCAAAAGGGGGAGCTTCAGTTTGCGGAGATGCTAGACAGGATGTCTGGTTTTGATTCATGTCGGCGAACACCAACTACTAATCTGTGCTTTCGACGAGCTGAAGATCATCGATCCACAACTTGCCTCTAATCAGCGGGCCTGCCGGTTGACGGACTACTCGAAATAGCAACAAGCTCGTGTTTGGCCCAGTGCGAAACTGCAGTTGTTGCACTCGCCACGGAGTGCTGCCCATCACATCGTCACTCAAGACGTAGGAGATGCCACTGTAAGCGTCCGAGATCGAGAGTCGCGGCCCACTGGCGGTTAGCAGGTCCTCGGTGCGATATGCTGCCGAGAACTGATATTGAGTGTTTGGCTTTGCAGGAATCAGTTGATAAATTCCAGCATCCCCCGGATTTTGCCCGTCGAAGGTGATCGAGAGCGATCGAGTTCCGCTATGGAATTCGCTCGTATCAATGGCCACATCGACATGAGCTCTTGGCAAGTACGTCCAATCGAAGCCGCCATCTAGCACTTTTTCCTCGAATCCGCCGTTTACCACACGGTTTGAAGCAGAAGCGAGGTAGGGAGAAAGGTCGGGATTGAGAGTCGCGAGCTGCTGCCAGCCCAGTTCGGCGGCTGCGACTTCCCGTTGCTCAAGAAGGAACCGGAAATAGGGCAAGGCCGAGCGGATCGCAAAGGGCTGCTTCAGGGCAATCAGTCGGTTCCAGACCTCGGTAGCGCCAGAGGTCTCTTTCTTGCCGATCAGCAGTTTCAAGAAGGCGAGGTACAAATCTGACCTCTTTGGCAATGCCTGGTCGAGCACAACCTTGGCATCGGCAGTAGCACGCCAACAGAGCTCGAGCGCTTGAGGCGCCCTCACGGAATCATTTGAGAGGACGACACGAAAATTGTGCAGCGCCCGATCTCGGTCCCCTGCCGATAAGAAGAATATTCCAGCCTCCCACGCCACCC
>DATJEL010000019.1:0-3552 GCA_035496675.1 Terriglobales bacterium
CTTCCTGGACCCGGCTCCCGCTTGTCATGTCCGTTTTCGTCTACGCAGCCGCCTGTCGTACGATTACCCTCGAGCAGGCGTAGCCCAGCGGCTCATAAACCTCGCCACTCACCCAAAGTCGATGCAGCAAGACCGCCAGCTCGCGGACCCGCTTCTGCTGGGCTCGCCGACGCCACCTTCACCTCCAGCTTCCCTCTCAGTTTCTCCACCAGCTCCGCCAGTACTTCCTTGGCTTCTCGCTGCACTGGGCGCTGAGCTTTCGCCCCCTTCGCTCTCGGTTCCTTCTTCATGGGAGACTTGCTATTCTTCTTCAAGGGTCGATCTCCTTATCCTTCGGGATTGCACTGCGAGTGCTTTGATCACCGGTAGCTTAACGCCATCCGTGATCGGGGATCGACCTTCTCATCCCATCTCAAAACCCCTCGAAGAGGAGGGTCATGGGCTTAATTGCAAGGAGACTGGCTTGAAGTAGGTGGTGTCGGTGTCTAATTTCACTATGCCAATCCGCTGGAGACTGACGCTATGCCTTTGGGGCTTGGTTCTCTTTGGGCTGTTGACCTATGGCTCAGTCCAAGTGAATCGTGAGCTGCGCCATGGCCGCCCCGGTCGCTACTTCTGGTGGGGTTCTATTCGGCTCGATTCAGACTGCAGGCCGGTGCAACCAGGCGATTGTGCGTGGGACGCTGTGTTCGTCACGGTAGATCCCGGATGGCTTGAAAAAGCTCTGACTATTTCAGCACTTCCAGCGTTCCTTCTCGGCAGGGAATTTGAGCGGGGATTGGCTCGGTTGGGGCTGAGTGAGTCGGCCAGTTTCATGTGCATGATGCCCGTCTTGATACTCGTGTGGTTTTATGGGGTTGGCTGGCTGCTTGATCGTTGGCGGCACAAGCGCCGAGGCCGAATCGCGGCGACCAGCTCATAGTTGTTGATTGTATGGTCCGCCGCCGGACTGCAAGAGGTTTGAAGCTGGCGAAGCGACTTGATCGGCACGAATCGCGTGTTCTCTTTGCCCACCGCTTCGGCGATCGCCTCAGCATCGATAAAGTCGTTCTTGTTGGACTTACGGTAGGGCTTTATAAACTGGGCAGGAATCAGGCGTACATCGTGCCCCTGTTCTCGCAGTCTGGCTCCAAGGAACTGCGCTCCCGAACACGCTTCCAGGGCCCACGAGCGACGAAGGGAGATTCGCAGTATAGGCCAACAACTGCCCACGCGATAACTTCTTACGCAGCAAAACCTTGTTGCGCTCTCCCAGTGCGACTAGATGAAAGGTAGTCTTCCCTAGATCGATACCGATGGATGCGATGTGCATTGCGATGATCCTCCTGATATGAACTGCCGAGTCATCCTACTCGGCGGCGGACCATCTCATCAATCTCAAGATCCCTGGGCGTGGGGGTTTGAGTCAAATCCCTGTTCTCTCACCAGCTGCAACCCTCCATTTTATAGTTGCCGCGCATCCGCCGCTCTTGGTACCATCTCGCGCATCCTGCTTTCCGACGCGCTGCACCATCCCGTTCGCAAAGGGAAAACCTATGGCAAGCACCCAGATTGTGCGCCTGCCGTCCGTTTCACAGTCTCGAATATCACTGCGACCATGGCTGGAGAAGTATTTCTACTTTTCCATGTCGCTGCTGATCGCCGTAGTGGTCATTTATGGATTCAGCCACACCGTTGACCAGAATCTTATTCACGCCACTCCGCGAAGGCCAGTTTTGTTGTGGGTGCATGCCCTCCTTTTCTCCAGTTGGGTCGCCTTTTACATCTTGCAAACGGCACTGGTGCGATCTCGAAAACTGAAGCTCCACCGGACGCTTGGCTGGGCAGGCGCGGCGCTCGGGACGTCGATGGTGGTAGTTGGGTTCTCGGTAGCGGTTGTTATGGCGAGGTTTGGAGCTAGCCAGTTGCACCGACCGCAGGATGACGCCTACTCCTTCCTGATCGTTCCTTTCCTCGACATGGTCACGTTTGCAACCTGCCTCGGGCTCGCGATCCTCTGGAGGAAGACCCCAGAGCGGCACCGCCGCCTAATGCTCGTTTCGACGTGCGCACTTACCGCAGCCGCATTCGGCAGGATGTCGCTCATGTACTCCATTCCACCGTTGTACTTCTACAGCGGTGTCGATGCGCTCATACTCTTAGGCGTGCTGCGCGACCTTGCCATCAGCCGCCGCGTCCATGTCATCTACCTGACTGCAATTCCGTTGCTCGTGGCGGCGCAGGCAGCAGCCATCCAGATCTACTCGCACAAGGCGGCTTTCTGGCTACATCTCACCTATAGCCTGTTCACCTAAATTCGCCGCTGGCGGAGGATCGCGATTCCATCGTTGCCGCTAAAGCGCCTTAACACTCAAATGGTTTAGGGCGGAGATTCTGAGCGCAAGCTGTCGTAAGCTGAGACCGAACAATTTTAAGGAGGGCGCATGCAGAGGAGGGAATTTGTGAGATCAGCGCTGGCTACTGCGGGAGCGGCTACGGGTGTGGCGGCGTTTGGTGCCGAAACAGCGCCTGGGGAACGACCTCGTCAGGAATACTATCAGCTGCGAGCCTACGCCCTGCGAACGGGGCCGCAACTTGCGCTGACCCAGGGCTATTTCGAACGGGCCCTGATTCCGGCCCTGAACCGGCTCGGCATGTCGCCTGTAGGGACCTTCAAGCTCGATATTGGGCCAGAGACGCCCACCTACTATGTGCTGATTCCCTCGACCTCCGTAGAGACACTGCTCTCGCTCGACACCCTGCTCGGGAAGGATCCAGAGTACGTGAAGGGTGCATCCGGGTTTCGGGACGCCCCGGCGTCAGCACCTGCATTTGTACGCGCGGAACGATCCATCCTCTCGGCCTTCTCGGGCTGGCCGAAACTGGCGGCTCCGAAGCTTGAAGCGCGCATCTTCCAGCTGCGTACCTACGAGAGCCCGAGCCAAGTGGCGCATACGCGCAAGATCCAGATGTTCAACGAAGCGGAGATCGGGCTGTTTACCAAGGCAGGGCTGAATCCGGTTTTCTTTGCGGATACCTTGATCGGCACACGCATGCCGAACTTGACTTATATGCTGACCTTCCCTGACTTGCCGACTCTGACAGCTCATTGGGCAGCGTTCGCGGGCGATCCGGCGTGGAAGGAACTCTCGCACAAGCCTGGCAATACCGATGCCGAGATCGTAAGCAACATTACGAACCTGTACCTCAGCCCGCTAAGCTGCTCACAGATTTGAAATTTTTGACGCTTCGGCATCCTTGAAGTCGTTCTTGTTGGATTTTCGATAAGGTTTTACGAACTGGGCGGGGATCAGTCGCACCTCGTGACCTTGTCCTCGCAGTCTGGCTCCCACGTAATGCGAGTCCGCACATGCTTCAAGGCCGATCAGCGCGGAAGACATTTTTGCGTTCCGTGAGAACTTCTTGCGAACTAAAACTTTGTTACGCTCTCCCAGTGCAACCAGGTGAAAGGTGGTCTTGCCCAGATCGATGCCGATCGATGCGATGTGCATTGTGATGATCCTCCAGATGTGAACAGCCGAGTTATCGTACTCGGCGGCGGACCATCTCATT
>DATJEL010000020.1:0-4611 GCA_035496675.1 Terriglobales bacterium
GCCGGGCGAATCAGGCGTGTCTTCACTGGTCCCTCGCAGGCAGTCTTCCCTCGGGGATCGGCCAATGATCCCGGGCTAGGCCGCTGAAAATGCGCTGATTTGAGAAGTAAGCTGGCTGATTATAGCATCGCTCCGCAGCCATGGAAGTGACGGCTCTGGTAGCAGTTACTCAGTAGTCTTAGTCCCAACAGCGTTACCCGGAAAGCCGTTTCGGGAAATGTCGCGTTGCCGATTTTGGCCTCCCCTCAATGCAATCGGGATGCAGATTCCGCGCCAGCGCCAGGATTCCGTTCCGGCTGCGAGCGAGACAACACCAGCGCCCGTGTGGGGACAGCCGCCCCGGCTGTCCGGCGGAGCAAGGCTCCGCTTATCTTTGCGCTGCAAAACAGAACCTCGTCGAGCTGCGTTCGACTGGACAGCCGGGGGCGGCTGTCCCCACGCAGGCTCGAATGAGATAACCTATCAATGCCATGGCCCGTACACCCACCCATCAAACCAAGCCGAGTCCGGCAAAGAACCCGCGCCGCGACCCTACGGCTGCCGGCGAGCGCGATGCGGCCGTCAACCGGGTAGCCGCCCACAACTACTTCCTGCTGGAAAAGTTTGAGACCGGGGTTGCCCTGACCGGCACCGAGGTGAAATCAGTTCGGGCCGGGCAAGCCAACCTCAAAGACTCCTACGGACTGCTCAAGGATGGCGAACTCTGGCTGCTCAACTGCCACATCGGGCCCTACGACCACGGCAACATCTTCAACCACGCCCCCCTGCGCACCCGCAAGCTGCTGGTCCATAAAGAGGAAATTCGCAAGCTCATCGGCAAGACCCAGCAGAAGGGCCTGACCCTCATCCCCACCCGTTTGTATTTCAAAAATGGGAGAGTGAAAGTTGAACTCGCGCTGGCCAAGGGAAAGCAGCTATGGGACAAGCGCGAAACCGAACGCCGCCGCACCGCTGACAAAGAGGCGAGAGAAGCAGTCAACCGTTCCCGCAAAGGGCGCTGAGGGGTTTGAGGTGCGCCACCCGTTCCCGGAGATTTTCAGGAGAAGATAATGAACAGCACAACCCGAATCAGCCGACGTATTTCTGAAGAAATCCTTTCGCGCGCCGGAAGGACCGTTCGGTTGCTGGCGGCAAGCATCGTGATCTGTTTTCTGCTTCCGGCCTCATTTCCCACGAAGGCTCGCGCGGCGGAGGCGATCGCCTCGAAGACTGCGGTGGTTGACGGGCTCAAGCTGCACTACCTCACCGCCGGTCACGGTCCAACCGTTATCCTTTTGCACGGCTACACCCAGACCTCGCGCATGTGGAGACCGATCATTCCACTTTTGGCCGAGAAATTTACTGTGATTGCGCCCGATCTGCCTGGCATTGGTGATTCCGGCATTCCGAAAGATGGCCTGGACATGAAAGACGCAGCCATCCGTATCCATGCTTTGGCGAAGTCCCTCCAGATTGAAAGGGCTCGAGTCGTCGGACACGACATCGGACTCATGGTTGCGTATGCCTATGCCGCCATGTATCCCAGCGAGGTGGAAAAGCTGGTTGTCATGGACGCGTTTCTGCCCGGCGTTGAAGGATGGGAGCCTTATTACAACAATCCTGATCTTTGGCACTTCCGCTTTCATGGTCCGACTCCGGAAGCCTTGGTTGCAGGCCGGGAGAAAACCTATTTCGCATACTTCTGGAACGATCTGGCCGCGGACAAGACGCAATCCGTGCCGCTGGCCGACCGCCAAGCCTACGTCGCAGCCTACTCTCGTCCCGGACGGATGCGGTCTGCCTGGGCTTACTTTGCTGCCTGGCCGCAAACAGCGAATGATTTTGCCGAGCTGGCCAAAACGAAGTTGACCATGCCGGTTTTATCCATCGCCGGCGAGAAAGCCAGCGCAGCAACCCTGAATGCGCAGATGAAGCTGGTTGCGACCGACTTAACCGTGGTCGTCCTTGAGGGGACTGGACATTGGCTGATGGAAGAACGACCGAAGGAGACGATGGAGACCCTGATGAATTTCCTGTGAGCGGGTCGCTTCTATTGCGGCTGCGGTTGACTCCGCTCTGGCCGGAGCGCATAATTTTGCCGGGTGTTGGGGTTCACCCTTAACCGCCCTTACTTCGGGCAGATGACTCCTACGAAGAATGGAAATGTTCTTGGTAGGGGTCAGTGTTGCCGTTCCGCTATCTACCTCCTACCCTGTACCATCTTCCATTTTGCTTTCTGGCGTGACGGACCTTTGAATTTGATCTTTGGTCCGGTGAAGTCGTGGGCATAGGCCTGCCGACGCGGGGATTCGCTGATTTCAATCATGTGTAGTGATGCGGTTGTGAAGCAGAAAGGAACAATACAACTTGCTCAAATACCTGATGGTCGGAATCGGAGGTGCTCTGGGATCGATTGTGCGTTTCTGGGTGGGCACCTATATTGGAAGCAGATTGGGCGGTCGTTTCCCATATGGGACCCTGCTTATCAACATTACGGGTTCCTTTCTGATTGGCGTGTCTCTGACTTTCCTGGAAGCGAAGGCCCACTGGAGCCCCTATTGGAGATACCTGGTTCCGATAGGTTTTCTGGGCGGGTACACAACGTTCTCCAACTTTGAATATGAAACCCTGAGAACCATTCAGGACGGCCAGATCGCGCTTGGACTTCTTTATATAACGGCGAGTGTGGCAGTCGGGTTCGCCGCAGTCTGGGGGGGCATTATCGCGGGGCGAGCAATCCCATGAAGTCGTATTAGTCTAGGAGGAAAACGTGCTCACGGCGGGACCTGGCAGGAAGGTTGGAATCTATGTTGCCGAAGATCAGCAATACCATGGCAGCGCGGCGTATGCCGCCATCCTGGACTTCCTGTTTTTTCATGGAGTGTCGGGCGCAACTGTGACCCGCGGCATCGCGGGATTTGGGGCGGACCACCGCCTTCAAACCGCCAACCTGGTGGACCTGGCGGTGCGATTGCCGGTCAAGGTCGAGTTCATCGAGTCAGCGGAGAAAGTGGAAAGCCTTTTACCCAAGCTGCATGAGATGGTGGGCACGGGCCTCATCGAGATGCACGACACCACAATCGTGAAACCCGCCGAGAAGAGAACGCACGACAATGCGCCCGAGGGTCCAGCGCTCAAGCGGGAAGGGAAGGCTAAGCTCATGCGTATCTACGTGGGCGAAAATGACAAGTGGAATGGCCAGCCCTTGTACCAAGCCATCGTTTCCGGCTTGCGCTCCCACGACATTGCAGGCGCAACGGTCTATCGCGGGATCCTCGGCTATGGGGCAAACCGCAGAATTCACAAAGACGCTGCCCTCAGTCTCTCCCATGATCGACCGATTCTTCTTTCCGTCGTGGACTCGGAGGAAAAGCTTCAGGCATTCATGCCTGTACTGGATCAAATGGTGCAGCAAGGCCTGGTGGTTCTCTCCGACGTCGATGTAATCAAGTACGCCCACAATTACAAGCAGGCAGAACGGCGGCAGGAGGCACGGACATGAAGCTTTCCGGAAAAGCCAAGATGCTGCGCATTCATTTTGGCGAAGACGACAAATGGCAAAATAAGCCTCTATACGAGGCGATCGTCATGAAGTGCCGGGAGCTCGATATCGCCGGCGCGAGCGTCTTCAGGGGTATTGAGGGCTACGGCGCGAGCACTCTCATTCACCGTTCGCATTTGCTGTGGTCCTCGGACCGCCCCATCATGATTTCCGTGATCGATTCAGAACCGAACATCGCCAGGTTGCTTCCCGTCCTCGACGAAATGGTGGGCGAGGGCCTGATCGCCATTTCAGAAGTAGAAGTGATCCGCTACGTGCACCAGGACGGAGTCCGTTCGCCGGCGGTGTAGGCCAGGCCTGGAGTGGAGATCGTTGGATTCCGGTTCAGGGCGGAATTAGATGAGAGCTCGACGAGTGTCGGGCAGTAGTGGTTGCAGTGTGAACTACCCGAGGTAGCTGATTTCTAACCAGTCACTATTCTTCGCACGCTCGGTTGGTATTCAGCCAAAACCTGTTTGTCTGATTGATTCGCGGAGCCGCTCGATGCCGATCTTTACGATGCACTGGTCGAGGCTGAGCGCCTCCGCGTCAGGGGTGTTGGTATCGTGGGCAAGCTCGAGAACATGGACCCTCAAGCCCCGGTTCCGGCTGACGATATCCGCGACCGCGCTGAAGGTCACAACCCGCTCCCCCAGTAGCATTTCCAGGCGGCGCAGGTCCTCCACGTTGACGGTCGCAAGTCCGCGGCTTGGTTTAGGGATCATTCCTTTGTTCAATCCATACATCGGCCAAAGCGGGCTTGAACTTTACGTCCGGCGCACCCGGTTGCGTAAAGGGAGCGTGTCTCCGCTCCGTTTCTGATTCCACCCTCACATTTTCGAATTCGGTGCAGCCGCCCTGGACCCAGGTGTCGATACCGGCGGTGTGACGTCGGGAGCCAGCGCTCTTTTGACCGGATCGGAGATTTCGTTGGCGTGCGCGAGCAGTTGACTGACCTGCCATAACTGAGTATCCGTCAATTTGGTCTTGAAGCCGGGCATTCCACTCAGGCGAATCCCATTGGCTGTTTTCCAATAACTCTCGCCTACCGGATCATCGGTTACGCCCTTGCCGCGAAACAACTGGGGCGG
>DATJEL010000021.1:0-5329 GCA_035496675.1 Terriglobales bacterium
TAGAACTGTTCATTTGTGACCAGTTTTCTGCCTGCTTGTCACCTACCATGTTTGCCAACCTCTGGACAGCTTTGGAGAGCGTTATGGAAGATTTCGCCCGCCTGATGCGTAGGTTGCTTGAAATACAGAGTGGCGAAGAAAACAAGAGTAGCCCAGAGCTGATCGATGAAGAGCGATTGATCGAGTATCTCCAGAAGAGACATCTGGCAGGAAGGCCCGCTCGAGAGCAGCGCTTGAATACCGCTTACCAACACTTGCACGATTGGCGGAAATGAAGCAAACAGAGTAGACGCTAGGAAGGAATTCTCAAAATGCTAGGACCCTACGGCTTTGAATTGAACGAAAGCTGCCGCACCAGCAAGCTCAGAGAAGAAAGCGGATTCTTCTGCCAATTACCCACAAACACATTGAAGGATCTCGACGACGTGGGATCACTCGCCGCATATCCAGCAGGTGCAGTTCTTTTCCTCGAGAAGCAAAACTCTCGAGGTGTCTATGTGCTTTGCGAGGGACAGGTAAAACTCTCGATCAGCTCCAGGGAAGGCAAAACAATGATCTTGAGAATAGCCCAGGCCGGAGAGGTTCTTGGCCTGATGGCAGTCCTGTCGGGTAGCTCGTATGAGGTCACCGCCGAAACCTTACATCCCTGCCAGGTCGTGTTCATCTATCGGGACGAGTTCTTGCACTTCCTTACACAGCACCCGGAAGCCAATCAGAATATGATCAAGCAGTTGACCGCGGAATACCAGTCTGCCTGCGAACAGCTGCGAACGATTGGCCTCTCCGCATCCATCCCGGGAAGGCTTGCTAAGCTCCTGCTGGGTTGGTCTGTTGGAGGCCAGCAGACGAAATCGGGTACCGAGTTCACAATATCAATGACCCATGAGGAAATCGCGGAATGCATTGGCGTAACTCGAGAAACCGTTTCACGAACGTTAGGCCAATTCAAAATCCGGCACCTGGTCACACTCCGAGGTTCGACGTTAACGATTCCGAGTCGGGCAGCTCTGGAGAATATTTGTTAGGCCCTTAGCCGGGCTTGCAAAAAACAGAAGGGATCCGGGATGGGCGCTGGGAAGGGCACACTTCACCAGTAGTCTGCTGGGCGAGCACTTCCACTTCCGCGCTCTCTTTTCAGTTCGCGAGACTGGGGGAGGAATGAGAAGCCTAAACAGCCCCTTAGATAGGGCTCTAACCCTTAGGGAGGGTCCTACAGCCCCGCTACGGCAACGCCAGACGGCGCCACGTCGGGTTTAGAGTAGGCTGGAAACAATTGAAATCCAAACCCGAGCCGAAATTAGAGACCGATTGTCTTTGGAACAATTTGGGACTAGAGTAGATTGTCTGTTTTGCACCTCTCCGCCGCATCTCAGGCCAGAAAGTAATTCCTTCCCCGCAACGGTCCTTTGCGTAACCGATAGAAAAGTGGGAGTGGTGATGATCCGCCCACAGCGAAGCATAAGCCGAGTGCACTCTATGGCTAGTGGTCTGGCGACGGGTCTGACTGTCTGCAGCGCAGAAAATCGAAAAGGCGACATAATGCTTCCGTAAAAAGTGAACCAAGCCTCGCTGCAAAACCCACAGGTTCGGGGTCTGTGACCTGGAAGCAAACAATCGAAATACAGGGTAGCCCGGTTCCCTTCATCACCGGACCAGGCAAACAGGGCACAGCGAGTTTATCAAGTCTTGGGATCGTGCGTTCTACGCCCAAGCGATCCAAGTTCGAGTGATTGCAGTTACGTTCGACCGTGATCTCTGTCACAGAACCTCGTTGGGGCTCGGGATTAGAGTTTGTTCGAGCCCAAATTAATCCAGGAGGTTTCACAATGGCACCAACCGCAGTTTTTTCAGAAACAGAAGTCCTCACCAATCAGAAGACGATTCTTCAAAACCAAGCCTTCATCCTGAAGAACCAGGAAGAGATCAAGAAGAATCAAGAGACCCTGAATGTCATCGTAAAGAACCAGGAAAAAATTCTCGCTGCTGTGCGTCACTAGAGATTGTGCCCCGGCGGAGCTGAACCAGGCTTCGCCGGGGCCACAGTCTTCCGGGAAGCTATCAATTTTGCTGACCCGCGGTGCTCATATCAATGTCGGCGGCTTTGATGTCCGTCGGTATGAAGGAACGATCGAGCAAATCCTTCATGTCTGTCTTCGTTGTCAGAATTCCCGCCTTGATCCCCATGTCGCGGATCCTCTCCATCTCCTGATCGGTCGGGTTCAGCATGCGATAACTGACCCGGTCAGGAGGTTCTGTTAGGACGTAACGGATCAGCTTCTCGTCCTGCCGGAAGTAGGGATAAACCACCTTGGCAGCATCCACACGATGAGTTTCAGCCCATTCGCCGCTCTGTGCGATGCCTCGAACCAAATCCGTGACCACGGCAGGTCGTTCTTTGATCAGCTTCTCGTGAACGACAAGCACGCAGGAGATGAAATGAGGCCAGATGTCCTTTGCGTAATAGAGGACCCGGCCACTGCCATCGAGTTCCGCCTTGGCGGCAAATGGCTCGCCCACAAAGTATGCATCAATCGCTTTCCCCGCGAGAGCGCCGGGCATGTCCGGAGGCGGCATCTCCACAAACTTGATTTCCTCCGGCCTCACACCCTGTTCTTCCATGAGCCTGTGGATGACCAGGTTTTGATTGCTGTACCGGCTCGGGATCGCAAAGGTCTTGCCTCGAAGATCGCGCAAGCTTTTAACGGCGGTATCCTTCCCTACCATCACTTCCGAGCCGTCCCGATGCCCCAGGTATAAGATCTTTACTGGAATACCCTCCTCCCTCAATTTCATTGCCAGAGGAGCAATCATGAAGGCGGCTTCGATGCGGCCGGCCTTGATCGATTCAGCCATGGTCGGGAAGTCGGTGAAGCGCTGGGACTCGAATCGGGTAGATTTGCTGGCCTTGGACGCAAAGTCGGTTACCGGGCAGGTGAGATGACACGTGACCGGCAAGAAGCCAACTTTCAGCACCTCGCGTCGGTCTGCCCACTCCGAGGCGCCTTGGTGGGCATCACTGCGCTGCCAGGGCTTGAAGCGAAGCAGGCTGATCACCGCAACGAAAACAACCAATCCGAAGAGCCAGCGAACGATGGAAGATCGAAACATATGGCTCACTCCTTCTAAAGTGCTTGCGCTCACAAGAGCGTATTCTCTGCTCACGCGGTAGTGTACTCACCCGAATCCGATTCGACATCGAGTTCAGCCAAGATTTGACGAATCGCTTGGACGACCTCTGGCTGCGTCGGATCTCGCGGCCGCGGCGTGGCGAGGCCCAGTTCATAGCGAATCTGCGCCGGCCGCTCACCGAGGGCAATCACTCGGTCCGCAAGCTGGGCCGCTTCTTCAATATCGTGAGTGACGAGCACCACGGTACGAGGCCGTTCCTGCAGGATGCGCGCGACTTCCTGACGCATGCGGAGCCGAGTTAAATAGTCAAGCGACGAAAAAGGTTCATCGAGAAGCAGAATGTCGGAGGAACCCGCCAATGCCCGCGCCAGTTCTACGCGTTGCCGCATACCTCCTGAGAGCTGGTGAGGATAACTGTTCTCAAATCCTTCCAGCCGAATAAGGCTCACTAGTTCCTGGACCTGCTGCCGCCGTTCCTGCTCGCTCTTCACAAGCCGCAGCCCCAGCGCGATATTTTCGGACACAGTCTGCCAGGGAAACAGACCATCCTGTTGGTGCACCATCCGGCTCTTTCCCTTCCGCTCGATGGAGCCGGAGGTCGGGTGATCGAAGCCCGAGAGAAGATTCAGCAATGTCGTTTTTCCGCAACCGGAGGGACCGACAATCGCCACGAACTCTCCGTGCAGGACTTCGATCGATAGATCGCGCAGCACTTCCAAGGTACCAAAGGAGTGCGAAACGTGACGGAGCTGCAGTGGGGAAACTGTCATCCACCCTATCTTATGTTCTTTATCTCTTATTCTTTATCTTTCGTACCCCCACCGGATACTCGGGATCTTGGTGAGTTGTTCGAGGGCACGGTCAATCCCGACCCCGACCAATCCGATGACGATCATCTCGACCACCAGGATGTCCGTTCGGAGTCCGTTTCGCGCATCCATCACGGCAAAACCCAGACCATCGCGGCCAGCTATCATTTCCGCGGCAACCACAACCAGCCAGCAAACGCCCGCGGTTACCCGAAGAGTAGTGACCACCTGCGGCATGATGGCCGGCAGCGTAACCCGCACCAGTTTTTCTAAATCAGACATTCCGAAGTCCTTGGCGACTCGCGAATAAACGGTGGGAACGTTGGCGGCCGCGGCCATGGTCGCCAGAACCACGGGAAAAAACGCGGACAGAAAGATGAGAAAGATAGGAGATGCGTCGCCTACACCGAACCAGAGAATCGCAAAGGGAATCCATGCCAGCGGCGAGAGATTCCGGAAGAAGTTGACCATCGGGAGAAAGGCCGTTCGTGCCAGCTCTTTCTGCCCCATCCAGAGGCCCGCCGGTATGCCGGTCACCACCGCCAGGCTGAATCCACAAGTTACTCGAAACAGCGAGGTGATGAGATCGGTAAATAGCCGGCCGGTCCGAGCCTCTTCTATGAAACCACGAAGAACCGCGAGGGGCGCAGGAAATGCGCTCGGGTGAAAGATGCCGCTCCGCCAGACGATGGTCCAGATCACCATCATCACTGCGACTACCGCAAGAGGAAGAGCGATCGATCGAATGGCGCCAGGCTTTCTCATTCCAGGTTAAGTAGAAATTCTTAACTCTCTGGCTAACAGGTCCGAGAGTCAATAATAGATTGACACTACCACCCGCTGAGCAAGACCGACTCTTTGGGTGCCACTGGCCTCGCTTGGAATCACGAGAATCGGGGCTAGAGGTAACCCCTAGGACAGAGTCCGGAGCCCCTCTACGGTCAAGCTAGACGGCCGCACGTCGGGATTAGAGTAGGTCAGGAGACGCAGACCAGCAGCAGGATTTCGTTCAGCATATCCGCGTTCATGGATTTCCGGAAGCGATCGAGGCGGTGTATCCGCGCACCGAGGTACAGCTTTGCATCGTGCATCTGGTGCGAGCCTCGCTCAACTACGTGCCCTGGAAAGCGCGCAAGCCGGTGGCGGTGGACCTGCAATCGATCTATCGCGCGGGTACGGTGGCCGAGGCCGAGCAACATCTGGTGGAGTTGGAGGCAAAATGGAAGGCCTATCCCAGCGTGAGCCAGGTGTGGCGGCGGAACTGGGCGCGCATCACGCCGTTTTTCAACTATCCGCCAGACATCCGGCGCGCGATCTACACCACGAACAGCGTGGAATCGCTGAATCGGTCGCTGCGCAAGATCATCAAAACCCGGGGCGGATTCCCCAAC
>DATJEL010000022.1:0-91619 GCA_035496675.1 Terriglobales bacterium
TCCGAAGTAAGCTGAGTGATCTGCTCGGCAGGGCAACCTGAAGAGCACCCAGACCCGAAAAAACCGACTGACTCTGCGAGGAGCAGTTGGGGTTTGGAACTGCGAAAGCAGTGATTACATCAAGGGCTGTGACGGTGCATGTATCCACGTAGTTCGCTTCCTCGCAGGAGCTGACCTCTGGAGCATAACCAATGTCACAGCCTTTCCTATTTTGCTGCCCAACCCTCCTTCGATAGGCCCTTCTCCGGCTCCTTGCTGTTTCAACGCCTCTGTGAGCTCTGTGTAGCAGCCCTGGAATGGGCATTCGCGAAGGCTTCAGGGCTGCATTTAGGAATGGAAGGAGTGGTGACGGGATGCGGGAATGATGGGAAACTGAGATCTTCAAAACTCTGCTAACCTTAGCTGTCCGCGCATAAAGAGCTCAATGAAGAAGTTCCTCCTCCAACCGCTTCTGGCGCTCTCAGTTTTTGTTGTCCTGGCGATTACGTTATCGGGTGCGTCTCAGAGCACCTCCCCGGCAAAAGCCCCCCACCGACCTACCAGTACTCCGTACACGGGAGACTTGTCCGTATTTGATTCTCCCGGTCGGGAACAAAGACTTCAGATCAGTCGCGTGATGGACATTCTCGGCATTCAAACCGGCAAAGGCGTGGCTGACATTGGAGCAGGATCCGGGTGGTTTACGGTGCTGGCTGCACGGCGAGTGGGTTCTTCCGGAACGGTATACGCGGTTGACATCAATCCGGAAGCGATTCATCACATTGATCAGAGAGTACGCAGTGAGTCCCTGTCCAACGTAAAGACCATTCTTAGCAAGAGCGATGACCCTGTTCTGCCGAAAGAGGCCGTGGATGCAGTCCTGCTCTTGAAGACCTATCATGAGGTCGCCGATCCCGTTTCCTTACTGCAAAATCTGCGTGCATCCCTCAAGCCAGGAGCGAAAGTCGGAATCATTGATCGAAGCGGAGATGGCATGAACCACGGCGTCGATCGCAAGATCGTAATCGAGGAAGCGGGTCGAGCCGGATATCGCTTGTTGGAAACCTATGACTTCGTGAAGTCTGACGGCATGGACTATTTCTTGATTTTTGCCTTGCGCTAAACCCCCTCCCTCCGATGCTGCTGAGGGGCCTGGTTTAAGCTCAAAAACTTCCCCGTTTCACCAATTCTGACCCTTTCGAGCCGGGGATAGTCCCACCAGCTCTGAGTGGAAAATTTTTCAAGGTTGCGACCATTCCGGAAATTCTGTATCTAAAGAAGCATTCGAGCGTTCCCGTGAGTGTCGAGCGGTCTGGTCCTTAGTTTTGCGAGACTGACGCATGCCCAAGCCAATTTTGCTAAGCGTAGATGACGATTCCGATGTCCTGCGGGCCATCGAACGCGACCTCCGTTCTCAATACGGGGCTGAATACCGAGTGATTGGAAGCGACTCCCCGGAGAAGGCCCTCGACATCCTGAAACAGCTGAAGGTCCGCAGCGACAAAGTGGCCTTGATGCTTGCGGACCAGCGAATGCCGCAAATGAACGGGGTCGAGTTTCTGCAGGAGGGAATGCAGATTTTCCCTGATGCCAAGCGGGCCCTGCTGACGGCATATGCAGACACCACCGCTGCCATTAGCGCCATTAATGAAGCCAACATCAACTACTTTTTCATGAAGCCTTGGGACCCTCCCGAGGACCACCTGTATCCGCAACTCGATGATTTGCTCGATGACTGGCGCGCGTCGTACAGACCTGCGTTTGAAGGAATACGAGTGCTCGGGACGCGTTGGTCGCCTCGCTGCTACGAATTGCGTGATTTTCTTGCGCGCAATCACCTTCCCTATCAATGGATCGATGTTGAAGTAACGGCCAATGATCCTGAGACCAAACGGCTGCTTGACGTCCTTGGGCCGGATGCCTCGAACCTGCCGTTGGTGCTGTTTCCCGATGGTACGAAGCTTCTAGAAGGTGCGCCGGCGGAGATTGCGCAGAAGGTCGGGTTGCGTACACGGGCGCAGACGGATTTTTATGATCTGGCAATTATTGGCGGCGGTCCGGCTGGCCTTGCTGCGGCGGTGTATGGCGCATCGGAAGGTCTACACACAGTCATGGTCGAGAGGGAAGCACCGGGTGGACAGGCGGGAATGAGCTCGCGAATCGAGAATTATCTGGGATTTCCCACCGGGCTCAGCGGAGGCGACCTGGCGCGGCGAGCGGTGGTGCAGGCTCAGCGTTTCGGCGTCGAGATATTATCGCCGCAGGAAGCTCTCAGTGCCCGCACCGAAGGCTCCTATCGGATCATCAAGCTGGCCGACGGGAGCGAAATCTCTTGCCACGCACTTTTAGTCGCAACTGGCGTACAGTGGCGCAGGCTGGACGCGCCTGGAATCGACAAGTTGCAGGGCGCCGGAGTCTACTACGGAGGCGGAGCAACCGAAGCTTTGTCTTGCAAGGGCGAAATTATCTATGTGGTTGGTGGCGCGAATTCAGCCGGCCAAGCAGCGATGAACTTTGCAAGGCATGCCGAGAAGGTGGTCGTGCTCGTGCGCGGAGAAGGACTCGCTGCCACCATGTCGCAATACCTAATCGATCAGATTCAGCAGACACCGAATATCCACGTTTGGACCCATGCGAGCGTGGCTGAAGTCCACGGCGAAAAGAGACTGGAAGAAATATCTGTGCTGTGCTCGGATACGGACAAGGTCGAGCGAGTACCGGCGAGCTCGATGTTCATTTTTATTGGGGCGCTGCCACGCACGGATTGGCTTGCGGGTTTGGTGGAGCGAGACGAAAGGGGCTTTCTCCTGACAGGTCCGGACCTGATAAAGGACGGGGAGCGCCCGAAGGGATGGACGCTCGACCGTGATCCCTTCCTGCTGGAAACAAATGTGCCGGGCATTTTTGCGGTGGGTGATGTTCGGCATGGCTCGGTGAAGCGAGTGGCCTCTGGCGTCGGTGAAGGTTCGGTGGCAGTACAGTTCATTCATCAGTACTTGAGCAAAGTCTAAATGGCAACTTCATCAGAACTATTGCGGTTTGCCGCTTTCGCAGAATTGCCGGCAGATCAGATCGAGTGGTTTCTCAACCAATCCAAAGAAATACGCCTGCAGGCAGGCGAGGTCTTCATACGCCAAGGTGACCCGCCCGAAGCCATGTTTGTTCTTCTCGACGGGGACTTTGAATGGCGTGGCGACTTTAATGGCGAGATAGTCGTTATGCAGGGGAAAATCGGTGACGTCACCGGCGCCCTGCCCTTTTCTCGTATGAAGCAATTCATGGTTACTGGCAGGGCCATCAGCGCGGGGCGCATCCTGTCTTTTCCGTCATCCCTGTTTCCCGAGCTCATGCAGAAGATGCCAGAGCTGGTCAAGCATCTTGTTGGCATAATGACCGATCGAGTGCGCGAGGCCACGCGTCTGGAACAGCAGAGGGACCGGTTGGCTAGCTTGGGCAAACTTTCAGCAGGGCTTGCACACGAGCTCAATAATCCGGCTGCAGCCGCGAAACGTGCTGCCGCGCAGTTGCGCGAAACGTTGCACCGCATTAAAGATGCTAGCCTCCAACTCGGCCGGCGAGAACTGACCCCCACCCAAAAAGCGGAAATCGAAAAGCTGGAATCGTCCTTTACGCAGAATGATTCACCGCCGCCCGATACCCTTATGATCAGTGATCTCGAAGATCAGATTGATTCTTTGTTGCGAAGCCATGGACAGAACGATTTGTGGCAATTGTCAGCCGAGTTGGCCCAAAGAGGAATTCAGCCGGCCGAGCTCGAATCACTATTCGAGAACCTCGATGCGGGCACGGCACGGGCAGCGCTTGTACGGATTGCGGCATCGGTTGAGATTGCGAGCCTTTTGAAAGAAATCGAGCACAGCACCTCCCGAATCTCTGAATTGGTCCGCGCGATCAAGGAATACACGTATATGGACCAGTCTCCAGTTCAAAATGTCGACGTGGTGAAAGGCCTAGAAACCACGCTGACAATTTTGAACCACAAGCTCAAGCGTGGTGTGGCCGTCGAACGGGATTACCAACCGGCTACATTTCTTGTGAATTCGTTTGGAAGTGAGCTCAATCAGGTCTGGACGAATCTCATCGACAACGCCATCGATGCTATGGGCGGACGAGGCGAACTTCGAGTGCGCATCTATCGTGACGATGGCTGCGTCGTGGTCGAGATCGGCGACAACGGTCCGGGAATCTCGCCCGAGATACGGGCACATATCTTTGAACCGTTCTTTACAACCAAAGGGGTGGGCGAGGGCACTGGACTCGGACTTGATACCGTGCAACGAATTGTGCGAAAGCACAAAGGAAATATTCAGGTGAATTCGAAACCAGGCGATACTCGCTTTCAAGTTTCGCTTCCTCTATCACGCGCCAACGCTTGATTGCATTGGCGAACCGTTCTGGGTTGTTTATGAGACGGAGCATCAGAGCTGGCAGCGTTCAGGAGAAATCCCATGGCCGATGCGGTCAAAGTTTTCCTGCTCACCATCAGCGCCCTGTTCCCGATCGTGGATCCGCTCGCGGGAAGTCCGATCTTTCTCGCGATGACCGAGAAGTACCCTGTGCTTACCCGAAGAACCCTGGCATGGCGGGTGGCTACAAACAGCTTGCTGCTCATGGTCGGTTCGTATTTTGTGGGTGCTCATGTACTGAACTTCTTCGGAGTGTCTCTTCCCGTAGTGCAGATTGGCGGTGGCCTCGTGGTTGCTTCCATGGGGTGGGGTATGTTGCTCGAGAAAGAACAGACCTATGAGACCGCGCGCAAGAATGTACAGTGCACGGACGCCCTTCACAGCGCGTTCTATCCATTGACTCTTCCTTTGACGGTCGGGCCGGGATCGATTTCCGTCGCCATCACGCTGGGTGCAAATTCCACGCGGCACTATGGATTTCACATAACAGTCGTCTTGGCCGCGCTGATTGCCATGGTATGCGTCGCGATTAGTGTCTTATTGTGCTATGGATTGGCTGACCAAATCGCTCGCGTGATTGGAAAGACAGGGATGATGATCATCGTGCGACTATCGTCTTTCCTCCTCGTGTGCATTGGCGTTCAGATTATGTGGAACGGGATCAGCGCGCTGCTTTCCTCCTTGCACATGTAGACAGCGGCGATCGATACACCCAGGCCTAGGAAGTACCCTCGGGTTGGGATGGTGATAAACTTCGTCCATGCCATCGAAGAAAAAGGCCAAACGCAGGTCAACGGCGAGACCACGGAAGAAGGCACGTCGATCCGCTGTCAAATCCGGAGTTGCCAAAAAATTTGCCAGAGTTGCCCGAAAATCTGCCAAGCAAAAACCTGCTCAGAAGCGGACTCTATCGGAACCCAAGGGAAAGAAGCGAAGCAAGGCTTCCGTCAGTTCCGAAACTGAACTGAAGCGCGAATTTCAGAGACGGAACCTTACTGCCTCCGGCATCGCCTCGCCTCGACGAGCGTCCGACTTTAAAGGATCTTCCCGTGCCGAGAGGGCGGATTCGCAAAGTGTGGATGAACTGATCGAAGAGGGAAACCTGTTCGAGGCCGGAGCGGTCGCGGGAGTCGAGGAAGCCGATAATGCCGACGAAAAGGAAGTGCGGACGCGAGAGGTGCTCGTGGACGACGTTCCCGAGGAATATCTCGACAAGGAATAGCTTCGCTTGATTTTGACTGTGAAATCCTCTCATGTTTGAAAGCATTTTGTGTCAGATTACCGGGTACGATCCCGAAATCCTAGAGTCGCTGATCGAGCTAGCTGTCGAGATTGCACGTGAAGGTCGTGAAGGCCGGCGCATAGGCACCTTGTTTACAGTCGGCGACGAACAAACGGTTTTGGCAAAGTCGAGGTCATTGATTCTCGACCCCTTGGCTGGTCATCCGCAATCTGCCCGCCATGTAAGCGATCACAATCTGCGTGGAACAATCAAGGAGTTGGCCCAGTTGGACGGAGCCTTCGTCGTCAGTCACGACGGTTTTGTTCTGTCAGCGTGCCGGTACCTGGATGCGGTCGCCTCTGAGGTGCAATTGCCTCTGGGGCTGGGAAGCAGGCACATCGCGGCCGCTAACATGAGCGCGGTCACGAATGCAGTGAGCATTGTGGTTTCAGAGAGCGCGGTCGTGCGACTTTTCTGCCATGGAAAGCTCGTGGGAGAGATCATTCCCGAGCTATGGATGATCGATCGAACCGTTCAACTACGAGGCCCGGTGAAGAAGGAAACCTTCGGCGAATTGACTGTCCTTACGCCAAGTAACCGGCGCGCCAGCAAGGCTGAATGACAAAGGGTTCCTGGGCAGGGCTGTGAGGACTCAAGATCTTTTGATCACAAATGCGGTCTTGTCATCGATGAGCGCCTGGTCCCCGCGCTCGCGTAGTTGGTCATCTTGTTTCACCGCGTGCTCCAGCAAAGCATTGCAGATATCCTTCGCGGATCGCCAGTAGTGCTCGCGCATCACAACTTCAAGCTGTTGCCGCGCCTGCTCGTCGCTGCCATCGTAGACTCCATCGGTATAAAGAAGAAGGATGTCTCCCGGACTCATCAGCGTGATTTCTGCGACGTCCGATGAATTGAGCTCCCTCTGCCGGAAGTTGAGGGTGTAATACTTCTTGCGATCGGGGTGATCGGCTGGAATCTGCAATCCCAGCGCAAGGAATTGCGCCATGCGGCTCTCGTCGATGTTCATGAATCCGCGATACTCCGCCGAAAACACCAGGGGTGCGGGATGCCCGAAATTGGCGAAGCGAAAATGGCCGCCGGGGCGCACTTCGCCGTACAACATAGTCGCGATCTCTCGTGCATCTTCTTTCTCACTCAAGCCCAGGGCATTACGGGCAGTGACGGATTGCGCTAATCGCAAATTGAGGTTCTCAAGAAGCTCGGGGGTTGCTTTTCCGTATCGGTCGAGTTCGGTGAGCATCAGAGCATGGAATGTGTCATGGACCGTAGAGGCGATTTTGGCAGAGATAATTCCATGTCCTTGAGCATCGACGACTAGGACGCCGGCGGTCGAATAAAGCTCGCGCAAGTCTTCCGCAACCCGTGTCTGCTCAGAACTCCTCGCGAACCTGTACTCACCTTCCATCTCGGGCCGGTAGCCTTGGGTTCCCCTTAGCCACTGCACATGATCGTCGACGTAGTTACGCACAGGTGTGCCGGCAGGCAACGGATGGAGAAATTCCTTTGACAAGCGCTCTGCACGTTCAATGCGGGCGTCGATATCGTAGCGCTGTTGGAAGTTGATGTACTCAAACAAATCGCCGCCGACACTTCCGGCGGGAATGGAATTCCCGAACATATCGATGCCCGGAATCTGGGGAATGGCCCCTTCGACGGGCATCAAGCGCTCGCGCAAGTATTCATCGATCGTTGAAGGTGCATGGAGGTTGGTCATGGATCAATCGTTCGCCTCGCCCTGTCAGCTCTTCTCAGTGTCATCCCGTGCCCCATTCCAGTGTCAATTTATCCTAATCGATGGCAGAGCGTCAGATTCGAACCGGGGGCCGCGTGCTGTCCGTAGAGTAATCGGGCCAGTTGGGATCGCAATCGAGTTGTCGTGACCGCCCAGGGGAAGAAAGAGCGTGGGAGGGCTCGGCTTTGGTGGTCATCCGCAGCCGTTTTGCTCGATCTCTTCAACCATGTACGACCGACCAGACACCACGAAAAGGCGTCTTCTCCCTTGGGCGGAAGCCTGGACCGCAACCCAGGCTCAGGCGTTCCGCCGGGCAGAGCTATTTGGTGTCTCCGCACGATGGACCAAGCCATTTCGCTGTAAAGCTTGTATTCATCGTCATGGTATGGCCGCCACCGCTGGAAGTCATTTGCCCAGAACCTTTGACGCTCTCCGGACTAAGCACGTCAATATGCATGGTTCCGTTTGATTTCACGTCGTCGAATTCGCAGACCATCTTTACCTCCGCCGCGGTGCTGGTGGAGGAAATGATCGTCTGCTTGCATTGTTTCTCGTCATTGAAAAGCTGCTTCTCCAATTTTTCTTTGGTTTCGCAATCCCTGTTGGTTCGGGTTCTGCTCCTCTGCCCGGAGTTCTGTTGCATCCGTGCTTCGATCTTCGCCCGTTGTTCGGGACTCAGTTTTGCCAGCATCTCAGCGGGAATTGGCATTTGTCCGCTGGTTGTCGATGTGACTGTGCTTTCCCACAGTCCGGTTTTGACGTTTAACGGCTGAAGTTTGGTTTGTGTCCACGCCGCGGAAGACAGAATTACTGCGATCACGATTCCCTTCATTGACTCCTCCGATTGTTGCAGTTTTATCTCCGGTGCTCCTATTGTGCCTCTGGTCTTTCTTGTCTCCGATCCATGCCGAGTGGTTCGGTCCCAATCGGCCCCATCACCCATACCTTCACCGCATATTCCGACGCGGCCATCGTGAAACGAAACATTGGCGGGATAAACGATGAGCAGCTAGCGCTTGCCCAATTCACAGTAAGAGCGTGATCCTCGACTTTGGCGTTCGTGTCCCCGGAGCGCTCGGTGCGCGTCACGTCGCCGGGGCAAGCGGCACGGTAGTCCTGGATCTGTATGCTCTCAACCACCCATCCTCGATTGAGTGCAGAAAAGTCGTAGGTGTCCGAGCCCGGATCAAAAGCGTGGGTGTCAGACCGGATCACGAAGGCTGACATCTTCACTGCATCATCCGGGATGTCGGGGCTGGTTGGAGGCGAGACAAATTCGAACTGTGGTAGTGAACGGGACGACCTGTCTTGGGCGGAAAGCTTCACCCAGGATGCGGCAATGGTTTTCAGAGGGATTGGTTCACCCCGCACTGCTACGAAACGGCAGCCGTGAAGCTCAACCTCTTGCCCATCCGCAAGGCGCACTACCAGAGTTGTCATGGAATCCGGAATCCCGGCAAGGCGCGGATCAAGACGGACATCGATCTGGTTCTCTGACCAGGCAGTGGCCCGTTCCAGTTGCAGAAGCGTCCCTTGGATTCGAATGTCGATCGAAGGAGAGTCGGTCTCCGGCTCGAGTCGAACCTCTCCCGGTGCATTGCCGAAACCGCATCCCTCAATGCGAAAGTGATTATCACCTAGGTGTGGCGTGAACACGGGACCAACGGCACGCCCATTAACGGCAAAAATTACCGGTTTGAGACACGAAGGCAGGGTCAGGGCCTTGAGGAGGGACCTGCGGCTACCGGTCTCGGGACCTCGCCGAAGGGAAGTCTGGCTTACCCCTGAGTTGCGCAGATATCTCCGCTGCTGCTCGAGAACCGCAAGGATTGCGCGATCGATCCCGCCTCTTGAAAGCCGCGGGTTCCTGATTCGTGGACCAGGTTTGCCGATGACCTTTGAGAGCGCCTCCGCCCTGAGTTTTGCGTATTCATCCTCCGGAAACTCTCGCGCTTCCGTGGCTGCTGGAGGATTGTGCTGAGGAGCCGCTTGTCGGGTTTCCGCAACCGCGGATTGAGGAACCGCGTGCGTCCTTTCCCCCGCGAGGAGCCTAGCTGCAATCAAAAGGACTGCGACGAGTTGTGATTGTCGGTTCAATCGCTTTAGCGACATCCCTACCGCATGTTCGGAATATACCGATCGGCGTGCCGGGGTCAAAGGAACTCCACATGATTCCTTTGTGACCCGCTAAGTTAATCATTTCAAAAACCTTAGGCGACTTGCTGACGCATTCAAATCATCGTGCTATGATCACCCACATTCCTGTACCCGCCATGGAGCGAGCAGTAGCGTCGCCAAATATCTTCCGTTTTGGATTGTTCGAGGCAGATGCGGCCAATGGCACGCTGATGCGCAACGGTGTACGCGTCAAGATTCAGGACCAGCCCTTCCGGGTCTTGGTTTTTCTGCTGGAACGGGCAGGCGAAATCGTTACGCGTGAAGAGCTGCGCCAGAGACTCTGGCCCGAAGGCACCTATGTCGACTTTGACGGTAGCCTCAACGTCATCCTCAAGAAACTTCGCGCCGCCATTGACGACGATTCCGAGAACCCGCGTTTCATTGAAACGGTTCCCCGCCGCGGGTACCGCTTCATCGCTCCCGTTGCATCGGATCCGAAGCCTCAACCAGCCGTTCCAGGACCAGCGCAAGCCCCTGCTCAAGCTGTGCCTGCAACTGCGAAGGACGTCAAGCCGGCAGAGCCAGTTCCTGGTGAAAGATCCAAGCTCGTCGCGTTTCGCCGGCCACTCCTCATTTATTCATTCTCGGCCAGTATTCTTGCGCTGCTGATGACTGCCGCCTGGCTCGCCTGGCATGTCAAGCCGGCTTCCTCCGCACGCGTTTCCTCCCTTCGAGTGCGCAAGTCAATCGCGGTTCTTGGGTTTCATAGTCTTTCGGGCAGGGCTGAAGACACATGGCTTGCCACCGCGCTTGCGGAAATGTTGAGCACCGAGCTCGCGGGTGGCGACAGGTTGCGCCTAGTGTCCGGAGAAGAGGTTGCCAACCTGCGCATTGCTTCGCCTTGGTTGCAGACCGACAGTCTCGACCAAGGCACGACCGCTCGCATTGGCAATGCACTCAGCAGCGACATGCTGGTTTTAGGTTCTTACACGATCCTTGGCAATGCTGATCATGCCCAAATACGGATCGACGTGCGGATGCAGGACGCCCGCACTGGGGAAATCCTCACCGAGATCGCCGAGATTGGTAGTTCTCGGGACCTGTTTCGTCTGGTGTCTCGTGTCGGGGCGAAGCTCCGGGATCGCCTCGGGGTACCGGCCCTGGAAGATACCGACGAGGCTGGCATCCTCGCCTCACTTCCGCTTGACCCGGATGCGGCGCGTTTTTACGCCTTGGGTTTGTCCAAGCTGCGCAAGTTCGACGCACTCGCTGCCAAGGATCTCCTGCTCCAAGCAACCGCGGCCGACCCAAAATTTTCTTTGGGACACGCCATGCTCGGGCGAGCCTGGTCCCAGCTTGGATATGAGCAGACGCATCGGGAAGAGGCCAAGAAGGCCCTCGATCTCGGCGGAGATCTGCCTCGTGCAGAACACATGCTGGTCGAGGGCGACTATTACGAGAGCATCGGCAACCAGGAACGGGCTGCGTCGGTATATCACGCGCTCTACGAGCTTTTCCCGGACAATGTTGATTATGGGCTGCACTTTGCAAATGTCGAAATTCAAGCGGGTCACGCAGCGCAAGCGCTGGACGCCATCCACAGCTTGCGCGCCCTTCCGTCCCCTTCGTCCGACGATCCTCGAATCGACCTGACAGAAGCGGCTGCGACCAAGAACAGCGTGCCGGCGGCGCTCGCCCTCATCCGAAGCGCAATCAACAAGGCCTCAGCCCAAGGCAAAAAGATGATTTACGCGTTGGCTAGGAGAGATGAATGCTTGACTTTGTTGTACAGCGCGCATCCTGAACAGGCGTCTCCGGTATGCGAAGACGCTTACGAAATCTTTGTTTCGTCCGGGAATCGTTCGGGGGCTGCGGATGCCATCCGACTGATGGGTGATTATCAGGGCTCGATAGGCCAAATTGATCAGGCGATTGCGAGCTACCGGCGCGCTCTGGGTCTGCTGCAGGAACTCGGCGAGAACGAGAAAACCGGCGCCATCCTGAATAATATGGCGGTCGACTATGCCAACCAAGGCAATCTTGACCGGGCGGAGCAGCTCTATCGAGAGGCAAAAACGCACTTCGAGCAGTCCGGCGACAAGCAGAATGTCGCGACCGCGCTCTCGAATATTGCTGACATTCTTTATCTGCGTGGTCAATTGGCGGCTGCGGCGAAGACCTATCAGGAAACGATAGATCTCTATGCGGCGATTGATCATGCGGAAGCGTGGTACCCAATTTACCGGCTGGCCGACCTTACCTTGACCCAGGGAAATGTCCGCGAGGCAAAAAAGCTGGCGCAGCAGGCGGTCGAAGCGATCCGCCCAACTGAGGGCAGCTATCAGGCTTTGAGCCAGGCAACGATTGAACTCGGGGAAGCGCTAAAAGCCGAGGGCGATCTCGCCGGCGCACGCCAACAATTTCTTGCGGCACAAGACTTGCAGAAAAAGGTGGGGGACCAGGGACTTGTCCAGGAGAGCCAGGCTGAACTCGCGGACCTGGCGCTTGAAGAAAAGCACCCCGAACAGGCCGAATCTCTCATACGGCCGGCCATTGCGGAGTTTGAAAAAGAAAAAAGCGACCCCGCGCTGGCCAGCGGCTACACCATCCTGAGCCATGCATTGCTGATGCAAAATAAGTTCGAGGATGCTAGAACGTCGATTGACGCCGCGATTAAGTACAGCCAGACCAGTTCTGACCCCTCCCTGAAATTCTCGGCCATCATCCAGAGGGCTCGAGTGGAGGCGGTAAGCTCCCATGGCGAGAACGCCCCTGCGGCAGCTTTCGAAGACCTGCGCTCGACGATTGCAGCTGTCAAGAAGCTCGGTTACTACAACCTTGAAACCGACGCTCGCCTCGCTCTCGGAGAACTGCAGTTGAAGAGCAATTCCGGCGCGGGTCGCCTCACTCTCACCGAACTTCTCCGGGACGTTCAGGGCCGTGGATTCGGATTGATTGCCCGTCGCGCTCAAGAAGCCTTGGCAGCCAACGTCGTCGCCCAAAGCCAACCCACTCGATAATTTCCCTCGTTTTTGGGCCGTGCCTCATCTTCCGACTTTCGCCTTTCCCCGGCGATCGGACGAGTCAGCTAGCAAAAGAACTTATTTCGTTTCAGCCACTTACCTAGTCACCTCCGTTTCAGTTTCAGTTCCTTTGACCCATTGTCCAACCCGGGGTATTTCTCTCGCATGAGATCGAAAAAGACCTTCTGCGAGGGAGTGAGGAAGATGAACCGAACCTTGGTAAGGGCCATCCTGGCACGCCGCCTGACCATTCTGGCGACAATCTTTAATTTCGTTGCTGTAGCCGCTGCCTGCTGCCAGGCAACTGGGAACAACCGGATTCTCATGAAGCCGCAACCGAGGACTTTGCTTGCTGCTAGCACGTGCTCCATCAACCAGCTACGGTTCACCTTCAGAACTGGGAATGATGATCTCCGGGGCAACGGCAATGACCTGAACGTCGAAATCCATTTGGCCAACGGAGCCTCCCAGTTCTCAAAAAACCTGAACCAGGGTGCGAACTGGCGCAATAACAGCGTAAATTCCGTTTCCATTCCTCTTGACCACCCCATCCCACCCGACCAGATTAGAAGTTTTCGGCTGGTGCACTTGGCTCAGGGCAGCTTCCGTCCAGCCGTGCTGCCGGGAAGGAATGGACCGATAGACCCCGCGATATCGGCAATGAGCGGGATTCATAGCGAAGACAACTGGGACATGCTGGATGCCCAGATTGTCGGCATCGGTCAGACCGTGAGCGTGCCGATCGCCTCAGCAGGCTTCCACCGGTTTACTGGAAGCAATCCGTTTTTCGATGTCGCGGCCAGGCCAGACATCGTTTGCCCGACAGCGGATCAGGTGCGTCAACTGGAGTTCTTGTTTGCCACCGGCAACGACGACTTGCGTGGAGGAAATGACAACCTGGGCATCACGATTTACGGGGATGGTCTGGTTCAAATGAAGGCGAACGTGAACCAGGGGCAACGATGGGCCGATGGCAGCACACATGAGGTCACGGTGTATCTCGAGCGCCCTCTCACCATGCAGCAGATCCACAGGATAACCCTGGAGACAACCTTCACCGGGGGTTCTGGGGGAGACAACTGGAACATGGACTCGGTTCAGGTGGTTGCGGTGGTGAACGGGGTGAATCACCCTCTCACCACCTACGGCTTCCACCGGTTTAGTTCGAACTGGTCGGGCCCTAACGCGAAAACACTCACGATCATGAGCCACTAGCACGGCCGGTTAAGGGCGATTTACACGGAGGAGAACGTGGGTATGAGCTACAAGAAGATATTCGCCATTGCGTTCGCAACCGCGGTCTTGGCTTGCGGGAACCTGGAGGCACAGTCGGTCTCGCAGACCGCGCCTCCTCCCACCAGCACCCTCACGGCGCCCGGACCACAGAAACACCAGCCCCAGCAGCAGCGGCAACCGCCTCTTCCCGGCACCAGGGCGCCGCAACCGATTCTACAAGCGCCAAACCGGGGGAATGTGGAAGGCTTCGTCTATTGGGACGCGAGCAAGATCACGCACAAGCCATCCGGCAGTTGCAGCGGCCTTGCAATTACGGTCAGTGTGGGAAGCAATTCAGGTGGCCCATTGACCGCCTACACGCCAATCGGAACGCTCAGTAACAACTTCAAGTACCTGGGCCAGGTGAAGGAATTTCTTGCGGGCGGGAAAGTGAATGTTTATGAGGTCTGCACCTATGCATTTGATCATGTGCCTGTGGGCCCGAATCTTCAGGTCAAACTCGACGTCACCAATCCCTTCGCATTCTCTCCTTACGCTCTCCCGCAAAGCGGTACGCTCGGCCCAATTCAGGTCATCAACGGCCAGTGCAACATGCTTCCGCGGATCTCGAACCCCACGGTGTCCGACTTGCTCGCACCTTGGGGAACATGCCAGAACATGGCTTTTGACGTTAACTTCCCGATGGCAATCCCCACTCGACTTGGCGGCACGATTACGCCGGTTAACTCTGGAGGACAGTCGGGAATGCCTTCCGCCGCGCCGCAGCAAGGAATGCTATCTCCAGGGAACGGGCAAAGCGCTCCCGGGAATTCGGGAACTCTTCTGGGGAATCGCCAGTCTGGTCCAGGCCAGAGTGCGGGAACAGCGGGTCCGGGAGGTAATTCGGGTATTGGATCGATCGGTGCCACGCAGAACACAATCGGCGGGGCCACGTTGGTACAGGTTAAGCCTGCTGCCGGCACGAGCAAAACGCCAGGAGCGCCTTCCAACCGGCAAAGCCTTACTAACGCGGATGTAATCAATCTAATGAAGGCTGGTCTTCCGGAAACAGCGATCGTATCCAAGATCAAGTCGAGCCAGGGAAACTACGATCTTTCACCAACGGGATGCCGCCAGCTTCAGCAGGCGCATGTCAGCCCGAACGTGCTGAACGCAATGGGAGACGCGAGTGTGCGACCGTGCAGTTCCACTCCTCCGACTCATCGCACGACGGCGTTAGTCGTGGCTGACCAGTGCGAGAGGATTTGCACCGCACGCTGCGCTCAGTCGACAACGGTCAATCAGGCAGAGTGCCATAAGACCTGCCACGACCGATGCACCGTCAATCGCCCAACCGTTGTAAATCTTTTGCCACCCAAATCTCACGGAAAAGTGACGAACCCACGCGCCACGAAGCAGGACGAAGAGATCATCGCTGTGCTCCTGCAACAGAAGCAGGCAGCCGATAGAGAATCGGCGGAAATCACGGCCAGCCTAGGGATCCCTGCGGGTTCTGTCGGTTCTGTGACAACAACCCGCGTTCCAACGTCCGCGAGTCTTCAAGGCGCGAGCGGGGTTCAGTCGTTGGGGCCGGGAACCGTCCAAAACGTTCAGGGAAGCCTGAACTCGCGAATCGTTCATGCTCCATTCCTGAACACCATTGTTCTTACCTGTGCGAGCGATCCAACTCCGAGAATCATTCAGGTCAGCGGCGGACCTTCACACACGGTCTTTACTCCAGAACCGAAATACAACCCGTACACGATTCTTGGCTGCGGCTTTGGTTCAGCGAAGCCTGGAAACTCCGCCTACCTCTCCGCTGCCTTCGGATTCAAAGCGAATCTGAACATCGATTCCTGGACTGACCGCGGCATTACTGTTCATCTCGATCCGTGGCTCGCGGGCGTGCTCGATCAGGACAACGTGACCCTGATTCTGGTTCCGAGCGTAGGGAGGGGTATTCAGCGTTCTGGCTTCTCCTTCTATGCGGCTCGCGGTATGCCACGCATTCCGGACAAGACGCCGCAAGAGGTTCCTTTGGCCTATAACTCGATTCCGAAGTCGGAGGTGACGCTCTCGAAGGTGAACTTCGTCGAAGCGGGATTCGACGGCCTACCCGGCGACGCCACATCGAAGTTCCCGTCGTTTTCCTATCAGGGCAACCCGCTATCCGGCTGGGTTTTCCGTTATGCATACGGCCACGATGATTACGGAAATTTCTTCAATCAATACTTCAATGGCGAGGACTTGAAAGATTACTTCTGTTACATCAATGGCGAGGCTCAGGAACAGATACAGTCCAAGGCTGATCCATGCGGCATGTTCTTCGATGCGAGAGTCAACGTTTGGGACGGTAATCTGTGGAGCATACCAGGCGCGGATCAGTGGGAGATCCCGCTGAACAGTCAATTCAGCATCAGCTCCTACGATATCTACTACCCCAACACTGATCCTGCACAAATTTGCGGCGCATTTGACGATTCCTCAAAAGACGAAGGTCACTTGGGCAATTGGGATTTCAATCTGACCGGCCCATATCAGATCACAGTTAACTGGACGATGTACTGGTGCTTCGACCAGGAAGCCTGGCCCTTCAATCGCGTGAACTCAACCAGGCAGAGCTCCTACGGTTTGGCCGTATGGGTATGGGGGCCCCGCTGCGTTGATCCCATACGCGGCCAGCCGGACCCGCGTTGCATAGACCACGTGAAGAAAATCTATGGCGGCTAAGACCTGCTGGAACCATTCAGAATTCAAATCAGGAGTTGATATGGCACACCTTACAAACTCATTGCTGTTTCGGACCTTGTCCTTTGTCATGATCGGCACATGTGTGGTCACTGCCCAACCTGCGCAGAAGACCCTCACCAACGACGATGTCATCGCCATGGTGCACAAAAAGCTACCGGAGTCGGTGATTGTCTCTGCAATTCAAGCAGGACCAAGCAAGTTCAACACGTCCACGAATGAGCTGATTCGCCTGAACGCTGCCGGCGTGACTGAGAAAGAATTGAACGCGATCCTTGCTGCCTCCTCTAGCCCGACGACGGCTTCGGCGCCCAGCAAAGAAAATGCGAGTCAGCCCTCCGACGTGATGCCGGCGTCCAAATCGCGAATGCCACGTGTTTCAGTAACGCAGGGCAACGCTACCCAAGAATTGAGGCTGGAGAAGACTCAGCTCGCCGAAACGAAAACCAAGCCCTCGTCTATGAAGGCGCTCGCAGCAGACTCGGCAGTAACGCAAGCCATGCAAGCGGGAGTCAACACGGCTACCTACAGCGCCGCCGCTCATATGAACTCCGGGATCGGCGGTTCCGCAGTGCAGCAGGCCGGAAGCATCTTCTCCGGCATGATGTCGCACCGCACGCCTACGGTTACCTACGTGTGGGGCGTGCCAAGTCCAACTTCGGGCAATGTCCTAAAGAGCACTAAGCCAAGTTTTACCGTGGATTTTTCGCGTGCAGTAGGAGTCAATGCGGAAGACTATGCCCCAGCAATGGTCAAGTTGACGCCGGCGCAAAATACCTGCCGAGTCGTGGGCGCGACCCAAGGCAAAGAAGACATCCGGTCCAGCCCAGCCGCCGATTGGCAAATGTATTCGCATTTCCTCGAGGAACGTGTGGCCAGTACGCCTCAGAAACTCGCCTCGGGGAAGTACAAAATTTCCGCGAATTCTGAACTTGTTCCTGGCGAGTACGCCATCGTCCTTCGCCCCGTTTCCAAAGACAAAAAGTTTTCCGGCGGCGACGTGGCACGTGCCCAGGGAGACGGGTTGATGTTCGATGCGATCTGGACCTTCCAGATCTCGGACGACGCGGAGTAAGGTCGCGATCGAGCGTTACAAGAGTACCGGTTCAAAGGTGGTGCTTCAGGTTTTACGTGGAGTGCTCGGCGAAACGTAGTGGCGCGTCATACGGTCATTTAAAGGAGAAACTCACATGGCATTCTGTGCGAATTGCGGATCAACTGTAGTCGACGGAGCGAAGTTTTGCGCGGGCTGCGGCAAGTCGGTAGGAGCGTCGCCTCAGCCCGTCGCTGTTGCGCAAACAGGTGGCGCTGCGGTTGCGGCGCAACCAGTCACCGCCCAGCCCGCGGCAACTGGACTCACTTCCAATATGGCGGCAGCGCTTGCCTATATTCTGGGCTTCATCACGGGAATCATCTTTCTCGTTGTTGAGCCCTACAAGCACGACCGCTACGTGCGGTTCCACGCGATGCAATCCATCTTGTATAGCGCTGCCGGGATCGTGTTCCGGATCGGCTGGGGCATCCTGGTGAGCGCTCTGATGGACGTGACCGCGTGGGCGGCAATGATTCTGGTCCCGGTCGGGCTCGTCATTTCTTTAGGCTTGTTCGTGTTCTGGGTTTTCTTGATGTATCAGGCCTATAACAATCGCGAATTTCGAATTCCCTTTATCGGCGCGATTGCAGCGAAGCAGGTTGGCTAGTTCATGAAAGGAGAACGAATATGAGGGTGAACACTCCAGGGCTGATGGCCGCGTTCGTGATGCTGAGTTTAGTGACGTTCACAGCATGCAAATCGAGGACGACAGCATCTTCCCCCAATGCCAGGGTTGCGGCCCCGAAGCCTGCCTCGAAAGAGGATGACCTGCAGGCTGCAATGGACAAGTTGGAGGAATCCATCCACAAGCCTGCGGAATCTTTCCATGCCTCTTTCAAGAAGAGCGGATCTGACGGATTTTCCTACGAGTGCCAGGCTGAGATTTCCTCCAGCGGAATTACTGGCCAGCAGATTGACAATAACCCTGCCACGAAGTTCGGAACCGATGTGTTTCCTGCCAATACGCGCACGCGCCAGCTGAACGGCACGCCCTACGGCAGCCCGGCGTGGCAAACCGTGTATGGGGGCATCAGTATGGCTTACCTCAACGGGCACATTGGCGACGCTCAGCCGGGAGTGAAATATTTTGGCGATGAACAAAGCGGAGGGTACGATGCCCGGCGCTACGACTTCGATCTCACGGGCGTAGACGCGAACATTAAGAAGGCCATGGAAATGGGAAACTCCTTAGGCATGCGCCAGACCAGAGACTACAACGTCAAAGGTTCGGCTTGGATCGCGAAAAACGATGGCCGTATGGTCAAGTTCTCGTTCGACAACATTTACACCTTCAACGATGGAAAGATCGAAAGTACACACTACGAAGGGATCATCACAAAGGAGTAACCTCCGACATAACCATGGACACCCATTCGAAAGAATTTCGGACTCTCGCCACGAGAATGCTCGCTTGGGGGGCGGGCCTGACGCTAATCACACTTTCGGCTTGTACCTCGAAACCGAACTCGCCCCTAACCAGTCGCACTCCAACCTCCCAGAATGCCCCAATCGCCGCAGCTTCCGCGAACAGCTTCGATGGCGGCTCCTACTGCGTGCAGACCTTTCTCGAGGGCCCCTCACCTGCCCTGGCATTGCATTTTTCTAATCAGGTAGTGGCAAGTGACCCTACAGCCAAGAGCAAAGATTTTCAGGCCGACTACGCTCAGGACGCGGTTGACCTGGTACATCGCGACCGATGGCTGGCAACCGAACAAGACAAACAATTCTTCGAAGAAAGCAAGAAGTTCACTGATCCGAAGATCATCCTGCGGACCATCGACAACGGCTTCGCCGAAGAAACCGTCACCACCCATGCGGCCCGTTCTGACCAGATCAATTGGAGGGGAGTCATCACCGGCATTGCCCAAGGCGGGACCCCCTGGAACCTGTTTGTTGCCAAGCCGAAGGTCAACCCCGTGGGTCCGGACAACGTGAACGGCTTTGAGACGATCAAGTACACCGTGGATACTACTCAACAGGGTCTAACCGACAAGGCGGCGCTCACAGCATTTGGTAAATTGCAGAACTACGAGATCGTGGGGACCGCATGGGTGCTGAAAGATGGCAATTGCGTTCTGCAGTACAACATCGACTATCAGGAAACCGGGAAAGACGGAAAGGTCAGTAAGACGCACTATGAAGGAACGGTGACGAAGAAGTGATCGGCTGAGGCCGCGTGCGGGGTGTGCGGCCTCCGGGTCGCCTTCTCTGGAGCTGGCAGCTTGCTCACGCGCACAACGCGGCGCCTCCGGCGATCCCTGAATGGGCCCCGTAATGTGAGGAACGAAGCGGAACTTGGTTGGCCCGCGGATTCACTGCGAGCTGAGAAGTCCGTTCGTGAAGCTGATCGTAAAACGGCTGATAGAGCATTGCCGCACCCCCGCCAATCACGATCACCTCGGGGTCAAGCAGGTCGATCATGTTAGCCAACCAGAGGGCCAGCATTTCGATGGTCTCGATGATCAGTTGTTTGGCAAACGGGTCGCCGGCCAGAAAGGCTTTGCCCACGGTTTCTCCGCGAATCGCATCCACGTTGCCGCCGGCAATGGCGACCATTGTAGACTTCGCACCCGCGGCAATTCCTTCCCGTGCGCGCCGGGCAATCGCATTGCCGGAGGCGAGCACCTCAATGCAACCCGGCTTGCCGCATCCGCAGACGGGCCCCTTGTAATCGATGCTGACATGCCCGCCTTCTGCTCCTGCACCGGTGCGCCCGTGAAACATCTTTCCGTCGAAGACGATGCCGGTACCGATCCCGGTACCAATGGTGGCGTAAAAAACGTTCTTATAGCCGCGCGCAGCGCCCCAGCGCGCTTCTGCCAAGGCTGCGGCGTTAGCATCGTTGTCCACTTTCACTTTGACGGGATAGACCTTCTGCACAGATTCAGCCAGCGGAAAATTCCGCCAGCAGGGAAGATTGGGCGGGTTCAGGATAATCCCGGCAAAGGGATCCAGCGGGCCGGGAGAACAGATCCCGATTCCCACAAGCCCGCTCGAGCCGGCCGTGATTTGATCAAGAGCATTGAGAACGGCTTTCAGCCCCGCCTCCGGAGAGGAATGGGAAATCATGGGAACACGAATCTGCGACAAGATTCGCCCACTGGCGTCCACCAACCCGGCGGCAACCTTGGTGCCACCAACATCAACCCCGGCGTAGAGAAGATCTGCCACCTAAGAGCGAGCTCCGGCAGCGCCGTAGCGTTCGCTATTCGGCTTCGATCCGCTCACGGCGTAGAACAAGATATACAGGTAGCAAGCGGCTGCGATGAGCAGCGCCCAGTGAATACCTTGCCCCCAACTCATCTCGCCTTGAGTCATTTCAGGATAGTAGGTTCTATTAATCCTCAGGGCAATCTGGCCGACGATATAAGGGATTACGGCGCCACCCACGATCGCCATGTTGAGCACGCCCGAGCCATCTCCCGTCAAGGGTCCGAGCTCAGCGATGCCACTGGTGAAAATGCAGGGGAACATAATCGAGTTGAATAGGCCAATGGAGAGCACCGACCACATAGCAACCTGTCCGCTCGTGAGCACCGAGACCATAACGAGAAGGGCTGCCATTGCGGAGCAGAAAGCCAGAACCTTGGATGTTTTCACCTTCTGCAGGACCGCTGATCCGATAAAACGGCCCACCATGGCTCCCAACCAATAAAGTGAAATGTATCGAGCGGCCACAGCCAAGGCAGAATGGTACCGTGCCGCGGGATCAGCGATTTCAAGTGAAAAGCGGCCGATGTTGGGTAGTGCCAGATAATTTGCGATATCACTGCCTATCGCAACTTCTGCGCCCACGTAGACGAAGATTCCGATCGCGCCATAGACGAGATTCGGATGCCTCCATACGGAATCGCCCACCTTCTGCCCAATATGGTGTTCAACGGCTTCCATCTTCGGGAGCTTGAAGACGGCAAAAAGAATTGCCAGCAGGACCAAAACCACAGCGAAGAAATAGTCGTAAAGCTTGATTACCGCGTCCTGCGATGCCGTCTGTGCCGCTGCTCCAACCGTTTCGTGCAAGATCAGGCGCGCGCCAACCCACGGAAAGACCGCAGTTCCGAGGGAATTGAAAGCCTGGGTCAGGTTCAAACGGCTCGAGGCCGTTTCCGGCCGGCCGAGCACAGCAACGTAGGGATTGGCCGCGACCTGCAGCACGGTGATCCCCGCGGCCAGAATGAAAAAACCTGTGAGGAAAAACGGAAAAGAGGGAATCCTGGCGGCCGGATAAAACAGCAAGCAGGCCGCAATCATCGTGCCCAGTCCAACAATGATGGCCCATTTGTACCCGATCCAATCGATGATTTTCGCCGATGGGATCGAGAAGATGAAATATGCCAGGAAGAATGCCGTTTGAATCAGCATGCTTTCGGCGATGTTTACTTTGAAGGTGTTTTGCGCGAAAGGAATGATGACATCGTTCAGCGATGTGAGCGAGCCCCAAATAAAAAACAAGGTGGTTAGAACAGCCAGTGCCGGGCCATAATTCGTTCCGGTGCTGGGGGGGGCAGCGGTCGGAGCAGTACTGCTGACATTGGTCATGGCCATGGTTCGGATGTGGACCTCGCGAAGGAAATAAAAGGACGTACAGTTTTATCACGAAATGCTGGCCACCTTGGGAAAAACGGCGGGCGTTAGAGTGCGGAGCGCAAAAAAGAGGCCAGCCTTGCGGCTGGCCAATGAACGAAGAGGAGAGAGACGTGTTAGGGGATTGCTGTGAGGGTGCCAAAAAGTCCGTGCGACTCGTGGTCAGGACCAGCGGTGAACAATAGAGTGTTGGTTGGTCCCGAAGTCCCGCCGGTTCCGAACGACAAGCCCCACAAGCCATCGATTGAGAGAATTGATCCATTCGCTCTCAGGAATCGGCCTAGCCACGCCCCGGTGGAGATGTTGTAGGCGTCAATGCGGCCATCGCCGAAGTTCCCTACGAGCAGGGCTCCGCTGAACTTGCCGAAGTTTGAAGGCGCAAGGGCAAGGCCCCAGGGTGAATTCAAGGCGCCCTTTGAGACCAGTCGCTTGATTTTGTTGCCGTTCAGGTCGAATACATCAACGAAACCTAGCCCTACGCCGGCAACGTCGTCGTGCTTGTCCGCATCCTGCTTGGCGTAAGTGACGTAGAGTTTGCCATTGATGTTCCGGATACCGAAGGGACCATAACCATCCGGAATATCCATATCGGTGAAGTTCTTGACCCACTGGAATTGCGAATCATAGATCTCGACCCATCCGCTGTTGAAGTTCGTGGCATAGAGGAACGTGCCTTGCGCGGTGGTGCCGATAGCAAGGCCTTTATAAACTGCGCCCATGCCAGAGTTGTCCACCATGCGTTTGGCGCGACGGGCGACAACGGTCGGATTCCAACCACTTATAGTTCCGTCTTCCGTATCAAAGATAAAGATCGAGGAGCCCGACCTTCCCCCGTCGGTGACATTGAACCCGCCGTTGCCGTTGAAGACGATTCCAGTCGGCGTAGCGGGCTCCATCCCTCCCGCGGGCCGCGGCACGGTTACCACTAGGGGGACGATCGCTCCCGTCCCGGTGTAGAGCGTAGATACGCCGGTGCCGTTGTCAGCTACCCACACCGGGCTGGTTGCACTGTAGGCAATCCCCCACGCATTCTTCAGGTGTGCATCAACCGTCGGCGCCCAAGCGGCGACGTCAGATACGAGATTCGTTTGTGAGTATCGTTGCGCGCTGGCCAGAGTGGAAAAACCAGTGGCGACCAGGGCAAGGGTGAAAAGCGCTGTGTGTGCGCTCTTTTGCATACACCAAGGCATAAGGATTCTCCTGGGAATCGATGTCGTGAGCAACAACGGATTCTTACCTTCGGTCCGGTGGCTTAGAAGGTTGAATTGGAAGGTCCCGGGACCTTTGCCACCAGGAACGAGCCGAAGCAAGACCCGTTCATGATGAAAACAGGCTAGGAGCGCGGACTTTGCGAGTTGTCAAAAATCCAACAGAAGAATGTAAATTTCTCGTCAGGCAAGTTTCTAGGGATGGTTGTAGCCGGAAGTATTGGGGGCTGGGGGTTCGTAGTCCATGCCGTACTTGTTCTTATGGGCGCTAGCAGCGCGCTCTGCTGTCACCTGCAGCACACCTAAGGTCGAACTGGATTCGGTCACGTTGATTTCGCGGGTTAATGTCTTCAGAGTCTCCGGGAGTGCAGTTTCATACCAGAGATGCATTGAATAGCGCCCCACCGGTACATCGGGGATTACGATCTCGCCTTTAGAGGTTGAAACGGAGTAGTAGGGCGTATCGAGTGCGATGACGACCGCACTCATCTCTGAATGAATGTTGCAGAAAATGTAAGACACTCCTGGGCGATCGAAACTCACGTTTCTGCTGCTGCCTGCTTCGTATAATCCAAGGTCGAATCGCTTCCCTTCGAATAAGGAAAAAACATTGTGAAAGAAGGGATCATGGTTTGGAAACTGAACCACTGCGCCGACTGGAACGATCAGGAAATGCGGTTCGAAGCTCTTGTTGTGTTGCACAAGCTTCAGCGGTCCCGCGCGGAACGGCTTTAACGCCGCGTGTGAATCTAGCGGCGTTAACCAGACGACGACACCCCCTGCCCGCGTAGATTCATTTTCCTTTTCAGAGGAAATAAGTTGTACGCGTCCCGAGAGGGTCACCTGTTGCGCCAAGAGTTGGCTGCAAAGCAGGAACAGCGCCGTGCTCGGGAGGAAATGCAGGAGTTTGCGCATCAGAACAGCACTCCCATCATTACATTTATTTGGTCAGCAGTGTTGTATCCGACAAGCTGCGAAGTGCGCAGGTGCCTATACTCGCCGGAGAACAACAGGTCCGACTTTGGCCGGAAGATTACGTTTGCCATCCCGCTACGGTTTGCCGCCAGCACGTATCCGTATGGGCCGACCGGAGCAGCGAAGGCATGGACATCGGAGCTAAAGGGGTTGTCCATGCCGAACACGCCGTTGAATTCCAGCCGAGAAGTGGGCGAAAACTTGAGTTGCGACCATCCGCCTGCAGAGTTCAAAGGCCGGAAGTAAGACGTGGGCTCAGAAGGGTCGCCGCTGAACACTAAAGACTGGCCGATCGCCCCCCCGACTCCCCCCACGGCTTTTCCGCGATAAAACTCGCCGGAGAGTTCCAGTTGGCGGGTAAGTGGAATTTTCCAGTCCGTAGCTACTGCCCAGCCTTTGACGTTCCAACCGAAGCCCCAGTGCTGTGGAGAATAATATCCACTGATCCCAAGGCCAAAAGGCCGGTTGTGCACCTCTGCATTCCACCCGGTTCGTATTGCGTACGCCGGGTGACCAGAACTTTCTCCGGCCTGCGGCTGACGGTGACTTCCGTAGGAGGGCTCTCCGGTCAGGTTGTCGAGAATGCCGGCCTGAAAGATAACATTCTGGTTCGCCTTCAACCAGAGCTCGTGCTCGATGCGCAGCTGCGGGGTCCAGGCCCAGAGATTTCCAGAGTATCCGAAGCTAGGCGTCAATAATGACGCGAACGACGTGGGCGAGTTTGGAGAAATGAACAACTCGTCCTGGCCAGCGACGATCGAGGTATTTTGCCAATCCAGCCGTGCGCTGGCGGTGCGCAATCTCACGATACCGGTATTGATGCCATCGAGTGCGTTGGTCGGGAATCCACCCCCGAAATCGAATTGAACCTGGCCGCTGGTTTTGGCTCCGCCCAGGGTTGGACCAAAGACTTCCAGTCCGACTTGTGATTGCCGCAAGGTCGCGCCAAAGGTGGAGCTCGAACCGTAAATGCTGCCGGGCGCTGCATAGGTCGGCACGTCCATGTTGTCGGTGGAACCCGAATTACCGAACAGGTTGAAGAGGACTATACCGGAGAGGCGGACGCGGTACTTAGAAGCGCTTTCGACTTTGGTTTGATACTCGGTCTTTAATTGGTTCTGCAGGAGTTGCGTGGTTTCGTCCAATGATTCCAACCGCTGCTCCACAGAAGTGGTTGGGCCAGTTGCTTGCTCAGTCCCTGCGGGCGGTGCAGTCGTGCTTGGCGTGGTTCGGATGCTCTCCAATTCTTTGCGCAGTTGCTCGCTTTCGGCCCGGTATTGTGAAGCCTCTGAACGGATTTCTGCCACCGCGGCCCGCAAATCTTCGACTTGCTGGCGCAACTCTTGAACCGATTGCGCAAGAGTTTGATCGCGAGAAGGGGGAGAAGCAGGACCTTGGGCGGCGGCATACGGCAGCCCCACAACCAGGAGCAGGAAAATCCAGAGCATACTAGCGGGGAAGTAGAAGCTTCGTGGTTTCAAGTCTTCCTCCCGAACGAAGAATTTTGAGAGCTTATGGCCCCAGTTCGCATCAGGCGAGTTTTGCCGAGCCGGCATGGGTTTTCGCAGAAGAGGCCTCTTGCACATCTGAGCCCTTACTGAGAGTTGCAGGGTGAGGAAGAATGATGCAGAACACCGTTCCTTGGGCTGAGGTACGCTCAAGGGAGATGTCGCCGCCGTGGTCCTGAAGGATCTTTTGCACTACCGTCAGGCCCAGCCCGGTGCCGTTTTCCTTGCCCTGGCTCACGAAGGGCTCAAACAGTGTAGTCCGGATGGAGGGTGGAATACCACGGCCATTGTCGCTCACCTGGATCTCTATTCTGGAGCCATCGTCGTCGAGTTCGATCATAATCCGCCCGCTGCGGTCCGGCATGGCCTCGCACGCATTGAGCAACAGGTTGAAGAAAATGCGCTCCAGCTTGCGATGGTCGAACCAGCCTTCTAAGCTGCCGCGCTGGCGGATCTCAATTTGCGTGTTATGAAATTCGGGGTTGCTTCGCACCGCCTGCGCGGCTCGCTCGACTGCCATGCGCAGATTCCCATAGGTGGGCCGCAAGGAGGCCCGGGTGCGGGAGAACTCCAGCAGGGAATCGATCAGTTCGGTCATGCGGTGCACTCCCAACTGCACCTCCTGATAGAGTTCTTCGCGCTGCTCCTGGGGCAGGTCTCGCTCGCTCAAAAACTCCGCGTTGGCAACGATGGCAGCTAGGGAATGGCGCAAATCGTGAGAGATGGAGTTAGCCATGCGGCCGATGGTGGCAAGCCGCTCGGACTCAAGAAGGCTCTGCTGAGTTTTGAGGAGGCTTTCGCGCATGGCGTCAAAGGCCCGCGAAAGCTCGGCAGCCTCGTCCTTTCCTTCGGTTTTAAGCGGATAGCGGAAGTCGCCTTTCTCCAAAGCCGCCACACCCGCCAGCAGGCTCGAGAGAGGCCGGGTAAACGTGTCGGAAATCAGGAACACCAAAACCGTGCCCAGCACGACCGCCAGGATACCCAAACCCAGCAACAATCGGTTGAGCTTCTGAAGAAACCGAGTGGCCTCGTCATAGGACTTCAAGACCGTGAGTCGCACATTAGGCTGCCCGCCGGGCGTGAGGTCGACTGTGGTCTGCAGAAAACGTTCCTTGCCGAGTTCCAAAGCGCGAGCTTTTCCAGATTCCGCCGAAAAATCCTGGGAGGCAAACTGAGGGTTGAGGTCGGCAGGAAGAGTGGTAATCACAACCGCCCCGTTATAAGAAAACGCCACCTTGCTGTTTGCGATCCGACCGATTTGCGAGGCTACGCGTGAGTCAATCTCATAACCAATCACCAGAAATCCAAGCAAGCGATTGTCCGCTGCTGGGCCAAAATAAATTGGCTTCACGAAGACTTCATAAAGATGATTGGCGCCAAACCACCACCGTTCCCTCCTCTGTAAGAGCGCCGAAAGGGAACTCTGGGCCATTTCCCGAGTGAACCCCTCGGTGTTTGTGTGCAGCGCAACGATTTTGGCAGTCGGGTCTGCCAGGACGAACAAATCGCTTCCGGCCAGCCGCCAGATGCCTTCTGAGCCGTCCTGAATCGTGGTTTCGTCGTGCGTGGTCATCAGGGCACGAGTGTTGGTAAGGTCCGCCAGCAAGTCGGCAAAGCGACTGAGGGTCAGCTCCTGCTCGTGCTGGAAACTTTGAAAGGTGGTAACGGAGTTTTGCAGGTCGGAGTAAATCTCGTCCACAACTTTCGCCTGAACCGTGTGGCGGACAAGCAGCAGGCTCAAGGATGTAAGTCCTGCCGAAACCAGAACCATCGAGAGCAGGAACTTGGTTCGTAGCCGGACTCTAACCATCACTGCTCCCCTTGTGGTCAGCTGACGAACTTATAGCCTACACCGTGGACCGTCCTGAAATGTACAGGATTCGCGGGGTCCCTCTCCAGTTTCTGGCGCAGCTTCAGGATATGGTTGTCCACGGTGCGGGTCGAAGGGTAGTTGTGGTAGCCCCAAACTTCATTCAAAAGCTCGTCGCGCGTGATCACGCGCTCCGGATTCTGCAGCATGAACTTAAGGGTCTTGAATTCCTGGGCTGTGAGGGTAATCGTTCTGCCCTCCCGAATGACCTCCATTTTGCTCACGTCCACGTGGATCTCATCAAACGAGAACTGCTCCCCGAGAGAGGATTTGACAGTGCGTCTGAGGGCCGCTCTTACTCGGGCCAGGAGTTCGCGCGGGCTGAAGGGTTTGGTGACGTAGTCGTCAGCCCCAAGTTCAAGCAGCAGCACCTTGTCGGAAACGTCGCTGGCAGCGCTTAGAACAATGATGGGAACCGTAGCCGCCACCTGTTTCAGCGTGCTGCAAACCTCGCGTCCTGACATTCCCGGGAGGCGGAGGTCCAGCACCACGGCCGTGGGGGAATAGCTGCGGAAAACCTCGACCGCGCTCGCGCCATCGTCCGCAGTTTGAACACCGTAACCTTCTGCCTCAAACAGGCGACGCAGGGCCCGCTGCACCGCTCGATCATCTTCCACCACAAGAATGCGGTCGGTCGCTGCAGTCACCGTCCGCGACGGCGACTTCTGAGGCACGTTCTGAAACGTCATAGCGGGCAGGTTCTCGGCTGCTCTTAGCATTTTCCTCCCCCGGGGCGAGTCGGCTCAACTGCATCGGATGGTTCCGGCGAGTTATGGAAAGATTACTATTCCCAGCCACCCGATCGCTTGATTCCCCGCGAGGCTTGACAATCTTTTTACAGCCGGAAGACCAAAAATCGGCAAAAGCGCGCGCCAAGGCAGGGACTCGAGGATTACTCCGTAAGGCGAAGCTTCAATCCCGGCCCGTTGGAAGATGCCAGGCTGAGGTTCGAGTATCGGGGCAGAATCCAGTCGGCCCCCGCCGACTTCAGTCCTTTTTCTGATTCCGTCGTGGGCAGAGCGATAACGCGGGCGCCGGCTGACTTACCAGCGCGAATGCCAGCCGGAGCGTCTTCGAAGACTACACATTCGGAAGCGGGAACCCCAAGCAGTGCCGCGCCTTTTAGATAAGGTTCGGGATCGGGTTTGCCTCGCTCGACGTCGTCCGCCGTGATCATCTTCTCGGGAATCGGAATGCCCGCGGCTGAGAGCCTCACCTGTGCCAGTGGCCTGACGCACGAGGTGACCAGGGCCCAGCGGCGTTTCGGTACGGATCTCAGAAAATCGCACACCCCGGGCAGGGCTACCACGCCTTCGGTGTCCTCGATCTCTCCGCGAACAATGACCTCATTTTCCAAAACCGGGTCGACAGCGTTCGGCAGAAGCTCTTTGACCGTCGATAGGCTGGGTCGCCCATGGGCATTGCGTACGGTTTCCTCAGGATCGAAGCCGTGCCCAATGGCCCACTTTGTCCACACGCGAGCGACTGCAGGAGTTGAGTCAACCAGAACCCCATCCAAATCAAAGAGTAGCCCACGGCAGGAAATTTCAACCATGACTAAACATAACAGGAGAGGAACAGCCCGCGCGGCCCCGTCATTGCCGGATTCGACGCGCCTGGAACTCACCTTCGAGTACCCAAGTCTTGCCATCCGGGCGTAATGCTTCTCCGATCCAGTGAAACGAATTCGCGGTGATTTCTGTGAAGCGCCAGCGGGTGGGGGTGCCGTCGGCGCGAGCGCCGATTTGCACGATCTCCTCGCCCACGCGACGACCGGTCTGGCGTTCTTCATGCCCGCTCACAGGATTCATCCAGCGGATTCGCCAGGCCTGAATTTGCGGGTCCCAAACCCGCAGGGTGGTTCCGTACATATCGTTGATCCGCTCTGACTCAGGCTTTCGATCCGAAGCTCTTGGCATGATCCAGACGTCCTGGATTGCCCGACCCTCGAGCACCCAGCTGAAGTGGGCCTCACCTTTAATCTTTTGTGACGAGACATCCACTCCTTTGTAATGCACTACATCGAGTTCCCAGCTTCCAACCAGCCAGCCATAAACATCTTCTGTTTCCGGAACTTCACGCGACCTACCACGGGCTTGCAGTAAGCCAGGAAAATTTTCTCCGAGTGTCACTTTCTTCCTCCTGTCAACCTTTCGCGCTGCTTGAACGATGGCTATCTCCGCGAGGCGGGCGGCACGATTCCCTGCAAACGCGCATATACAACCAACTGGCCATAGTGTTCGCAGTTGTGCTCGATAAACGAGATCACCATGTCGGATAGATCGATGCTCAAGCAGGGATTCGCTTTCAACGCTGCCGTTGAAGTGGATGCACTGCGTTTGAGTGCTGGGAGAATCTCGCTCTTCGTCGAGAATTTCTCTTTTGGGAGTTCATTGTCGCTGTCGTTGGGCTGTTTTCCGCGCGCCTTGTCTGCTACATAGTGGTTCCAAAACGCGATATGCCGCAGCAGTTCCGCAAGGTTGCGCACACCATCGGCCGGACGATCACCAAACTTCTCGGCCGGGAACTCCTCGGCCAGGGCTTCGAGCTTGAGGCAAACCTGTTCCCAATGCCCGACGAGCGTAGTAGAAACGTCTAGCGGAGCAACCCCTTTCTCGTTCACTGTAACTCCTCCTTGAGGCCCACAAATCAGGCCCGCCGCAGGGCCGGGCGAGTCACTTCAGGGAAAATAGCGTCGGCTCTCTATGTGTGTTGTATCGTTCTCGAGGGGGAAGTTCTTGGGGAAAATTGCGGTCAACATCGAATCCAGCCGAGAGCAGGGTGCACCGCCCCGGCAGATACTGGCGAGGGGAAAAGGCTGGATCGCGGCTGACGTAGTCTGCCGTGCAGGTCCGCGAGATCGCTCCTTTGAAGAACAGCATCGAGATATCGGAATCGCGATCGTAGTGGAGGGAAGTTTTCAGTACCGCTCCAGTTCCGGAAGAGAACTCATGACTCCGGGTTCGTTGTTGCTGGGGAACGCCGGCCAGTACTTCGAATGTGGGCATCAGCACGGGGTTGGGGATCGTTGCATTTCGTTTACCTACTCTCCCGAATTTTTTGAGAGTCTTGTCGAGGAAAGCAACCCTCAAACGCGATCCCGAGGCTTTGTCAGGTCCAATCTACCGCCCGTGCGAGAGCTTTCAAGATTGATCGCAAGGGCAACCGCGGTGTGGGCTCAAGCGACCCGGACGTGCCCAGGATTTGTTGATTCTGATCGGTGGGAGGAGATCGCCGTCGAAATTGCTGCCCGAGCTCTCGAACTGGGTAGCGGCGCGAGCCCCAGGCGGCAGAGTTTGCCGGCTTCCGAAGCCCGTATCACGCGTGTGGTTCGGCGCATCGGCGCGCATCCAGAGTGGAACCACAATCTCGTTTCGCTGGCCGCGGAGGCGAAGCTCAGTCGTTACCACTTTCTGCGCGTCTTTGAGAACCTAACCGGCCTTACGCCTGGTCAGTTTGTCTTGCGCACCCGGCTGCGCAACGCAGCCACTCGGCTCATTCTGGATGCTGAGCGGATCCTGAACATCGCCTTCGATTCAGGTTTTGGGGACGTTTCGAATTTCAATCACGCCTTCCGCACCGAATTCGGCATGAGCCCGCGAGAATATCGAGCCAAGTATTCGCGGCTCGTCCATCCGTGCTGCTAGCCCATCCTGGCAAACAGCGGCTTCAATGCGGGGTAGAGCAGTCGATAATTTTCATATTGCCGATGCAAGGCCGAGGCAGCCAAGGGATTCGGCTTAACGCGCTTTTGAACTTCGACCACAGCATCGCAAGCCTCCTCGACCGAGTTCCACCACTTCGCGCCCACGCCTGCGAGCAGGGCGCCGCCGTAGGCTGCGCCCTCTTCGGCAGCTAGAATCTCCACTTCGTAGCCGTAGACATCAGCCTGAATTTGACGCCACAAGTCAGAACGGGCCCCTCCCCCGCCCAGACGAACATTGTTTACCGGGACTTTCATCGCGGCAAACAGCGAGAAGGTGTCCTTCAAGCTGAAAGCGACACCTTCGAGGACGGCGCGGGTGACATGTCCGCGGGAGTGGCTGGCGGATAGGCCGGTTAGCGTTCCTCGCGCATTAGGGTCCAGATGCGGCGTGCGCTCCCCCATCAGGTACGGGGCCCAGAGCACTCCATCGGAGCCCGGGGGGGCCTGGCTGGCTTCTCGCGTAAGCTGGTCGTAATCAAGATTGCTGCCATTCTTGAGCAATTCACGCATCCAGCGAAGAGACTGGCCCGCGGCTTGCGTAACCCCCATTACGTGCCAACGGCCGGGGACCGCGTGGCAAAACGTGTGCACTCGGCCTTTCGGGTCCATCGCCGGATTGTCGGTCGCGGCGAACACGACGCCGGAAGTGCCAATCGTCGCGCTCACTGCTCCGGCGCGCACAATTCCCATTCCCACCGCTCCCCCCGCCTGGTCCCCAGCCCCGCCTACGACCGGCGTGCCCGCCTTCAGGCCGGTTTGGGCAGCGCCCTGGTCCGAAATCCGGGCGCAGACTTCAGGGGACTCGCAGAGTTTCGGCAGGCTGCTCACGGGAATATCCACCATCGCCATCATTTCGCTCGACCAGTTACGGTGGGCCACATCGAGCATGAGCGTACCGGAAGCCTCGGCTACATCCATCGCGTGCTCCCCGGTCATGCGGAAACGGACGTAGTCCTTGGGCAGAAGCACCTTCTCGAACCTTTTCCACACCTCGGGTTCGTTGTCGCGCACCCAGAGAAGCTTGGTCAGGGTGAAATTTGTCAGCGCTGGATTGCAGGTGAGCTCAATGATCTTGCGCTCGCCGAATTTGGAATTGAGCCAATCGCATTGCGCCTGCGTGCGTACGTCACACCAGATGAGCGACGGTCTGAGCACCTCTCCGGCGCCATCGAGCAACACAGCGCCATGCATCTGGCCGGCTAGTCCGGCGCATACGACACTCGAGCCCGGCACCTGTTTCAGGGCCGCACGGATTGCTTCGCCCGTCGCTCTCCACCAATCATGCGGGTCTTGCTCCGCCCACCCGGTTTTTGGAGAGGCGAACGGCGCATGTTCGCTGGTGGCAGAGCTTAGGATCTTCCCCCCGCGATCCACCAGTACGGCGCGGGTACCGCCAGTGCCGACATCAATTCCAAGTACGCAGTCCATAGAATGCCTAAGTTCCTGAAGGGAATAACTGCTGCGAGCGAGTCAGTTTAGCAGATTGCGAACAATCTACTAAATCGATCTAGAAAAGCACACCGAAACAGCCCGGATTGGCTAGCGTGGGGAATGGCCGAAGGGATATCCCGCCCGGCGGGTGCCATTCCTGAGGGATCGGGGCTCCCGGAGCAACCCTCTTGCGAAGCTCCGCGTCTGACACTGTCCGTTCTCAATTCTCAGGAGGAAGTATGCGAACCAGAATCATTACACTTGCAAGCACGCTGGCCGTACTGATCGGACTAAGCGTTTACTCGCTCGGCCGTCCGGCACAAACTCATGAGATGTCTGCACACGAGCCTCATATGAGCGCCGCATTGGGGCATTTGGAACAAGCCAAATCGGAACTGGAGAGATCCAGTCCCAATAAAGGTGGACACCGGGAGAAAGCGATTCAGTTGGTAGACGAGGCGATGCAACAGGTGCGCGAAGGAGAAGCCTACTTCGATCAGCACAAAGGCCACTAACAAGCAGCCTGGCGGGACTGGGCAGGGGCTGGTTCCGCCTAGGTGACGCTCACTTCTGTGTAAGTCCCGTAGACCTCGCGCAGCGCATCGCAAATCTCGCCGATCGTGGCATAGGCGCGAACGGCTTCGATGATGTGGGGCATGGTGTTGGCCGGTGAAACAGCTCCGTTCGACGTCGGTTCGAGTGCGGCGGCTTTTTTCAGCGCGTCCAATCGGCGGCGGACTTCCTTGCTGGACCGACGGGCACGCAGGGCTTTCAGTTTTGCCGATTGTTGCTTTGCCACCGACTCGTCAATGTAGAGGATCTTGGGTGATTCCTCGTCGATGACGAAGTCATTCACGCCAACGATGATCTTTTCTTTGGCTTCGACCGCACGCTGATAGTTGTAAGATGCTTCGGCAATTTCTTTCTGTGGGTAACCTCGCTCGATCGCCTTCACCATCCCGCCCAGGGCATCCAGCTTGCCGAAGTAGTCGAAGGCGCCGCTTTCCATCTGCAGCGTGAGGTTCTCGAGGAAATACGAGCCTCCCAGCGGATCGACCGTCTGGGTTACGCCCGATTCGTAGGCAATGATTTGCTGAGTGCGCAAAGCGATACGGGCGGCCTCTTCGGTGGGGAGTGCAAGAGCTTCGTCGTAGGCATCGGTATGCAATGACTGTGTTCCCCCCAGGACGGCAGCGAGCGCCTGCAAGGCCACGCGAGCGATGTTGTTCATGGGCTGCTGTGCGGGAAGAGAAACCCCAGCGGTTTGGGTGTGGAAACGCATCAGCCACGTGCGTTGGTTCTTGGCTGCGAAGCGCTCCTTCATCACGCGATACCAGATCTTGCGGGCGGCGCGGTACTTGGCGATCTCTTCGAAAAAATCGTTGTGCGCGTTGAAGAAGAAGCTCAGACGGGGGCCAAACTCATCGACGTCAAGGCCCCGGCGGCGTGCCCATTCCACGTACTCGACACCGTCATACAAGGTGAAGGCGAGTTCCTGCAGCGCGGTCGAGCCAGCTTCGCGAATGTGGTACCCGCTAATAGAAATTGTGTTGAAACGTGGCGTGTATTTGGAGCCGAACTCGAAGGTATCCACTACCAGGCGCATCGAGGGCGCTGGCGGGAAGATGTATTCCTTCTGTGCGATGTACTCTTTCAGAATGTCGTTCTGGATGGTCCCGGATATCTTGTTCCAGTCGGCGCCTTGTTTCTCCGCGACGACCAGATACATTGCCCACAGGACCGAGGCGGGCGAGTTGATGGTCATGGACACGGTGGTTCTCTCAAGGTCGATTCCGCTGAACAGAATCTCCATGTCTTCAAGGGAATCGATCGCCACGCCGCATTTTCCGACCTCGCCTTCGCTCGCCGGGTGATCCGAGTCATAGCCCATCAGGGTGGGAAGGTCGAAGGCAACCGAGAGTCCGCTGCCGCCGTGTTCCAACAGATATTTGTAGCGCTGGTTGGTTTCCTCAGGAGACGCAAAGCCCGAGAACTGCCGCATGGTGAAAAGTTTCCCCCGGTATCCCGTGGCGTGTATGCCGCGGGTGAAGGGAGCTTCGCCGGGATAGCCGAGATATTGTTCGTATCCCCAGTCCTCAGGCAAATCGGCGCGGGTGTAGAGACGGCTGATAGGAACGCCGGAGATCGTAGAAAATCGGGCCCGGCTATGTTCGTCACGGTTGACCCCGGTCGGGGCGCCGATCGGTTTCTCGGGGGACTTCTCGAGCGCGGGAAGCAGCGTCCGCTCAGACCATCTCTTCTCTGATTCAGCAGGTTGCCGGTCTGCAGAAAGCTCGGCTGTCGGAGTGGGTGAAACCGGCGCTCTATTGTTGTCGGCCATATTCACTGTCGATGATAGGAGAGGCCGTAAACGATGGGCAAGAGAAGACAGCGACCGCTTGGTCGGGCCCGATCACCCAACCGTCTTCCTTCCCATTTCCCAGGCCTTTGCATACTTCCACGAAACATACCCGGCATGGTACATGTGCAGCAGCAGTCCTTCCCGGCCGTCAAGGATTCCCAGGCGAATGAAGTAGTTGTAAAGAAAGGTCGCGAGCGGGCGGATGACGATCGCAGGAATGCTGAAGGGCCGGGGTTGCGCCCCCGGAACGCGGTTCCAGACGCTTGAATAGCGATTCATGTGTTCCAGGTAAAGGATCAGTGTGGGATAGGTATGATGAATCATGGCGCCGCGCGTCCGACCCACACGCTTGCTTTGTTTCATTTCGAACCGGTCGTGAGGATCGCGGCCCGTCGAATACGCCATATCGCGCCGGAACAGGCGAAGCTTAGGATCGGGATAAAAGCCTCCATGTTTCATCCAGCGGCCAAGGAATAAATTTTTGCGGGGAATGGAATATCCATCGAGCGGGCCGGAATTGGCAAGGACCTCGCGGACTTCCGCGGCTAAGTCCGAGCTCACCTCTTCGTCCGCATCGAGCGACAGAACCCAGTCTTTCGTACACAATTCGAGCGCGTAATTCTTCTGCCCGGTGTAGCCACGCCAGGGTTCGTGAATGACGCGTGCTCCGTAGTCGCGGGCGATCTCACAAGTGCGGTCGCTCGAGCCGGAGTCGACGACAACGATCTCATTTGCCCAGCTCACGCTTGCGAGCACCCTGCCGATGTTGGCCTCTTCATTGAGCGCGACGATAGCTATGGAGAGCGTGTCCGGCATATGGAAAGGATGGTGCAGGTATTCTCGCACAACCGTTTCCGGTGGACCGGGACGGAGGAGTTTCATGGCAAGCAGCGCAAGCTGAGCAGAGAAAGGGGGCACGCCGCTAAGACGTGCCCCCTAGAAAAAGCTTGCTGAGGCAATCTACGGTTGCGAAGGGGGCTGCTGCGGCATGACCGACTGCACATCCGTGCGCGGGGCCACATAAGGGATCTTTGGCATGTGGGTGACTTCGCCCTTTTCGGCATCCGCCATGTTGATTCCCGCATGCTCCAGCAGGAGCCCGGTCGCCCGATCCAGTTCGATCTGAGCTTTCTCATATGCCGCCATCGCGGAAACCAGATTCGACTCTGCTGTGGCCAGGGCCGACTGGTTCTGCAGCACTAAGGTCGATGTCGATGCACCCAGCGCGTATTTTTTTTGTTCGGCATCGAGCGATTGTTTTGCCAATTCGACAGCAGCTTGCGCGGCTTGTACTGCTGCCCGGTTTTGCGTAACAGCAAATTGGGCGTTGCGAACCTCGATTCGAACCTGGTTTTCAAGCTGCTGTAAGCGCATTTGAGCTTGCCGGTATTCCAGTTCCGATCGGATCTGGACCGATTGTGCCTGCCGATTGCGAAGAGGAATGTTGAGCGTGATTCCCATGCCCTTGTCAGGAGCGGTGGAGTTCACCAACTGATTCAAGGTTGAGTTGTAAGACACTGGTGCTACGGGATTGAAGCCGGTGCAGAAGGCGGAACTGGCCTGAGCTGGATCAAGGCAGACGTAATTCGGGTTCTGCGATCCTCCCACACCCGACCCACCGTAATACGCGAATAGATCGAGGCTTGGCAAAAGCGCATTCCGCAGCGCTTTGGTGCTGATATCACGATTTTTTAGGTCCATCCGCGTTTCCACAATTTCTGCTCGATGCTGCAACGCTTCATTGATCAGATCCTGCGTCGGAGTCACCGGCTCCTGCTGAGGCAGCGCCATGGTGGTTGTGGGGATCACTTCGGCGCTCACCAGGACGGGATCCTGCAAGCTCCGGCTCAGGGCGTTCTTCATGAGCAACTGTTGCAGATCTAAGTTCGTCTGGGCTTGGATTAGGCTCTGCTGATCAGCGGCGACGGTGTTCTGGGCACGAACCGTCTCAATCGGAGCCAGACTGCCGATTTCGACCTGTTTTTGGGTGTCGGAAAGGGTCTTCTGGGCAAAGGCCAGCGATTCCTGTGCAACGCGGACGTTTTCGTACGCGTATACAAGATTCCAATAAAGATTTTCAATTTGATCAACTGTCGTGATGACCTGCAGGCGGAATGCAACGTCGGTAATTTCGCGGTTGTTTTTCGTGATCTGGATCAGCCGATTGTTTGGGGTGAAGCCAAATCCCTGCAAGAGATGTTGCGAAAGCCGGAAATTAAAGTTCGAATTCAGTGCCGGACTTACAGTCTGGAAGAAACTGTTGGTGGTCGAGCGGGTGTTGTTGAATCCGACCAGCAGGTTGGTCCCCGACTGAAAGCCTTGCTGGTAGTTGAAGTTCCCGGTGGTGGTATTCGATGCGCTGCCTTGAAACGGGCTGGTCGTTACAAACCGTGCATGGTCGAACTGTAGTGTCCCGGTGAGAATCGGGTCAAAGCTCGTGATGAGAGGCCCCAAACCCTCTGTACTGGTAATGCCCAAGGTTCCAGCCCCGATGCCGCCGGCTCCCGAGCTGGTTCCACCTGGCCCAGAACCCACTGATCCACTCAAACCGCCCACGCCTCCACCCGGAGTGTTTTGCACCACCCCGAACTGAACCCCGAAGAACTGGTTGGCCCCTGACTTTGCGCGCATGACTTCGGTGTCGGCGATACCCGTGTTGTATCGCTGAATCGCGATATCGAGGTTGTTTTCCAAGGCGAGCGCCACCGCGTCATCCATCGATAAATAGATTTTGCCCTCGCGCATCAGTTGATCCATCTTGGGCGAATTCGTCAGGTCCGGCGGGGAGATGTCATGCGGCACATAGGGAGCAATCGGGTTCGGAAAATGGCTCTTTGGTTTCGCATAGTTGAACATCTCGTTCCTCTGGTGAGCTGGTGCTGCTGGCAAACCTGACTGCGGCGCACTCGGTTGGGCTTGAGCCGAGTTTTGTGCATCCTGGCACATGAGAGAAACCGGAAAGGCCCCGATCAGCAGGATCCCTACGGCCTTGCGAAGCTGAGACTGCAAGAAAGAAAAAGACATTCCATCCTCTCCATCTAAGACAACCTAAAGTCTGGCAAAGCTTGGAAACTGAACGCTCAGTGCGGCGAAGCGGCTCTTAGCAAACCTTTATTACGCAAAAAGGGACTGCCGGGTTCCACGTGGTACCAAAATCTGTGGATGCGTACCGCTTACAGAGACGGTTCAATGGGAACGCAACAGTATATCTCGAGCGACAGGTGCCCTCACGTAAATGACTGTAAACAATGTATTGTTGGATGCAGGCGCATTCTGCAGGATTCGTTTTCTTCCATGCGAACCTTGAAAATTATCCTCGCCTATGACGGCACCGAATTCTCCGGCTGGCAAGTCCAGCCTGGCGTGCCGACCATTCAAGCGACGCTCGCCTCAGCTATTGGACGTGTGACCGGGGAAAATGTCCTGCCACAAGGCTCCGGACGCACCGACGCCGGAGTGCACGCGCTTGGGCAGGTGGCCAGTTTTGCGCTTGAGTCCGTGATCCCGACGGCGAATCTTGCAATTGCGCTCAACGATGTCCTTCCGCCCTCCATTCGGGTGCTCGAGTGTATGGAAATGGCGCCCGATTTCCACGCCCGGAAGTCGGCGAGGGCCAAGACCTACCGTTATCGCATGTATCGACGGGATATTTGTCCTCCGTTTCTTGCGCGTTACGTGTGGCACTATCCGTATCCGCTAGATTTCGACGCAATGCAAGCGGCTGCGCTTTTGGTCGAAGGCGAACATGATTTCACCTCGTTTGCGGCCGTTGATCCCGAGCGTGGAAACGAACAAGAGCTCTCGAGTGTTCGAACCGTCTTTTCTTCTCGCATGAGCGCGGCAGACGGTGAATTTTTGTACGAAATCCGCGGCAATGGATTTCTTCACCACATGGTGCGAAACCTGATGGGAACTCTCTTGCTGGTTGGGAAGAAAACCAGAGCGCCGAAAGATCTGTTGAGGATTCTCGCCGACCGCACTCGCTCGGCCGCTGGTGCTACGGCACCAGCCTCCGGGCTTTACCTGGTCAGGGTTGAGTATTGAGAAGAGTCACGACGTGCCTGCGGTGGCGGAGCGCGCGCCTTTACTCCCGCTCTGCTGCTCTATTAACAGCATCTCCTTCTGAAGGGAGGAGAACCGGTGGAGGATTTCATTCATACGCATTCCCATGTTTCGGATGGTTTCGACCTGCGAGCGTAGCGAGGCAGGGAGTTGGTCAGCGTCGAGCAGAATCAGGTCGGAATTGCCCAGCACAGACGTCAATGCGTTGTTCAGATTGTGCCGCACCTCCAGCATGTACCGTCCGAGTGACGCCTCCCGTTCCAATGCCACATTCAATTCTTGCATGCGTTCAAAGTCTGCTCTAGCGCGCTCGTGATAGAGAACCTGTTGCGCAACCACCACGACCAACTCGGGCCATTCCAAGACCTCCGGTAAAGCGATCAGACTTCGGCCTTGAGGCGAGTGCCCGTTCAACGAAGAGACCAAAATCACCGGCTTGCCAGTGGCCTTCAGTACCTCAACCGCTGCTGCCAGCTTCTCAGGATTGATTCTGACGACGACCGCAAGGTCGAAGTCCAAAGCGCTGCCCCAGTCGGAGTCGCTCTCGATGAGGACAAAGGCGGGTATTTCACGTTCGATGAGCCATCGCCGGGTAAGAGCGTTGGCGAAAGCTGCATCATCGGTAAAGATTGCGACTGTTGGACGTTCCACGTTCTACTCCAAACAAAACTGCCTATCTGCCACGGGCCACACTGCTCGCCGCAGTTGCCGTCATCTTGTGAAATGCAGCCGACGCCTGAGGCTTGCTTGGTTGTGCCAGAGCCAGCTCGACTGCAGTCTTTAAATCCACCAGCAGGCAAAGCGGCTGGCCGGAGGAATACTCAGCCTGAAACATGACCCTCCAGGAGTTGCAAATCATGCGAATGCGCGCGATCGGTTCTTCGGCGCTGAACTGGGCCCTACGGCAATCGATGGTCGTCACGCCGCGGGACTCAAGCTCCCGGAGGCCATCCAGAATGGCATTCAGATCTTGTTGCATCAGCTGGAAGAAACGGCGCCGAATGAGATACCCGAAACGCGCAAACGCCCCCAAGGATTGCGGCTGAAAGAAGTCAGCGCCGCAGGAGTGCTTGATTTCCCGGCTGCGCTCGATGATGCGGGAGGTGAATAGCGCGTTGAGATTTTTCGCGCTGTCTGCTTCAGCGATCATTTTTTCCAAATTTTTCGTGAACCGCGCTGGCTCGCCCTCGGCCCGGCCGCATAGGGCTTCAAATACCTTCATGGCTGAGGTCAAGCTGATATCGGATCCGGTCGGCCTTGGAGGGAGGCGCATCGCGAGCAGTTGAACCACGAGAAAGTCGACTTTGTCCCGATCGCCATCGCTTTCCGGGTTCGCGTTCAACGCATGAAACAGCATGTCGGACACGGCTTGCTCAACCATCAGGGGGGAAGTTTGCGCGAAGTGTCTCAGGTGATGGATTTGTATGCGCGAATCCATTGCTGAGAACCACAGGGAGGCCTCCCTAACGGCTTCCGGTCCAGGAACTCCGACGCCAATATCCAAGTCAGGGCAAGGTGGAGCTTCGAGCACGAATTCGTGCGCCAAAGCGCAATACAGAGGGTAAAGACGCTGCCAGGTCTTCCACAGGGCCGCCGTATTGGGAGCCTCACTTCCCATCGGTTCTCCCGCCCCCGGCGAGTTTGCAGACGAGGGCCTAACTCCGGCTATGCACGATCAAAGCCAAATTAAAATCGGTTAATTGATTGAAAAATCGACCCGAAGCGTCTCAGGAGGAGAGATCCCAATTCGCGGATGTCTCACAATGACACAGTGTTGGCTGCCTACTGGAGCCGCTGGCTTTCGCCAGTGAGATCCTGCTGCTGAGAGCCGATGTTGTATCGCTTGAGTTTGCGGTACAAAGTTGCCCGGCTGATCCCGAGCATCTTGCCGGCCATCACCTTGTCGCCATTCACTTGCTCGAAAACCCGTTGGATCGTAGCCCGCTCAATCGCTTCCAGATCAGTGGACGGAACCGGGGTGGAGGTTGCAATCGAGGCGAGCTCGGTCGGAACGTGGGACAGCACGCTTGGTGGCAGGTCGGCAACGTCGATTGTTTTGCCGTCGCCGAGAGCAGTGGCACGTTCGACGCTGTTCTCCAGCTCCCTGACATTACCCGGCCAATCGTATTGCAGCAGGCACTTCATGGCTGCGCTCGTGACCTGCACGTTATTTCCCTTGCCATGTCGGTCCAGGAACCAGTGCACGAGCATGGGGATATCCGAACGGCGCTCCCGAAGGGAAGGCAGCCGGATCGTAACCACATCCAGACGGAAGTAGAGATCTTTGCGAAAGCGGCCGGCACGATATTCCATTTCGAGGTCGCGGTTGGTGGCGGCGATGACGCGCACGTCCACTTTGACCCTCTGGTTGCTGCCGACCGGACGCACCTCCTTTTCCTGTAGCACGCGCAGAAGTTTGGCCTGCATTTCCACAGGAAGTTCGCCAATTTCATCGAGGAAAATCGTGCCCCCAATGGCCGACTGGAAAAGTCCCGGTTTGGAGCGCACGGCTCCGGTGAAAGCGCCCCTTTCGTAGCCAAAGAGCTCACTTTCAATCAGCGTCGGAACCAGCGAACCACAATCTACGGCCACGAACGGCCGGTTGGCGAAAGCTCCACGGAAGTGGATGGCGCGGGCCACGAGTTCCTTCCCGGTGCCGCTTTCACCAACGATCAGAACGGGCGTGCGGGTGTCTTTCAATCGCGCCACCATGCGCAACACGTCTTGGATCTTGGGTGTGGACCCGACAATTCCGTGCAGGCCGGTTTCTGTGTCGACACGTTCGCGTAAGAACTGATTTTCTTCGACCAGTTCAACCTTGTCGGCCATGCGGCGGAGAAAGAGTCGCAGCTCCTCCAAAGGCGTAAACGGCTTTGTAATGTAGTCGTAGGCGCCAAGTTTCATGGCTTGGACCGCGGTTTCAACCGAGCCGTGCCCCGTCATGACCGCGATTTCGGCGCGCGGGAGAAGACTGCGGACTCGCTCCAAGAACTCGAGTCCCGACATTCTGGGCATAACCAGATCGGTCAAGATGATGTGCGCCGGTTGCTCCTCGAGCAAAGCTAGAGCTTGCTCACCGGTGGCGGCCTCCATGCAGGTAAATCCCATCCCCCCGGCTACGGTCACACATAGCTTGCGAATGCTCTCTTCGTCATCGACTACCAAGAATCGAATTGCGAAACGTTGGCTCAAATCGGTTTCCCCATGGTCTCTTCAACAACAGATATAAACTGCTGAACTCGAAACGGCTTCTCAACGCAGGGCACTCCGGTGCGCTCGAGAGTGGAGGCGGTATCTTCGTTGGCAATGTCGCCCGTGATGAACACCAGTCGGGAGGCCAGTGCCGGGCGGTTCGAAACGATCCAGTCGTACACATCGGCGCCGTTCACGCCTCCGGGAGTGCGCATATCGGAAACCACCCCCTGAAACTCTCCGCTCTCTAGGCGGCGCAGGCCTTCGGCCCCGGAATCACAACACAGGACGGAGTAGCCCGACCGCTCAAGGACTGCGCGGACGTAGCTCATGACCGCGGGCTCATCCTCAATCAACAGCACCGGCAATCGGGAAGGTCTTCGAGCAGGCGTGCTCATGGTTTGACGACTCCAGCCACTGCGGATAAAGACGCGAATTCGTTCACGGCCGGCAGGCGAACGGTAAAGGTTGCTCCCGGTTCACCACCATTGTTTGAACAAAAGATCTCCCCACCATGCTCTTTGACAATGCCGTAGCAAATGCTCAAGCCGAGCCCGGTTCCTTCCCCGACCTGCTTGGTGGTGAAAAACGGGTCAAAGATACGATCGGGCTGGTGAATTCCGTGGCCATTGTCGCGGAACGAAACCTCGACAAAGTCGCCCTTGCGGGCGGTTGTGATGTTGATTCGGGCGCCGCTGCCTGATTCGCGCACCGCGTCATAAGCGTTGTTGAGGATGTTGAGGAACACCTGCTGAAGCTGCTGCGAGTCCCCAATGACGAAAGGCAGGTCATCCTGAAACTGCTCGGAAACCGCGACGCCTCGGCTATGGAAGTCGTAGGCGCGCAGCTGGATCGTTCTCTTCAGGATCGCGTTCAGCTGAACCGGCTTGCGTTGTGGCGGCATCTGGCGCGCAAAGCTCAAAAGGTTTTGCACAATCTGCTTGGTTCGTTGCGCTTCCTGCAGGATCACCCGCAGATCCTTGCGCGCGCTGTCGGGAAGCTCGGGGTTTTCCATCAGCAGATCGGCGAATCCCAGAATCGCGGTCAACGGATTGTTGACCTCGTGAGCCACTCCGGAAACCAGTTGACCGACAGCCGCCATTTTCTCCGCGTGCATCAATTTCGCCTGCAACGACGCGGCGTCTGTGACATCGCTCATCACCACCACAATGCTGGTTACCTGACCTTGCTCGTCGCGCATGGGGCTTAAGTTCACCGAGAACTGCCCGATGCGGCTATCCGCATGCAGGACCTGCAACTCCATGTTGTCCACCTGTTGCCCATCGAGAACGGCGGCGTAGGCTTCCTTGAATGCATCCTGCCTTTGGGGGGCAATCACGGTTTCAAGAGGCCGGCCAAGAATTTCCGGCTGCTCATATCCTAAGACTCGCCATCGACGGTTGGCATAGCTGATCAGGCCGGCAGTATCGGCCACGAGAATCAGGCTCTGCGTATTGTTGAGAATCTTGCCCGAGAAGTCGCGTTCCCGCTGCAATTCCGACTGATAGGCTCGCAACCCGCTCACGTCGAGCATCAGGCCGCGATACTGAAGCACCTTGCCCTGAGCATCTTTGACGGCGAAGGCGTTGATAAGCACGTGAACCGGTGTGCCGTTCTTCTGCCGCAATACTTCTTCGCGGTTGCGCAACATGCCACCATGCTCCAACGCGGCAAACATTTCACGATGGCGCTCGGGGACGGGGAAGACGACTTGGCGGGGATCGGAATGGAGAAGTTCGTCGCGGCTCTCGTGTCCGAGCATTCGCACCAGGGCATCGTTGACTTCGATGAAACGGCCGTCAGGGCTGCAGAAAAATAAGCCTTCCTGGATATTGTCGAATAATTCCCGATAACGGCGCTCAGCTTCGCGCCGATCCGTGATGTCCTTGAGAACGTGAATCGTTTGCAGGCCTTCGCTGCTGGCGGCATGCACCTCGGAGGTAGATACAAGGTAGGTGCGCTCCAAGACCGGATGCAGGTATTCGTCCGTGAAGGCGCCCGTGCTGCGGCAGAAAGGGCAGGAGCGCGAAGGCGTATTCCCGCCTAAAGCCAGCAGCGCGCCCATATTGATACCGATCAGCTGTTGCGGCTTGACCCCGATAAACTCCGCCAAAGCTCGATTCACCCGCAGAACATTGCCGGACTGATCGTGAGCGACAATGAAGTCGGGGATCGCATCGAAGATTTCCACCCAGTGCCGATTGGCCTGTTCCAGGCGGACAAAAAACCGGGCATTCTCGAGGGCGACAGAGGCCTGGCCGCAGATGGCCTGCAAGAGTTGGCGGCTGGATTCTGACAGGGGCGCGGGCGGATCGAGCAGGCAAAGCGCTCCGAGCAGTTCTCCCGATGCGCCACGCAAGGCCGCAACCAGCACCTCTTTCCAGGGGTGCGCATTTGCAGTCTTGCTCCCGAGCAGCTGTTCTGCAGGAACCACGGTAAGCGACTCGGAACGGGTCGAAATCATACTTAAAGCAGCCCTGGAAAAACCGGCTTGTAATGCCTGAAAAGACTGAGCTGCCGGATCGGGCGCAAAGACGGCGCTCGGCACCGGGCCATCAATGATCAATCCGGCTACCGGCGCGTCCATAATCTCGGCGAAGCGGCCGACAAAGCTGCGTGCGAACTCACGCCCTCTCAAAAGCGAGTTGATTTCCAGAGCAAGCGTAGTGAGCGCTTCTGACTTGCGGCGGTGTTGCTTGGATGAGGCTAGATTTCGGCTGACCTCAAGAGCAACGGTTACCTGGGCGGCAAGCGCACGGGCCCGCCGTATATCTTCGTCGGAAATGCGCTGGCCGTCGGTGCGATCCAGCATTCCGAACATCCCGGCCAGTTGCTGGTCAATGCCGAGCAAAGGAATGGCAAACAGCTGGCGCACGCCGTAGCGGGCAAGCATCTCGAGTTGCGCGCCTTCGACTTTTGTAACGTCATCTGCCCGGAACGTCTGTTTTTCCCGCATGGCGCGAGTCAAAATGCCTTCCGGAATCAGGAAGCCTGGATCGCCAGCTTTGCGTTCTTTTAAACTCCAGCGGATGCGCAGGCCATCCTGCTCCATCACCGCCACAAAGGCCCGGCCATAGCCAAGAAAGTCGCTCGCCCGCAGCAAGAAGCGATTCATGAATTGATCGATGTCGGCGATCGAACCCAGCTCCGATGCGATGTTCAGGATCTGGTGGAGCTCATGTGCCTGGGCGCGGGCAGTGGAGTAAAGTTCGGCGTTGGAAATCGCGACTGCGGCAAAACTGGTGATCACGGGCAGGAGCGACTTCTCTTCGCTGGTGAACGGGCCTTCGCGGCGCGGGTAGACGAGGACGGCGCCCTCCCGCGTGGAAGTCCGAAACGGTGCCGCGAGCAGTGGCCCAGGGGGAACCAGGTCGCCGAGCGAATGCCCTGCCGGATTGATAACCACGTTGATCGGTTCGCCAGCTGCAATGGCGCGAGCGGCCAAATCGGAGGCAAAATGAAGATCTTTCCGGTCATAGCGCGCCCGCACCGAAATCGCGGATGCCGGATTCTCTGTGGCTACCGCCCACAGTTCGAATCCGCTCTCTCCACGCGCCAGTATGCAAACCAGTGGAGTGCGCAGCAAAACCCGAAGACGGTCGGCAACGGCATCTGCCAGAACACCCAGATCGGGCTGGGAATGCAAGCTCTGGACGACTTCGGCAAGAATTCCAGCGCGGCGTTGCTCTTCTCGCGCACGCTCGGAAAGACGCATGGCCTCAAGCAAGCCACTTAATTGAGTGGCGAGAATGCTCGCTTTGGCGGCGTGATCCGGGCGGAAGAAATCTGCGGCTGAGTTGTGCAGGAAGACGGCTGCCCCCAGGACCTCGTTCGAAAGAATGAGAGGCACGGCCATGATGGAGCGGGCCTGGAACTCGGTGGCCATGGGATCCTGCGAGGTGTCGAGACCGTTCATGAACAAAGATTGCTTCTTGAGAATTGCCTGGTTGGCGATTGCGGTCTCGTAGGTGTGCAGGCGGGCACTGCGGAACTTGGCTGCCATCCAGCCATCTGCCTCGGCCCCGACCAATTGATCAGGCGGAACCAAATGCCACACGTAGGTCCCGCTTACTTGAAAGTACTTCCGGGTTTCCTGACAGAATCGTCTCAGGACCTCTGCGGACGAGGTGGCCTTGGAGGCAGCCGTGGAGAAATCAAGGAGTAGACTTTGAAAAGAATCGTCCTCGGCCCCACCCGGGTAAGAATGCACAATCTGTTCGGACCCGATGGTCAGACTTCCCCCTGTCAAATCGTCGATAGCGCGGCCAAGTTATTGATAAATAGGAATCTATTTGTAATCTCAATTTGAGTCAAGTGAAAAAGGGGAGGCCTCGGATGGCTTTGAACCCAGTTTCACATGTGGGTTGAGGCGTATCGTAGTGAGACGGAGCATTCCCAATTGAGACGTTTTGTTTTTTCGGCAAGCTGCCCCGTTCTCCCCACCGACAACGTAAGTACCTGAAAAATCGAGAAGAGAACGGATCCGCAGGAACGATCTTCCTGGTGGAAGCCACATTGCATTGCGAAGAGCATTTCCTTTAGAGGGGGGAACTGTGTCTCTTCGCACGATTTTTCTCAACGTAACCAAAGCGTTGGTTTTTTCTGCCGCTCTCACCTTGCTGTTTTCGACTGTAGGAACTCAGACCACAAGCGCGCAAGAGTCTCTCGAGCGCAAAGTCAAGAGCAGGGTCAGTCCGATCTATCCCGAGATTGCACGCAAGATGAACCTTGCCGGGGTCGTGAAGCTGGAAGTCACGGTCACGCCAAGCGGCACGGTAAAAGACACCAAAGTAATCGGTGGCAACCCGATTCTTGTCAATGCTGCTGCTGACGCGGTGAAAAAATGGAGATTCGAGCCCGCGAACGATGAGAGTGTGGGTGTGGTGGAATTCAAGTTCGACCCGACGACGAATTAGCGCCAACAAAAGAAACGGGGGCGTGGAGAAATTGTTATGTCGCTGAGCAAAAAGCTCTATTTGAATTTCGGCTTCGTTCTGGCCATGGTGATCGTGTTGTTCCTGGTGATCGTGGTTGCCGTGCAGCGCGAGCATAGCGCCAAAGCGGCGGCCGCGCAGGCATTGCAGGTGACCGAAGGCACCGACAAGGTGCGTTCCCAGGTCATGCAAAACCGCCTGTACCTCAGCAATTACTTGCTGAGCGGAGACAACCGGGAAGTTCAGCACATGAATGATGGCATCCAGCAATTGCGAGATGAATTCCAGGCCAGCCAAAAGCTGGTCACCTCGGAAGAGCAGCGCTCGGCGATCGCCGCAGCGCAGAAAAACGAGGATGCTTGGGTGTCGGAATTCGCCGAGCCAATGCTCCAGAAACGGAAGCAAGTTGATTCCGGCAATGCGACCGTTGCGGACCTGCAGATTTACTACTTGCAGAAGGATGCGAATACGTTCCTCAAGGTGACGACCGATGCGCTCGAGATTGCCGATCACGATGCGCACAAGACCCTGGAGGAGCGCCAGAACGCCGACAAGAGCGCCAGCAATTGGACGCTGATCATTGCCCTCATTGCAACCCTTGTCGCGGTGGCGCTGGGCGCGGGAATTGCCTTCCGCACCGCGCGTTCCATCACCGAACCGTTGTCCGAGCTGATCAAAGTGGCCCGGCAGATCGGAGAGTCCGGAGACTTGGATCATGAAATCGATATCCGTCGCGACGACGAGATCGGCCAGTTGGGCCGCACCTTCGGAAGAATGGTTACTTATCTGAAGGAGATGGCAGCAGTTTCTGAATCCATCGCGGGCGGAAATTTGAACGTCGAGGTCAAGCCGCGTTCGAACAGCGACACCCTGGGGAACGCATTCGCCAGGATGACGAACGGCCTGCGCGGACTGGTACGCAATGTGCGTGACGCCGCTTCGCAGGTGGCCAGCGCATCCTCGCAGGTAGCTGGAGCGTCGGATGAGTCGGCGAAGATCAGCCTGCAAACTTCTTCCGCCATCGATGAAGTCACCAGCACGATGCACGAGATGAGCGTCAATGTGCAGAACATGGTGAAGAGCACGCAGGTGCAGGCCTCCAGCGTCAGCGAGACCTCCGCGTCGATCGACCAGATGGTGGCCTCCATTCAGCGCGTCGCGGATACCGCAAAAGTCCTTCTCGACATTTCCAACCGTTCGCGCGAGGAAGTGCACAGCGGCATCTCGACCATGGAGAAGGCGACCGAAGGCTTGAACAAGATCAACACGACCATCGGTGCCTCCGGGCAGATCATCGGAGCGCTCGGGCAGCGCGCCGATGACATCGGCAAGATTATCGAAGTGATCGACGATCTCGCCGAACAAACCAACCTGTTGGCGTTGAACGCTGCCATTGAAGCAGCCCGCGCCGGCGAACATGGCCTGGGATTTGCCGTCGTAGCCGATGAAGTCCGCAAGCTGGCGGAAAAGTCGGCCCAATCCACCAAGGAGATTTCCGAGCTGATCCAGAGCATTCAAAAAGAGGCCCGCAAGGCCGTGGAGAACATGGATCAGAGCACGAGCATCGTCAACGAAGGCCTCAGTTTAGGCGAGGATCTGAACACGGCTCTGCGCAAGATTTCCAATGTTGTCACCGAAGTCTACAAATTCGCGCAAGAGATCGGCGCCGCCACCAACGAACAGTCACACGGGTCTACGCAGATCGCTCGCGCAACCACGCGGCTGAACGAAATCACGCACGAAATCAACTCGGCGGTGGAGGAGCAGGCCTCGGGCGCGCACGCGGTGGTCAAAGCCATGGAGCGCATGCGCGAACTGGTACAGCAGACGACCTCGGGTTCGACGGAGCTCGCTGCTTCGGCTGAACAGATGTCGAAAATGTCGCGTGACTTGCTCGATTCCATGAACACCTTCAGCGTTGGGCAAGCCGAGGGATTTTCGGGAGAGCATTCAAACCGGCGAGCGCGTGCCGCAATCGCCGGATCGCAGGGGTAAGCCGGGGTGCAGGTATGAGCCGCGAACTTCATATTGTCGGGTTTCAGGTCGGGCGCGAGACCTATGGTGTCCCGATTACTTCCTTGCATGAGATCGTGCGCGTTCCGGAGATCACGGCCGTTCCGGATGCCCCCGAATACATGGAGGGCGTGATCAACCTGCGCGGGAAGATCGTTTCGGTGATCGACCTGCGCAAGCGGCTGGGGGAAAAGAAGATTGCGTTCAACCGCCGCAACCGGATTTTGGTGGTTGAGCACAACAGCCGGCTTGCCGGGCTGATTGTTGATTCCGCATCGGAAGTCCTGAAAATTCCGGCGACCGATGTCGAAGCCTCTCCGACCTCGCTGCAGGAAGGCCGAACAAATTGCGTTACAGGCTTGGGCAAGTACAAGGGGCGCCTGATCGTTTTGCTAGATATGACCAGGTTGCTCGATCTTGGCACGACCGCAAGAGCCTCTGCCGATGGCCGTCAGCCCGGGAATGGGGAAGCGCGCCGGGCAGCAGCAAAATAAACCGCCAAGGACGATCATGAGTTCTCCAGCTCTGGCAATTCAGCTCAGTGAAGCAGAAATGCGGCTACTGCAGACACTCGTGTATCAGGAGTGCGGCATGTATTTCGATGCGCGCCGCGCCCATTTCCTGCAAGACCGGTTGCAGCGGCGACTGCGCGAATGCCGCATGGATTCCTTCTACAACTATTATCGTTTGCTCATGAGCCCCGAGGGCCGCCAAGAGCTCATGAAACTGGTCGAGAACCTCACCGTCAACGAAACCAGCTTTTTTCGGAACAAGGCCCAACTGGAGCTGTTTCACAAGCAAATCCTGGAAGAACTCATCGCCCAGAAACAGGAGGGTGGTGACTTCCAGATCCGCATTTGGAGCGCAGGGTGTTCCACCGGGCAGGAGCCGTACACGATTGCCATGCTGTTGGCCGACGCCCTGGCGTATCACCAGCTGCGGATGCCAGCATCGGGAGAAATGGAGTGGCCAAGACCTCTGATTTCTCCGCCCTGGAGGGTAGAAATCCCCGCCAGCGACATCAACTACACCGTCCTGCGGGCCGCCCAAGAAGGAATCTACAACGAACACCAGATGTCCTCGGTGGACTACTCCTACCGCCTTCGCTATTTCGACAAGGTGGGCGAGCGCTATGCCATGAAAAAGGCAATCAAGGAACTGGTGCACTTTGACTTTCACAACTTGAAGACCGAGTTCTTGCCCCAGAAAAATGACGTGATCTTCTGTCGCAACGTCATGATGTATTTCGACGAAGCCGAGCAGAAGCGCCTGCTGGAGAAGTTCTATCGCTGCTTACGGCCAGGCGGCTATCTGCTGGTGGGACACGCGGAAAGCTTGTTGGGGCTTACCGACAAATTTGTGATGGTCTACAAGAACGCGGGGACCGCGTATAAGCGGGTTGAGGTGTGTCAGTGAGCCAATACTCCGACGAACGCGGCTCCGAGCTTCGTGCTCTCTTTTTTGAGACAGCGCAAGAACTGCTGCAGTCTCTGAATGAGGACTCTCTGAAGCTCGAGCGGAATCCTCAGGACCGGGAGATCATCCGCAGTATCCGTCGGACGGTTCATACTCTCAAGGGTGACTCGGCAGCGGCCGGGTTTCACGAGCTGAGTGAGCTGGCGCACACGCTTGAAGACGCGCTGGCAGTCGAGACCCCGAATGCCAATGTGTCTTTGGCGGAGATCGGGTTTACAGCTGCGGACACCTTCGGCGCGATGCTGGTGGCATACCGGCAAGACACGCCCCTGCCGGACAGCAACCCTGTCCGGGTTCTGGTACAGCAACTCTCATCCAGTTCGGGTGCAAGCGACGGCAAAGCATCCAAAGTACAGGACGATCCCGCCAATGTCGTATGGACTGAGTACGAACGTCTGGCCGCACAGAATTCCCGTGCCGATGGCAAGAAGATCTTCCATGTAACGGCACACATCGATCCGCTCTGTGCCATGCCGATTGCTGCCCGGCAATTGGTGGCCAATGCAGTGAGCAGCATCGCGCAGATTCTGGGTTCGCGGCCGGAGCCGGGAGCAGTGGTCGAGGGGCAAAAGATCGACCTGTTGCTGGCGACTTCGCACACCGAACAGGCGATCACAGCCAAGTGCCAGATTCCAACCGTCATCGGAAAGACCGTCTGCACCGAATTCGTGGTCGAGGCGGCCGCTGAGACCATGCCGGAAGCCGTGGAGCTGATCGAGCAGGGGCCAGGAGACGCAAAAAGTGACGCCGAGGCGAACGCCGGGCGGGACGGCAAAGCGCTTGGTGCCCAGACCCTTCTGAGGGTCGACGCGGAAAGGATCGACAACGTCCTAAATCTGGTGGGAGAGCTGATCATTGCGAAGTCGATGATGCAGCAGGCGATCCAGGAATACGCGCGCAAATCGCCAAAGGATCCCTTACGGGCCCGGTTTGCCGACGCCATGTCGTTTCAGGCGCGAGTGCTCAATGACCTTCAACGTTCAGTGATGAAGATTCGCATGGTCCCGGTGGAGCAGTTGTTCCGCCGTTTCCCGCGAATGGTGCGGGATACCGCACAGCGCTGCAACAAGCAGGTGAACTTGCAGGTCACCGGGCAAGACACAGATTTGGACAAGAGTCTGCTGGATGCCATTGCAGAACCTCTCACGCACATTGTTCGCAACGCGGTGAGTCACGGGTTGGAGAGTCCGCTCGAGCGGCAGGCGGCCGGCAAGCCAGCCACCGGAACGATTTCGCTGGATGCGTATCACCAGGCGAATCAGCTGATTGTGGAAGTGAGCGACGACGGTCGGGGCATCGACGTAGACCGGGTGAAGGCCAAAGCCATTCGAAATCGCTTGGTCAGTGCGGACGAAGCTGGTCGCATGACCGATTCAGAGCTGCTGGACCTGATTTTCCGCCCGGGCTTCAGCACGGCGGACGAGATCACCGAAATTTCTGGCCGGGGCGTCGGTCTCGATGTGGTGCGTAGCGTTTTGCATCGCCTGAAGGGCACGGTGGAACTGGAGACCCACGTAGGCCAGGGCACCAAATTTCGCCTGAAGCTGCCGCTGACGCTGGCCATCATTAAGGCCTTGCTGTTCCGGGTCGAGCAGCGGCTGTACGCAATTCCTTTGAACACGGTAGCCGAGATTGCCCGCGCCAAAGAAGGTGATCTGCATCACGTAGACACCTGGGAAGTGCTGCAGTCGCGCGGTCAAGTTCTTCCTCTGATGCGGCTTGGTCAAAAACCAAAAGAAGACGCGGAATACGGCAAGTCCAAGCTTTTTGTTCTGGTCATCAATTTCTCCGGACGCAAGCTGGGTCTGATCGTCGACGCGCTCGAGGGCGAGGAAGAACTGGTGATCAAGACGTTGGATGACCAGACCATCGCGACCGATCTGGTGAGCGGGGCTTCGATTCTCGGCGATGGGCGAGTGGTTCTGATCGTGAACTTGCCAGCGGTTGTCGATCGTTTTACCTCGGCGCTGTCCAGTACGGTTCCGACCGGGTTGTTCCTTGCTGATGGAGAGCGGGGAACGGCTCTGACGGCGGGAGTAGGGCAATGAGCGCGAAACCAATTCGGGTCCTGGTTGTCGATGATTCTGCGCTGATGCGCAAGGTGATCCCGCAGATTCTCGAGAGCGACAACTCCATTCACGTGGTTGGTACCGCCATCGATGGAAACTTTGGCTTAAAGAAACTTGAGGAACTCCGGCCGCAAGTTGTGACCTTGGATCTTGAGATGCCGGGCATGGGCGGCCTCGAGATGCTGAAGGAAATCATGCGCCGCCATCGCGTACCGGTGATCGTCGTGAGCTCGCACAGCACGCAAGGAGCTTCGGTTACCTTGAAGGCGCTTTCTCTGGGAGCATTCGACTTTGTCGCCAAGCCGACCGATGTTTCAACCCGCATGCAGGAAATTGCCCGTGACCTGATTTCAAAGATCAAGGCGGCTGCACAGAGCCGGGGGATTCAGATTCAGTCGGAAATTGAACTTCCGATCCCCGTCCCGCGATCGAAAGGCAAACCTGCAGCTCCAAAAGAACCGACGAGAATTGTTGCCGTTGGCATTTCCACCGGCGGACCGCAGTCGCTGCAATACATGCTGGCGCAGTTTCCGACGGACTTTCCTGGGAGCATCGTGGTGGTACAGCACATGCCGGAAGGGTTTACCGAGATGTTTGCTCGGCGTTTGGACGAGTGCTGCTCGTTGAACGTGAAAGAGGCGCAATCGGGAGACTTGTTGCAGGCCGGCCGGGTACTGATCTGTCCCGGCAGCCGGCATATGAAGGTGAAGAAGCTGCCTTTAGGCGACATCGCGATCTTGAGCGATGACCCGCCCGTGAATGGGCATCGTCCTTCTGCCGACGTGATGTTCAAGAGCGTTGCTGAAGAGTTTGGTTCGAAGGCCATCGGTTTGATCATGACCGGCATGGGTGAGGACGGCGCGAACGGGCTGGGACTCATCAAGGCGGCAGGCGGAATGACCATCGCGCAGGGTGAGCGGTCTTGCGTAGTGTTCGGGATGCCGAAAGCTGCGATTGAGCGTGGTCACGCGATGAGGGTTGTTGATCTGGAGGCTCTGTCGGGTACGGTGCAGGCACATTGCCGTCCCGGCCGCGCTGAGGTTGGCAAGGCGATGAAGGCGGGGCAGGACTGACATGGTTGTGACCGGTGGCGTAACGCCGGTGGGTTTGCTTGGTTGACTTTGAGCAGTATAGGAGGATGTATGGAGCAGTTTGCACCAGTGAAGCGGAGCAAAGACGGACAGCCCGTCCAGTACTTGATCGTGGACGATTCTGTTTTTGCGCGCAAGAACCTGGGCCGGATCATTGAAAGCTTCGGCGGACAGGTTGTGGGCGAAGCGGGAGATGGCTTGACTGCCATCAGCGAATACGACCGCCTGAAACCAGACATCGTGCTCATGGACATCACCATGCCGCAGATGGAGGGGATCGAGGCAGCAGAAAAGATCGTTCAGAAGACTCCCGAAGCGCGGGTTGTGATGGTGTCCTCCGTCGGCTATCAGGAGAACATTGTTGCCGCACTGCAGCGTGGAGCACGTCACTTTGTACAGAAGCCGGTAAAGCCGGAGGTGCTTTACGAAGTGATTAAGTACGTGCTCGGAGAAGACGGAGTAGTTGCGAACGCTGCTAGCGCAGGGGCATAACCATGAAGATGGAGTTGATCCAGCCGTTTATCAATGCGGCCGATGCCGTATTGTCGCAAGGCTTGCAGTCTCCCATGTCGATCGAGAATCTGAGCATGGAAGAGGAAGCCTATCGCTTTAAGGGCGTAGCGGCGATGATTGAATTGAGCGGAGACATTGAAGGTCGAATCATTTTCGATCTCGCGCCGAAGACTGCCGCACGCGTAGCCAGTCACTTTGCGGGAACCCAATTGCCGGAAACCGACGAATTGGTGCGCGAAGCTGTATGCGAACTGGCGAATCAGGTCATCGGGAACGCCGTCGCGGTCCTGAACGACCAGGGGTTCAAGTTCCGTGTTCATCCCCCTGCGCTGCACACCTCCGAGCAAGGGCCGAAGAGTACGGAAGATACTGAGGCGTTGGTGCTTTGTTTCGACACTGCCGACGGCAGTGTCTATATGAACATCGCTCTGCGCTATCACGTTTCTTCTTCGATGGCTGCTCGGGCGGGTGCCTAAAACTTCACCGATCGCGGGCCGGTTCGCAATGCAGGTCCCTGCCTCTGCCTGAGCGCGAAGTCGCATCGGTTGCGACGCTGTTTCTGGCTCATTTTCCCACACTGAGTGTCTGCTCGAGGTCCTTTGAGCCCGAAGCCTGTTCTAAGGAGCCGGGGCCAAGAAAACTGGGTTTTGCGGTGGGAAAACCGATCCCGTTCCGCTTTGTCCAGTCACATTGCTGCAAGGAGTGGTGGAAGAGGTTGAATTGCAAGCCGGATTTGCCACGGTAAAAGTGCCCGCCCCAACCGCGGTAACCACGAATGCCCCGTTGTCGCGCGCCTCGCTCATTCCCGCAATGTAGACGGTTGTGCCAAACGATGGTGGGGGCCCGCTCAGAATGGAGTAACTGAAGGTGGTGGTTGCTGGCGTGGCCGAGGTTGCCGCGGTCTGGGCACCGTTGATGGATATTTGCGAAGACTGGAAAGAGCTTACCGGCGGAGCCACCCAGCTCACGAATGAATCGGCAGGGTGCGGGCTGGGTCCAATACTGAGAGCCGCGGTATCAACAATGGCCACGGTTCCAGCGTCACACTGCGATACGTAAACCTTGAAAAGGCTGTTCGATGCCCCCAGGGAGGAAGCTGCGAACACACGGAAGCGGGCCTGATCACAATTGGACTGCGCGGCCGTGTCGCCGGCAACGAACAGAGGGATGATCTTCGTTACCGTATCCGCAGCAACGTTAACCACCGTCACCTGCGCGCAGATCAGATTATTGCCCGTCTGATAGCTGGCGACATAAGCGCGAGACCCATCTCCCAAGACCGTCACTGAGGTCGGAATGGGATTGCTGCTACACGGGGATCCAGGTGCGGCGGAGATAACGGGAAATCCGAGGAAACCGTGGGGCGTCAAGGTACTGTCTGGATTTCCGCTGGTCCCGGTGACGTCGAAGATTGCTAACTTTGGTTGCGCCGCGTTTGCATCGGTTGCGAACACGCGGTTGAAAACCTTGTCGAACACCAGATGGTTCGGCAAAGCCCCGGGCGCGCCGTAGACAACGGGTGAGGCGGTATCGGTGGTGGTGTCAATGATCCAGATGGATCCAGCACTGTCAAGGACATAGACGTGCAAGTTGTCGTCATTGGCCGCCCCCCAGACCGGGGAAGGGCCAACGGGGATCACTTTGTTAATGTGGCCGTCGAGGGTGTTGATGCTGGAAACGGAATTCGTTCCCTTGTTGATCGAATAGATCTTAGTTCCGTTGGGCAACTCGACGAGGGCGACGGGCTGGGAACTCGTGTCCGGCAATGGCAAGGGAGTGCCGGCTTGGGCAGGGTCAACCGCCCAGGTTTGCACCACCGCATTCGCGTTGCTGTCGATGGCAGAAATGGTGCCGTTTCCCATTCCCGCGACATAGACTCGTGCCGCTTCGGTGGTTTCGGCATAGACCGGGTGAACCGCGGGGCACGAGGCACCGTTGCACACAGGTACCAGGTCAATGATCGAGCCTTGAAGGGCGGTAGCGATCGGGGTGGCAAAGACGGTGTCGTCGAGGCTATTGGGGACATACATCCGACCGTTGGTGCTGAGAGCTCCCTTCGCAGGGGCTTCTCCAGCCAGCGCGGTCGAGACCATCGAGTCCCCCGACACATCGATGCGCCCGATCGAACCAGAGCCCAAAAAAGGATTGCCCGGGGAGATCCCGTTTGTCGATACCACGACCATGTGGCTGGCGGAGCCGGGAGTTGGAGGCTGACCCGGGATCGGCAAAGCAATGGGCCGGTATACGTCGCCGCAATTGCTGCCCAACAATGCTACAAGGATTGGCAAAGCTAGTTTGCCGACAAGAAAGGCTCTACAGCCAAAGCTACGCCGCTGCGGTCGATAGGCAGAAGTCATCAATTTGAAACCTGGTGGAGAAGTTCCTATTTTAAAGGCGAAACGAGATATTCGCCACAGAGGTAGGATGCGGGCAGATGCGTAAGCGTGAGCGTTAGCGGCGAACGGGCCTGGTTCGCGGTCCCGGAGAAGGGCGGCCACCTATTTCCGCGAACGCTTTCGACCCGAGGGTGTCTCTGCCGTTGCCACCGTCGCCGCCGGCTTCTTTTTGCCTTCCATCTGTGCCAGGCTCTGTTTCAGCGCGGCCATCAGATCAACCACGGGGGCGAGCTTTTTGGGCTTTTCTACCTCGGCGATTTCCCCGCCCTCAAGCTTGGTTTCGATCAGCTTCCGCAGGTTTTCCTGGAATTCGTCCTTGAATTTTTCTGGCTCCCACTCCGCGGCGAGAGCTTCGATGAGCTGGTGGGCAACTTTTACTTCCGCGTCCTTGAGTTCAACGTCGGGTGCTCCGAAGCCTTCGACCTTGCGGACCTCCTCCTCGTAATACATGGTGTGGAGCATCAGACCGCCCTCGTGTGGGCGAAGGAAGACCGTGTATTCCCGGTTGTGCATGGTCAACTTGGCGATGGCGACGTATTCGCTTTCTTCCAGTGCTTTGGTCAGCAGGGCATAGGGGCGGCGTCCAGCCTCTTCCGGCATCATGTAGTAGGAGGCATCGAAGTACACGGGATCGACGTCGCTTGATTTCACGAACTCGAGGATCTCCATGGTCTTCGCGGTTTTCGGTTCAATCTTCTTGATTTCCTCAGGATCGACCACGACGTATTCGTTCTTGCGATATTCGTAGCCCTTGACGATGTCGCTGCGATCCAGGACCTGATTATCGAGCGGGCAAATGAGCTGCTGCTTGACCCGATGGAGATCAGTGCGATGGAGCTGGTTGAAGGAGATGCCGGAGCTGCGGGCGCCGGAGAAGAGACGCACAGGCATTGAGATCAATCCAAAGGTCAAGTATCCAGACCAGACCGAAGCAGCCATTGTGTTCTCCCTAGGGCGGCATACACCTTACCCCCAAAGCTCGCCGGGTAGCAGTTTAGACTAGCCCAGGCGTTTTGATGCACTGGAATTGTCGAGGTAATCGAATCTCGAAGCAAGATAACTGGGGCCGGGCCCAAGCGCCGCCCATATGTGGTGTTTGCAACCTTGATTCGGCGTTCTGGTAGGCAACACAGATTTCTTTCTGCGGGTTTGGCCGCTTTGAATGAATAACTTACAGAAATTTGCGGTGGAGCTCGGACTCGCCCCGGCGCCTAAAATCGCGGTTTTTGGTCTCACAACCCTGGGTTTTGCCACCGCTGCGAGGCTCCTGAAGGGTGTGACCGCTTCCGGTGCCGTGGCAGGGGGCGCAGTTTGCTTCCTGCTCATGCTGGGGGCGGGATGGGGCGGATTCGCTGCCCTGGGCGTGGTATTCGTGATGACCTGGGTGGCAACCCGTGTGGGTTATCACCGCAAGCTGCAACTCGGCTCAGCCGAAGGGCGGAGCGGGCGTAATGTAGGGCAGGTGCTAGCCAACCTGGGACCCTCGACCCTGGCTGCCGTCCTCTACCTCTGGTTGCAGGATCCGCCTCTGCTGGTGGCAATGTCGGCGGCCTTGAGCGAAGTGGCGGCGGACACGCTTTCCAGTGAGATCGGGACCGTTCTTGGCGGAACACCGCGTCTGCTGACGGACTGGGAGCCGGTCCCCGCCGGGACCGACGGGGCCATTACCTGGCTGGGTACGCTCGCGGGCTTGGTTTCGGCGTTGTTGGTTAGCCTGGTTTGTGCCCTGGCCCAGGTGATTTCATTTCACGACCTCCCGCTCTGTGCAGCTGCGGCGATGGCGGGAACGCTGGTGGATAGCTTGCTCGGCGCGACCTGGGAGCGAAAAGGCCTTCTTTCAAATAATGGCGTGAACTTCCTTGCGAGCGCGAGCGCGGCAATGCTTGGTTGGATATTTACCAGATAAATCGCCTGCAGAGAGGTCGCGATCTTCCGCCGCGTGCAAAACCGCGGGCTTCGCCATGCATTACGGATTCAAGATGCGGTGCATGTCAAGCGAGGGCGGCTGAATGCCGCACCCGCTCAGCATTACATGGAGCTGCCCGCGATGATGCGTCTGGTGGTTAAACATGTGCAGCACGGCAGGAACCGCCGCCTCTTCATAGGCCTGGCCCTTGCTGTTCGTATAAGACAAGGTGTCGGTCAGGAAACTCGGGGGCGCATTCTGAAAGAACTCTTCCATCCGAACGTCCTCTTGCTCCCGCGCGATCCGCAATTCCTGAAATTGGTCGTATAGAACGGTATTGAGCGGCGGCGTAGTTTTGCCTCCGCCGGAAAAGCGGGACATCCATATGCGATCGGCGAGCAGGTTGTGATTCAACAGGGCATGAATGCTCCCAAATGAGCCAGCGCGCTGGCGGCGGTAATCCTCATCCGCGATTTGGGCACACGCTAGGTAGAGACGTTCATTGGCAATCCGGTTGTATCGTGCCAGGGTGCGGAAGACGCTCAAGACGGTCATGAGAGATAGATTCATCCCTACAATGGCTAGCAGCAAAGTTTTTTGTAACTGATAATTTGAACCCTGACCGGAAGATGCGCAATCTAGTTGGAAACTCAGTTCCACGGAGAACCATGATGAGCGATCCACGTTTCCCGATCGGCAAATTCCACTATGAAGGTCCTCCCTCGGAAGCCGCGCGCCAGGCCTTCATCGCGGATATTGCAAACGCTCCTGCGACATTGCGCGCTGCTCTCAATGGCCTTTCGGAGCCGCAACTCGACGCCCCTTATCGCGCCGGTGGCTGGACTGTGCGCCAGGTAGTCCATCACGTTCCGGATAGCCACCTGAATGCCTATGTCCGGTTCAAACTGGCCCTTACAGAAGACGAGCCTACGATCAAACCCTATGCCGAGGACCGCTGGGCTGAACTGGCAGACACAAAATCCACACCGATTGAAGTTTCACTGGTGCTGCTTGAATCCTTGCATGACCGCTGGGTGCGGCTGCTTCGCTCGCTCAGCGGGGAGGATTGGAGACGCCAATTTCGGCATCCTGAGTTGGGCGTGGTTCCGCTCGAAAAAAATGTTGCCCTCTATGCATGGCACGGGAAGCACCATGTGGCGCACGTGACGCAGTTGAGGAAGCGGATGAATTGGTGAACCACTGCTCCACCACAAAGCCGGCTGCAGAGCACAGAAGAAGAGATCGGTGGACTGCCGGCCTGCGTCTGAGGAAGCGGTCGGCGGACGCTCGCCTGAACGGGACATTCGATCTAGCCCCGTACTCCCAGCCTCCAGAGCAAATAGCTCGAGCTTTCTCGCAGAATGGCCGTGCCTCGCTGCCACGCTGACTTCGGCTTTGAGTCCGCGCGAGGGGCGACAAATACCTGAAGCCCCTCGTGCTCCAGCATCTTGCGGATGCGAAACACGTGGTAGGCGTCGCTCACCGCGATGCAAGTGTTCATTCGATTCGCGCGCATGATCACTGCCACACGCTGCGCCGATTCCGAGGTGTCGGAAGCTTGGGTTTCCGCAATGAGCGCCATTTCTGGAATGCCGCGGCGCATGAGGTAGTCGTGACCGACACCGCCTTCGCTATAGTTCGGATCGGCCGCGGCTCCGCCGGTGGTGATCACCATAGGGGCAAGCGCTTTGCGAAACAGATCGTAGCCATGGTCGAGGCGGGCGCGGAATACAGGCGAGGGTCTCCCATCGTACTCCGCAGCACCGAAAATCACGATTGCGTCTGCCGGCCTCAGTTGCTGCTCGCGGGCATCGTGCACGACTGCGTGGGCGAGGTATGCGAACACGACCGCGAGAACAATCACCGGGACCAGAAAGCTAATGATCCAGGGTTTGGGAATGGCCTTTCTGGCGGCCGCGGACGGATTGGCGGTCTGGGTCGAGAGCGTCTCGATCACCCCTGCGCAAAGAATTCCGAGATATGATCCGCCGGAATCGCGCCCTCGCGCAGAATTTTCCAACGTGCATCGTCATCGGTGAGGTCAACGATCGTAGAGGCGACTTCGCGGGGAGAGGCGCCACCGTCGACAATGATGGGAATGCGAACGCCAAGCTGTTCCTTGACAGCTTCAGCAGAGGTACATTCGGACTCGCCGCTCAGGTTTGCAGACGTTGCGGTAATAGGAATGGCGGCCGCCTTGACGACTTCGAGCGGAATTTTGGCATTCGGCACACGCAGGGCGACGTTCCCGGTGTTCGCGGTCACCTTGAGCGGAAGCCGAGATCCTGCTCTTACAATCACGGTCAACGGCCCGGGCCAGAACTTTTTCGCCAGGGCATAAAATTCATCGGGCAGCGGTTTGGCTAGTTCTTTTGCCTGCTCGACGCTCTCGATCAACAGCGAAAGCGGCTTGTGGCGGGAACGCGACTTGATTTCATAAACTCGATCGACCGCGCGGAGATTAAAGGGATCGGCGGCGAGTCCATAGAACGTGTCCGTGGGCATTCCGAGCACTTGTCCGGCGCGAATCTGATCGGCAGCGTAGCGGATCAACGAGGATTCCGGAACCTCACTGTTGATCTTAAGGATTTCTACGCGCAATGGCTTTCTCCCAGGTTGGTTGTGTTTACGAAAGGTAAAGATAACACGTCGCCGGCCTTTGTTGATGATGCGATCCTTGAGCGGGGAGGCACCATGGTCGCTCGCTCGCGTATGATTTCATGCGGAAGGAGCCGCCTTGAAGACCGTCCGTCACAATGATAGCCCTCGCTTGCGTAAGGTCGAAGGCCGGCACAACTCACTCGTCAAGGAGTTGCGTCAGGCGTTTAGCCGAGGCGAACTGACCGGATCGGGCGAATGTGCGATCGAAGGCTTTCGCATCGTCGAGGAGGCGGTGCGAAGCGGGTTGAGGTTCCGGGCTGTATTCTTCAGTGAATCCGGAGAACCCCGGGCACACAGGCTCCTGCCGCAAATTGCATCCCAGGCTGAGTCCCTGCTGCTTCCGGACAAGTTGTTTTCGAGCGCCGTTCCCAGCCAGAGCCCCCAAGGGGTTGCAGCTCTGGTGCAGGTGAGGCCCTTTTCCGCAGAAGAGGTGATCGCAAACCCCTCGCCCGGACCCGTCCTGGTCATCGCCGGGATGCAAGATCCCGGGAACCTGGGAACCATCCTGCGCTCTGCCGAGGCGTTTGGGGCGAAGGGAATCCTGCTGGGGGAAGGAAGCGTGGGCGCTTACAACAGCAAAGTAGTGCGGGCTTCGGCGGGATCGGTTTTTCGGGTTCCGAGCGCCAAGACGAGGCTGGATTTAGCCATTGAATTATTGCGTTCGAAGTCGCTTCGGCTGCTGGCAACGTCGTCGCATAAGGGGGTGCTTTTGCCGGAAGCCAACTTGAGCGATGCGGTCGCAGTCTTTATCGGCAACGAAGGCGCGGGAGTGGACAAGAAGCTGCTCACGCAAATGGACGAACTGATCAGGATTCCGCATTCGCCTAAGGTTGAATCGCTGAATGCGGGTGTGGCCGCGAGCATCCTCTTATATGAGGCGGCCAGGCAGCGGGGATGAGATTCCGTCCTGGCGATGATGTATGAACCTATTTGCTGCGAATCCGTCTGGCGAAACATCCGTCGACCGCACCCGTCCGTTGGCTGATCGCATCCGTCCGCGAACCCTGCAGGAGTTTGTTGGCCAGGAACACCTGATCGCTCCGGGCAAGCCCCTGCGCGTCGAGATTGAGCGCGACGGTATCGGTTCCTTGATTTTGTGGGGCCCGCCCGGGACAGGGAAGACCACGCTCGCCAAAATCATCGCGCACATGACGCGCGCCGATTTCATCGAGTTCAGCGCTGTGCTTTCCGGGATCAAGGAAATCAAGCAGGTCATGGCCGATGCTGAGCGCGCCCGGCAGTATGGGACGCGAACGATTGTCTTCATCGACGAAATTCATCGGTTTAATAAGGCCCAGCAGGATGCCTTCCTGCCGTACGTCGAGAGCGGGAGTATCCGTCTGATCGGCGCGACCACCGAGAATCCCTCGTTCGAGATCATCGCTGCCTTGCTCTCACGCAGTCGCGTGTATGTGCTGAACCCATTGACGGAAGATCAGGTCGTGGTACTGCTGCGTCGGGCCCTCGAAGACAACGAGCGTGGGCTAGGCGAGATGCACCTTTCTGCCCCTGATACGGTTCTACGGCAAGTCGCGGCGTATTCGAGTGGGGATGCCCGGACCGCCTACAATGTGTTAGAGGTCGCGGCAGCGCTCGCGAGCTCCGCCGGGGCCGCGAACGCCGGGAAGCAACCCGCTCACGGCGGCCGGAGCCAGGCGGGGGGCGAGGCATTCTCGCCTGAGAGCTCGAACCGCGAGATCACGCCCGAGATTATTCGCGAGGCGCTTCAGAAGCGCGTTCTGCTTTACGACAAAACCGGCGAAGAACACTACAACCTAATCTCTGCGCTCCATAAATCTGTGCGCAATAGCGACCCGGATGCAAGTTTATATTGGCTGGGACGCATGCTTGAGGCCGGAGAAGATCCGTTGTACATCGCGCGCCGGGTAGTTCGGATGGCGGTCGAGGACATTGGCTTGGCCGAACCGGGCGCACTCGCTTTGTGCATGGCGGCTCGCGATGCGGTGGACTTCATCGGCATGCCGGAAGGAAATCTCGCACTGGCGCAAGCCGTCGTCTATCTGTCGCTCGCGCCCAAATCGAATGCACTGTACGCCGCGTACGGATCGGTGCAAGCCGATGTCGAGCAAACTGCCGCCGAGCCAGTTCCGTTGCATCTTCGCAATGCGCCAACCGGTCTGATGAAGAACCTCGGTTATGGCAAGGGATATCAGTACGCGCATGATTTCGACAACAAGGTTGCCGACATGCAGTGCCTGCCCGACAACCTGAAAGACCGCACCTACTACCATCCGACGACTGAAGGAGTCGAGAAGCGCATCCGCGAAAGGATCGAAGAGATCCGGGGAAAGCGAGCAAGCTCGACGAAATCGGAGAAGAAGAGCTAGAAGACGTCTGCAAACTTTTACTTCAGTCCATGCCTGCTGGCAATCGCACCGAGGATCACCAGGGTTGAGTTGTAGGAGACGTGAACCACAAAGCTCGATCCTACCGAACCCGTTTTGGCGCGAACCAGGGTGAGCACCAATCCCACGAGAAAGACGATCAGGACGAGCCCCGGCGAAAAAGCCAACTGGGCACTGTGAATGAGCCCGAAGATCACCGATGTAATAGAAATGGCGGCGAACAGCCCCCATCGCCTTGCCAGCACCGGGTATAGAAATCCTCGAAAGAACAGCTCTTCCATCAACGGCCCCAGGCTGACGGCAAAAATGGCGGTCAACACCGCGGCCGATGGGGTTTTTAAAAACTCTTCCATCGGGATGTGTTTCGGGAGCCGGAAAAACTTCTCGAGACTTTGCAGCAAGACCAGGACCATCCCCAGGGGAACAAGGGCCATCCATGTTCTACGCGGCCAATTCCAGCGAATGGCGTCCCAGAAACGCTGGCGATACGTGCCTTCGACAAACATCACCATGTATACGGCGACGATCAGATACCAGATGAATTGGGTACAGAGTGCAATCCAGAGCTTCTGTCCGACCTGCACGAAGCTGAGTCCTCGGTAGATCGTCCTCTGCGCCAGCAGGACGGCCACGGGAATAATCACGAGAAACGGAATTACAAACTGAATCAGCGCCAGCCGCAATACATCCCAACCGTTCCAAGGCGGATTCTCCGCCGGAGCCTTAGAAGGGGCAGGTCCCGGTTCCGGGGCGGCAGCAGGTTGCAGTTCCTCGGTCTGGGACTCGGGGTTGAATTCCATGGTTTGAATTTACACGAAAATGATGTGATTCGAAGTTTGGCGCGAAGGTTCTAGCTGGCTGCGATTTGCGGTGTTCCAGTTCCATGCTTGCGAAAGAACTCGGCGAGGGCTTGGCCCGTGTAGGACTTCTTGTTCCGGGCCACCTGTTCGGGTGTTCCCTGGGCGACAATGCGGCCGCCCTCTTCTCCGCCCTCAGGCCCAAGATCGGTGATCCAATCGGCGTTGCGGATCACGTCCATGTTGTGCTCGATAATAATGATGGTATTGCCGAGATCGGTAAGCCGGTGCAGCACGTCGAGCAGCTTGCGAACGTCGTCAAAGTGCAGGCCCGTGGTGGGTTCGTCGAGCAAATAAAGCGTGCGGCCGGTCTGGCGCTTGCTCAGTTCTCTGGCGAGCTTAATTCGTTGCGCTTCGCCGCCTGAAAGCGTTACCGCTGATTGGCCCAGGTGCAAGTATCCAAGACCAACATCGACGAGCGTCTGCAGCCGCTGCCGCACTTGGGGAATGTTCTCAAGGATTGGCAGGGCTTCTGAAACCGGAGTCTCTAGCAGATCGGCGATCGAGCACCCGTTGTATTTCACTGCCAGAGTCTCCTGGTTGTAGCGGCGCCCGCCGCAGACTTCGCACACCACGTAAACGTCAGGCAGAAAATTCATTTCGATGCGGCGCTGCCCTTCGCCCTGACAAGCCTCGCAACGTCCGCCGGCCACGTTGAAAGAAAACCGGCCGGGTTTGTAGCCGCGCTCGCGTGATTCCGGCAGAAGGGCGTACAGCTCGCGAATGTGCGAAAAAACGCCGGTGTAGGTGGCGGGATTCGAACGCGGCGTTCGCCCGATGGGGGATTGATCAATGCGAATGACCTTGTCGATGTTCTCCCCGCCCCTGATTGCCTTGTGTTCCCCTGCCTGTTCTCGGGAGTGATAGAGGGCCTTTGCCAAAGCGCGGTACAGGATATCGTTCACCAGCGTTGATTTGCCTGATCCAGAAACCCCCGTCACCACATTGATGAGACCGAGCGGAAAAGTCACGTCAACATTCTTCAGGTTATTTTCGCGTGCGCCAAAAATGCTGATCGCGGCGCCGTTCACCCTCCGCCGCTCCGGGCGCATCGCAATCTTGGTTTTGCCCGCAATGTAGGCGCCGGTGAGGGACTCAGGAACGCGGGTGATCTCCTCCGGTGTGCCGTGGGCAATGATCTCTCCGCCATGACGCCCGGCCCCGGGGCCGAGATCAATCACATAATCGGCACGGCGAATCGTCTCTTCATCGTGCTCGACCACCAAGACCGTATTGCCTAGATTGCGTAACTCCTCGAGCGCATTCAGCAGACGCCCATTGTCGCGGTGATGCAATCCGATGGAGGGCTCATCGAGCACATAGAGCACTCCGCGCAGCTTGGAACCGATCTGCGTGGCTAGCCGAATGCGCTGGCCTTCTCCACCTGAGAGCGTGGCGGCGGAGCGATCGAGAGATATGTAGCCGAGCCCCACGGCGTCCAAAAACTGCAAGCGTTCGATGATTTCGTGCATGATGCGACCGGCAATCTGCTCATCACGGCCAGCCAGCTTAATCGCGCGCGCCTTCTCGAGTGCACGCGTAACTGGCATTGCGGTGAAGTCGGCGATGGATGCTTCCGCAACTCGAACCGCGAGGCTTTCCGGACGCAGCCGCTGGCCATGACACGCGGGGCATTCGGTGGCCGACATATGTTCCATCAGCCAATCGCGATATCCGTCGGACGTAGCCTCATCCAAAGCATTTTTGAGGTATCCAAAGATACCTAAGAAGCCGGTCTTTCCGCCCCTGCCTGGCTCACCGTAGAAAAAGAGATCTTGGATCTTTTCAGGAAGCTTTTCGAGGGGAGTCGTCAGGTCGATGCCATAGGCAGCAGCGACAATCTCGATCTGATGAATCAGGTTTTGGGACGCAGAGCCCGGCCCCAGGGCGCCCTCCAGCAGGGGCTTGGACCAATCGTTGATCACTTTCGCCGGATCGAAATCGTACTTACTGCCGAGCCCGTGACATTCCGGGCAAGCGCCGTAAGTGCTATTGAAGGAGAAGGATCGCGGCTCAAGTTTGGGAACATCGATGCCGCAATCGGGACAGGCCAGACGTTCGGAGTAGAGCTGTTCGTCGCCTCCAACGATGGCGACCTGGACCAACCCCCCCGCGAGTTTCATCGCTAAGCTAACCGATAGCTCAAGACGCTGCTCGATGCCCGGTTTCACCAGCAGGCGATCGACCACTACTTCGATTTTGTGGTTCTTGCGTTTGTCGAGCGCAATCCCGTCCTCGAGTCCCACCAGCTCGCCGTCGATCCGCGCCCGTGTGTAGCCGTGCTGAACGAGCTTTTCAAGCTCCTGTTTGAACTCGCCTTTGCGGCCGCGAACCACGGGAGCGAGGACCATGACGCGGTCTTCCGGTTTGAGCGCCATCACTCGCTGGACGATTTGCGTCGCGCTCTGGCGCGAAATTTCTCGTCCGCACCTGGGGCAATGCGGCACGCCGATCGAGGCATAGAGCAGGCGGAGGTAATCGTAGATTTCAGTGATCGTCCCCACCGTAGATCGCGGGCTGCGGCTGGTGGTCTTCTGCTCGATCGAAATCGATGGGCTCAGGCCATCGATCGAGTCCACATCGGGGCGCTCCATTTGGTCCAAAAACTGGCGGGCATAGGCGGAAAGGGTCTCCACGTAACGACGTTGGCCCTCGGCATAGATGGTGTCGAAAGCAAGCGAAGACTTCCCGGATCCGCTCAAGCCAGTGACCACGGTCAACGTATTGCGCGGTATCTGGACGTTGACGTTCTTCAGGTTATGTTGCCGGGCACCGCGAACCGAAATTTCCCGAATGGCCATTGGCTCAACCGTACTGCACCTTCGTAATGTGGACGGGCTACCAGAAATGTTGGAGAGTGGAGATGCGCAGTTCTACTCACGTATCTTATAAGTAAACAGCAACCAGGGTCAACGCGGGTAGAGTAAGCGCACTGGACCCCGCGCAACCGGGGTGTACCGGACTTAAACCGTTGATTTTGTTGCTGGTCGACGGGAAAGTGGGCCGAACGTGGGGAGTCTGTTGACCGCCGCTGTGATGATCTTTACCGTCGCCGGATCCGTCATTTTGGGTATCGCTCTGGCCTACTCTAGCGTTCTCGCCCTGTTGCACGCCTTCGCCGCCCGCCGCCACGCTCCTAAGCCCGCGCTCGTGCTCGTTCCCAGCCAAGGGCAAGTTGGCGGAGACTGAGCAAAAGCGATTGAATGCGTTCCCGCCTGAGGCAGTTTTCTCCTGATCGATCTTCATCGGATTGAGACCGCAGCTTTTGAAGCGCGGAGTGGTGGTGCTCGCCAGAAAAGCCGTACTCGAAAAGGCGCTACTGCTGTGGCGGCTGGTTCTGTTGTTGCTGCTGTTGCTGTTGTTGCTGCTGCAGCTCGCGCAATAACTGCTCGGGTGTCTTTACATTGGGACTGCCCGGAGTGGCCTGTGGCTGCGGTTGGTCCGCCTGAGGTTCTTCTTGGTCAGGTGGCGAAGGCTCGGGCTGCACATCGTTATTGACCTCATCGGGGGGTTGATCCTGCTGTTCCTGATCGGCCTGCGGCGCGGCCTGCATGCCACCGTTATAGCCCGGGGCCGGGTTGGTTGCTTGCTGCACTGGTTCGGGGCCGGTAGCTCGCACCGTAAGCACGATCGTCTTTAAGGCTCCCGGATCCGAGGGCGCCCCGAGAAGCACATAATCGTAGTGCGATCCGTTCAGCAGTTGTGCCATTACATCGCGGGGTGCGCCAGGACCAAACTGACCGACGACCCGTTCCGTGGATGCGGGAGGCATTTCTACCGAAGCTCCGGTCTTGCTGCGCACGGCATTCAAGACATCTCCCAAAGTTGAGTTCCGCGCAATGATCGTGAGCTGCCCATTGCGGAGCGTTACTTCCGGAGGAGATGCTGGTCCGTGCTCAGGAGTGGCCGGAGGTGGGGGTGGCGCGGCATGCGGCGCAGGCGCTGGAGCCGGGGCTTGTTGGACGAGAGAAGGTTTGCTCTTTTTAGCGCGAGCGTGTTGTTGTGGCGCAGCAGACGCAGCTATGGCACTGCCTAGAAAGATTGCGACGAGAATAAAATGCCGCGAAGACATGGCAGAAACTCTAATGGGTTGGATGCGATTTTAGCATTAATCGAAAGAAGCTTCGGCTTACTGTTTGGGAGCAAAATAGCCGGTCCGAGCACGAACCTGCAGATCCTTCTTGAGGGCTGTGATCTGAATCGAGCGGTACCGTCCGTCGGCATCGAAATCTGCCGGATGGTAGGAAATTGCGTACTGGCTGCGGAGTTCGTCTTCAATGGCTGAGAAGGCATTCTTGATGTCCTTCATCTTGTAGGGAAAGAAAGCGCGTCCACCGGTCGAATCGGCTAACTGCTGAAGCACCCCATCCCCGCGGAGGATCAAGCCGCTGTCGTCGGTAGAAATGGTGTAAATGATGACCTGTGCGCGCTGCGCCATTTCGATCGCCTGAGCCCGAGAGTGCTCGCTCTGGTTGTCCTCGCCATCGCTCACCACGATCAATGCGCGGCGGACCGGGCGGTCGGAATCGTCGTTCATCATGTGTGTCTTACTGGCGTTATAAATGGCATCGTAAAGCGCTGTGCCGCCGCCGTCCTCAAGATGGTGAATGCTCGTCTCGAGCAGCGATACGTTGTCGGTGTAATCCTGCGCGATGCGGTTTCGTGCGTTAAACCCCATGACAAATGCGTGGTCGTAGTTGGCCCGGATTGTGTGTTGCAGAAATCCCGCCGCAGCATTCTGCTCAAACTCAAAGCGTCCATGGATCGATAGGCTGGTATCGATCAGGAGCCCCAGCTGTAGTGGCAGGTTGGTCTGCTGCGCGAAACGCACGATGGATTGCGGGGGCTTGTGATCGTCAAGAACGTGGAAGTCGTCTTTTTTCAGGTCGCGGACAAACTTGCCATGCTTGTCCATGGCAATGAAAAGCACGTTCACCTCATCGACCCGCTTCTGGATGGTGATGATGTCGGACTGGGTTCCATCATAGCCGGTTGAGCTGGCCGAAAGCCCTGAAGCAACGTAGGCCTGGCCTTGGGCGGCCGCCCGACCGGCGGTTCCACCGAGCGTCAGAATCAGACAAAAAATAAGCCCTATGTACTTCATTCCCCAACCATCCCAAAATTGCACAAATAACACGGCCTAAAACGCTACTAGCTATTGGATGCACGTCATTTGCCGAAGGCCCGCTTTCGGCCAAGGGCAAGGCCTGCATGAATTTATAGGGGAGGCGGCTACTACCTACTGGGTTGACTCTAGGCCAGTACAGGAAGTTCGCCAAGTTACAAAAGGAGCGCGACGGTAGGTCCCGCTCCTTGTTATAGCTGGCATATAGCTGGCAAAACGGGCGCGCACGCCAATGGTTTTTTTTTGCATCGGGTGCCGCTTGATGGGGGAACTCGCGAAACTTAAGCGTGGGTTGCCCTAGCCTTCTCCTGAAGTCGCGCGTGCACATAGTGAATCAGCTTGTCCGCGGAGCAAAGCCGAAAAGAATCGTCCGCACTGATTTTGATGTCGAACTTTCTTTCAATCGCGCCCAGCAACTGAATGTGATGAAGCGAATCCCACTCAGGTGTGTTCACCATCGTGGTGGCGTGATCGAACTTCGGAATCTGAAGCACGGTTTCCGCCAGCGGTCCCAGGGTAGCAAACAGTTCTTCTACCGTGATCGTGGCCTCGGTCTTGAGGACGGTCTTGCCATGGTTGCTGGCCACGATGGGTGCCTTCGGCGCGTGACTGGCAGCGAGGGTTTCAAGGGCCTGGCGAAGATTATCGGCGCCAACGGCAATTCCGCCGTTTTCCTCGAACATGGCAGAGCCGGCTACAAAGCCGTAGTCGAAGTTACCGAGAACCGAGTAGCACTGCCCGACATCCTCGGCGCGATTGCCACCCGTCGGGAACGGAAACGCAGGAAGGATGGGACCGAGCGGATCGGTTGCGCCCTTCAGGTTGGCGACAAATTCCTCGGTGGCAACATCGAACCGCGAATTTGGCCGCGGGAACGTCAAAATGTCCGCTCCCGACATGCGGAATAGCTTCAGCATCAGCGGCAGTTCAATGCCCACATGGGCGTAGCGCGTAAACAGCGTCAACATCGAATAGTGGGCGATGATCGGAAGCTCGGTGCGGCTGCGGACGAAGGTCAGCAAGCTGGGCGTGAGTCGTGGTTGGATCATGTAACCATCCACTTTGGCAGCCTCTCCAACCTTGAAGAACTCGTCGAAGCGGCTCACATCGCAGCCAAGATGCAAGACCCACATCTTCGGCTCGCCTGTCTTTTGTTCAGCTTCGCGGGCGGCTCTCGCACAGAGGGTGGCACGCTCCTTAATGGGACAATACGGCGGATCGACCAGCAACTCATCGTCCTTGACGATGTCGCTGCCGGCGGTAAGAGCTTCAAAGGTAATCTTGGAATATTCCACAGGCGCGAGGCCGACTTCAGGACGCATGGGCCCCATCAGGAGGGGGCGATGATAAACTCCCAGCCGCTTTCGTACCCCAGGGATACCATGGCGCGGGCCGGGTAGGCTGTTCATCATGTCTTCGGGAAAGCCGAGGTCAACCATCCGGAGTTTCAACATGCCCTTTACGTGGCTCGATTCCCCCATCACAAAGGTCAGGGCGTCTTCCAGAGGATTCCCGGCGTGGCTCATGGATTCCCACGGGAAATCAACTTCGGCGTATCCAGAGTCGACATCGCCCACCGATGGCAGCAAACGGATTCTGTGCACCGTCGCCTGAAAGGGAACAAGCCTCGCAGCAGCGGCGCGTCCTGCCAGGGTGTCGTACCCGGTGGTGGTTTGCTCGTGGCACATGCGGGTCAGAATTTCTTCCGGTGTGCCCGCCGCACGTGAGGTCTCAAAGTAAAACGTAACTGAAAGCGATGGCGCCGATGTGCTCATACTCCATGACTCCCAAGGGCAGGTTTCGCCCGAATTTTCAAGACTGTCACTACAACAACCGAAACTCAAAACTATTGAAGCGCGGACAATTCTACTTTCCCGGGGAATAACGCGAACAGATTACATGCCAATCTCCAAAGTCCATGTCCCCGGGGAAACTGCGGCATTTCGGATTCTCGCGTTCGCCTCCGCTGTTGCCAACGTGAACCCCGCGTCGGGGACGACATCGGCAATCGACTCCAGAAACCTGAGCATGAATTGATTTCGCCCGCTCGCCTGGTAGCGGAATACGATCTTCGAGCAGCCTAGTGATTCGGCAGCCTGAGCGAGACCTAGAACGACAGCAAACTCCACCTGTTTACCCAACACGGGACAGCTCAAAGCCAGATCCTCGACCACCAAGGAAGTTGATTCCGTGCTGAATGACGCGACACCTGAGGGTCCGTAAGCGGACAATTTGTCGGAAACCGATATGAGCAGGCATCTCCCGCGGAGAAGCCGATCAACGTCGCCTTCAGAGAGGTCGCGTTTTTCGCCGCTGAGAGAGAATGCGGCCGCAGTTCGCAACACGCGATCGACGTGAGCGCGCTCGCTTGGTTGCGGAGGCGCCATGCGAACTCGTACTCCAAGTTCGCTCAGAAATTTTGCCAGATCAGCGTTTCCATTCGACGAAGGGCTGCTCTTGCTCGATTGCTCATGAAGCCCTGCTTCGATCTCTGGTCCGAGGAATTGCCCCAGGTGCTCAAAAGCCTCGCGGGTGAAAGGGATTTGCCCCAGCCGATCCGTATTGCAATCGTCGAACTCAGAGGAGGCGAGTGAGCCGGGCCAGCTGAAAACCTTCAGGTTGGCGGTTCCCCGGAGCCGGGCAACAAGCAAATTTGTGTAGGTGCGGCATAGCGGCACCAGATTGTAGGACTCGGCTACCCATCCGGTCGAAGGACAAGGCAACACCCACACTGGCTTCCCACGCTTCGCGAGACTTGTGATTTGCCCGACGATGTCATTGACCTGCGCGGTCAGTTGCTGGCGAACTTTCGCGTTGATCTCCGCTACGGTGACCCCGTTTTTCAGTTCATTTCGTAGGGCGTCTTCGACCCGAATGAGCACCAGGGTGCCCAGGATGTGCTCCGCATCGGACGCCGGCCCGAACATGTATTCGGCAACTTTTCCGTATTCGACGAACTCGATCGAATCGGCAATGCCAGCTCCTGTCAGGTAGACCTGAAGAGCTTTGCCCAGGGGGCGGGCGGTGAAACTGGAAGCAACCTGCAGCACTCCGGTCTTAACTTCAGCGGGCTTTTGCGGGGCGAATGAGGTACCCATAATCCGACTCTCAGTCAGTTATGCAGTTCTTGTGCCACGGAGGGTCTCAGAAACCAGAGGGTTTCCGAATTATACGCGGGGGCGGGGGGACGGCAGCCAAGTGCTAGCGTACAAGGCGACAAAGTCGCGAACGCGGTTGGCACCTCGATTGCTCGATTAACGATTTAGTGAATCGTCCGAAGAGCCAACAAGCGGGACTATTTTGTGCACCAGCGGGGGTTTGCCCCCGACACTAGCTGCAAAGATTTGCACAATTTGGTTTACCTAAGGAAATTCAGGGGATATGCTGGCGGAGATTACCCCCCAATCATCTCTGGCAACAAGGAGGTTTTATGGCCGCTGATTCGGCCCAAGATCTGGTGGCGGTGCGTCTGCCGCGCGACTACGATGTAGCCCTTCTGCAGCGCGATTTGCAGGCCCTACAGGGGATTCGCAGCGCGTCGCAGCCAGGCCCGTACCACAAAGGCGAATGGACCGGGATCGCGCTCTATTCGATGGGGGGGAAGCAATCGGTTTTTCCGAGCGCCGCGGGTACCGAACACTATCAGGAGACCGAGGAACTCAGCCGCGCACCCTATATGCGCCAAATCTTGAAGGAATTGGAATGCCCCAAAGAAGTGGTCCGCATCTTGTTCTTGCCTCCCGGTGGCCACATCAAGGACCACTTCGACTTTCACACTAGTTTTCAGTTTGGGCTTTTGCGCCTGCACATCCCCATCGTTACTCATCCCGATGTGGCGTTCATCATTGACGGCCAGAGAATGAAATGGAACGCGGGCGAACTATGGTACGGAGATTTTTCGAAGATCCACTCCGTCAAGAACGATAGCGAAATCGTTCGCGTGCACATGGTCATCGATGTGCAAATTAATGATTTCGTCCTTAGCTTGTTTCCTTCTGAGTTCATCGAGCGGCGCCGCGCAGAAGGCATGTCCATCACCACGGCGCCTCTGCCCGCGTCAGAAAGCGAATTGCGTCGATTTGCGTGCGATTTCCGCATACCGGGCGAGTTCATGCCCATGTTCGTGATCGGCAAACCGCTGGCCTCCCTGGCGAAGGGAGCCGAAGCATCCGTGCGGCTGATCGACGGGACCTTAACCGTCCTGATCGACAACACACCCGCTTTCCGCCTGGAGCGCTTGGCCGACGATGTATTTGGGATTTCCGGTCTTCCCCCGGGAATGACGCTCGAACTGAAGCGCGATAACCATGTGGTGCGCGATGTCATTCTGCATATGAAGGGACTACCCAAAGACCTCTACTCGGCTCGCCTCGGTATCTTTCGAGGGCCGTTAATGCCGGAACAAAGTGTGTCGCTGCCGGTCACCAGCCAGGTGGTAAGCGGGGGTTCGTTCAGCTAAGAGGATAACGATGCCGGCCGATGAAATTGGAAGTGTCGTAGCCGTCGACGTAGAACAAAAGGCGGAGCGTGTCGCCAATCGTCCGCAGACTGGCTTCCTGGCGGGCGCCGCTCGCTCGACGCCGTGGATGGTTGTGTTCCTGCTGGCAGTGGCGGTTTTGCGGATTGTGTCTACCTACCATGTTTTCAATCAGACCATTGATGAAGCCTCGCACATTGCGGGCGGAATCGAGTGGTGGGAGAAGGGCACTTACACACTGGAAACCAAACACACGCCCCTGGCGCGCATTTCCGTGGCCCTTGGCCCCTACCTTGCCGGCGTGCGGGGCAACGGGGCTACACGCTGGGAGGACACCTACACCATCCTCTCTGAAAACGGAAGATATTGGCACAATTTGACGCTTGGCCGGATCGGCGTCATCCCTTATTTCGTCATCGCGACCCTGATTGTTTTCTTTTGGACGAAACGACTCTTCGGTGGAGCAAGCGCGGTGCTTGCGGTTGCGATTTTCACGCAACTCCCCACGGTCCTTGCTCACTCGTCCAACGCCACGACCGACATGCCCCTGACGGCAATGCTGTGTTGTGCGCTCTATGCCTTCGTTTTGTGGCTGCGTGAGCCGGGCCTGCGTACAGCTTCCCAATTCGGAGTTGCCACCGGATTGGCTCTGGCGACAAAATTATCCACGGTTGTCTTCCTGCCCGCTTGCGCCTTTCCGGTTCTGCTGATGTTTGCAAGGTCAGGCCAGGCGCGATGGCGCTCACATCTTCGAACCAGCTTGCTTGCCGCCCTGTGCGCGTTTCTCACGTTATGGGCGGTGTATCGCTTCTCGCATGTACCCCTTTCCCAGGCAACCCATCTCCCCGAGCGCGTCTCGGCCCGGTATTTTGGCCCCTCATCCTCACTCACCGCTGCGGTTCACAGCATTACCTCTCATGTCCCGGTACCTGCCCCGGAGTTTTTCGATGGCATTCGTATGCTGCGGGATCAAAATCGCCAAGGGAGTCGAGGATACCTGCTCGGCCAAGTGCGGGATGGCGGCTGGTGGTACTTCTTTTTCGTTGCGCTCGCTCTGAAGACTCCACTCGCCGTTCTGCTGTTGTCCGGATTAGGGAGCGTGCTCGTGGTGCGCCAATACTGGCGGGATCCTCAGAAATGGGAAGTCGTCGCACCCTTCGCGGCATTTGCCATGATCATGCTCACCAGCATGCCTTCCCATCTGGATAGCGGCATCAGGTACGTGCTGCCGATTTTTGTGTTTCTCAGCATACTGGCAGGCTTTGGCCTTACCAGCTTGTGGAACGCCGAGGTTCACCGCACAATTCTCCGCTCAGCCGCCATTCTCTTAGTGGGATGGCTCGCGGTTTCTTCTGCCCTCTCCCACCCGGATTATCTGGCCTATTTCAATGAATTTGGCGGCAAGGATCCATCCCACAAGATTGTCGTCGGCGACCTCGACTGGGGGCAGGATTTTTCGCGCCTCGCGACCTATCTGCGCGCCCATTCCATCCCGCATGTGACCGTGGCAGCGGACACCTTCATCGAACCGGCACCGCTTGGATTGCCCGAAACCGATTTCCTGAAATGCAGAGATCCGAAGCCCTCGGGGTGGGTCGCAGTCGAATTGCGCCGGGAAAGGCTTCATCTTGAGTGCTATCCCTGGTTGCCAGAGCAGCGGGCCGTGACCCGGGTTGGGAAAACTATGACGATCTACTATGTGCAGTAGAGTGAGAGTCGGATTTCAGAAATCATGCAGCCAGAGAAGAAAACGTTCCACATTCTGAAGCCGCGGCCGTACCCGGGAAAGCTTTCCTTGGTTATTCCCATGTACAACGAAGAAGCTGTGGTCCAGTTGCTGCGGAGCGCCCTCGAGCAGTTCATGGGCGAAATCCTTTGCGAAACGGAGATCATTCTGGTCAATGACGGGAGCAGCGATTCTACGCTCGAACAGATCGCTGCCTGGGCTGCGGAAGACAGCCGGATCAAAGTCATCCACTTTTCCCGGAATTTTGGACATCAGATAGCCTGCACGGCGGGACTGGATTTCGCAAGCGGCGATGCGGTCGTCGCGCTCGATGCCGACTTGCAGCATCCCTTGCCGGTGATTCACCAGATGATTGCCCGCTATTGCGAAGGCTATGACGTGGCATACGCCGCGGGGCTGGTTCGTGAAGGCGAGAGCTGGTTCAAGAAATTCAGTGCATGGTTGTTCTACCGCATCATGCGCAAGCTGGTTCATAAGAGCCTGCCGGCCGATGCGGGAGATTTTCGGCTCATCTCGCGGGAATGCCTGGACGGGCTGAAGCAAATGCGAGAAACCCATCGTTTCTTGCGGGGAATGGTGGCCTGGGTCGGATACGCGCAGATTGCGATTCCCTATGAACGTGGCCCGCGTGCGGCTGGCGAGAGCAAGTATTCGCTCGGCAAAATGCTCTCCTTCGCTTGGACCGCCGCCACATCGTTTTCCACTCTACCTCTGCGCATCAGCATGTATATGGGGATGGTTGTAACCCTGTTCGGGTTGATCGAAGCCGCACGGGCCGTACTCGCACACCTATTTCGCTGGTATACGGTCACCGGTTGGACTTCCCTGATGGTCACGATTTGCGTCATCGGCGGCACGCTGCTGATCAGCATCGGAGTGCTTGGGGAGTATGTGGGCAAGCTCTATGAACAATCGAAAGATCGCCCTTTGTACCTGGTGGCGAAGACCTTGAACTTCGAAGTGCCGGCTAGCAACACAGCGCGAAAGCAGTTCGCCACCCGCGACTAGCGATGCTCTGAAAATTCCTCGATCAGGGGCGCCCAACATGCTCGGAGCTTCGCGCTCGCCTGCCCAGAACTCGAGCCATACGAATGAACTTCTGAAAAGCTCATCGCTCTGGCACTATGTTTGGGAATTTTGCGTGTAGCGCGGCGCGCAAGGCCTCTGCCCGCGCGGGTTCTTCGGCGCTGCGGTCCACGTTCCAGAGTTGTGCCTGGTTCAACGGCCGCAGCGCGCTCTTTCCGGTGTCGAGATAGAACACGTACTGGTCACGATCGTCAATGACGCCCAGAGTGCCATGGTGGAGGGGCCTGAAAAGGCTGTTCTTCTCGAGATATTGCGTGAAGGCCAATCCTTTCCCCTGGGGTAGGGTCCCACCGTTCAGCAACGGCGCCAGTGATTCTCCGTGCATCCAAGCCGGCTTCTGCTGGCCAGCGATCGCCAGAATGGTTGGGGCTAGCGCGGTTTGATCGGCGGGATAGGATACCGTCCGGCCTGATTGTTGTTCCGGGGTCTTGATGATGAGAGGGATGTGAATCACCGGCCGGGTCAAATCTGGGGTTTGATGCTGGTAGATGCCCCCTTCAAAACTTTCTCCATGATCAGCGGAAACGATGACGGTGGTATTGCGAAGCCGTCCGCTGTTCTCCAAATCTGACATGAACTCGCCAAATGCGCGATCTGTGCTCATCACAAACTCGTCATAGGCGAGGCGTCGTCGGTCGACCTGCGGCTGAACTTCGGGGCCATAATGAGGCTTCCAAAGGGTCCACGACTCTTCTGTGAAACTCTGCACTTCGGCTTCGGGGATCAACCGGCCTTGGTCCGCAACGTCCGGAAGGTAGGGATGATGGGGCGCGATGACATGGACCCACAAGAAGAACCCCTCGGGTAAGTGATGGAGCAGCTCGCGCGCTTCCGCGAAGGTGGCATTGGGACGCATGCGGAAGGCGAGGCTTTCCTCCTTGCCCTGCCACGACTCCCATTGGCCCTCCAAATCGAAGTACTCCGCGATGCGACTGCCAATCCGCGAATCCTGGTGAAGGGGGGTCGAGAGTGTCCAGATGTGCTGCATTCCGCCGGGATGAAAGACGGGCTCGGGCAGTTCCTCGAACCCGCCTCTTAAGCTTTTCGCCAAATAGTAGGCCCAGGGATTGCTTAGAAATCCGCCGGTTGCATATCCCGCCGCACGCATAACCTGCGGCAAACTATGGTCAGCATGAGCCGCAGGAACCTGCCCGGCTAGGCCATACACGCCATTTTCCGAAGGATAGGCGCCGGTAAGCATCACTCCAATACAGGGGGTCGTAAATGTGGAACCAGCATAAAAGTTGCTGAACACGGTCGCCTTTTTTGCGAAAGCCTCCATGTTCGGGGTGGTCGGTCGCTGGTAGCCATAGAGCGACATCTCTTCTGCGCTAAAGGCGTCAAAAGAGATCAGAATGATATTTGACCCTGGCCGTTCGGCCGCCTGAGCCGCTTTGACCGTCGGCGCGGAGGGACGAGCGAGAAATTCGAACCCGATCACGGCTACGGTTGTAATCACCACCCCGAGGGCCATGCGCCGGGTCATTTTCGGGCTGAGAAAATCGTCCAGGCTGGAGAGCAACCGCGGTCGCAGAGACGGAAGCAGTAGAGCTACAACGAAGAAAAGAAAATGGCTGACAAAGACTGCAATTACAAAACGTTGACCTCGCCCGGATCCCTGCAAAAGCATCGCAACGGCATACCTGGAATCGACAAAGATCACAGCTAGTACGGCAATCTTCGTGATCGCCTCGAGTACGCGCGGGCGCGATGCCGTAAACAACCCCAGTAGCGGCGTAAGAAGTGCCGTCACAACCGTGCCGAGTACCATGGCCACGATGGCGGCAAAAAGCAGCCGTACGAGAACCTCGAACAACACTTCGGAGGTGGTCAGATAAAAGGTCCAACCCTGAATTCGGTGCTTTGCCAGGAATACGGCGTAGGCAAAGAGAATTCCGACAATGGAGAGGCTCATCAGCCGAAGCCATAGAGATGTGAGCGCAGAACGAAAACTACGCATGGGCTTGCTCGCACGATGGAGAACAGGTTGGCCTAGGTAAGGACCTGGCTTCGGTTGGAAGCAGAGGGATCGAGGTTCGACCCGAAACTGCTGCGGATGGAGAATTTCCCTGAGACTTCATTGAACATCCCCTGAAATCATTCGGCGATGAGCGATCACCGAACAATGTTCAATACATCTTTAAATTTTTAGGACTCGACCTCAGGCCGTAGCGCCTGCGGGTCCCATTCTTACTGCCGTGCATCGGCAGCCTGCTGTAAATACCAGCGGTGTCCGAGAACAAAGGTACCATTCCACGGCACCCTGCCGGTGCCATAGAAATCGGATTCGAGAACCGTGATTTTGGCCGCGTCTTCTATGGCGTCGGCCTGGTCGCGTTTCAAATCGAGCCACACCTTGACCGAATACTCTCCGGGCATGAGCGTGAAGCTTGGAATCTCACAAGTGTAGACCTGAGGTCCGACATGCGGCGTCAGAACCTGTTCCGGTTCAAACAGGCTGTGGGCGGTAAAGATCCGCTGGCCATAAATATTGTCGAACCCGAGCCCAACGTTGAATGTGTCGGTCGGGTTTGGAAGTTCGAAATGAACCCGGATTTTCAATCGGCCGCCAATGGGGATGCCCTCAAGCAGCGGCTGATCTCCCTCGGTCAGGAACTCCATCCTTTTCAGCAAAGGGGCCACAAGCACCCGGCGCGACCCAACCTTATCGAGATCAATCACGTTTCCTCTACCTGCCTGGGACGAAAGGGTATGCAAGTAGTGTTGGATTGCCTCCTTCGGTGTGCCGTCAAACTCAAGCCTTCCTTGGTGCAGAACGACCGCGCGGGAACAAAGGTTTTCGACCGCCGGCATGTTGTGAGACACGAACAGAACGGTGCGCCCGCTACGGCTCACCTCTCCCATTTTCCCCAGACACTTTTTCTGGAAAGCCATATCGCCGACCGCGAGGACCTCGTCCACAATGAGGATCTCGGGATCAAGATGCGCGGCAACCGCAAAGGCCAGGCGAACATACATCCCGCTTGAATAGTGTTTCACGGGGGTGTCGAGAAATTCCTGAATCTCCGCGAAGACCACGATCTCCTCGAAGCGGCGCGCGATCTCCGCTCTGCGCATCCCGAGGATGGCGCCATTGAGAAAAATATTCTCGCGGCCGGTGAGTTCAGGGTGGAATCCTGTGCCAACTTCAAGCAAGCTCGCCATGCGGCCCATGACCTTGACCTCACCGCGGGTTGGGCTGGTGATCCGGGACAGGATCTTCAACAGCGTGCTCTTTCCCGCGCCGTTGCGCCCGATGATGCCAATCACCTCTCCCGGGGCGACGTTGAAAGTCACATCCTCGAGCGCCCAGAAGCTTCCCGTGGGCACGGGCTGATCGTCTTCCTGATTTGGTCGCCGGCCAATCACGGAAGCAAGGCTTCGGCCGAGCAGTTCCCGCAGATTGTCCATTTTCGGACCCCGCCGAATGCCCAGCTTGTACTGCTTGGAGACCCCGCGGATTTCAAGAATCGGTTTCATCACAGGATGTCGGCGAATTCAGTTTCCAGGCGCCGGAAAATGAAAAGCCCCACGACAAATAGGAGTACACAGGTTGCCAGCGAAACCCCCACCACGTCCCAGGAAATCGGAGTTCCAAGTAATGCGTGCCGGAAGCCGATTACGACTCCGGTCATGGGGTTCAACCCCATGAGTAGCTGCCAACGAGCGGGAACGTAGTGTACGGGATAAATCACGGGTGTCACGAACAGTCCCATTTGGATCATGAATGGAACTGCGTACTTCACATCTCGAAAGCGCACATTTAACGCGGATAGAACCAAGCCGCTACCTGCGGCGGCAAGGACGGCAGAAACCAAAAACAAGGGAAGCCAGACCACCGCGGATGTCAGCGCCCAGCGGTAGTAAATCATCAATGCTGCCAGCATGCCCAAGGACAAGACCAGGTCCACCACCAACGCGAAGATCGCACCGAGTGGGATAAAAATGCGTGGGAAGTAGATCTTAGACACCAACTGAGTGTTCGCAAGCAGACTGTTGCTGGACTGAGTTACGGCTGTCGAGAAGAACGTCCAGGGCGCGAGCCCGGCAAAGGCGAACAGATTATAGGGTGGTCCGTCACTTTGAACATGGGCTAGCCGGTTGAAAACGAAAGCAAAAATGACCATCGCCATGAAGGGCTGCAACACCGCCCAAAGCCCGCCGAGCAAGGTCTGTCGGTACCGGATCTTGATGTCCCGCCAGATCAGAAACAAGAGCAGCTCGCTGTAGAGATAGGCCTCTTTTAAATCAACAGCTTGCCATCCCTTGCGGGGTCGAATTGTGAGTTCAAAAGTTCCCGACATGAAGCCGCCAGCTCGGCTGAGATTTTATCTTTATTAAGTTGATGGGGGGTGTGATCCAGTCCAAACCGCTAATTGTTGTGCCGCAGGGGGGAAAACGCCACCCTCTGCGGTCCTGACGAAAGGGTGTCACAAACGTTCCTGATTGTCCAGATTACGCCTGGAAAGAACCGGTGCCCTGGGCCTGTGGCTTCCCCCCGGCAGGCGTTTCACATGAGCAGGCTGCGCTCGGTCTTCAACTCCCTGGCTAAAACCCGAACCAGCATGCCATCGTACTTGGTTCCGCTTTGCTTTTCGAGCTCAGCGACCGCCTGCTCCCGGCTCTTGCCGGGCGAAAGGGAATGATCCGTTGTCAGGTTCACATAGCCATCGGCCACGGCCAAGATTCTTGCCCAGAGCGGTATGTCTTCCCCCTTGAGGCCCTCGGGATAGCCGTTGCCATCCACGCGCTCGTGATGAAAAGCCACGGCTTTTTGCATGCGCTCACTGTTCGGTAATGTGCTGAGAATCTCTGCTCCCACGCGAGGATGCATTCGCAAGAAGTGGAAGTCATCTTCGGGAACGGGTCCTTCGTGATTCAGAACGCGTTCAGGAATGAAGATTTTGCCCACATCGTGCACGCGGCCGACAAAGGCGAGCTCGCGAATGTCTTCGGGCGGGAGACCGAGTGCGCGCCCGATGATCTCGCAATACTGCCCGACGGCTTCGCCATGTCCTGCCACATTGAGTTCTCTCGACTCTGCGGCCCGCGTCAGGGCTTCGATCGAGTCGCGCAGCAGCGGCAGATTCTTCTGCTCCGTGCCGGAGGATAGCTTGCGCAGCGTGCCGACCAGTTCGCCAACCTGTTCCGGTCCGGTGCGCTCGCGCTGTAGAAATCCTTCTACATAGCCTGAAACCAATTGCCGCTGTGCCGTCACAGCTTGGTCGCTTCCATACTCTTCGGAGGTTGATACTCGGTCGCCTCCGGCGCGTTTTGAAACATACATGCCGGCGTCGGCGACGCGAATGATGTCTTCAGCCGAGAAACCGTGCAGCGGGAATGTGGCCACGCCGAAGCTTCCCGTGATGTGGTGCTCGCTCAGCATCGGATCGGTCGCCAACCACAGGCGCAGGCGTTCTGCCAGAATCTGTGCCTGTTCGACCCCGGTCTCCGGCATCAGAATCACGAACTCATCGCCTCCGTAGCGAGCCACCACGTTCGATTGCCGGCATTTCTGCTCCAGGAGTCGGCCAACGCGAGCCAAAACCAGATCGCCCTCCATGTGGCCGAAGTTGTCGTTTACCTCCTTGAACTTATCAAGGTCAACGAGCACCACCGAAAATGGGCGTCCCGAACGGGAGGCGCGTTTCCATTCCGCGGCCAACGACTCCCAGAAGAACCTGCGGGTCTTAATGCTGGTGAGGCCGTCGGTGATGGACTGTTGTTGCAGCTTCTGAAAGACGAATGAGTTGTGCAGAGCGGTAGCGAGGAGGTCAGCCAACGTATTCATGATCAGCTGATCTTCCGCAGAGAATGCATTCTCCTGCTCGCTTTCGACATTCAGAACTCCGAGCGTCGATTCGCCGTAGGTAATCGGAATGCAGAGTACAGTGCGGGATGTCGTGAGCAGACCGCGAGTTTGGCCTTCCCCTCCGGTATGAACCAGCGCGGTTTCACCCGAGCGTGCCACTCTCCCCACGATTCCTGAAGAGACGGGGATCTTGGTGCCTTTTTCGTGTGCCGTCGTACCGGCCTCGGCGCGGATTTCAATCTCCTTGGTGGCGTAGTCGAGAATGCCGATGCCGATGTGATCGAAGCGGAAGTTCCTCTGGATATGTCCCACAATCTCTGCCAGCATTTGCTCCGCATCCTCGCTCGAGATCGCCGTCTTTGAGACGCTGTTCAGAAACGCGAACTGCCGCGACCGGCGCTGCTCTTCCCCGAAAAGGCGTGCGTTCTCGATGGCCACCGAGACCTGCCCGGCGGCAGTTTTGAGCACATCCAGGTCACGTTGCTGAAAGACATGTTCGCGTTCCGTGCTGAGCGCAACCATCACCCCAGAAGAACGTCCATTGACCAGGATAGGAACACCACAAAAGGATTTGGCCGGGCGGTTCGACTTGAACGTGACTCCCAACCGCTCGCGCGCGCGCTCTAGGTCAGCCCGAATCAGCAATGGTTGCCCGGTTCGCAAAATGTATTCGGTCAACCCGTTCGCCACTTTCCGCTTCCTGCGAGCGAGAACTTGTCCCGTTTCGACTTCAAGATGGAATGCGATGTCGTCACCCTCCTGGAAGGCGACATAGAAATTGGAAGTGTCGAAAATCTGTCCCAGTTCTTTTTGGACGGTGCGCAGAACTTCCTGTTGATCGAGGCGCGAACTGATGGCCTGACCGATTTGGGTCAGGAGTTGGTATTCTTTGGTCCGGCGCTGGGCGTCGTGCATGACGACGTAGTTTTCTAGCGTCAGCCCGATCTGCAACGCCAAGCCAATCAAAAGCCGCAGATTGGAGGCGCCAAACAATTGCCGTTCCGCATGCGGAAACAGCAGCACGCCGAAATTGTGTTCCCGCGTTTGCAGGCTCACGGCAGTGACATTGCGAATGTTCTCGGCCGCCATGCTCTTGCGAAACTGCTCGAATCGCCCGCCGGGGAAAACTGGAAGGGGTTCAGTCATCTCGACAATGTTGCGGAAAGTGACGAATCCACCGCGTCGGTAGGCTAGCTCGCAGACGTATTCGCCGGCACCACTGGTGTCCAGTGCGGAAGTGAACTCTGGAGAAAAGCCCAACTGAACCGAAGGCAAAACCGAGCGCCAACGTTCCGAGATGCAAATCGCAGCGCGGTTTGCGGGCAGGGGCACGACCAGCCGATCAAGGACATCTTGCATCGCCGGTCCCAGATCTGAGGCGGAAAGCAGTCGCATGGGGTCGACGCCAAGAGTCGAAAATGCCAGGGCATTTTCCTGTACTGCATTCCGCTCGTTTTCAAACAACACCATCAACATCGCAATGCCAAGCAACATCTGCGGAATGGGGCCTAGTTGTCCAGAGACCCCGAAAATCTCTGAGAATCCAGGTCGGTACTGACCCAAAAGCATCCACACCGCCCACAGGGCCAGCGAGAGGCAAAGTAAGTAGAACGCCGGAGAACTTCTTCGCTGCGCCGCCAGATAGAAGTGAAACGAGCTGTAGGTGAGTACGGCTGCAATGCCAATCTCCAGATGCAGGTGTGGATTGACCAGCGTGACCGAACCGCGAGACAGGAAGTCCCAAATCGAAAGCCCAATGCCGGCTGCTGCCACCAGCAACTCGTACCATCGCGGATGGAGGGCCTCGGCTCGCTCCGAACTGGTCATGCGCCGGGTAAGCCGAGTGGATACCAGAATGCACAGCGACATTGCGACCAGCAGCAGGGAAGCGATCAATTCGATGGGGCGGTTGGCGCTAGAGAGTTTTGACCACAGATCCAGCCCGAAGTGGAGCGTGTAGGCAGCCCAGGCCATCTGCCAGGCTCGGAAATATGGCTGCAAGCTCTGAACATAGAGGTAGGTGAAAAGCAGAAAAAGCAGGAGTGGCACCACTCCGGGCAGGACGAGGCTGGCTGTGATTGAACTATTCATGAGGCGGCGTGATGTGAGCCTCGGTCCTTCCGCGCGGGGGACGCTAAACCTATGTTTCCATAGGTTCGATGCTTAAACAATAGTGTTCTGGGCGCCGGAACGTTACGAGGGTATTGGGGCTGGCTTGACGCTCTGGAATTCGCGCTCGTAACATCGCAAATGGTTACCTAAAGATGCCTGCAACCCCCAGTTCCTCCTTAGAAATCCAGGGCAATCCCGAAACGCCGCAAAAGCCTCGCGTCCGCTTCGCTCCTTCTCCGACCGGATATCTTCACGTCGGGGGGGCGCGCACGGCCCTATTCAACTGGCTTTTCGCGCGTCATTTTGGGGGAGCTCTGATCCTTCGGATCGAGGATACGGATCTAGAGCGTTCCACCCCGGAGATGGTTGAGGGCATCCTCCAAGGCCTCGCTTGGCTGGGAATTCACTGGGATGAGGGTCCTTACTATCAGAGCCAAAGGACTGATCTCTACCGCACCGCAGCGAGAAAGCTGCTCGACTCCGGCGCCGCATACTACTGCTTCTGCAGCAAAGAGGAGCTTGAGAAAAGGCGTGCGGTTGCGGCGGCGGAAAAAAGGCCGCCGCGTTATGAAGGGACTTGTCGTTCGATCGCTCGAACCGAGGCCTTGGCCAGGAAGAATGCCGGTGAGCCAGCCGCCCTGCGTTTCCGCATTCCCCAAGGAGGAAGCACCGGGTTCGAGGATGCGGTTCTTGAGAGGGTTGAATTTGCCAACGCAGAACTGGAAGATTTCGTTCTCTTGCGCTCCGATGGCAATCCAACCTATCACCTGAGCGTCGTGGCCGATGATATTGATCTTCGCATCACTCACATCCTTCGTGGTGCAGACCACATTTCCAACACGCCGAAACAAGTTTTGCTTTACCAGGCGCTCGCTGCCCCGCTGCCGAGGTTCGCGCACGTGCCGCTCATTCTCGGACCCGATAAGACGCGTTTGAGTAAGCGCCACGGTGCCACGAGCGTGATGGCTTATCGCGAAGAAGGCATCGTTCCTGAGGCATTTCGCAATTTCCTCGCGTTGCTCGGATGGACTCCCCCGGAGGGCTCTCCGGAACTGTTGAACGATTCCGAACTGGTCCGACTTTTTGAACTGGACGCCATTTCCCGATCGAACGCCGTCTTCGATCGCCCTAAACTCGACTGGTTCAACGCCGAGTATATTCGCGCCTATTCTCCCGAACGGCTGCTTCCGCTCATCGAGGAGGAATGGCAAAGGGCTCGAATGAGGCCGCCGGTCCACGATCGTGCAGGCCTGCTGTCCACCATCGATCTGCTGAAGCCGCGGGCGCGCAGTCTGCACGATTTCGCAGGATCTTTCCGCGCCTTCTTTGTGGACGACTTTGCCGCCGATCCGGCAGCGCTCGACAAATTTCTCAAGGACGCAAACGTCCGCCATTTGCTGGTCGAACTCGGCCAGCGTTACGAAAATCTCACCAACTTCACCGAGCAGGAAACCGAACGCGTGCTGCGGGACTTCGCGGTCGAGAAGAATGTCAAAGCAGGCGCATTGATTAATGGCGCCCGGGTGGCGCTTACCGGCCAAGGCGTCGCACCGAGTCTGTTTGCAGTCATGTGCGCGCTCGGGAAACCCAAGACCTCGTCCCGATTGCAAGCCGTCGAGCAACTGGCGAGTGCGGTGGATATGGCGCGCTAGGCGATCGCGGCAATTCTAGAGTGTCCCTGCCGGGGCTCAGCCTCACTTGTGAGCGTGTGGACTTTGCGCGGGATTGTGATGCACCGTCCCGGCGGTACCCTTCAGAACCTTAATCTCGAAGCTGACCGGCAACTGCTTCGGCGGATAACAGGCGGCGTTGTCACAGGCCTGGTACTTCAGGACCCCGTGGACGGCATACCTTGCCGGCACCACGGTCCGCAAAGGCCGCACCAGCACCTTGAGCGAAAAGTCCCCTGTATAGACGCTCAACTTCTCGTTGGGATCAAAGGGAAAGCTGCGATCCTCGCCCGCCGGATAGGTGACTCCGGCAATGGCGATGTCGGTCGGCGCGTCCACCTTGAGTTCGGTCTTCTTCAGGTAGTCCTGCTTGGGCTGGTTGGAGTTGATGTGGTATCCGGCGGGGATCCGGAAATGCAGCACCACACCGCCCAAGTGTCCGCGATCAATCGACGTCGATTCAGGCGGGCTGTAGACAACCGTTGGTTGGCGTTTAGAGTACTCCTGCGCCGATGCTGTGACGATCACAGCGAGCGACAGAAGATATCCTGCGACAATGCGACGGGCCTTCACTTGGTGGCTACCTGCCCCGACGCGGACAGTGCCTTCTTGATGTTGTCTTCGATCTCAGAGCGGCTGACGAGTCCGAAAACCCGATCCACAACCTTGCCTTCCCGATCGATGTAGAACGTAGAAGGCAGATATGGAATGCCGCCGTATTGATTCCCGACCGCTTCTTTCCCGATCGCGATGGGGTAGTTCACGCCCATTTTCTGAGCGAACTCTTTAATGTCTTTCGGATCGGTGTCGTCCATGGCGACGCCGAGCACCTGCAGCCCTTGCGGTCCATATTGCTGCTGCAGCTGCACAAACCAAGGCATCTCGATCTTGCATGGTTCACACCAGGTCGCCCAGAAATTCAGCAACACAGCTTTCCCTCTGTAGTCGGAGAGCTTTAAGGTCTGGCCGTCAACAGAGGCAAGCGAAAAGTCGGGAGCAGGTTGCCCCTGCAACTTCCCGGCATTGGGCGGACTCGTGCGGCGAGTCTTCTGTATGCTGAATACCAGCATTAGCGAGATGACAACCGCGACGATGATGAGAATAATCGGATCTCGCTTCACAAATCTCCTTTACAGAACGAACCGATTCAGGAACGAGAAATAACGCGATAACACGGTAAATTTCCCGAATATTAAAAGCCCACCCAAGGCGATCAGCAGCACACCGCTGGCAACTTCGACCACGTGCATGTGACGGCGGAACCCTCCATAAAACTTCATGAAGCGTTCAATTCCGACAGCCGTCAACAAGAAGGGTACTGCCAGGCCGAGAGAATAAACAATGAGGAGCAGGATTCCCTTGGAAACCGAGTTTTGCGCTGCCGCGATCACCAGAATTCCAGACAGGATGGGCCCTACACAGGGCGTCCAGCCAAAAGCGAATGCGAACCCGATCACGAAAGCACCCCACGGCGTATTCCCGCCTTTGACGTTGTGGAGGCGTTTGTCGGCGTAGAGCGCCTTAATCCGTAAGATGCCGGTCAGGTGCAGGCCGAAAACGATGACCAGCACTCCCGCTACTCGAGACAGAGTGGATTTGTATTGCACGGCAAGTTGGCCGACTTCGGTCGAGAGCGCACCCAGGGTGACAAAAACGATGCTGAAACCCAGAACGAATGCGATCGAGTTCAGCATGACCTTGCGAAGCAAAGCGGTCTCTTGCGCTTTGAGCTCTTCTATGCCAACTCCGGAAATGAGGGACACGTATCCTGGCACCAGCGGCAATACGCATGGCGAGAGAAACGACACCAGGCCCGCCAAGAAGGCGGCCGGAATTCCTATGTCATGCATGCAAACTCATTGTACCTGGGTATGGCCCTTCGGCGGTTCGCCGGCCTTGATTACGCAGGGCCACAACCAGCGCCTGCGCTACCCTGGACTGGCGTCACTTGCCCGAACCGCTCGGAGTCAATCCCAACGGGGCTTCGGCAACCAACTTTCGAACCAGTTCGGAAGGAACCTTTGCGGTCAGAACCACTCGCTCGCTTTTCTGCTCGACCTGAATGCTTTTCATGATCTTGTCAAAATCGGCATCCGGCTGCTCTCGGGAAACCGAGGCTTCTGCCGATTCGAAGATTTTCAGAAAGGTATTGGCCTGCAGGCTTAGCTGCTGGGCGGCGGTATCGTCCTTGGTGAAGGCTTCAGCACGGAAATGGACATCGCCCAGGTACTGCACGGAAGCCACAATGGTTGCAGGTCCAGGGAGCGCGATCGGCACACTCGCCGCCGGTGCCGACGGGTTCACGTGAAAGATGGCCCATCCCAAGCTGGGTAAAGGAAGCTGTGGTACGTGTTTGTAGAACTGGCGAAGCAGAGCTGGTCCGGCAAATGGGGACGCCATCTTGTGCGACCGATGAATCATCCCGTGCAGGACATCCAGGTCGGGATGATTCGAACCGGCTACCATTGTGCATATGTGAGGTGCGCAGAATTCAACCCCAAGAACAGCGATTCGGAAGGTGTGTTCCGCAACCGGAATGCTGTAGATATCCACGTGCTCGTAGTTCTCAACCGAGGAGGCTACCTTCTTCAGGTAGTCCCTCAATTTGTTCCCGTTGAGGCGCGCCACAATGACCTCGGAGTACCGCGTCTCTTGACCGGTAGAAGCGCCGGGGTAGTGGATGGCAATAGCCGCCTGGGCCAGATCGCGCTCAAAATCGAAGCCAGTCTCCTGGATGAACCTTTCGTATTCCGGATCGTGCTGAGCGGGGGCATGGCTGCCCATTTCTGCCCGCCGCATCCATTGCAGATTGACGTAGGCGAAACCATCGGCACCAGGAAGGAGGCGGGCAGCTTCGGGTGGCGCATGCTTGCGCAGAAAAACCACCACCGCGATTGCCGCCAGGACCACCAGCAAGCCGATCAGAATAGGGAGTCTTCGACGAAGTCGCATTCCGAGATGGGTAAGAATGATAGCACCCAAACGAGTTGTGGGGTGTCTTTCGACCGGGGAATCGATGTCCTGCAGAAAGCCTCGAGCTTCGGGCGGACACGCTTGCACCTCAAATTCCACCTGTGATAACTTCTATAATTGTCCCGTTGAAGAAAAAGGGATTAGTGTGAGAGTCGAGCTTAGGCAGGGACTCTCGACTGCTGGCGTAGCTCAGCTGGTAGAGCATCTGATTTGTAATCAGAGGGTCGGGGGTTCAAATCCCTTCGCCAGCTCCAGATTGAGGCGCTTTGTTGGCGTAAGTAGGCCCCGGGCATCTAGGGACAAAGGACGCCAAAGGCTGAAATCCTGAGCGAAGGCAACGACCTCTGGTTTCGGCAGGCGTCAGTTTGATTGGCAAGCAGAGCTGCGGACAAGCTTTCCATCAGCACTCCATAAGGGAATTCCCAGATGAGTTGTTAGCGCGGATAAGTTCTCACGCGCGTTTCTGATCCCCAGATGGCGGTCGCGTAAATCGCAGGAGATGGTCGCGGCGTGTCCGGATTGGCTTCGAGCCGTGAGCAATGAGCTGTGAGCGAAGCAGGCAAGAATTGCTCAGCGCGTCGCTGCTCAACGCTCACCGCTGAAATGCACAGGTGGGTGAGTGGTTAAAGCCGACAGACTGTAAATCTGTTCCTCCTAGCGAGGTACGGAGGTTCGAATCCTCCCCTGTGCACCAGATTTGGTTGTGACCAAGAGATTGGCAATCGCGTTTACCGCCTACGTCGCGCTGGCTGTTTTGGCGCTGGCGACGTTAGAGGATCCGCGATTCCGCTTCGGGACGTTGGCGATTTTGGCCATGTTTGCGGTGAAGACCTGGGTTCGGCGCAAGGATTACTTGCACTCGGGTGACGAGAGCGGAAGTGAGTAGCGCCGTTTGCCTGGGGGTGGTGGCTGGTTTTAGCCGATGTAGCTCAGTTGGTAGAGCACTCCCTTGGTAAGGGAGAGGTCACCAGTTCAATCCTGGTCATCGGCTCCAGAAATCGGGAAGGGAAACTCATGAGTGGCTTCCGCCGCTGATTGCTCCTAGGGCCTGAGCGGAATGCGCAGGACGTGGCTGAGAGAGCTTGGGAGTGCGGGGGGGTAGCTCGGTCGTGGAGTTGCGGCCTTCCGAGTGCGGGGAAGGCAGCAGTAGGAATGCGGGAGTAACTCAGTGGTAGAGTCACAGCCTTCCAAGCTGTTGGTCGCGGGTTCGATTCCCGTCTCCCGCTCCATTTTTGAGCCGCTTGGCAGGCGCTTGAGCCAAATGGCGAAATCCCGAGCGAAGCAAGGGATCTGAGGGGTGGGCGCGGATGGCATTCGACCAGGCTACGATCAAGGTTGAAAAGGAAAAGGAATTCGGCGAATTGAAGAACGCGGTTCTGGCTGCCTTTTCTGCAGAGAATGTTCAGAAGTTCTTGAAGCGGGTCTCGAGCGCTGGCATTCGAATTCGCGATTTTGAATTGATCCTGGCCAAGGGCTTATTCGAGCAGATCGAGGGTGCCGTAGCCAAAGGGCAGAACGCGCAGGCTCTGTATTCGAGTCTGACGGTGACGGACCAGGGACAGTTGAAAGAGTTTTATCTATTCAAGATTGAAGATGTTGCCCCGGAGCTTCGTGCGAAGTTCCAGAAGATCTACCAGTATTACTGAAATGCAGCGTCCTTCGGCGAGTCGAAGGCCGCCTCAGGGCTGACAAGGTTTTAAGCTAAAAGCTAAACAGCGAATAGCGAAGAACTTAAGGAAGACGAGATTATGGCAAAAGAGAAATTTGAGCGCACAAAGCCGCACGTAAACGTAGGGACGATCGGACACATCGATCACGGGAAGACGACGTTGACGGCGGCGATCACGAAGGTTCTGTCC
>DATJEL010000023.1:0-141229 GCA_035496675.1 Terriglobales bacterium
TCAACTCCTGGCCACGCACGAAGAATTCCGCAAGCTGGCTCAGGAGCACTCATCCTACGAACAACGTCTTTCCTCTCTCACCCACAAGCGTTTCCTTACCGACGACGAAAAACTAGAAGAAGTCAGGCTGAAGAAGTTGAAACTGCGCCTCAAGGACCAGATGGAGTCGATTGAGCGCCAGTATCGTGAAGCGGTTCAGCACGGCCAGGTCGCCTAGAAAAAACCTCGAAATGGAGCCCGTCCGAAGACGGTAAAGGACTTCTATACTCGGAAGGCGCGGTACGCGCCTTTTCGTTTTTCTAGCTGAAATCTGTCAACCGAGTCCCACCTCCCCGCTCAGCGGGTTGATTCAAACTCTTTAGGGGCGAAATTTTGCTCCTGGGCCGAGCAGCCATGCCTCACGGGCGGAAGGGCTCGGGATGAGCTTTCGGCAGGCGAGTTCTCAGGGCAAACAGGCCGTAGTATAGCCGTGCAATTATAATTCCCTAAGCACCCATGGTTCGCGACGGCTACTACTACGGATGTGTGCTCTTTTGCGCTGCCGTGCTCGTCGGATGGCTCACCACTCCCATCTGGGCCGCCATTCCAGTCCTGCTGGCTGGCTTCTTCCTGTGGTTTTTTCGAGACCCGGATCGCGCGATTCCGTCCGCACCCGGGCTGATTGTTGCTCCCGCGGACGGCAAAGTGACTGCCGTCGCTCCCGCCCGCTGGAACGGCAAGGAATACCTGCGAATCAGCATCTTTTTGAACGTCTTCAACGTGCATGTGAACCGCTCACCGATGGGCGGCGTCATTCGTAGCGCCAAGTATCAGGAAGGGAAGTTTCTGAATGCCATGACGGAGGCTTGTGCCGATCTCAACGAGCAGAACACGGTGACGGTTGAGGGAGAAGGGCACACAGTCGTCTTCAAGCAGATCGCCGGACTGCTGGCGCGTCGCGTGGTATTCACCAAAAACGTGGGCGACACGGTAAGCCGCGGCGAGCGCATCGGCCTGATGAAATTCAGTTCCCGCATGGACGTGTTTCTGGAGCTTTCGGCGGCAATTCAGGTCAAAACCGGCGATCGTGTAAAGGGTGGATCGTCGGTGCTGGCATCTCTGAGCGTCGAACCGAAGCAATCCGGGACAGCGGCCCATCGCCAACAGCCTCAGGAGGCGCGTTGATGGAGGACTCAATGGAGCGCTCTCCGGCCCGCCGAGTGGGAGACCAGAAGCCCCGCCGCATGCGCCGCGGGATGTACATCCTGCCCTCGATGTTCACCGCGGCGAACGTCCTGCTTGGTTTCTTCGCCATTCTCCAAGTGATTCACGGCACCATTGCGCATGCCATTGCTCTGGCAACGCACACTGCTATGCAGGCACCGCCGCACTTCGACAATGCCGCGAAAGCCATTGGATTCGCCGTTCTTTTCGATGGGCTCGATGGCCGCATCGCCCGCATGACAGGAACGACGAGCGATTTCGGCCGCGAATTGGATTCGCTTGCGGACGTTATTACGTTCGGTATTGCGCCGGCTCTGCTTGCCTGGGCATGGGGATTCAGCAAGATCGGTAACGGCAGCCCGAATCCTGACCTGCTCGTTACGCTGGGGCGGGCTGGTGCGGTGGCCGCTTTTTTGTTCCTGATCGCCGGAGCAAGCCGCCTTGCACGTTTCAATATCTCCGTGAATCCGCAGCCCTCAAATCCTGGCCGCCCGGGGAAGAAGTATTTTGTCGGCATGCCGATTCCGGCGGGGGCGGGAGTGATCGCCGCTGTGGTGCACTATTTTGGCGGCGAGCCGATGGACCGTTGGCCGTGGGCGCTCCTGTGGCTGGTGACCATTGTTCTCGTAGCCTACTTGATGGTGAGCACCTGGCGTTTCTACAGCTTCAAGGACATCAACTTCAATGCCCGCCAGCCGGCGCGACTCGTGGTCGTGCTAGGGCTGCTGATTGCTTCCATCATCTGGTTTTCAAGGCAAGTGCTGTTTGTGATTGCCCTGACTTACATGTTGTCTGGAATCTTCTGGCGACTGCACTGGCTATTCCGTCGCAAACGTAATCCGCCTCCACCCCCTTACACGGAGGCGTCGCAAACCTCATGACCACCAATCTCAAATCTGCAGCTTCGGCCTCGTCCAAATCGGCGCAGGGATTCTACCGCGTCGCGATTGTGGGTGCCGGCTCCCTGAAGGGGAAAGAAGTTGCCGAGGTCCTCGACCAGCGCAATTTTCCGGCCGTAGACGTGAAGTTGCTGGATGATGACGAATCGCTCGGTCAGCTCGAAGCAATGAAGGACGAAATCACCTTTATCCAGAGCGTTCGCGCTGAGCAGTTTGACAAAATCGACTTCACGTTTTTCGCTTCCGATGCGGCGTGCACGCGCAGTAATTTCAAGCAGGTCGAGGCCGCGGGCAGCGCCATCGTGGATCTCTCGTACGCGCTCGAAAATGAACCCGGGGCAACGATTCAAGCACCCTGGGTGCAGCGCCAGTTGGGACAGGTGAACGCCCTTGATCTCGAGCCTGGGCCTGCCGTGGTTGCACATCCCGCGGCCGTGGTGCTCGCATTGCTTTTGGGACGCCTGAGAACTGCATCGACCATCAGCAAGGCTGTAGCTACCGTGCTGCAGCCCGCTTCAGAGCATGGGCAAAATGGGATGGACGAGCTGCACGAGCAAACCGTCAGCCTGCTTTCTTTTCAGCAATTGCCAAAGAGGCAGTTTGACGTGCAAGTTGCCTTCAATATGGTGTCGCGATACGGAGAGCAGGCATCCTCCTCGCTGACCTCGGTAAGTGAGCGGGTGGTCAATCATTACAAGACGATTGCACCAGAGCAGAGTCCGGTTCCGTCGGTCGTCGTTCTGCAAGCGCCGACTTTTCACGGCTACACCGTCTCGCTGAATGTGGAGTTTTCTGACGCGGCCGACATTGTGGAGCTTTCTAAAGCCCTCACCGGAGAGCACGTCTTGCTGGTAACCGGATCCCAAGAGGCACCCAACAACGTCAATGCGGCCGGGCAGGGCGATGTTCTGGTATCAGTGACCCCGGACGTATCGAATATGAACTCTGCCTGGCTGTGGATTGCCTTTGACAATCTCCGAGTGTCGGCAACCACCGCTGTCGAGTGCGCTGAGGCGATGGCGGCCTCGCGTCCCCGCGGACAGGTGCAGTGAGATGAGCCGATGCGCGGCTGGTCCAGTAGCGATGCATGCCTCGGGCATGGGCCTCATCCTCGGGATTTGTGTCAGCTTCGCCGCCTGCGGGTATCACACCGCCGGCCATGCGAACCTGCTGCCATCTGATTTGCGCACCATCGCCGTGCCGGCGTTCGTGAATCAAACCCAGACCTACAAGATTGAGCAGACGCTTACGGCGAGTGTGGTACAAGAATTTGTGACCCGGACAAGCTATCACATCATCTCCGACCCCAAGGCTGCGGACGCAACTCTCCACGGTGTTGTTCTCTCCACCTACACCAGTCCTCTCACCTACGATACGAAGACCGGACGTGCATCGAGCGTTCTGGTCGTGGTCAGTATGAGTGTGTCTCTGAAGGACCGGCAGGGAAGAGTGCTCTACGAAAACCCCTCCTACACGTTTCGCGAGCAGTACCAAGTGTCGCAGGAACTGAGCAGTTTTTTCGAAGAAGAATCGCCGGCATTTCAACGCTTGTCGAAGGATTTTGCCAGAACGCTCGTGTCTAACGTGCTGGAGGCATTTTGATGCGGGCGTTCGCTCAGGCTGATAAGTTCGTCTCCGAGGTTGAGGGCCGCAACCTCCGTCCGGTGTACGTTTTTGTCGGTGACGAAGCATTTTTCCGCAAGAAGTGCCGCGACGCCATCTTGCGGTGCTTGGTTCCGAACGATCTGCGCGAGTTCAGCCTATACGAATTCGACCTTGCGGAAACCGATCTCGCCGAGGTACTCGACCGAGCACGGACGCCTTCCCTCATGGCGCCTTTCCAAGTGTTTTTTGTGCGGGGAGTGAAAAACCTGTTCGGACGCGGCTCGAACGAAGACAAACTGAACACAATCGAGGCTTATGCGAAGGATCCCAATCCGGATGCCGTGCTGATCTTCGTCGCCGACCATATCAGCATCCCCGCGGATATCCGGCGCATGGACATGACCGACAAGGAACGCTATCAACGCATTCGCGACGCCATGGGTAAATATGCTGCCATTCTCGAATTGGGGAGAGTCGAGGAAGGCGATGCGGTTCGCTGGATCCAAGAGTGCTGCGGCGGGCGGGAAGTGAAGATCGATTCCGATGCCGCACGCGAATTGGTGGATTCGCTCGGCGGCGACATGATGATGATTTCCAATGAGCTGGAAAAGCTCATGTTGTATGTCGGAGAGAAGAAAAGAATCACGCTCGGTGACGTGGAGACGATGGTTCTCGCTGCGAAACAGCGTTCCTTGTACGAGCTGACCGATGCTATCTCCGCACGGGAACGTACGCGCGCTCTCGAAATGCTCGATGCGATTCTTTCCACCGGCGAAGGCGAAGAAGCCGCAATCGGACATCTCTACATGCTGGCGAAAACCTTCCGCCAGATGCTCGTGATCCTTGAGCGCAACGTTCGCGACCAACGCATGCTCTGGGCGGCGCTTTGGCAGGGATTCCGGGTCCCGCCGTTTGCCGCAGATGACATCATTCGCCAAGCTCGTCGCTACAAAACAAAGCGAGATCTTACCCGTGCCATACGCTTGGTTGCGAAAGCGGATTTGGCGTTGCGGTCCAACCCTCCCAGCAAGCGCCTGGTCCTCGAGAAACTGATTCTCGATCTCACCGCCGAAGCCAAACCTGAACCGGAGTGGATGCAGGAAGAGCTTGGAGTATAGGCGATTCCATCATCGGGTCTTCGCGCCTTGACCTTTCAAATTTCAGATTGACGACTACTCTGCTGCCGGGTTGGCTCTCGCCGAAAGGATTTGTCGAGCTCCTTTGATGCTCTCGGCGGGCGGCATCAGAATCGGCCTTCGTCCGCGGACGGACCGTAGATCGAGGGAACCGAGGCACCGGTCAGCCGAAGGTAAACCGTCAGCTGACCGCGATGGTGTGCCAGGTGGGTGAATGTGTCCTGAATGACGATGTAGCGGGGCGTTTCAGTGATAATGTGTTCACCGGCCCGCAAGCGCCAATTGGTCAACAGGTGCTCGTCGGTGGTTCCGGCCAAGGCATGGCGTGCTTTGTCGAGGCTTCGATCAAAGGCTTCGACCAGCTCCCGGGTGCTAGGGAACTCTTCGGTCCTGTACGCATGCGGCGCCTTGAAATCGATTTCATCATCTCTCACGATTGCTTCCATCCAGCTCGGCATGGTCGCAACCAGCGCCGCCAGATATCCGAGCCTCATAGATTTTTCGTGAGGCTTCCAGTCATTCCGTCCTTCCGGCACGCGCGCCACTGAGTTTCGCGTTGCCGCTACCTCTCGTTCCAGTTCCGCTAAGAACAGGTCCGTCAGCTTCATGGGGAGTTCCTTTCCTTGCAGGGGTGAAATTCAACGGCGTACCCACTCTAGAATCCTATATATGACAGCCTGTGTCATAATTCGAACGTTAAATTCAGCCACATGAAAACCCAGAGGCTCACTGGAAAACTCCGGCGCGCGCTCGACTTCCCAGCTGGCGCTTACTCGATTGCGACCGGCGAGGCCGCCCTTAGCGCCAGGGAAGGATCCGCGACCGAACCCCCACCGCGATGAGAGCCGACCGCTTATTGTCGATCCTTCTCCTGCTGCAGGCCCGTGGGCAAATGACTGGCCGCGACTTGGCAAAACGGCTGGAGGTCTCAGAACGGACCCTCCACCGGGACATGGACGCCCTCAGCGCGGCAGGCGTACCGGTCTTTGCCATGCGCGGCTCCAGGGGTGGATGGCAGCTCGAGGAAAACTGGCGTACCCAGGTTCCGGGACTGGACGAAGCGGAGCTACGAGCCCTGCTCATGGCGCAGCCGCGGATTCTGGGAGATCGCAAGCTGGTTGCCGCCGCGGAGAGGGCTCTTGGCAAGCTGCTGGCCTCACTCCCGGTGCCTCTGCGGGTCCGGGCCGAATCCATGCGGCAGCGGTTGTATGTCGATACCAAAGGCTGGTTTGGAGGAACTGAAGACCTCTCCATGCTCCCAATCGTGCAGGAAGCCGTGGTGCGAGACCGCAAGCTTAAGATCCGGTACTCCAATCGTCGCACCCGATTCGAGCTTGCTGGGGAGGATGGTCGAGTCGGGCCTCTGTCAGAGCGCATTGTCGACCCGCTCGGTCTGGTGGCGAAGGGGAGCACCTGGTACTTGGTTGCGAGCACGGCTGGCGGTTTCCGCACCTTTCGCGTGTCCCGAATTCAGAACGCGTTGCTTTTGGATGTGCCTTGCGAGAGGCCGGCGAACTTTGACCTCGAATCTCACTGGAGATCGGCGACCGAGGATTTCTTGAAGCATTCCCCCCGATTCGAAGTTATCTTTCGTCTGCATCCTGAGGCGGCCCGTGAGATCAGAATGTGGCGTATGGCGGTCGACTCAACCCCAGATACGGGCCATACATCCCGTGAAGGTTGGACCACCCAACGGGTGCAGTTTGAGGACGAATACCAGGCGGCGTTTGTCGCTCGTGCCTTCGGAGCAAAAGCCGAGGTCTTGGCTCCAACCTCGCTCCGGAGCCGCTTGAAAGATGAACTAGAGATCAGTCTTCGCCAGTACCAGAGTACGACCGGAGGTCACGGCTAAACATCAGTTGAAAACTCTTGGACTACACCGTATCGTAACCATTGTCGTCACGCAGCCTTTATGACTTTGCTTTGCAAGGGCAGCAGGTCGGCAGGCTAAGCCAGAACAGGGAGATCGGCGATGGAAAACAAGCCGGCGACACAAAATATCCAAGACACTTTCTTGAACGCAGCGCGGAAAGAACGGAGCAGCATTACCCTCTATTTGATGAGCGGGGTCAAATTGACAGGCCGGATTCGCTCGTTCGACAAGTACTCAGTTGTGCTTGAGACCAACAACCAGGAGCAGTTGATTTTTAAGCACGCGATCTCGACCGTGGCTGTGGCTAAGGCGCACGGATTCTCGGAAAAGCCGCGTGTCGTGAGCACCCCTCCTGCCTCTGAGCCCGGGGAGACCTCCGCCGCCTCTGGCACCGAAGGATAGGTGAGATTGAGCAGTTCTGAATTGCGCGGATCGCGAGCTCAGGGGAAGAGCGGTAGTGCGGGTATTGGCTCTCGTCTATTGCAGCCCGGAGGGAATCGCCGCGCCCTCCCTCCCGGTATGCGCCAGGAACGTGCGTTCCTGGTTGGAATTGATTACCGCACCTTGCGCCGAGAGCAGCGACTTACGAGCGGCGTACAGGCTGCTCGCGACGCTGCCGCGCCGTCGCGTCCGAGTTCCCAGCCCAAGTTCAGTGCCGAAGAATCGCTCGAAGAGCTGCACGATCTCGCAATCAGCGCGGGTGCGGAAATTGTCGGACAGATCCTGCAGCATCGCGACAAACCAGATCCTGCGACACTCATTGGCAAGGGCAAGCTAGAGGAAATCGCTGGCGCGGCCGCCTCCGCCGATGCCGACTTGCTGCTCTTTGACCATGACCTCACGGCTTCTCAGCAGCGCAATATCGAACGGGTGGTGAACGCTCGAGTGATCGACCGCACGCAGCTCATTCTCGATATTTTTGCGACCCATGCGCGCACCCGCGAAGGCCAATTGCAAGTCGAACTTGCGCAACTGGAATATATGCTTCCCCGACTTGCCGGGCGGGGTATTGAAATGTCGCAGCTCGGCGGTGGCATCGGAACCAGGGGGCCGGGCGAAACCCAGTTGGAGACGGATCGCCGCAAAATCAACCGGCGCATCCGTCATCTGCACCAGCAGATCGAAAATGTGCGGCGGATTCGCACCCAGCAGCGCCAGCGCCGCGAGTCCGTGCCGGTGGCGACCGTCGCGCTCGTGGGATATACCAACGCAGGGAAATCCACGTTGTTCAATGCGCTGACCAATGCGACCGTGCTCGAATCTCCGCGCATGTTTGCCACACTCGACCCTACGCTGCGATCGGTGGTCTTACCGTCGAAGCGCAAGATTCTGCTTTCGGATACGGTCGGGTTCATCCGCAATCTGCCTCACACCTTGGTATCTTCGTTTCGGGCCACCTTGGAAGAAGTGCAAAGGGCGGCGCTGATCCTGCATGTCTCCGATGCGAGCGGCCCTTTGTCGGCGGAGCAGGATGCCCAAGTCGCCGAGGTTTTGAAGGAACTCGAAGTGGCCAATAAGCTGACGCTGCACGTGAAAAACAAGGTCGACCTGCTGCCCTCGAAACAGCGGGACAGCTTGCGCGACGACCCTGAGACGGTTCATGTCTCCGCGGTGAAGGGAATCGGCCTCACAACTCTGCTTGACCGGATCGATCAAGTGCTGGCGGAAGATGCCCCCAGCCGCATTCGTCTGCACATTCCTCAAAAAGAAGGCAAGACGCTTGCCCTGCTCGAGGCCCGCGCTCGAATCTATGCTCGCGAATATCGCGATGGCACGGTCGAACTCGATGCCGAAGTTCCAGAGTCTCTGGCAAGAAGGATGCGGGAGTGGGTGGTGAGCTGACGACCCCGCACCGGGCATTCATCCGCGAGTAACAGAACCTTCTCCCTCCCTGCGATCGAAGGGGTTCCGAGCCGCCGCCAAAGCAATCCACATGCTGGCGAATCTCTCAAAGCTGTCCGGTATTTGAATGAAACTTAAACGGGCCAGCCTCCAGGAAGCGGTGAACATTTCCTGACTGCCGGCCCATTCGATCCTGAAGTGGATCGGAGGTGATATCTCTATGCTAGACCCGTTGTTGACGATGTCAAGGGCATTCCTGAGTTCCCTCTCTTTTCCCGATTGAGGGGTGCTCAGTCGGTTGAGAAATAGGGCTTTGCGCAGTGCTCGTTCAGTTTGAATGTTTCGCATTCCCAAAAACAGAATCTACTAACACCAGGAACTTGTTTCGGGAGTGACCTTGAATCCGGGAACAAAAATACGATTTAGGCGTGTTCTTGGGCAAGGCGGGGTACCAAAGTAATCGGCAATTCACCCGCTAGCGCTTTTCTGGAATCGCGTGAGACTCTGAACTCATCTGAGTGTTTAAGTACCCAGGTGAGAACATGGATCAGAAAATTCAAAGCTGCTCGCCCGAACCTCCTGAGGGGCAAAAACCGCACACGGAATCGAACCTCGAATTGTGGGATGCACCATTCGACCGCTGGCTCAAACTGACCGACGATCTCTTGCGCGACTGGCCGCATTCGGCCGTGACCTATCCCGAGCAGACGCTCTGAGATCAGGCGGACATTTGTGTTCGCCCGGTGAAATTTTGAGCGCCTCCAACCGCCAGCTTCCACCCGTGCTTACGTTAGTAATGCCAGCACGTCCCTATTACACAATTATTACCCACCACCTCCGGTCTCGCTGCTAGCTTAAAAAGACGCGTCCCTGAAAGGACGCAGCTCGAGGAAAGGCTTGTGGGGGATGAAACTTCAGATTGAGGCCCTGGAACGCACTCGGCACGACGACAAGATCAACTGGGTCACGGCAGGGTTCATGTTTGCGTTTCATGCCGGTGCACTCGCGGCACTTTTCTTTTTTACCTGGAAAGCGTTTTGGGTTTCCGTATTTCTGTGGTGGGTATCAGGAAGCTTGGGCATCGGAATGGGCTACCACCGGCTGCTCACCCATCGCGGGTATAAGACGCCGAGGTGGGTGGAATATTTTCTAACCACCTGTGGCGCTATGGCGCTTGAAGGCGGGCCAATCTTCTGGGTGGCGACGCATCGCATTCATCACCAATTCTCCGATAAAGATGGCGATCCGCATTCGCCCATCGACGGCAAGTGGTGGGCTCACATGGGATGGATTCTCATGGGCAAGAGCCTTCATCAGGACACAAAGACGCTCACGCGGTACGTGCCCGACCTGGCCAAGTCAAAGTTTCACATCTGGTTGACCAAGTATCACTATGTGCCGGTAGTTGCCGTGGGCGTGGCCCTGTTCGCAATCGGGGGCCTGCCATTCCTGATGTGGGGGCTTTTCTTCCGCACCGTGATTGGCCTTCACGCAACCTGGCTCGTCAACTCTGCCACTCACACCTGGGGTTCACGCCGTTTTGTCACTCGCGACCTCTCCACCAACAGCTGGTGGGTAGCCATCTTCACTTTCGGGGAAGGATGGCATAACAATCATCATGCACATCCGGTTTCCGCTCGTCACGGTTTGAAGTGGTACGAGATCGACTTGAACTGGTATGGCATCTGGGCATTGAAGAAATTGGGACTCGCGCGTCACGTCTATCGCGTCAAGCTATCTGAGCTGAATGAGCATGACCGCGAGAAGCTGGTGAATGTCGAACCCGAACCGGTTTCGGTGTAGCTGCTCCGGGAAGGATATTGCTGTCGGAAAGAGTTTTGTCCGCGCTCCTCAGGCAAGCGGGCTCCGTTGGCCAACAGTAGCAGGCCAGCCGGAGCCCGCTTCTATTTTCCGTCTACGCGCTACAATTTCTGGATGCGCATCAGCCGGGGCGCGAAGATCGCCTTCTTCTTGACCTTAGGTGTGTTGCTGGCCGCTGCCTCGGTGGCGGTTGGCTTCGGCTGGATCATTCTGAACTGGCAGCAGGACGTAAAAGTTCTGTTGGGAGTCTTGTTCTTCGGGGCCATCGCGACCGGATTGGTTCTGAATACCAGCTTTCTGGTCCGCGAGATTCGCAAGAACGAGCAGCACGACAGCTTCATCAATGCTGTGACCCATGAATTGAAGACCCCCATCGCCTCCATTCGTCTTTACCTGCAGACACTTGAACGACGCGAGGTTGCAGAGGCGCAACGCCGTGAGTTCTATCGGCTGATGCTCGATGATGCTGACCGGCTGATGAACACCGTCGAGCAAGTCCTCAAAGCGGGGCGTGCAGGCGCCCACAAACGCGAACGCGTCAGGTTGGATTTCGCAGGTTTGGTCTCTCAGTGCGTCGATCGTGCTCGCACCAGTTACCATCTTCAACCGGAAACTCTTCGTTTCGAATCCACGGTCACCGGCGATGGCTCTGAAGTCAGCGGCGATCCTGAAGAGCTTCAAACGGCGATATCGAACATTCTCGATAATGCGGTGAAATACTCCGGTCCCCAGGTGGATGTTGCGGTGCGCCTGAATGCGGTGGACTCCCGTCAGCTTAGGTTGAGTGTCGAGGACCGGGGAGTCGGAATACCGCCGGGTGAACTGAAGAGCATTTTTAAGCGTTTTTACCGGGTTCCCCGGCGGGCCGTTCCGCGGGTGCGGGGCACGGGGTTGGGCTTGTTCCTGGTGCGCACCATCGCCAAACGGCACGGGGGGCGCGTGTTCGCCGAGAGCGCCGGGGAAGGGCGCGGCACCACCATAACTCTGGAACTGCCAAGGAGCCACGCATGAGCCGCGTACTCATCGTAGAAGACGAGGCGCACCTGGCTGATGGGTTGCAGTTCAATCTCCAAGCCGAGGGCCACTCTGCCCGGGTTGCACGCGATGGCGAGGCCGCGATCAGCATCCTTTTACAGGAAAACGAACCATTTGACGCAATGGTTCTGGATGTCATGCTTCCGGGCAAAGATGGATTTGCGGTGGCTGCTGAACTCCGCGCCGCCAAAAACTTCATTCCGATCTTGATGTTGACCGCCCGCGGGCGTCCGGAAGACGTGTTGAAGGGATTTGCTTCCGGGGCTGACGATTACTTGGCCAAACCCTTCGAACTCCCGATTCTATTGGCCCGCCTGCAAGGCTTGCTGCGTCGCGGCGAATGGATGCGTCAGGCGGTGGCTGTGCCCGCAGGGGCCGCGTCCTCTGGTCCTGCGGATGGACATCCCTCTGCAGAAAACGAGTTCGGTACGTTTTCCTTTGCAGGGCGCACGATCGATTTCGGCAATCTGGAATTGCGCGACGGAAGGACCACGACTCACCTCACCTTGATGGAATCCGAGTTGCTGCGCCACTTGATTCGCAATCGCGGGAGGGTAGTTTCCCGTAAATCCATTCTGGAAGAAGTATGGGGGTTGAGGGAAGATACAGACACCCGGGCCATCGACAATTTCATCGTTCGCCTGCGGAGATATTTGGAAGATAACCCCTCGCGTCCGAAACATTTGCTCACCGTGCGAGGCGTGGGTTACAGGTTTGAAACGAGGGCAGAGTAGCCGCTCCCCTAGTGCCGAGAAGCTGACGATCCCGCCGCCAGATCACGGAGTACGCTCAGGAATGAAGCGGTGGTTTCTTCACCTGACAATGCGTCGAGCGGAATCGTAGCGGTCAGATTCGGGGACTCCTGACGGAACCGAACCGTCAAGAGATTGTGGCCACGGCTGGTCATCAGGGTGTTGACGAGAGGCGTGAGTTCGTCAGCCCACTCGGTTCGAGTCGTAAGCACTACCGGGCCCGGTCGGGAAATTGTCCAGTTACGAGTGCTGTTGGAGATTTCCTTGGGTTTCTGGGTCAGCCAGCGGTGGCGAGATATCTCTAGATTGAAACCCGGGGAATCGTCCAAATCGGCTTCAAAGGTTACGGTTTCGCGTTGCCGCCGCCACAGGCAAAGCAGCCATTGGACCAGCAGGGGGCGGGGCAGAAGCCTGACCGTAACTCTTGCGTTTTCAAACCAATGCGAGGCAAAGCTCAAATGAGCCTGGAGGCAGCTTCGGGTCAACCACTGGCTTTGAAGCAGGCGTCCGCGCGAGGAGCAGGCCGCTTCGACCCAGCGCAGCACCACGGCGCCCTTGCGGCGGTTATATCGCGTGAAGATGAAAAACCACAGCACGTCGACAATCGTGGCGCACAGCGCGGCTATGACGATGAGACGCACCACAAACCCCTCAGATGCGAATGGTACGACTTGGGGTGCTGTACTCGCAAGATATTCATTCAACTTTTTGAGAATTTTGCAGAGCTGCTGTAAGTCTTTGCACAACTTGCAGTTCTGTCTCTACACTTCAGCTTGGGTGGCAAGATTTCTGTGCATTTCACCATTCGAAATTACCGGCCTGAGGATTTCACGACATTGCTGAGAATTGATCAATCCTGCTTCGATCCGGGAATCTCGTATTCAGCTTTCGAGCTAAAGTCTTACATTCAGCGGAGGCAGGCGTTTACGTTCGTGGCGGAGGAGAGGCAGGAGGCGGAAGGCCCGAAGATTCCTGGATCGAGGGAGGGAGCTAGCGTTCTCGGCTTTCTCGTAGGCGAACGCTCTCGCGCGATCGGACACATTATCACCATTGACGTGGTCGCCGAAGCGCGCCGGAACAAGGTCGGTTCGGCTCTTTTGCGATTGGCGGAAAAGCAACTGCGGCTGTGGAACTGTGCGCTCGTCCGACTAGAAACTGCTGTGGATAACCTTTCCGCGCTTTCGTTCTACAAGCGCCACGGATATCACGTGATCCAAAGCATTCCTCGCTATTACTCGAATGGAGTGGACGCGTTGCTACTGGAAAAGGATTTGCATTCACCGCCTCGATCCAGCTAACTTGCTCGAATGAAAGTTGCCATACAGGGAGAGCCTGGGTCATTCAGCCACGAGGCTGCGCGTCGCATGGTGCCGGGTTGTACGCTGCTGCCTTGCGCGCGATCGGTTGAGGTGTTCGATCATCTTGAGGCCGGCAATGTTCCGATGGCTGTGATTCCGATCGAGAACACACTGGCTGGGACCGTCACCGAGCATGCCGATCTGCTTCTGGCCCGCGAGGTTTTTATTCAACGTGAATTTCACCTACGCATCATCCACAACCTGATCTGCCCAAAAGGCGTAAAAAAGTCTGATTTGAAACGGGCCTTGTCCCATCCGGTCGCACTTGATCAGTGCCGGGATTTCTTCAAGAAGAACCCGCAGATTCAGCCGATACCTTTTTACGACACCGCCGGGAGCGTGAAGCACGTGGTTGAGACCCGAGCGCAAGACGCCGCGGGAATCGCCAGCAAACACGCCGCGGCCGTCTACAAAGCCCGCATTCTCGCCGCCGGAATCGAAGATGACAAGCGCAACTTCACGCGCTTTTTCCTGCTGCGGCGGGGGAAACAGAGGCGCATTCTGCACGCAGCCAGCAAGACGTCGATTGTGTTTGGACTGAAGAACGTACCCGGCGCCCTCTACAAAGCTTTGCGCGTCTTCGCCGATCGCGACATCAGTCTCAGCAAGATCGAATCCCGCCCCATGCGCGGCCGCCCCTGGGAGTATGTGTTCTATGCAGACGTCCTGCGAGGAGATGACAAACTCGCGCGCGGGGCTTTGCTGCAGCTCAGGGCAGTGGCGGATATGGTGAAGGTGCTGGGGATTTATCCGGCGGCATAATCCTGAGTGGCGCGAGCCACCGCCCCGGTTGTGGAAATTTTCCCTGAATCCATTGCGAACCGCCTCCATCTACCAGTTGATCTTTGTGCACCAGCCACTCAGCATTTCAGCATTCAAGAAAGGAGCTCTCCATGCCATCGATCACAGTAGGGAAAGAGAACTCGACAGAAATCCAGCTGTATTACGAGGATCACGGTTCGGGCGATCCGGTTGTTCTGATCCACGGGTATCCACTCAGCGGTACATCTTGGGAGAAACAAACTTCAGCTCTGCTCGAGGCTGGGCACCGGGTCATCACCTACGATCGTAGGGGATTTGGCAAATCTAGCCAGCCAACGAGCGGATACAACTACGACAGCTTTGCCGAGGACCTGCACCAGCTCATTTCACATTTGAGCTTGCGAAACTTCGCGCTGGTGGGTTTCTCGATGGGCGGAGGTGAAGTGGCGCGATACATAGGAATTTATGGCTCGAAGGCCGTAAGCAAGGCGGTCCTCATCGGGGGCGTTCCGCCGTACCTGCTAAAGACTGCGGACAATCCCGAAGGCGTAGATGGCGCCCTATTTGAAGGAATCAAGAAGGCCGTTGCCCTGGATCGTTACGCGTTCTTCACCGAGTTCTTCAAGAATTTCTACAATGCCGACGTTTTCCTGGGGAAGCGCGTCAGTGAACAGGCGATTCAGGCCAGCTGGAATGTTGCTGCAAGTGCCTCGCCCACGGCGAGTTTCGCATGCGTGGATACCTGGCACGAAGATTTTCGCCAGGACGTGGCCAAAATTGATGTCCCGACACTTGTGATCCATGGGGACGCAGATCGCATCGTGCCGCACTCGTCGGCGGGAAAGCGCACCGCGAGCATGATCAAGGGTGCACGCCTGGTCACAATCAAAGACGGCCCACACTGCGTCTTGTGGACGCATGCAGAAGAGGTCAACGCGGAGTTGGTGAAGTTCCTTGGTTCCGCCAAGCGCGTAGGTTCCACTCCTCAACAGGAAGCAGTCGCCTAAGGGAAAGTTTTCATGGGCCCACTTTGAGCCGCATCTTCGGCCCGAAGTGGGCTCTCACGCTACGCCACCGACATCTCCTTCTGAATTTCCTCAAGAGACACACCCTTGGTCTCCGGGTAGGCGAGCAGAACCACCAGGAACTGAATCGCGGTGATCACTCCGAAGAAAACGAAGGGCAGTGGTTTCGACCATTTCGCCACCTCGGGAAAACCCAGCGAAATCAAGGCGGCGCAGATCCAGTGAGTGAAGCTGCCAAGGCTTTGGCCCCGGGCACGAACGCGATTGGGGAACACTTCGCTGATATAAACCCAGATGACCGCCCCTTGGGAAAACGCGAAGAAAGCGATGTAGATTACCAGGAGCCAGATAAGCAATTCCGGCCGCCGTCCACTGGCAAAAACGCTCGCCACTCCGGCGAGGCAGGCCGAAGTTCCGACCGCGCCAATGAGCAGTAACTTCTTCCGCCCGAACTTGTCGATCACAGACATGGCGAGCACAGTGAAGATCAAATTCGTAAGGCCCACGAGCACGGCTTGCTGGCTAGAGGAGACCTTGCTAAATCCGGCGCCGGCAAAAATGTCATTCAAGTAGTAGAGAATCGCGTTGATTCCGGAAAACTGGTTGAAAAAGGCGATCGAAACCGCCAGAAAAATTGGGAACTTATACTTGGCCGAGAACAGTGGCTCGTCGGCATGGCCGTGCTCGGCATCAATTGAGGCCGCGATCTCCTGAAGTTGCCGGTCATAGTTCGGCTCTCCCGTCGCCTTCAGCACTTCGCGAGCTTCCAAGGTGCGCTGCTTTTTGACCAGCCAGCGCGGGCTGCGGGGAATGAAGAACAGCATCACGAAGAAGAAGGCGGCTGGAATTGCGGTGACCCCCAGATCCCAACGCCACTCCTCATTGCCGAGGTTCAGCTGACCGATCAGGTAGTTGGACAGGTAGGCCACCAGAATCCCGAAAACAATGTTGAACTGGAAGAAGCCGACCAGCCTGCCGCGCCAAGACGCGGGAGCGATTTCCGCGATGTACATGGGCCCGAGAACCGAAGATCCGCCGATGGCCAAGCCGCAGACAAAACGAAAAACAACCAGCGCGGTCCAACTCCAAGCTCCGGCGCAGCCCAGGGCCGAGACCAGGTAGAGCACGGCCATTCCTCGCAGGCTGTCGCGCCTCCCGTACTTATCGCCGGGAAGTCCAGCGAGCAAGGAACCCACCACTGTTCCCCACAGGGCGGCAGAGACCGTGAAGCCCTTAAGCCAAGGCGACAGATGGTACGTAGTCGTGAGCCCGCTCGTCGTCCCAGAAATAACGACGGTATCGAACCCGAACAGCAGGCCGCCGAGGGCGGCAACGATCGTGCTCTTGGCCAAGTATCGGTTGAGCTTCAAAGTCCCTCCGGGAACAACGTTTCAAGGGCACCCCGGCCCGGCAAAGCAATCCGTTCATCATGAAGCACAGCAAGTTACACGAAGGCAAGCGGCTCGCAAACGACAAGGCGCCCCCTCCAAGGCGAAATTGATCGGCACACTTCTCGGGAACTGAGCGAAGAAATGGCATCGCGACGCCGATTCCCAGTTCCGGGGAAGCCCCGGGGCGCGATGTTACCAATGAGCCTTCCCCTGCAAGCTTCGTTTTCCGCAAACTCGCCCGCCAGGTTTAGAATCCAAATGCTTTCGGAAACTACTCTAGCGGTGTGAGTTGAATCGTCGGGAGTGCGCAATGCATCAAACTTGAGTACGTTACACTCAAGTTAAACTTTGAGCAAATTGCAGCCTTGTAGCTGCCCTGTGAGAACAGAATGCCCGCTGATAACAGATCGCTTCCAGTTTTACCCGTGCGCGATACCGTGCTTTTCCCCCATGCGGTCTTGCCGCTGACGGTCGGCCGTGAAAGCTCGGTGCAGCTGATCAATTCGTTGGGGGAAGACAAGACTATCGTCGTGGCGGCGCAGCGCGAGGCGCGGGTGGATTCCCCCCAGCCCACGGATCTTTACACCGTCGGGAGCCTGGCAGTAGTGCACAAAGTTGTGAAGATGCCGAACCAAAGCCTGTTTGTGTTTGCCGAGGGTTTGGAGCGCGTAAGGCTTACCGAGTTTTCCCAACTCACCCCCTACATGATGGCGAGAGTGGAGACCGTTCCGGAGGCGATTCCGCCGAAAACCTCGGAAGTCGAAGCGCTGCAGCGCAACGTGCTTACGCTGTTCCAGCAGATTGTTGCCGGTTCCCCGACGCTGTCTGACGAGCTGTCGACGGTGGCCATGAACATTGAAGAGCCGGGCCGCTTGGTGGATTTCATCGCCTCTTCTCTGCCATCGCTTTCTACCGCGGACAAGCAGGATACGCTTGAAACCTCCGACGTTCGTGTACGTCTGGAGAAAGTCAACCAGCACCTGGCGAAGGAACTCGAAGTCCAGCAGCTGCGCAACAAGATCCAGTCCGAAGTACAGGATCGAGTCCAGCAGAGCCAACGCGAGTACTACTTGCGCGAGCAGATGAAGGCAATCCAGAAAGAGCTTGGCGAGCAGGACGAAGGCCAACGCGACACCGAAGAGCTCCGGCAGAAGATTGAAAACGCCGGCATGCCGGACGAGGTAAAGAAAGAGGCGCTCAAAGAACTTGGTCGACTCTCACGCATGTCGCCGATGGCGGCTGACTACGGTGTGACGCGCAACTACATCGAGTGGCTGGCCGTGCTGCCGTGGGCAAAGACCTCGGGCGGCGAGGTCGACATCCCAAAGGCGAAGGAGATTCTCGACACCGATCACTACGACTTGCAGAAGGTGAAGGACCGGATCCTGGATTACCTCTCGGTCCGCCGCTTGAAGCCGACGATGAAAGGGCCAATCCTTTGCTTTGTCGGGCCGCCAGGCGTTGGCAAGACTTCGCTTGGCCGCTCCATCGCGCGTGCGCTTGGACGCAAGTTTGTTCGTATTTCGCTCGGCGGGGTGCATGACGAGGCGGAAATTCGCGGCCACCGTCGCACCTACATCGGAGCTCTTCCCGGACAAATCATTCAGGGCATTCGCCGGGCTGAGACCAAGGACCCGGTTTTCATGCTCGATGAAATCGACAAAGTTGGTCGCGACTTCCGCGGAGATCCCGGGTCGGCGCTGCTTGAAGCACTTGATCCAGAGCAGAACTCCACGTTTCGAGACAACTACCTCGATGTGCCCTTCGATTTGTCGAAGGTGTTGTTCATCACGACGGCGAACATGCTCGATCCCATTCCCGAGCCGCTGCGTGACCGCATGGAAATCATTGAACTGCAGGGCTACACGGAAGAAGAAAAGGTCCACATCGCATTCCAATATCTCGTTCCGCGGCAGATCGAGGAGAACGGAATTGCTCCCGAATCGATTGAGTTTCCGCAGGAGTCGATGAGTTATTTGATTCGGCACTACACACGCGAAGCCGGCGTGCGCAATCTCGAGCGCAATATCGGCACCATCTGCCGCAAACAGGCTCGCCGCATCGCGGAGGGCAAGAACGAGAAGCTGGTGGTTACGCCGGAGATCATTCAAGAATTCTTGGGCGGAATCAAAGTGCGCAGCGAAGGCGAGATTGCCGAGCGCACCAAGCGCGCCGGAGTGTCCGTGGGTTTGGCCTGGACTCCAACTGGCGGCGATGTGCTCTTTGTCGAGGCCAATGTGATGAAGGGCAAGGGAGGATTCACCATGACCGGCCAGATTGGCCAGGTTATGCAGGAATCGATGCAAGCTGCTCTCACCTGGGTGCGGTCAAACTCGGCCGGGCTCGGAATTGCTGAGAATTTCTTTGCGGATCACGACATTCACATTCACGTTCCTGCGGGCGCGATACCGAAGGATGGTCCCTCGGCTGGCGTGACCATGGCGACGGCTTTAGTTTCTCTGCTGAAAGACACGGCGGTGAGACCGCTGACCGCGATGACTGGTGAAATCACGCTGAGCGGCAATGTCTTGCCGGTGGGCGGAATCAAAGAAAAGGTTCTCGCTGCCAAGCGCGCGGGAGTGCATGACGTAATCCTTCCCGCAGAAAACAAAATGAACGTTGACGAGGATCTCACGCCTGAACAACTGGAGAACCTGCAAGTGCACTATGTGAAGACCATTCGTGAGGTACTAGATCTTGCGCTACCGACTTCGGTCGGTGAAGAAGAGCACGACGCCGAAGAGCGTGAAAAAGTGCTCGCGGAACAAACGGTTAACTAAGAGAGATAGACATTTTGAAGGCACGCCAGCAGGCGTGCTTTTTTTTTGAAATTAGCTCTTACTGGCGTCGCTGACCTACTTCCCTGAACAGAAGGAAAAGTGACGGCACCACAATTCCCCAACCGAGATAGAAGACCCAATCCGACGGCCCCGAGTGACCCGCCAGTTCCATCTTCAAGATGGGCTCCAGCCGCCAAAGCAGCGGCGTCGCCATCATCGTAAGAATCCAGCCGAGCGGGAGCCCAACCAAGAGCGCCAGCAATCCGGCCAGAAAGTTGCGCTTCATGCTTTTCAAACTCTAACTCGCCGGACGAAGATGGGCTAAAATTCTCTGCTACTCTTCAGTTCTAGCCCTTCCTGTGGAAACTCGGCCCCGCTATTATCTAACTGGTCCATTTTCAGTGACATACCCCTAGGTTCCTAGCCGGACGAGATTACCCACTTGACCGTATGGAACTTGTCGAGATCAGGCGGGTTTAATCAATATGAAATATGAAAAGAGTTTCAGCGGCTAGGGAAGCCGCAGTGAGGAAATTACCATGAACCGACGCACAGGATTTCTTGCAGTGCCTGCAGCCATCTTGTTGCTGTTTTTGACTCTGCCTTCCGCTCTCGCGCAGGACCGCGACGATAATCAAGACCCCCCGGGGCGCGCCGGCCGTGTGAGCTACGCCAACGGCTCGGTGTCGTTTCAGGCGGGAGGAGAAGGGGACTGGCTCGACGCGGTTCCCAACCGGCCCCTGGCTACCGGCGACAATCTTTGGGCCGACCGCAACTCGCGGGCTGAAGTGCAAATTGGGTCGACATCGATCCGCCTCGGTTCTGAGACGAGCGTTACTCTTTCCGACCTCGATAGCAGCGTGACGCAGCTTCGGCTTTCGATGGGCACCCTGTTCTTCCGTGTCCGCCAGGTGGGAAGCGATGACACCTTCGAAGTGGATACTCCAAACCTTGTCTTCAATGTAACCCAACCGGGCGAATACCGAATTGATGTCAATGAGAACGGCGATCAGACCACGGCCATGGTGTGGCATGGATCGGCGGAAGTCACCGGTGGCGGCAGTTCTTACCGTCTCATCGATGGGCAGCAGGGAACCTTCGCCGGCGCCGATCAATTGCGCTATGACGTGGGTGAAATCGGACAACAGGATGACTTCTCGCGTTGGTGCCTGGATCGCGACCGTCGTTATGACCGGATTCAGAGCGCGCAATATGTTTCACCAGAAGTCACCGGGTACGAAGACCTCGACGAATACGGCCGTTGGCGCTATGAACCGACTTATGGGTACGTCTGGAGTCCCGTCAGTGTTCCTTATGGCTGGGCGCCGTACCGTTATGGACACTGGGTCTACATCTCGCCTTGGGGTTGGACGTGGGTTGAAGACGAGCCTTGGGGATTTGCCCCGTTCCACTATGGTCGTTGGGCATACCTCGGGGGTGGATGGTGCTGGGTTCCCGGACCAGTCGCAGTGCGCCCGGTGTACTCGCCCGCCCTGGTTGCATTCGTCGGCGGAGGCGGATTCCACGTTGGCGTAGGCATTGGCGGTGGTGTGGGATGGTTCCCTCTGGCGCCAGGCGAAGTTTATGTGCCGTGGTATCGCACCAGCCCGCGCTATGTGCAGAACGTAAACATTTCGAACACGCGCGTGACCAACGTCCAAGTCACGAATGTGTATAACAACGTGACCGTCAACAAGGTGACGAACGTGACTTACGTCAATCAGCGCCAGGGGCGCGGCATCACGGTGGTCAATCAGCAGACCTTCGTGAACGCGCGGCCGGTGCATGACAACGTCATTCGAGTCGATGCTCGGGAGATGCAACGGGCACCGGTTTCGGGTGGGGTTGTGTCGAACATCCAACCGCAACGACAGAGCGTGTTCGGTTCTGCCAAACCGGTACGCTATCAGCCGCCGCAGCAGGTGATGACTCGGCCGGTGGTGGCCACGCGGCAACCGGTCGTGATCAATCGCGCAGCCCCCGTGCAGGGAATGTCGCGGCAGACGGCGCCGCCTCCCATCAGGACGGTCGAGGTGGCTCCGCGTGATCAGGCGAAACCGCTCGAGCGGGGCGCTCGTGGCACGACGCCAGGCTTCGGAAATCCTGCAATGCAGGCAGAACGTCCACAGGGCCCGAACAATGGCGGTTCAAATCCGACCAACCGTGGTGCGATCCCACCCATGAACGGCGCCAATCACGGCAATCCCAACATGGACCGGGGAAATAATCCTGACATGAACCGTCCAAACGTTCCTCGCCCGGGTGCGCCACAGAACCCTGGCTCGCAAGGCGATATACACCAGAATAGCCGCGGCGTGTATGTTGGTAACGGGAGCAATTCGCACGGGGAGCAAAACTCGCCGTCGAACCGTCCAAACGGGCAGAATAATGCTCCTGACAATGCCGCCCCAGTATCACGGCCGAACGCACCGGACATGAATCGTCCGCCTGCGGACAACAATCGCCAGAGCATGCCGGACAACAATCGCCAGAGCATGCCGGACAACAATCGGCCGATGCGGAACGTTCCCCGGCCAGGCGGACCCGATCAGTCGCAAGGGCGGCCGGACCAGATGCAGAATCGGCCTGATCCATCGCAGGGACGGCCACAACCACCGCAGGTGAACGGGCAGCCAGACCAACAGCGTTCAAATACTCCGAACCCGCGTCCGCAGCCGCCTGACAACGGCAATCACAGCCCGGAAGCGTCCCGCCCGAATTACCGAAACGCTCCCGATAACGTACGCCAGGATTCAACTCCGGCTCAGAGCAGAGAGCAGGCGCCAGCCGCGCAGCGGGAAGTTCGGCCGCAGCCTGCACCGCGTGAGGATAATCGGCCCCAGCCTCAAGCCCGTCATGAGTCAAGTCCTCCGCCACAACGGGAATCAGGCCAACCTGAGTCACACCCGGAAAAAGGTAAACCGCCGGCGGATCATGGGCACGACCAGGACAAACCGAACAAGTTCAAATAAAGCCTCAACTCTGAAAGTCAGGCCAGCCTGCGGGCGGGCCTGATTTTTTTTGCTCCTCACGCCTGGACTTCTGCGGCGCCCTCCGTCTACCTTCGTGTCTCGCGCTTTCCCGAGGGCCGAGAGCAGAACTCCTGGATCTCGCTTGGCGCGTACTCTACACGGTAAACTGTAGCCAACGATCTCCCATGCAGATTCGGGTTTTACTGTTTGGCATTCTGAAGGACCTAACCGGGCGCAGCTCAGAGGAGCTCAGTGTGCCCGATCGGGCGACCGCGGGAGATGTTCTCGGCCACTACCAAGAACGACTCGCGGGGAAGCGGGAGCTTCTTGCGTCTGTGGCCATTTCCGTGAACCAGGAATACTCTGCTGCCGATCGGAAGCTTTCGCCCGGAGATGAGGTTGGGCTTTTGCCGCCGGTGAGCGGCGGTGTCGATCGCGACGCCTATGTCCGGCTGGTCCATGAGCGAATTGTTCCCCATGACATTGTGCCTCGCATGGAGAGACCAGAGGATGGAGCAATCGTCATTTTCGATGGCATTGTGCGTAATTCGAGCCGCGGGCGGCGTACCCTTTACCTCGACTATGAAGCCTATGAGGAGATGGCGTTCAAGCAACTGCAGGAACTCGCAACTCAAGCCTCGCAGAGCTTCGCGATCCGGAACGTGGCTATTGTCCATCGCCTGGGACGGATTGAAATCGGTGAGAGTAGCGTACTGATTGCGGTATTTTCGGCTCATCGCGCCGCCGCCTTCGACGCGTGTCGATGGCTGATCGATACCCTGAAACGCACTGTCCCCATCTGGAAGAAGGAATACTTTGAAGACGGAGTCGTGTGGGCCGACGGCGAACCATTCCCAGAAGAACTTACAGCCGGCACAAAACGCGGGAGTCCCGCATCCAAGTGAGTAGCTCTCACATGAGGACCTTTTTTACGTTACTGGTGCTGGCCGTGGTGTGCCGTGCCCAGACTTCGAGCACCGTGCCCCGTCCGCCGGGCGCGGGAACCGGTAAGGCTACTACTGCGAAGTCCCCTCCGGGCGATGCGGGGAGCGAGGATGACAGCACCTTTCGGGTGAATGTCAAGCTGGTGAATGTCTATGTCACAGTGACCGATCAGCGGGGCGCCCCGGTCGGTAGTTTGGCCCAAGGCAACTTCCAGCTTTTCGAAGACGGGCATCCTCAGAAGATCTCGATCTTCAGCAGGGAATCCGAGCTGCCGTTATCGATTGCGCTCGAAATCGATACCAGCCTGAGCACGCGAAAAGACCTTCCCCTTGAAATCAACTCCGCCAGGCGTTTTGCCCACGCTATCTTGCGTCCGCAGGATGCCATGGCCATTTATGGAATTAGCGAAGTTGCGGACGAGATCGTTCCGTTTACCTCCGAGATGAAGGTGATCGACCGCGGAATCGAACGTATACGCATGGGCTCGGCGACGGCCCTCTACGATTCGATCTTTGTAGCTTCGCAGTCGCTCGAGGAACGGCAGGGGAGAAAGGTGCTGGTGTTGATTACCGATGGCGGGGACACAGTCAGTCAAACCGACTATCGCGAAGCTTTGCGCGCCGCGCAGATTTCCGAGGCTGTCGTTTATAGCATCATCGTCGTCCCCATCGAAGCCAGCGCGGGGCGCGATACCGGAGGCGAACACGCGCTGATTCAGCTCTCGGAAGACACCGGGGGCAAGTACTTTTATGCGACCACTCTGCCCCAGCTGGACGAGGCGTTTCGAACCATCAGCGACGAATTGCGGACACAGTATTTGCTCGCTTATTACCCGGCGCCGCGGCTTGCCGACTCGGACTATCGCCACATCGAGGTCAAGTTAATTGGAGTGGGGGGTGCGTCCGACTACAAGACCCGCCATCGCACAGGCTATTACACGTCGAAGTCGCACTAGTTGGTTTGCAATTTGTTGTAAGCACAGTGACAATTGTCAGACTACTCAAATTTTAAAAACCCAGGTGAATCAGAAAGCTCGCGCATGAAAATGGCGTCACAAAGAATGAGCCACGGGGGGCAGTTTTTCCTTCACACCCTACTTGCTATCTTGCTTGCATGCAGCGTCGTTTCAGGCCTACTTGCCCAGGACGACGAGACCGAAACCGGAAAGATCAAGGGTACTGTCACCTCCACCCGAGGCGGACCGATCAGCGGGGCCAGGATTCTCATCACCGATCACAACACCGGCAAAACGGTGGCCTTGAGAACCGATGCTGCCGGTGCCTTTGCTTCTGGCGAGCTTGCTGCCAGTGACTACACTGTTCGCGCCGAAATCCGCAGCTTTATCACCACCACCGCGCTGGTGACGGTTAAGGCCGGCGCCCTCGCCACCGTCGATCTCGCACTCGGGCCAGAACCCTTGCCGGGCGTCGTTTCTGCGCAGGAACTGCAGAACTATCCCTTGCGCAGCAGTATCTTCCTTGATCGTCTGCAACTCGAGCCTGGAGTGCAAAACCAGAATGCTGGGACGCTGGCACCTAATAAGAACGCCTACTCCTCTATTTCGCTGTTCAACGGCTTGGGGAACGCTACTCCGGTTGAGGCGGATGGTCTGAGCCTCACGGATCGCGTGAACGGTGGGGTGACCCAGAACCTTCCCGCAAGCGCAGTGCAGGAGTTCCAATTCGGAGGGTTGCTCGCTCCGATAACCCGGCAGTTGTATGCTCCGGGAGCGATCAACGTGGTCTCACGCGCGGGGGGAAACGACCTGCACGGCAACCTGTTCGGATCTTATGGCAACGGGGATATTCTCTCTGCCAGCCTGCCCGGAGGGCGGAGCCATGATTGGGGCCGCCAGCAGTATGGAGGAAGCGTGGGCGGAGCCCTGGTCCCAGAGAAGTTGTTTTTCTTCGCCGCTTTCGAGCGTGGCCGCCAGGACCTTCAGAATATAGTCTTGCCGGCGGGACCCTTTACGTTGCTCAACCCAGCGTCGAGGACGATCAGCCAACCGTCCCGCGGAATCAACGGGACGGGACGGCTCGATTACAAGTGGTCGGAGCGAACGCGTGCGTTTTACCGTTTCGCGTATGACCAGAACAGCGTGATGGCCCCGTTTTCCTCCGGTCCGAGCTTGCAGTCGATTCTGGCGGACTCGACCACACCCTCGCACAGCGCCGGTCTGGAGTTTGCTTCCGGTGGATTTGTTCATGCGTTGCGCTTTGAATACCTGAGGTTCAAGAACACAACCTCGGACGTCATTCCACCCGGAGTCACCGCGGTGCTTCCTTTTGATTTCAATATTGGGGGTGGATCGACTAGCCAATGCGCTTCGGGTGCGCTGATCTGCGTTGGGAGCAGCCCGTTTTCCAATCAGCAGAACCATCAATCCGACTTGCAGTTTCGTTATGACGGCAGCCGGGGTTCCGGCAATCACGAGTGGCATTTTGGTGCTGGGTTTGACCGTATCTCGGTTGGTCGATTCGCGCCGCTCTATGCCACAGCGCCGGTACTGTCGGACCAGAGCGGAGTCCCGCTGCCGGCCGGCCTAGGTGGATCAAGCGGACTAGCCACCGATCCCGCTGCCTATCCGGTGCTGTGGGCTTATCTGGGCAATGGACAAGGCTTCCAATCGGAAAAGAGCGCTTTCGGGTTGCCAGGCGGAGGACTGAAAGATAATCAGCTGTCCCTCTACGGCGGTGATACCTGGAAGCTTACCCCCAACCTGGCGTTGACCTATGGCGTCAGATGGGTTCGCGACACGTTGCCTAATAACAGCGATGTGGGCCCGATCGCAGCGCTCAACCTTTGGCAGCCGAAACTCGGGAACCGGGTCCGCCAGCCTAACTACAATTTTTCTCCTCACCTTGGGGTTGCGTGGGACACGAGTTCGAATGGCACGACGACGATTCGGGCAGGCATTGGGATGTTCTATGACCAATCGTCTCTCCTCAATGCCTACTCCGACCGCGCCCTGCGCTTGCAACAGGGTACGTACCTGGCAACGGTTCCGGCGTGCATTGGAGGGGGCCCGGGGAGAATTCAGTGGCCGACCGTGGCCGGAATCGTCCCGGGCGGTATCGTCAACGCGGACGGGACAGTTTCGCCGTTCGATGCAGCCTCGGGAAAAAGCTGGTGCGGGGAATCGATGGGCACGGCCGCGCCCCTGGCCTTGGCTCTGCAGCAGGCATATCAGTCGGCGCTCAGCTCGGTCACGGCGAATCCCAGTTTCATCGGGAATCCAGGGGCCTTTGCAAGCCCCATGCTAAACGGGTTGAGTCTGATGGCGCCGAATTACCAGACTCCTCGCACGGTGCAGGCCAATGTTGGGCTGCGCCATGAATTGAGGCCTGGACTGGTGTTCACAGCCGACTACGTTCGGCAGGTTGCGACCCGCACGCTCCTCGGCATTGATACGAACCGGGGAGGGGCGGCCGACACGTTCAGTCTCTCAAACGCTCTCTCTGCCCGTGACAATGCACAGATCAGCAACGGGTGTGCACCTGGCACGAACCAGGTGAGCTGCATGGTGGGAAAGCTTGGTTTCTCGGGTGCGCTTGCCGCCTATGGAGCGAGCGGCATCGGCGGTCCGGCGCAGGTGACGGGCGGAGCTCCGTGTCTGTTCTGTGCATTCCCCGGGGTTCACCCGAATCTGGGGGTCAATGTCGTCGATATCCCCGAAGGACGATCAGTTTATAGCGGAACGCTTCTCAGCCTGAATCAGGAAATCACGAACTTCGGGCGCGGGGTGCAGCGGGCGAGCTTCCGGCTATCCTACTTGCATTCTCACTACTCGAACCAGGGGCAAGACGATACCAATGCGATGCTAGCGACCGACTACGCGAATCCCACGCGATTCACCGGTCCGAGCGCGCTCGATCGCACCCATCAGGTCTCGGTGGCGGCCTTCTTTGATCTGACGCACTCTCTTCAGCTGGGTTTCCTCAGCCGTTTTGCAAGTCCTCTGCCCGTCACCCTTCGGTTCCAGCAGAATGCCGGAGGAGCGGAAGTCCTGAGAAGCGACCGGAACGGCGATGGCAGCACCGGAGATATTATTCCGGGCTCAAATGTCGGGTCGTTCATGCGCTCGATTGGTGCTTCGGGACTGCAGCGGTTCATTTCCACCTACAATCTCAATTCGGCAACCAGTGCCACACCGCAGACGCCGGCAGGCAATGCCCTCATCAGTGCGGGAGTGTTTTCGCTTCAGGAGTTGCAGCTGATGGGAGGAACGCTCGAGCCCTTGGCTGTAGCAACTCAGAATATTGCCGGCCTTGGCTGGTACAAGACATTTGACGTGCGGATCGGGTGGGAGCATCCCCTGGGAGAGCGGATCAGGATTGCGCCCAGCGTGTCGCTCTATAACCTATTTAACTTCGCCAACTTCGACTTGCCGGGTTATACGCAGAGCGGGTTTTTGAGTTACGGCGCGGGCAGCGTTGCCCTGGGAGCGACCGCCGTGCAGCCGCAGAACACCGTTGGCGGAAACGCATCGGGCGCGAACGGGCGCACCAATCGTGCAACACTCGGCCCGAACATGAGCGCAAGCGGCGCACCACGATCGGTGGAGTTGGGAGTGAAGGTTTCCTTCTAGGCGTAGAATTCAGTCATGCCATTTCCCGAGCAAGCGCAGAAGAAGAAGGCTCCGCCTCCCGAGTCCACGAACGAAGAAGCAGCATATCTCAAGCGGTTGGCGGAAAAGCAGACGCCGATCTCTCTCAAACTGGTGAGCGGAGAGACCCTACGCGGCTGGATCGAGTACTACGACCGCAACATGCTTCGACTGACAAGGCAGGGTAAGCCGAACCTCTTTATTTACAAGCACCAGATTGCTTATCTGGTCGAAGAGAGCTGAAGTTCGGACATCGAACTCGTCGACTGGCTCAGGCCTCTCGTCACCGCTGCAAGAACTCATCCGCGTGCACTACGAATTCGGGGTACGCGTCGGCGCCGAGTTCGTGGAGATCGAGTCCCTGGCGCTCGCCATCGGCTGACACGCGATACACGAGGAAGAGGTTGAGCAGATAATTCAGTCCATAGGCCAGGGGAAAGATAAAGCCAACGAGCGTGGCGATGGCAACGATCTGTGCGGTAAATTGTCCCGCGCTTTCGGCAAAGATTCCCGCAGCGACGAGTCCCCAGATTCCGCACACCGCGTGCACCGAGACTGAGCCGCAAGGATCGTCCACCTTGAGATGAAGCTCGAACCACTCAACCGAGAGGACGACGAGAACACCTGCGACGATTCCCGTGAGGATGGCCGTGGCTGGCTTCAAACTGGAGCAACCGGCGCTGCTTGCCACCAGACCGGCCATCCACCCGTTGCCGACCAGAGAAGCATCGGGCCGGCGGAAACGAACACGGGTGGTTGCGGCAGCCGCGAGCGCGGCGGCGGCCGCGGCGAAGGTGGTGTTCACCACAATCAGAATCGACTGTTCAGGGTGCACCCCAGCGCGCATCATTCCTCCGGCCGAGTTTAGGCCGAGCCATCCAATCCAACTGAGCATGCACCCGAATAAGACAAAGACTTGGTTGTGGGCAGGGATGGCGGCCGGCATTCCACCGTGCGCATATTTGCCTTGGCGGGGACCAAGAATCCAGACGATTGAAAGTGCCGTCAAGCCGCCCACGGCATGAATAAAGCCCGATCCGCCGGCGTCTTTAAACGCCGCAAACTTTGTCATCACCCGCAAGAATAAGGGGTCGATTAAGCCAGCGAGCAGTACGGTTGAAGCGCATGCAGCTCCCAATCGCAACCGGTCGGAAACGGCGCCTAACGGTACAACGGAAGCCAGGGAAACGCCTAGCATTGGCAATAAAACCTGGAGAGCCGCCGGCTGGTTCCAGGATACCCCGTGAAAGAAAAAGCTTTGGGAAGCCAGGGTGCCGCCCCATCCGTTCCAAAGCGGCGGTTTGGAGGCTCCCTGAACCGCCGATCCAAAGACGAAATAAGTCAACATGGCCGTTCCCATTACGCACAGGGCCGTGGTCATCGAATGGGAAGCGCTGCGCGAGCGACCAAGGCCGGCGTTCATCAACGCCAACCCGGCTATGGTGAAGGGAACCAGGACAACGAATACGAGGCAAAGCCCAAAGGTGAGGAGCTGTGCTGAGGAATCCATCACTCTATTTCACCGCCGCGGGAAGATGTCCACGGAACACCAGGACGAGCCCCAGGATCTCGACTGCGAAACCCGCATAGATAAAGGGAGCGACCCTGTGACCGTGCAAGAGTGTGAGAGCTGCGATTACGATGCCCCATCCGGACAACAGCAACAGAAATCCACCAAGTTTCATGATTTGGTTTGAGTATCCGTTGAGAGTGCGCAGGCTTTGCTGTAATCACAATACAACGTCGGCAATCAGGCAGCATTCATATTTCCGATGGGAAGAATCGGAGTGACGAGGGCGCAAAGCGAGAGGGCCGCAGCGAGGACCCCTCAAAGCCTCTGTGTTAGGCTGGCGCTTCCATGTCTTCTGCGGAAATGCTCAGGCGCGAAGCGCCAGATTCGTTGATGCTCACGGGATTCTGGTACCGGGCCCTACCTTCGGATCAGCTGGGGAGAGGCGCTTTGCAGAAGGCTATGCTTCTCGGAACGCCGCTCGTGATCGGGCGTGATGGGGAGGGCCAGGTGTTTGCCTTGCAGGACACCTGCCCCCACCGCGGCATGCCGCTCAGCTGCGGGCAATTCGATGGACATCAGGTGGAATGCGGATACCACGGATGGAAATTTGATGTTCACACCGGTCAATGTAAGCTGATCCCATCGCTCACCGCCGATCAGAACCTCAAAGTCGAGCGTATTTTCGCCGGAAATTTTGCCTGCGAAGAGCACGACAGTTTTGTTTGGGTGTTCATTCCAGATTCCAGCCCCGCTGGTGCTGGATTTACCAAGCGCGACGATCCACCGTTTGCCGTGCCCGATGTCCCGAAGTTTTCCGGCAAATATAAGATCGCCTATCTCACGGCCGACCTGCCCTGCAGCGTAGATCATGGGATCATCGGGTTGATGGATCCCGCCCACGGGCCTTTCGTGCATCAGGCGTGGTGGTGGCGGTCGCGCCACAGCATTCATGAAAAGCGGAAGCAGTTTGAACCGATCCCCTGCGGGTTTCGCATGAGCGCGCACACACCCAGTTCGAACAGCGCTCCTTATAAGCTGCTGCGCATGTACGCCGACGCGGAGTCGATTTCGACAACCATCGACTTTGTGTTGCCGAACCTTCGGCTGGAGACGATTCAGGCAGGGAAGTACTGGTTCTCATCGCTGACTACGGTGACTCCGATCGTGCGAGATCGTTGTCGTATTGACGTGGTCGCGTGCTGGAACATCTTTCGCTGGCTCCCCTTCGGTCCTGCCTTGCTGAAATTTGTGTTTGCAAAATTTGTCGAGCAGGATCGTCGCACGATGGAATTGCAGAGTGAAGGGCTCAAGCACAATCCCCATCTCATGTTGATCGACGACGCTGATCGTCCAGCGAAGTGGTACTTTGCCCTGAAAGCTGCTCACTTGGAAGCCAAGCGCTCGGGGAACGAGTTCCGCCACCCCATGGCTGGTCCAACCCAGTTGAAGTGGCGCAGCTGATCAATGGAAAAACGCCGACGGGTTTTTAAGAGGAACGTAGCGGCTTGGCGGGCGCCGTGGTGGCGCGAACCACCAGTTCCGGCTCCACAATGATTTCCTGGCCCTCGCTGCGTGCCATTCCGATTCGGCTGAGCACGGTCTGGGCAGCCATCCTGCCCATTTCCTTTAACGGTTGACGAACCGTGGTGAGGGGAGGGTTCTGATAGGCGGCGCTGTCGATGTCGTCAAAGCCAACGATGGAGACATCGTGTGGAACCCGCAGCCCGTGCTCATGGACGGCGCGCATGGAGCCAATGGCTGCAAGATCATTAAAGGCGAAGATTGCAGTAAAGGGACGGCCGGAAGCGAACAGCTTCTTGGCGGCGTGGTATCCGAGATCGGGAGAGGCCAGATTGTCCTCGAGCTGAACGACCAGTTTCGAAGAAATCGGCCGCCCCGCATGCGCGGCTATCTCGGCGATCATTTTCCAGCGAACTTCGCTGTCCGGGGTGAACGACTGGCCCTTAATGATGGCAATATCAGAGTGGCCGAGTCCCCACAAATGCTGGAGCGCAAGTTCAGCAGCTCTGCGATGATCGAGGATGATGCGGGTAACGCCTTTTACGTGGTGGTGGCACGAAATTGTCACCACGGGTATCGAAAGTTCGCGATGCCAGGGAGCTGTCAGCACGATGATTCCATCGACCGAACGATATTGGAGCAGGTCGGGGTATTCCTCGATCAGGTCAGGCTGAAAACGATGGCTGGCCACAAAATAGAAGTAGCCTTCTCGAAGCAGGTGGTCCTCAATCCCGCTGAGCACGGTAGCGTTATAGCCTTCGCTGACCTCTGGAGTCAGCACTCCAATCGTGAAGCTACGCTGGGACCGTAGGCACCGGGCAAAGAAATTGGGGCGGTACCCAAGTTTGCGGGCTGCGTCGAAAATACGGTTTCTGGTGTCGGCGGGGATGGTATTCGCCACCGGCGCCCGGTTCATGACCAAGGAGATAGTCGCCGGCGCAAGTCCCAGGTAATCGGCCAAATCTCTCAAACTCGCTGGTCTGGCCACTTCAGAATTTGAAGATCGGAGCAAATTCCCGTGACCATTGCTTACGTTTTTTCGGAATGCCATGAATGCACCGAAGTATGGCCCGGGGAACCAGAAAAGGCAATTGCTGTTACAACTTATGGAACTTTACCGGTCAACTAAATCGATCTAGTCTCGTTATAGAAACGATTTTTATGCTTGACAACGTATGCACATTCATCCCAAGCTGTTGGCCGCGAACTCACAACAACTTTAAAACCAAGTTGTGTGCAGCGCAATCCCTTTTGGAGAATGCCATGAAGCTTTCGTCCACCCCTTCGGGGCTGCGGATGCTGACAGCGCGTGTTAGTTGGCGGTTTATCGCGTTGGCAGCCATTGCCCTACTGTTTGCCTCCCTGCAGGCATTTGCCCAGGAAGCAACACTTGTCGGAACGGTTACCGATCCAACTGGCGCCGTAGTTGCCAATGCCAGGGTCACCGCTACCAACACCGAAACAGGCGTAGCCCGCACCATTACCACAAGTCAGGACGGTCAGTACGTCCTCCCAGGTCTTCACATCGGACATTACGACGTGAAGGTTGAAGCCTCCGGGCTCAAGATCGCGGAGCAGAAAGGCCTATTGCTTCAGGTTGGCGACCGCGCTCGCGCGGACTTTGCGATGCAGGTGGGCGCCGCGACCGAGAGCGTCACAGTTGAAGCGGCTTCCGTTCGCGTCCAGACTGAAACTGGCGAACAGAGCAACCTGATCACCGGCAAGCAGCTCGAGAATCTCGCCGTCAACGGCACCAGTCTGTTCCAGCTTGCTGCTTTGGCTCCAGGTGCCTCCAACGACATCACCAACTACAAGGACGTACCGGTCGGCGGTGACACCAGCGTCAGCTTCAATGGACAGCGTACTGCTCACAATGTGTTCATGGTGGACGGCGGTGAGAACTACGACCGCGGTTGCGGAGGCTGCGTAACCACTGCCCCCTCCAGTGAGTCGATGGCTGAGTTCCGCCAATTGACTTCCAACTACAGCGCCGACTACGGCCTGTCTTCTGCCGGAACGGTCACCATGGTGATCAAATCTGGCAGCAACAAGTTCCATGGCTCGGCGTGGGAAAACAACCGCAATGACGCCTTCGATGCTCGCAACTTCTTTTTCCCGGCTCCCAACAAGAAACAAGAATTGCGCATGAACATCTTCGGGTTCAACATCGGCGGCCCGGTGATCAAGAACAAGACCTTCTTTTTCTATAACATGGAGTGGCGCAGATACATCGACGGCGGGTCAAGCAACCAGACAGTTCCCGATACCGCAACCTACGGCGGGAATTTTAGTTCGGTTGCCGCTCCGCTTCGGGTTCCCACCGCTGCCCAAGTGGCTCCCGCTGTTTTGTTTGCTGGCTGCGGCGGAGTCGCGCCGGCCGGTGTTGTGCAAGGAGGGAATTTCCCTGGTAACGTGATCCCATCCTGCATGATTAACCCGAACGCGACTGCGCTGCTCGGCACGGGCTTCTTGCCGGCACCGACCACCAATATCGCGAACGGTGTCGGGAATTTCGTGGGCGGCGCCAATACCCCCACGAATTTGAAGGAGGAGATCGTCCGCATCGACCACCACTTCAACGACAAATTCTCCGTGTTCGGTCACTTCATCGCCGAGCAAATCGCCCAGGGTTATAACACGGCCCAGTGGAGTGGTGATAATTTGCCTACGGTTGGAGACACGTTCAACAATCCAGCCTATAGCTACGTGATTCATGCCACTCACACCATTACCCCGACCGTTCTCAACGAAGTTGCCTTCAACTACAACGGCAACCGGATCAACATCATTCCTTATGCCGCTACGGGCATGAAGAGCCTGGCTCTCCCCAGTTCCTACGACGCGACCAATTCGCGCCTGTTCACGGGCCCGAATCCGATGACTCGCATTCCCAACATTGATCTGGGAAACCCCTATGGGGCGAATTTCGAGATCTCAAGTTGGCCGTGGGTTAACGCCGCCAATGGTTACCAGGTCCGTGACGACCTCTCCTGGACTAAAGGCGCACACCAACTCAAGTTTGGTGGAAGCTGGTCGCTCTACAAGAAGAAGCAGCAACTCTTCGGAACGACCCAAGGCGCATTCGGCTTTGCAGGTGACAGCGGCTCAACTCAAAACGGTTTCACTGGCAATGCCTTCGCCGATTTCCTGCTTGGGACCGCCAACAGTTATAGTGAGCTTGCCGTGCAAGACGTACGCACTTGGCCTAACGTTTCCTGGGGCGCTTACGTTCAAGACGACTGGCGCGCCACGAACAGGCTGACCCTGAACCTTGGCCTGCGTTGGGATGGAATACCTCACGCGTACGAAGTCAACAATCTTATGGGGAACTTCTATCCGTCCCTGTATGACCCTTCTAAGGCAGCGATTATGTTGCCGAATGGCACGATCGATCCTGCCAGTCCGGGACTCGGCACCAGCCCGAACTCGGTCTTGGCGGGCGTTCCCTTGTATCTCAATGGCATCGGCCTTGAAGGGAAGGGCGGCGTACCGAAGGGGCTGGTCAACAATCACTGGGCCACGTTTGGTCCGCGGTTCGGATTTGCCTATGACCTGACCGGTAGTGGCAAGACGGTGGTGCGCGGCGGGTTCTCCATCATGTACGAACGGATTCAAGGCAACGACATGTACAATGCCGGCCCGAACATCCCGTTCAGTCTGAACGTTGGCACCAACGCCGTGGAGCTCCAGAATCCGAACATAAAGCTTGCGACCGGTACCGCGCCTCCACTTCCTATCAATGCAGCGAATATCACTGGATTGGCCCTCAATAACTACAAACCGACCGCTAGTACCCAATACAGCGCTGGCGTTCAGCACTCATTTGGTCCGAAGACGGTTCTGTCGGTCTCTTATGTCGGCAACATGAACCGCCATCTGAACGACTATCGCGAAACTAACCTGCCTTCGCTGAGCGATCTCGCAGTTATAGACGCTCCCGGAAGCAGCCTTCAATGGCAGTCGGCGTCCAGCTTGCCATACAAGGGGTTCAGAAGCCTTAGCCTGGCCCAGAACGAGGCAACCGGACACTACAACTCCCTGCAGGTTGACTTGAACTCGCAAGCCACCAGGGACCTGCAACTTCGCGCCTACTACACGCTCTCACGCTCCATCGATCCATCCACGGGTGGCAGCGGTCAGGACTTGAACGCCGTGACCAACCCGTATGTGGGCTGGCGGTATGATCTTGGGCCGAGCCTCTTCGATCGGACCCACAATTTCTCCGCCAACTTTATCTATAGCATTCCAGTACTGCGCAACAGCTCGAGCCGAATGCTGAAGTCCACGCTCGGTGGGTGGCAGGTTTCTGGTATCGTCACCATCGAGTCCGGCTTGCCCATCAACGTCAACGGGGGTAGTAGCGTTGTCGTTGGGAATGGCAATCGGCCTGACCTGACCGGAAAGATCAGCTACATGCATAAGGTGCTTCCGGGCAACGAGAAGATCCAGTACTTCGATCCCACGGCCTTTACCGCAACCGCACCTGGCGTCTGGGGCAATCTCGGCCACAACGCCCTGCGCGGACCGGGCCGCGACAACTGGAACCTCTCTGTTTTCAAGACGTTCGCCATCACAGAGGCGAGCGGGTTCCAGCTTCGCCTGGAAACCTTCAACACCTTCAACCACACCCAGTTCCAAGGCGTCTCTACTGGCCTGGGCGACAGCCGTTTCGGTCAGTTCACGTCGGCGTACCCGGCGAGAATTGTCCAGCTGTCAGGGAAGGTTTACTTCTAACCAAGCGCCTAGTCCCGCTCGCCACAGTGCGAGCGGGATGACTGGTTTGACAACCTCAATCATCCGGCTGCTCGCATCCAATCAGGTGCGAGCGGTCTTTTTTGCTTGAATGGAGTTCAGACAATGTTCAGTCGAAGGTTGGTCGGCTACGCTGCGATCGTTGGATTCTGCTCCGCTGCTTTGATTGCCCAGCAGAGTCGCCGTGCTTCTTCTTCGGGCGTATTGCGTGAGTTTCCCATAGTGCTACAGCAGACCGTCGAGGCGGGGAAGACACCAGTTGGGACCAAAGTGAAAGGGAAACTCGCGGTTGCCACGCAGTTCCATGGCACCCTCATTCCTCGGGATGCGGTCGTTTCTGGTGTAATTTTCCAGTCGGTGCGGAAGAGCGGGAAAGACCCGTCCCGCCTGGGAATTCGCATGGAGTCAGCCAAGTGGAAGGATAGCTCCGCTTGCATGATGAGGGCCTACCTGATGCCGTTGTACTACCCTCTGACCACCGAGTCAGCCCAGGGTTCGCCAATTGAATCTCCGGATCCAGACTCCCGCACTCTGAATGGTCCGAACCAGTCGGGTTCTTCCCCTATGTCTGCACCATCGGCCAACAACTCTGAAGCGATTAAAGAGGCTGTGCCGCAGATTGCGACGATAGCGAGCCGACCCGTCTCCATGAAGAATGTGTCAATGGAGCCTGTCCCTGATGATGGCATCGAGCTTGTCTCGCAGCATGACAATATCAAGTTGTACAAAATGACTACCTACGTTTTGGCTGCAATCGAAGCGCCCACGAAGTAGGGCCATACTGGCACTATGACTCCCGTTGGATGGGTCACTGGTTGAAGGCAAGTTCTAGCTTTCGGTTTCTAGGGCCTGGGTGCTGAGTTGTTTATCATCGATAGAACGTGATTCGTTCTAACGAATAGGGACCTGCGGCGGCCTTTCGACGTGTCCTGATTGCGTCGTCGTGCCGGGTTGCAACCCTGCATCCGCCTAGACTCAGAGAGCTGAGAGACTCTGTAGTTTCGAAAGCGCGCTGTAAACTCTAGTAGGGACTTCTTCTTGCAAACGCCAAGGCAAACGGACAGCGACCGGGCACGAAATACTTTGCCCTGGCTGGTCACGGCTATCGCAATCGTTCTTGTAACCCATGCCGCTGCGGTCCCGCAGCCCTTCGGTCCCGATGCCGCCCAGCGACTTGAGGCCGAAGGAAAGTTTGCCGAAGCGGCGGAAGTCTGGCGGGCGGTCACGAAAGCCAATCCGAGCGATTCCGCTGCTTTCGCCAGCCTCGGACTCGACCTCGCGCGTCAAGGGAAGTATGCTGAAGGGATTAGTGCATACCGCAAAGCCGCCTCGCTCAACCCAAAGCTTCCCGGCCTGCAACTCAACCTGGGGCTGGCGGAGTTCAAGGCAGGCCGCTTTGAAGCTGCGATCTCTCCATTGAAGACTGCCGCGGAGGCTGATCCACAGAGTCTGCAGGCGGGCACCCTTCTTGGCATGGCCTATTACGGCGCTGGCCGATTTCCTGAAGCCATCAACGTGCTGAAACCGATCAGCGAGTCGGATCCTGGGAACACGGAACTGCGGAACGTTTTAGCCCAAAGCTGCCTCAAGTCCAAGAACTACGACTGTGCCCAGGAGCAGTTCCGTGCAATCCTGCAGCAGAATCCCGACTCCCCCGCTGCCCATATCTTGATGGGGGAGGCTCTTGATGGCTTGCATCGAACCGAGGAGGCTGTTGGTGAATTCAAGGCCGCCTCCCAGCTCGATCCCAAGCTGCCTGAGGTCCATTTCGGCCTTGGATACCTTTACTGGGAGCTGCGAAGGTTTGACGAGGCGAAGCCGGAGTTTGAGGCTGAGCTGGCCTTAAACCCAAAGCATGCTCAAGCGCAGGCCTATTTAGGGGACATGGCGCTTGAAGAAGGCACCCTTGACGTGGCAGAAGGGCTGTTATTGAAGGCTACTCACAATTCGGACAAACTAAGGATCGCATATCTGGACCTTGGGAAGCTCTACATTCAGCGGAAGAACTACGCCGGCGCCGTCGAAGCCTTCCAGCATGCGATCAAGGCTGATCCTTCACAATCCGACGCACACTTTCAGCTCGCGCGTGCCTATCAGGCACTAGGAAAGAAATCAGAAGCAGATGCGGAATTGGCGAAGAGCCGCGAGCTACACAAGAAAAACGACGAGTCCCTGGTTTTGAAGGGGGCAACTCCGCCTTCAAAGTAGGTCTCCTCGGGGGCCAACTCTCGCCCAGGAGAATACGACAGTGGTAAGCCAGTATCCGAGACTTTCTTGGAAAGTTACTCTCACAAAAAAATTCCCGCGAAGACTCAGTGGAACAGTGCCGGACGCTGAAAATCGGGGGCATGAGACTCGCAACGCCTGAATCATCGAAACAAATGGCAATGTTTCAATCCGAGGGTAATGCCTCGCCCGCAGGGTTGCCGGGAGATGATTTCGTTCATCCGCATCGTGCTTCGTTGCCCAATGCAATGAAGGAAAGATCATGACCTGCCTGACACATAGGTGACACTCCGTACCGGACACAGAGGTGACACTTTTCCCTGAGGAGTGGTTAACCGGGGGGAGTTTTAGGGTCGGACCAAACTTCGGCGACACAAGAATTCCGAGCGGCCTATAGGATGGTGGGCGTGGGAGAAGGCAAAATCCAAAAATGAGACCAATGTCAGTGCGAAAGCTGCTGCTCCGAGACATTGTAGAACTTGTCGATGTTCTCGAGATCTTGCCGGAGCACAGGTTGGTATTGCTTAACAATGTCAGCAGTAACGCGGTTTTTGAAAGCTAAGGGGTCGGCACTCAGATCGAAGAACGAATTGCGGTGCAGGACAGCATCGGTCATGAACAGCTTCTTCTGATCGGCCGAGAGGATCCCAAACACAGCCTGGTAGCTGGACATCAAGAGGTAGTGATCGACAGGTTCCCGTTTCTGCTCCGCGGCAGTCAATGTGAACAAGGGCCTGCCTATCATCGGATCCGTCTTGAGAGGACGGTGTCCGAGCAGATAGTAGAGCGTAGGCGTGATGTCACGCAGCGTTACCACGTCGTCAGCACTCCAGACCATGGCGGAGCGCAGCGACTGAGGGAGATGAATCATCAGCGGAACTCGAATCACCTCTGGCGTGATGTTGGCCACGTGTGAGGTTCGTCCCATCTCTCCAAGGCTCTCGCCATGATCGGCGCTGATCATGATGATACTGTCGTCATAAAGACCCTGTTGTTTCAAAAACGCGAGGAAGTTGCCAAACGTCCGGTCGACCCGCTCGACTGCGGAAGCGTATTTGTCATTGAAACCAGGATGCGGAGTGACCTCGGCTTTCCCACCATGCCACGCCAAAAACAATGTGTGCACATTCGTGGGTTGGGCAAATACAAAGATTGGGCGGCTGCGATCTTTTCGAGTCGCTATGTCTTCTTGAAGTTCGTTCGCGATAGGGCCAAAATCCAGCTGGTCCGACTGATCTACCTTCAGGCGCGTCACTTGTGGGAACCGTGCATACAGTGAACGCACAATGCTGTTGAAGCTGACGTAGCAGTCATAGTTGTCTACGTCAAGCATTGGCTGCAGATTGTTTTCTTGTGTCAGTGGATAAGGAAAGGTTTTGCTTATCTGTTGAAAGCCTGAGAAGATCTCGGGATCCGCGAGCGCAGTGCCGGCGTAAAAAGAATAGGCATTTCGAAATACAACGCTATCCTTAGCGAACTCCTGCATGTGTGGCGTAAAAGTGACGCCGGGATTGTATGCGGAGACGTAGTCTTGGCGCAATGCGTCGATAACAAAGATAAAGATATTGGGTTTGTAGCCCTTCGTGGCTTGCAGGTTTGCTGTCAACGGAACGGTAGGCGCCGGAATGGGGTTGCGAATACTGGCGTGGTCCGTAAGGAACGCGTACCAGGCTGCATACTTTTCGTCCCGCAATGCCGGTTTGAAGAGCGTATAGATAACAAACAACGATGGATCGGATACGCAGGACTGCTCGATCAGCGTTGTGACATTGGGGCGCTGGAGCGAGGTTCGGATTCCTGCCAGACCTCCAAGATCAACAACGGCCAGCAGTGTTAAGAGCGCTAAGCCCGCTCTTGCGTCTCTCCTGAATGGCAGGACGCAGCACCGCAGAAGCAACACCCACATGATTATGAATGCCAAACTGCCAAGTTCGTGCGCCCAATCAAACGCCGCTACCTGCTCGGAGCAGACAAAACATCCCAAGGCGGCTAGAACGGTCATCAGGGGTACAGTCCACGAGCGGCGGGCGTTTGGAAGACTGGCGGCAGCGTTTTTCCACCGTCTGGAACGAATCTCTAGAATTATGGAGCCGACGAACAGCACCACTGCCAGAGCAAAGGCCATCGCGTACCAATCTGCAAGTCGACTCGAAAACGCCAGAAGGCCAAAGACAATCTTTCTCAGCACCAGTGCGATCGCAAGCCATGCTCCAATACAGTGAAGAATGAATTGTCCCACTCTAGGATTGGGTAACAGACTGGCACATACGCGAATACCGTTACTCACCAAAAAAGCGGCGATAAAAAGGGACAACTGCGCCGCGAGACTAAATGTGAGGTTGGCAAACGAAAATGCCTCCCCCGTTCCACTCATACGCATCCGTGCCGCAACCTGATACAAGAGACAAGTTCCTACTCCAGCAATCACGAACGGACTCAGGGATGTCCTGCTGACGATTGGCTCGCGAGGTTGCCGGCTGAGCGTACCGACAATATGCACCGTACAGATCCACCCAAGCGGAATGAGGCATGCGAGAGACTCCCAATAGACTTGAGTTTCAACCGTGCCGGGAATATGCTCACGCGGTCCGAACAGAAGCGGCCACACGAAGTACTCTTTTGCCCCATGACATAGAAACAACAAGAGGCCCGCTAGCACCTGGGCTCCTAGTAGCCCAGCAATGAGTCGGCTGGTGTCTTCCTTCTTCAGGTGCGCCAGCCCCAGGTCGATTGCCAGCAAGGCGCCAACAAAGAGCGGTAAGTAAGCGAAATGCGCAATCGCTGCACCGGTACGCAGCCAGGAGAAGAACGGACTGGCCAGCGCACCAAAAAAATCAAAAGTGATGTAGCACATCACCAGGTACAAAGACTGGATCAGCACTAGAGATCCAAACAGGACGTGTGCCGAAAGTTTGAGACGAAAGCGGACATTTTCCGCAAGTATGAACGTCCGATAAGGGCGGAATGTAGCTTGTGCGGTTGCGGAACTCATCCGTTTGCGTGGGAGCAGAATTCGGCGCTACCTCAACCACCGTTTCCGCTCCATCCATCGTAGTGTCGCGAACCTGAAAGTAGAAGGTCGCCATCAACGCTCACTGTTACTTAAGTTCTCTACCTTCAGGACTTCTCGAACGGCCTCCCGGCTAGTCACACGCGACGGTCGTAACTTCTACTTAAGCATGGCTCAAATACTCGATCGTCAGGCGATCGCCTTCGCCGGAGTTCGAGAAGGGCCGGGACTTTGCGGAATATTTTCTAGTTGGATCGCTTTCCAGCGTCCTCGTTGCGCTTTGATTGGGTTTAGGGCTTCGCTATGCGCTGCTAATGCTTTGGCCTGAATTGTTGGGTTTTCAGATGCAATCGTGATTTCACCGAAGTAAAGATGTAGGACGCCGAGAGGCTGTCTGGCCTTTTTGCGCGAGTTTCCCCGCGGCAGATCGCGGCGAACGTGCAAGGAGTTTTGCTGCCCAATGCACCCAACTTTTCAGCACCCGGAAAAGAGCCGGAGGGCGAATTCCAAGGGAAAGAGAGTTAGGATGGCGCGCCCGGAGAGATTCGAACTCCCGACCTACAGCTCCACTCGCTCCAACTCATGGGTGCTCATGGCCGTCCTCTTCAACCAGACCTCCTTGGCTGGAGATCTCAGTTTAAGGGGACATTTCGAAATGGTTTGTGAGGGGAAATTATCAAAGAGTTTCAACAACCTGCTTGCGCGCTGTAGCGGAACAGGAAGCATTACTGGTCGGCAACCTAGTTAGGCAGTCCTTTTTCTTTTGTCGACGTGGGTGCGAACTTTGACGTGTCGGGCTGGCGGTTGTCCTCTTGCGATGTCCCGACATCAAAAACCATGAAGTGTTCGAAACTGTGGCGCCGGTAGTAATGATGCTTACGAAAATCGAGGTAGATTTCGGCACTTGTCGGCAGCCACAGCATCATGTTTTTCTTCGCAAAGGGTATGGGGCCGTATTCCACGATTTGATGTTCGCTAAGCAACTGGATCTCGTGAATCGGGCTGGCGATGTCGGCCTCAATATGCTCGATTTGAAAACTGTCGGCAGAGATCCATGCTCTGCCTTTCAAGTCGACGAGGTAAGTCTTGCCGTCGACAAAGTAGCTTTGCATGCGACTTGGAAGGCCGTGACGCTGGCGGAAATGAACAAGCCAGCTGGGCTGTCCGCGCCACTTGCCTTGCCCCTCGCAATCGTAGTCGAAGTCGCCCTGCATTTGCGGATGAAAAACGAGCGCCAGCATAATGAAGCCTGCACTCGCGATGCCGTCGGGATAACCACCCTGTGGAGCGGGATCAGCGCGATATTCGTCAATCCGAACGCGCCCCGCTTCGGGAAAAATCGCAGCGACATACTCGTATTTTCTTGTTTCCGTAGAAGTTGAGAGGCCAGCACCGTCGAGAGACTTGTGAAACAGAAACTCGTCTGCGCTGAGGCGGGTGACGTTCTGAACCAACTCCTCTGCGCGTTGGCCTGCTCCTGCAAGCACCAGATTAATGGGACAGGCTACGCCCGGCGCAAGGGTCGGCTTCACGTCGTCAATATCGGGAGGGCGCCAAGTCTGCATCGAGAGGGGCGGTTTGGGCAAAGCCGCAAGGAGATCAGGGTCCAAATTTCGGATCCGTGAATTTGTGGAACCTTCATTCGCAGCGGTGGTGGAATCGCCTTTCTGAAGGTTGCTAATCATAGTGCGGATTTCAGACAGCATAGGATTCTCAGGCGAGTTCTTTAGGACAGTTTCCAAGGCTTGAATAGCTTCATCCTTCTTCCCAAGTCCAATTTGGGCCTGACCAAGGGTGAGTGCGGCAAGACCGGAAGCGCGTTTTCCATACTTCGTGGCCTTTGCGACCGCAATTTGCGCCTCATCGCGAGCCTTCCGGAATTCCTTCTCGTCCAGGTACATAATCGCCAATAAGTTGTGTGGCAGCCAATCTTCATCGTCGGCGAGAATCGCCTGTTCCAGGGCTGATCGAGCCGCAGGATAGTTCTTGCTTAAGAATTGCGTTCTGCCGAGCAGGCTGAGCGTGGGGGAAGAGTTCGGACTGATCCTGGCGGCCGCGCCCAAGTAGGTTCCTGCAGTCCCATAATCCTTTTCCGCGAAGTACATGTATCCAAGGAGGAAGTTCACGTCTGCATTGGAAGGGGCCAGCTTATAGGCATTTTCCAAATGTTTGCGCGCCTCGGATAAGCGATCGGCCTTCAAAAGAGATACAGCTTTTTTTGCCTCCTTCTTCGCCTTGTCCGACATGGGACCTAGGGCTTCCCTTAAAGTGACTGCATAAGGATCACGCTTGAGCACAACGCTAATTTCTTGGGTCAATGGGCTGAGAACGCTAATTTCCTGGTGCGCGCTTAGATATCCCACTGCGTTCACTGCAAGGCTGTACCTGCCTCGGACTACATTAGTGAAAACAGCCTGCTCGTGTGCCGGGGCAGTTATGAATACCCCGAGATGATTGGCAACATTTGTAAGATCGATCCGAGCGGAGCGGTCGAGTTTAACGGGTTTCTCGTCTGCAAACACGTGAACTACGATTACCGCAGTGTTCGGAGCAGTTTCGTACATCGTAATCGGCGCGTTTGCTGATGCTGCGGCATTCAAATCTTGAATTTGTTGACTTACCTGAGCTGAGGGCCGCACATTGGAAAATAAAACAAACAGAAACAACGACGCGGTAGACGAGCGGAATTTCTTCACGATGCAAGGGAATCGCCCACCAGTGAAGTGTGTCACGAGCCCAGGTTCCGGTCAAGCAGGCCCTCCGGAACTCAATGAGTTCTATCAAAAGGCATGTCAAGAAAAAACTTCTGCCTCGACCGGAGACGAGACGTTTTCTCGAGACTCCAGCCCACCGGAATTTGGGCTTCCCTGGAGAAGTTGACTTATGCCCATTCGGATCATTTTCCTTTGATCAGTTAGGGCGCCGTCGAGTTTGCGAGAAAAACGTGTGACTCGGCTGAAACCACCTCGATCGCGATAGCTTGACGTTAACATCCGTGTGTGGAGTGCAGCACGCGACAACTGGAATTGACAGGCGCAGTATACTCTCGTGCACGAAGCTCTTGCGTTTGGTTGGCTCACAAGGAGGACTGATGTTCTGCCAGATTAAAGCTGCAGATCTTGCGGCATGGGCCATTCTCCTCGGCTCAGCGGTTCTGTTCGCACAAACTCCCAACGGTCAGCCGGCAGCAAAGGCAAGAGGCTCGGTACTAACTAACGAGACGAGCGCCGCTCCGGGTTGTATGGCATGCGAGCTGCCGGTCCTCCTGCGGCAGAGTGTAGAAGCAGGAAAGACCGCTGTGGGAACCAAGGTGGAAGGGCGGTTAATGATGGCGACGATGATCGCCGGTGGGGTAGTCCCCCGCGGCGCGGTTCTCTCAGGCGAGGTAATCGAGTCGGTGGCGAAATCACATGATTCGCCATCGCGGCTTGCGATTCGCATGGATTCGGCACAGTGGAAAAATGGCGGAGCGAAACTTAAGGTCTACTTGACGGCGTGGTATTATCCGCCGGAGCCGATGGCTCCTCCGAACATCTCCTATGTGCCGCCGGGCGACAGGCGGAATTGGGGCGGGACCGATCCTACCGTCGACACCACGGATCCACCGAATCCGGCCCAGAGGTTGTCGACTCAGCAGGACAGTGGGACGAACGCGGCCGCCCCCGCATCGGTCATCTCTGGAAAGCGAGTTTTGATGCAGAACGTGAAAACAGCGAGTGGTGCCGATGGCTCGGTGGTTCTCGTTTCTTCTCATTCAAATATCAAACTCAACAAGGTGACCACCTATATCCTCGCAACGACTGAACTGGTTCCGAGCAGATAGTTTGCCGACGTAGAACTTCATCGTTGCCACAAACCACAAAGCACGTCCTAATCAACCGCTCTGCGTGAAGTGCTTCGTCAACTTCGAATCCTATAGCCCACCATTTATCTCATTGAATCTGCTGACTGACTTCCAGCAGTCCATCCGCGAGTTGTTCCGGCTCGTCAGAATTGGTCAAGGCCTTGCAGAATCAGCTAGGGCATATAGATCCAAATCTAACCTTGGGAGTGTACGTTCAACCGATTCCTGAAGCGCAGCGGCAGATCGCGGCCAAAGTGCAAGGAGTTTTGCTCCCAATTGCTCCCAACTTTTCAGCACCCGGAAACGGGTCGGAGGGCGTAATCCAATGAAGGGAAGAGAATTAGGATGGCGCGCCCGGAGAGATTCGAACTCCCGACCTACAGCTCCGGAGGCTGCCGCTCTATCCAGCTGAGCTACGGGCGCGTATCATCAGTTTACATCGAGGCGCTCGGAAGCGCAGAACCCCCCAAGGGGCTCCATGACAGAAGCGCATAAAAAAATGATGAAGCGCCGAATGCCTCCAGCAAGATCTAACGACGGCCCCGGTCGCGGCCACCGCCGCCGCTTCCGGCACGCTCGGCCTTCGGACGCGCCTCGTTTACATTGATCGTACGCCCGCCAAACTGCGATCCATTTAACCCAGCGATAGCCTTTTCGCCCTCTTCAGGGTTGGTCATCTCTACAAAACCAAAGCCCCGCGAACGTCCGGTCTCTCGGTCTGTCAGAATGCTTACGCGCTCCACCTGCCCGTAGGTCTCGAACAGCTGGCGCAGCTCATCTTCGTTCGTGTTGAAGCTGAGATTGCCAACAAAAATGTTCTTCACAATGCCCCTCTTTCTGTCCGCGAACCGAGGGAAGACGTCCAGCAAACAGAAAGCTGCTTTACCGAGGTTCGCAAAGGCGCCGGAAGTATAGCAAATTCTGGGAAAAATGCAGCAAATTGTTGTATTGTCCCCTACTTTGGCCGGAACAGCCCGGCTCAGCACTTTTCGACTTTCCAGTATCCTTCGCGATGAAATCCCAGCTCAAGCGAACGATTCTTGGGGTCGTGGCGCTTACCACAATGGGGGCAGACCGAGAATCTGCTCCATCCAGGGCCCTGTCGGTCGCAACCTTCGGAAACCGCGAAACTGTGGCCGCAGCTGCAAGGGATGAGGAACATCCGCAATTGGGGCTGTCTGGTATCGATCTTGGCCTGCTTTTTCACAAAATGATGCCTTCCCCAAGGATAGGCTAGTGCGCGAACCGTTGAGGGCTGAACTGGCTTAGATCCAGGCGCGGCGCTTCGCCCAGCACGAGGTTTGACATCACATTTGCCGTAACCGGAGCTAAGAGAATGCCATCACGATAGTGCCCTGCAGCCACAAAATAGCCTGAAACAGAGGTTTCGCCGAGGATGGGGAGTTCATCCGGGGTGGCTGGGCGCAACCCCGCCCAAGCTTCGTGGCGGCGCGACTTGGCGATACCGGGAACGAGTTCAACGGCTGCCTCAAAGAAGCGTTGCAGGGTATTGACGTCGGTGTCTTTCCTGTATCCCACGTCCTCTAGGGTCGATCCGATCACCAGGCGGCCATCGCTGCGCGGAACCAGATAGACCCTGGGGGAGCGAACAACATGCTGTAATGCGGGCGCTTCTACCATGGCTAACATCTGTCCCTTGATGGGCCGGATGGGAAATTCGCAGGGCGCGACCGTGCCTGCCCAGGCTCCGGCGCAGTTGATGACAAGGGGCGCTGAATACCTGGCTTTATCGGCTTGTACTCCTACTACCCGCCCCCCTTCGATCACCAGAGACTGAACGTGGACGGCTGAGGAGAGATCGACTTCGCGATGACGAGCAGCCTTATATGCGGCAGAGACCAGTGCGCGGGGGTCCACAGACCTTTCGCGAAGGTAGGCCGCAACGAGGTCCTGACTGCTGGTTCCGCTCCCCGTCGGGCGTATTGAGGGCAGTTGGACCTCCGGCTCTATGGATTTCAATCGCTCAGGCGATAAGAGCTCTGATATCTCGGGAACCTCGCCGTTGCACGAGATCAGAATGGTCCCCTGATGGCGCAGATCCACCTTCAGGCCGGATTCATCTTCGAGTTCATGTACGAACTCGGGATACATTCGGGCGCTTTCTTGGGCCAGAGGCTTGAGGAGTTTAGGGACTTCGTCGCCGGAATCGGCCAGCATTCCTGCCGCGGCGTAGGAAGCTTCACGTCCCGGTTCACCTCGCTCGAGGATGAGAACGTGCAGTCCCTTCTTGCGCAGTTCAATGGCGAGCGAGAGCCCCATGATACCTGCGCCGATGATGATTGCGTCGGAGGACTTCATTGTTTCGTGGCCCAGGCGGGGTCGAGAAAGAACCCGCTCGCGTGAGTTCGGTGATCCTGCCCCTGAGGAACTAGGGTTCAACAAAGAACCTGACTACAGTCTGGTCTTATAGCCGGCTTAGATATTCCATTATTTCGGGCTGAGTGAAATTCGCTGCCCCGATCAGTTTGCGACGCAGCACCCCGTCACGGTCGATGATGTAGGTTTCAGGAAAACGAAATGTCCCATACTTGGACGAAACCTGGGCGATCACGCCCGTGTTGGTCTGGTTCTGCTCTCCCGGGTCGCGTACCGTGAGGAAATTGACATCGTGGTCTTTTAGAAATTTCTGATAGTCGGCCGCATCGGCGTCGACACTCACCCCTACGACCACCACACCTTTGTCCTGCATTGCGGTTTGCAGCTGCATCAGAGAGGGCAACTCGTCAACGCAGGGAGGGCACCAGCTAGCCCAAAAATTCAGAACCACAACCTTTCCGCGAAACTGGTTCAGACTGATGCTGCGATCAGAATCCTGAACCGTGAATTCCGGCGCGGGACGATCGATCCCGCTCGGTTGGGAGCCGTGATAGCAGGCGGTGCTGACAAAAATCAGCGTCAGTAAAAGACCGGAGCCGATAGAACGCACCTAGATATAATAACGGAGTTGAGGTAGGGCTGGCTGCGGATTGCCACTCCGGCAATTGTTCTCGCGTTTTTATCCTGAATGACAAGCGCTAGGGTCCCGGTCGTCTCCATCATCGTTCCCGCCCGGAATGAAGAAGCTTGCTTAAGCCATTGCCTGGAGTCCCTCGTCTCACAGGCAGGTATTGCCTTCGAAATCATCGTTGTGGACGACGCCTCCACGGACCGAACCGGCGAGATCGCGCGATCCTTTGCAGCGCGCCAAGAATCAACCGTTGCGGTTATTTCCGCTCCGCCTCTTCCTGAGAACTGGGCCGGCAAGAATAACGCCATGGCTGCCGGCGCAAAAATTGCGAAAGGGAATTGGCTGCTGTTTACCGACGCCGATACTTACCATAAGCGCGGCTCGCTCGCCCACGCCGTAGCAGAGGCGGAGGGCGAGGGCGCGGCACTGCTTTCGTACTCTCCCGAACAGGAGGTGAAAACATTCTGGGAGAAGGCGGTCATGCCCGTGATCTTTGCGGAACTGGCTGCGACGTATCCGCCGGCTGAGGTTCGGGATCCTGATTCTCCGATTGCGGCAGCGAACGGCCAATACCTGTTGATTTCGCGGGACGCCTACGACGCGGTTGGTGGCCACGCCAAGATTGCAAGTGATTTGCTTGAGGATGTCGCGATGGCAGGGCTGGTGAAATCTTCTGGCCGGAAGATCTGGTTCCGCTACGGGGGAGATGCGGTGCGAACACGAATGTACAGCACCTGGCCACAAATGAAGGAAGGATGGACGAAGAATCTCGCTTTGTTGTTTTCGAAACCGGCAGGACTTGCCCGAAAGAAACTTTGGGAGTTCCTTGGGGTGCTTCTTTTCTTATCGATTCTGATTCGGGGAGCCTGGAAAGCCTATCTAGGCGCCACCAACCCGTCCTTGCGCTGGAACGCTCTTTCGTGGGGAATCGTGAGTTGCCTGGTTTTCGCTGCGTTTATTCTGCCGCATGTAATTCGCTTGCGCAGAGCAAACTTCGGCTGGAACGGCGTGGTCCTGGGATTCTTCGGATTGCCAGTGTTTGCCTATCTCTTATGGAAATCAGATAGCGCCTACAAGAGCGGGCGCTTTGCTTGGAAAGGCAGAAGCTATCTCTACAGCGCGGAGGAGGTGAAAAACATGACACACGGGTTCCACCCCACTCCTCAACGCGGCACTTGGCAAAAGCTTCTGGCTCGTATCAAAAAGGCAAGCGGCTAAGGTGAAAGAGCGAGAAGAAGATCGAGATTTACCCTTGCCGACGAAGATAGGGAAGACAGGACAAGAGGGCAACCCTGGTTCGGATCTCAATTACTCGGCGGTGGTCGGATCGATCATCGTTCGCACTTCGGAAATCTTGTTTGCCGGGAATCCGCCCTGGGAGGCATGTTCGCGAACCATGGTCTCGTTGGGCGCACGATAAATGCAATAGATTTTGTCATCGGTTACAAAACTCTCGATCCATTGAATCTGTGGGCCAAGGTTGTTCAGCACGCTGCAAGATTTCTGCGAGATCGCGTGCAGTTCGTCCTTCGAGAGTTTGCCCGCTCCAGGCAGTTCGCGCTCGATCACGTATTTCGGCATAAAGAGTCCCTCCAGGGTTCGGTTCCGGAGGATAAGGCTATCAGTGTCTTTGGGAAAACAGCAAGCGGGGGTGTCGGCTACCGTTCTTGCGGGAGAAGTTCGGGCTAACTCTTGCCGGCGGAGTACGCGAAACGGTGGATTTGCTCGTCGATGCTCTTACGCAGATCGTCCCAAATATGCTCTGGCATCTGCAGAAAAGTGGCGACAACCAGGGGATCGAACTGGCGGCCTGACCAGCGTTGAATCTCTTCGCGAGCCACCGAGAAGGGCAGTTTGGCTCTGTAAGGCCGGTCTGAGGTCATTGCATCCAGTGTGTCGGCCACCGAGAAGATGCGTGCTCCCAGGGGGATCTCATCCCCTTTGAGCCCGCGCGGATAACCAGTTCCATCGAATTTTTCCTGGTGTGAATAGACGATTTCGGCCGCTTCCGACAGGAACGGAATGCGCTTCAGGATCTGATATCCACGGTAGCAGTGCTCGCGCATGATCGCCACTTCTTCGGGATCGAGAGCGCCGGGTTTGCGGAGTATCGCATCAGGGATCGCCATCTTGCCGATATCGTGCAGGAACGCGCCGCGCGCAATGACGCGAATCTGACTTGGTGTCAACCCCATGGCCCGGGCAATCGCAATGGTGAAAGCGGTCACGCGCTTGGAATGGCCCTCGGTCTCCGCATCCTTTAAGTCGAGCGCATTGCCCAGGGCTTCGAGGGTGATGTCGTAAGACTGCTCGAGCGTGGTGATTGCCTGCCTCAACTGCTCGGTTCGCGCGGTCACTAACGCTTCCAGGTTCGTTTGGTAAGCGCGATTCTCCAGCTTCAAGCGACGGTTTTCGAGCGCACGGCGGACCGTGGCGAGCAATTGCTCACGATCGAAGGGCTTAAGCAGGTAATCGTAGGCGCCATTGCGAATGGCATTCAGCGCAATGGAAATGTCGTGCATGGCAGTAACCATGACCACCGGAATGTCTGGAAACCTCTCTTTGGTGGCTGCCAGCAATGCCTCGCCGTCCATGACCGGCATCATCATGTCCGAGAGCATCAGTTCAAACTCTTCGCCCGACTGCAGCAAAGCCAGGGCTTCCTTGCCTGATTGTGCTTGTGTGCACACGAAATTCGAAGACGTCAGCATGGACGAGACGACTTCGCGTATGGAGTCTTCGTCGTCAACGATAAGGATTCGTTCGGCTGACATGGCTGGCCCCAGTTAGTGTATGGCGATTGTACCCTAATGGCGTGATTCCCAAAGTAACCAAAATCGCTGGAAACCTGCCTGATTACCCCGTTTCATCATGCTAAAACCTTAGGTAACCAGCTAGTTGGTGTGCATGAACACGATCCTATGGCGTGCATGGGGGGCTGTTGCCGCCCAGGCCGTGCCCAAACTTGTGGCGCGTGAGATGGCTGTGCTGCTGATCCTAGCGGCCAGCCTTTTGGTGTTGCGTACTCTTCGCGAACGCTGCTTGATGATATGGATCGTGGGCTGGACCGCCTATTTCATCTCTGCTCACGCCCTTGCTTCTTTTGCCTCGAGCTCTTTGGCAATTCCGATCGGCGAGGCCGAATTCATCGTTGCCGTAAGCCTGTTTGCGGCCGGGGCCCTCATCTACGCGAATAGCCGGAGCCTGTTGCCGCCAGTGTTGGCGATCTCGGCCATCTTGGTGGCTTTTTCCGTGTTGAGGAGCCTTTATTGGCCGGATTCGGTGACCCTGCGTTTCGCGCTTGAGTTTTCTTACCGCATTTTGACCTGGGGGGCCGCCTTACGCTTGTTGCGATATCGGCAGGCACGGCGAGAGATTGGACCCTGGTTGCTCGCCTCTGGACTCGTTCTGCTGCATCTGGACTGGAAGCCTCTCACCCTCCATCTCCCCGGCGAAGTGGCGATCCTTGTAGACATCCTACTGGGCTTGGGCATGCTGCTGGTGATGTTGGACGAGTCGAGGTTGCAGAGCCGACGCCTGGCTACCTTAAACGACCTGGCAACCACTGTGGTGCATGCTGCGCAAAGCGGTCCGGTTGTCCCCAGGGCATTGCGTCGACTGACCGCCCTCCTCGCTGCCGACGCAGCCTGGTTCCGCTTCATCAACGGACAGCGTCTCACGATCTTTCAGCAGGTGGGCCTATCGGATGAGTTCATGCGAGACCGGGCTTCGGTCAACACCAATGATCCGGTCGAGAAGATCCCGGCCGAAACCGTTCCCTTAATCCTCAATAAATCCAAGTTTGGCAATGATGCGTCGCTATTTCAGCGCGAACGCATCCGCCAGTTAGCCGTTGTCGCGGTGCCGGGAAGAAAAGCTCTGGTTGGTACGCTGGTGCTAGCGAGCCGGCGGCGAAGGTCGTATTCCCCTGATGAACTCGAGTTTCTTGTCATCTGTGCGCAGCAGCTTGGCCTCGCTCTTGAAAATTTGCATCTGGTAGAAGAAATTCTTCGCTCGCATCGCCAGTGGAGCAACACTTTCGAGTCGATCCAGGATCTGGTCCTGCTGCATGACGCGGAGTTTCGAATTCTGAAGGCCAACCCTGCGCTATTGAGCCGGATCAGCAAATCTCAGGCCGATGTTGTCGGTCAACTGTGCGAGACGGTGCTGCCAAAGCAGGATGTGGGCTGGGCCAACTGTCCCTATTGCCACGGGCAAGAAAATGGCTTCTATGAGGGGCCCGACCCGTTTGGCGGTTTCTCGGTGGCTTCTACCTCCACCTATCTCGATCAGGGGACCAGACAGAAAGCCACCATCCACGTAGTCCGCGACATTACCGAACGCCACGCCGCGGAAGAGAAGTATCGGTCGCTTTTCGAGCAGGTGCAGGAAGGAGTCTTCGTCACTACGCCGGACGGCAAGTTGCTCGATTGCAACGATGCCTTTGTCCGGATGCTCGGCCACGGAAGCCGCGAGGCCTTGCTTGGCCGCAACGTCGATGCAGACTTCTACACCTCGTCGCAACAGCGCAAAACTTTCCGTCAAGAATTGGAATCGCACAGTTTCGTCCGTGATTTCGAGGTGACTCTGCGCCGCAAGGATGGATCGATTGTGACGGCTGTCGAGAGCAGCTTCGCCTATCGCGACGAGGCCGGGAAGATCGAGCGCTACCAGGGATTTCTGCTCGACGTCACTGAGAAAAAGCAAGCTGAGGATGAAATTCGTCGTCGCAATCGCGAATTGAATGCCCTCAACGCCATGGCGGTAATTGCGACTCAAAGTTTTGACCTCGACGAGATTCTCAATCTCACACTTCGCCAGGTGATTTCCCTGCTGGGGGCGGAAGCAGGTTCGGTTTACCTGGCAGAACCCGATCAGCGCTTCCGGCGACGGGCAAACTGGGGTCAGCGGATCGCCGAGCGCAAGAATTTGGGGGAGGTGGTATTTTCCGAGGGGCTGGGCGAATTGGTCACCGGTTCTCGCGCCGAGGTGCTGACCACCGAGTACCTTCCCCACCTTCCGGCGAGCGTGCGGGACTTCATCTCTGCCGCGAATTCCGGTTCATCGATATGGGTCGTGCTTTGGGGTAAGGATGATCCCGTCGGGCTCATGGGTATTGCCCGGTCGCAACAACAGGAATACACGCAAAACGACGAAAATCTTCTGGTGGCGATCGGCCGCCAGCTCTCGACCACGGTTGAAAAGGTGCGACTCTACGAGGAGACTTGCAAGGCCTACGACGATTTGCGCCGTGCGCAGGAGCAGCTGCTGCAGAGCGAGAAGATGTCTGCCATTGGGCAGCTGATCGCGGGAGTGGCGCATGAGCTGAATAATCCTTTGACCGCGATTTTGGGTTATGCGCAGTTGCTCGAAGCAGAAAACCTGGAGTCGAAGGCGAAGGAGTACACCGGCAAGATCTTTAAGCAAGGGCAGAGAACACACCGCGTGGTACAAAACCTTCTTTCTTTTGCGCGGCAGCGTGCCCCCGAGAAGGAGGAATTTGACGTTACCCAGGTGCTCGAAGAGGCTCTCCTGCTGCGTGATTACGATTTGAAGGTCGGCAACGTGGCACTCGAACGCAATATCGAGACCAACCTTCCCGCGGTCCTAGGCGATCCGCATCAGCTGGAGCAAGTTTTCCTGAACATCGTCAACAACGGCCTCGATGCGATTATCGAAGAAGAAGGAGAAGAGCCCAAGAAGAATTCTCGCGAGCGCCGAATGAAGGTGGCTGTCTATGCAAAGGATAACTGGGTCTACATTCAGGTTCGGGACTCTGGCCCAGGCATAAAGGAGCCGTCGCGCATCTTTGAACCGTTCTACACGACCAAGAGCGTCGGTAAGGGGACCGGACTGGGATTGAGCATCTGTTATGGGATAGTGAAGGAACACGGCGGGGAGATTTCGGCGCGCAACGCCGAAGGGGGCGGCGCAATCATCGAGGTGAAGCTTCCATCCGCCGGACGCGCGGCCATGGTGTCCCAGCCTCAGCAAGCCGCGCCGGCACGCGAGACCCTGCTTAAGGGCAGGATCTTGCTGGTTGAGGACGAGGAGAGCGTACTCGATTTCGAGCGTGAAGTACTCTCCGGCGCAGGCGCGCAGGTGGTGGCGGTCGCAAGCCTGGAAGCGATGAATACTGCCTTGGGTGCAAAGGGCTGCGACGCTGTGGTCATGAACGGAAAAATGCCGGGCGCGTTGAACATTCAGGAAACCCGTAAGTGGCTGTTACAGACCTGGCCCGAAATGTCTGGCAGGGTGATGTTTACATTTTCCAGCCTGGCTGAGCCGGAAACGCGCAGCTTCCTCGAGAAAAATGAGGTGCAGTATCTGGTAAAGCCTTTCGAAGTGGGGGATCTCATCTCGAATGCTCGCAAGCTCTTGGAAAAACCGCGAGCAGCCGCAGCGAAGGCAGGAGAGTAGCGAATCCCTCAGTCCCCGATTTTCCAGTTCCCGCGAGATCCGACTGACAACCGGAAACTGGAATTGATCGATCTCCCGGCATTCTTCTAACCTTGCAGAGGCCGAACTCCCCGGCTATCCTTCTCGCGTATGCAGACCCTGGTGGAGTGCGTTCCTAATTTTTCCGAAGGCCGCGACAAGGCGAAAGTCGATGCGATCGTGGACGCCATGAAAATCGATGGCGTATTCCTCCTCGACCGTGAGATGGATGCCGATCATAACCGGTGTGTCATCACGATTGCCGGTGAGCGGGAATTTGTGCAGGAAGCCGCGATTCGCGGCGTGGGCAAAGCGGCGGAGCTCATCGACCTGAATCATCATCAAGGCGCGCACCCCCGGGTGGGTGCGGCCGACGTCGTGCCGTTTATCCCCATCGAAGGCGTGAGTCTCGAAGATTGCGTTGCCATGGCACGGCATGCGGGCCAGGAGATTTGGAATCGCTACAAGGTTCCTGTTTATTTCTATGAGGCGGCCGCCACCACGCCGGATCGTCAGAACCTCGAGAACATTCGGCGCGGGCAGTTCGAAGGCATTCGCAATGAGGTTGCGACGAATCCGCAGCGCAGGCCGGATGTAGGGGAGGCAGCCTTGCACCCAAGTGCCGGAGCTTGCGTGGTGGGTGCTCGGAAATTCCTGATTGCTTACAACGTCTTTCTCAATACGTCCGATGTCGAGATCGCGAAGAAGGTGGCGAAAGCTGTGCGCTTCTCGGGAGGAGGCCTGCGCTTCGTAAAGGCTGCGGGCTTTCTCGTGCGCGGCCAGGCGCAAGTTTCCATGAATTTGACGGATTTCGAGCAGACGCCCCTCCATCGTGTTTTTGAAGCCGTGAAATCTGAAGCCGCCCGGTACGGAACTGCTCCCCAGAGTAGTGAGATTGTTGGCTTGATTCCCAAGAAGGCGTTGGAACAGAGCGCGGAATGGTTTCTGCAGATCGAGAACTTTGATGCTTCGCTCATCCTGGAGAACCGTCTCGCCGGTGTGATGGGAGGCAAGATGGTGGTAGGGGGAATTCGCACCGGGGTCGAACCGTTCATCGAACAACTTGCCGCGCCCACAGCAACACCGGGCGGGGGTAGCGCTGCAGCAGCCGCAGGAGCGATGGCGGCGGCATTAGCGTCGATGGTGGCGACATTGTCTAGGAGCAAGAAAGCCTACGCGCAGCACGCGGGCCAGCTCACAGAAGTGATTTCGCGCCTAGCGCAAATTCGGGAGGAATTAAAGTCCTTGATCGATGCCGATGCCGAGTCATTCCAGTCGGTGATGGAGGCTCACAAACAAGCGAAGGCGGGCGGCTCGGGCGAGGCTAGGCTGAATAGTGCGCTCCAGCAGGCCACGAAGGTTCCGTTGGTGGCGGCCGAGCGCTCGAGCGAGCTTCTAAAGCTGATCGATGTGCTCCGGCCGATTACCAGCCGCAACATGGAATCCGATCTAGTCACCGGGGCCGCGCTCGCACGAGCGGCGGTAGAAAGCGCGCTTGCCAACGTGGAAATCAATCTGGAATCTCTGACCGATGCCGAGTTCGTGGCTCATGCACGGGCTCGTGCCAGCACGCTCAAAGCATGAGCTCTTCGAATCTTTTGCGGTTCCATCGGGGCTGGGTTTTGGAGGCAAACGTACCTTGGTAAGCATGCGGTGGGGCTCTGGCTCGACTAAAATGGAACGTGGAACCCGGGTGACTGCTGGAATCCGGCCAGCATCCAACTACATGAGGTCTCTATGAGGAATTGTGTGCGCAAGTCATTGATTGGGCTGTGCCTTGTAGCCATGGCGGGAAGCGCGTTTGGCGCTCCCTTGGCCGGATCAGTCCGGCCGGCGATTCCTTCCGACGTTCAGCAGATCATCTGTGTTGACTATCGCGCACTCAAGGATTCCAGTACCGCCCAGGCGCTCAAAGCCCAAGTGCTGCCCGACAATCTGAAGCAGTTTGAATCGGCTCTGCGTGGGATTGGCATTAACCCGGATCGCGATGTCGATGAATTGGCATTCGTCGCTTACCGTCATCCCAAACAGGGTTTGAAAATTGTGGGCGCGGCCCAGGGGGTATTTCAGACGAAGCTCGTGCTTCGGAAGCTGCAGCTCCACAAGATCAAGCCTCTCAAGTATCGAGATGCCAGCATCTACCCGATGGCTGATGGCATGGAGATGACCTTCCTGGACGATAGCACCTTGCTGTTTGGCGACGGGAGTGCGGTTCGGGGCTCGCTCGATGCGCGCGACGGATATGTTCAGACGCTTGATTCGAACCCTGACATTTCGAACTTGATTCCTGACGTTGAAAGCGGAGCGGTGTGGAGCATCCTCGACCAAAAGGGAACGCAGAATATGCTAATGTCTGCCCTCGGCGATGCCTCACGTTTAGCGGACTATGAAACCGTGAAGAAACGCGTCCTCGGTTCACGTTACACAATGAACTTCTCCGGCGGAGTGAATTTCGACCTCGATGTTGTCACCTCGGATTCGGTTACCGCAGCCACCTTGTCGTCGCTGGTGAAGGCCGGCGTGCTCTACAAGAAGATGACCGCAAGTCCCGTGGAAAAGGCCGCACTGGAGGACGTTTCCGTAAACTCTGACAGTTCCAAGCTGCAGATGCATTTCAAGGCCGACGACAAGCAGTTCCAGTCCCTCATGCACACAAGCTTGTTCGCGGCCGTGTCGCGATAGAGAACACCCGACCGCCCGGGCGCTCCTGCGCTAAGTCATTCCGATTCGTAAGGAAGGGCAGGGTCTTCGAAATCCATTCCCTGCTGCTTGGCTCCATCTTTGGCGACAAAGACTCCCTCAAAGTTCACGAAGAAGCACCGCACGCGCAGGCCAGGAAAGCGGTCGTTGAGCAATTCTCGCGCCCGCTCTAACTCTTGAGAGTGATGTTTCGCTTCGGCCTCGCGGTCGCCCTGGAATGCCGCCAGCCCGCCGTAAGTCGCGCAATCCGAATGGCACATGATGTAAGCGACCGTGGTCTTATGCAGCAGAATCGACATCCGTACCTGCTCCAGAATGAAATCACGCTCGAAGTCGTTGCGGGGAGAGGCCAGCGTCTTCGCTCCTCCTGCGATCACCACCATGTCGGGACGCAAGATACCTCGCCGGTGCAGGAACTTGTTCACGGCGGTGCGGATTCGCTGATCAAAGCAGGTCAGCACCACCGCATCGGCGACATATGGGTCGGACGGCGAGTCCCAATGAAATGCTTTTTGCATGCGAGTACCAGTTTACCGTGGGTCCAAACGCCCCAGAATGCGGGGAGCCCCGCCCGGAGCCCTGCGGGCCTGAGCGCAGCGAAAGGCCTGTGTAGCAAGCTAGATTGCTGTCGAACCTGCTCCGGCTCTGTGAGCCTCCCGCCCGCCCGCCTGCACTCCGCTCTGCTTCAATATCCAGTTCGACATTCTGTCGAGCGCGATCGGCGAGATGGTCTCTTCGATCTCAGCATACTCACTGATCGCTCCGGTTTTTGCATCCTGGAAGAGGTGGTTCAGTCCGGGCAGCTCCACAATTTCAAAATTCTTGTTGCCACCGGCCTCGAGCGCTTTGCGTATGGCTGGCAGGTTCTGATCCGGCGGTACTTGCAGATCCTTTTCGCCATTGAGCACGAGTACGGGTCTTGTGAGTTTACTCAATGTAACCGCAGGGTCATACTTTAGGAAATCGCGAAACCACGGGGAGGTAAGGACCTTCACCTGCATTCCGATCTGCTCCTCTGGGACGCTGCCGGAGAGTGCTGCCTTCAAGTCTTTGTCCCGCGCGGACTCATCCTCTTCTTTCCCCAAAATGGCGAATATTGCCTGCTGCGTGGCGGAGTCCTTTTCAATCTCCGCCGTGCTTTTTCCAGTGGACTGTTCGATCAGCTTCTGTTGCTCGGTGAGAAGCAGGTCTCCGCGAACGCCCATGCCCGCCATCATCACAACAAACGCCACGTCGGAATTGTGAATGGATGCCATCGGCGCGACGACTCCGCCTTCGCTGTGGCCGATTAAACCGATATGTTTGGGATCAACCTCTGAGCGGGCCTTCAGGTATTCCACACCGGCTTCGGCGTCGGAGGCGAAATCGGCCATGATCGCTTGTGAATAATCGCCGCCCGATTGGCCTACGCCGCGCTTATCGGCACGCAGAACGATGATCCCGTGGCGCGTGAGATAGTCCGCAAGCACAAGAAACGGCTTGTGGCCCATGAGGCTCTCGTCTCGATCGTGCGGACCGCTGCCACAGATCAGCAACACAGCAGGGAAGGGGCCTTTCCCGGGAGGAATTGTGATTGTGGCGGCAAGTTGAATGCCAGCCTTGGGATTATTGTAGGTGACTTCCTGTTCGCGATAGGGATATGGCTTTATCGGATTCTGCGGCCGCGCGCGTGGGGCAACTTCCGCCGCGGTCTTCACGTGTTTGAATTCCAGTGGCCAGCTCTTGCCGAGCTGCGTCCAAGTACCAGTAAACCTCGAGAGATCGGCGCCAATGGTGCCGTCATAAGCGCCGCCAATCCCTTTCATCTCAAACTTGAGAGACGACCCATTCCTGGTGATGCTCGTAACTGGAATGCCATTCGCTCCCTGGTCAACGCTGTCCATGGTGGCAGTCAAGCCTTGATTGGTATTCGTGATATGCACCACGAGCCGCAGTTTTCCCATTCCTGTGTCGAGCGTGCCAACCCAATCACCGTCAATATCAGAGGGCTTATCCGGTTTTGGTGCTGGCTTCTCGGCAATCGCGCCACGATGAAAGGTTAGGGGCAACCCTGCCCCTTGTGTCCAGGTGCCGGCGATCTCTTGGGCGTCAGGGCTGACCTTGCCTTCGTAAGTGCCGCTCACGGCATCCACCTTGAGGCTCAGCGCGGAGGCTTTCAGCGTCGTCGAAGTGACGGGAATTCCCGTGGCGTTCTGGTCCACGCTATCCAGTGTCGATTTCAGCGTGCCATCGGGATTCTTCGTGATGTGCAGAACAAGTCGCAACTCAGCCCCATTCACGCTGAGTGCTCCGTTCCAGTCGCCGGTAATGTCCTGAGCAAGGCAAACCCCGGTTGTAAGAAGAATGAATGCGATCGTTACTAAGAGCTTTTTCATTGCGTCCTTCCTTTCAATGTACAAATCGGACAAAAAACTAAGTGCGAATTCCTTCCGCATCGCGAAGTTCGTCAATCTGCCGCTGCAGGCAACGAGAAGCACGCGCATTCAGCCGGATGACCCCGTAAGAGATCGCCACTATGCCGAGATCCGTTGCCAACATGATCCAGCGGCCGTGTGCATGTCGTGGCGCAAGGAGCGAGGAAATCGTCAGCAGGATCATTCCTGGCGCCAGAGGCCCCAAGTACCACCACAAGTTGGCGGTCAGGTCGCGCTGCCGCTCCAGTTCTTCGATAAAGAAATCCATGCACTTCCGTCCGGTTTCTGCAGCCGCTTTGCTCGATCCACCTTTGCGGTACAGGTGCATCAGCACATACGCCATCCCCGCCATCAGCATGGCGAATGCAATTCGATTGAGACTGTTCGGCGCGGTAGCCAGGAAATAGCCGAACAGGACGATGGCGATCCCCCCGGCGACGTACTCGCGCAGGTTTCTCCAGAAAAGTCTCTTTTCAAACTTGGATGCGCGCTTGCGGATTTCATCGACAGACATGCGAGTGCCCTCCACGGGCTGTTGTTGCCACAATTGCTGCATCGCAGTTTTGGGAGTGTCAGTCACGGCTTTGTCCTCCCTGGTTGTAGAACCGGGCCAGAATGTTCTTGATTCTGTGAATCTTCGTCGCCACGTTTCGCGCTGAAAGCCCAGTGATCTCGCCGATCTCGTCCGCTTCCAGGCCTTCCAGATACGACAAGATCACGTCGCGATCAAGCGGTTTCAGCCGCTGAATCATCTCCAGGAGCCTGTTGAGGGCTACCGACCGATCAGCAATGGCGTCACCTCCGCGCGGATCGGGCACGTTCTCCAGTTCCTCGAGGTCGACAAGAGATTCGGGGCGCGTGCGATACTGCCGTGCTACGTGCGATGCCCCTACGTTGTGAGCCACGCGGTAGACCCAGGTGCGGAGAGAACAGCGGCGATCGAAGGTGCTGAGACTGCGCCATAGGGCAATGTGGATCTCCTGCAGCAAATCTCGGCGATGGTCAGGATTGGCTTCGTAAGCCCGAGTGAGGCGCTCGAGGGCCGCCCCAAAACTTACCGCCGCCTCCTCGTAAAGATCGTCTTGAGAAGACTTGCGGGCCGGGATGGCTTCGGCAGCGATCACTTTGCGCTCATCGCCTTTCTTGCTCTCACACCTAGGTAGTCGCAGGGGAAGGAACTTTCTTACAACCATTCTTTGCCAAAGAATCCATTAACTTAGCTCCTGTCCTTCTGAACGCAACCGGCTGATCGGCTGGCGAATTCGTTGACTGAGGCTGAATGCCCGGCCAAGAGACATCGATTTTCTTTACCGCTTCATTCCATCCAGGATCGACCCGACAATCCCGCCAACGACTCCGCCTTCAGCGACATCCCTGGTTTCGTGGGGCAGGTAGTGGTCGATGGCATGGGCCAATTTTGCGATGGGCAGGGTTTGCAGCCAGATTCGCCCCGGCCCGGTAAGCTGCGCGAGGAAGAAACCATCGCCTCCGAAGATCAGGTTCTTGATGCCAGGAACGGTTGTGATCTCGAACGATACGCTGGATTGAAATGCGCCAACGTGACCGGGATGCACATGCAAGGTCTCGCCCGCCTGCAAGTCCCGGACCACCAGTTCGCCTGAAAGCTCGAGCCACGCAGTACCTTGTCCGCTAAGGTGCTGAAGGAGGAATCCGCTGCCGCCGAAGATTCCCGCGCCCAGAGTCCGCTGAAAGCCCACCGAAATCTTGATCTGCGGGGTCGCGCAAAGGAAGCCGTGGCGATGAATCATGTACTCGTGTCCTGGTGATACCTCGACGGGAACGATGTGGCCGGGCAGCTTGGTTGCGAACGCTACCTCGCCGGGAGCAGCGCTGGCGCGGTATTCGGTCATAAAGAGCGATCCGCCGCCAGCCACGCGTCTCAATGCGCCGAACAGGCCTCCACCCCCGGCAAACTGCGTGTGCGTGGTCATCTGTACGGAACTTCCCATCCAGGAAAGTTCTCCCGCTTCCGAAATAATCGATTCGTTGGGTTCAAGCACGAACTCCAGGACGGGCATGGTGGTTCCGATGATGCGTGATTGCATAATTCTCCTTCGCTGTGGGGACCGCTTATTTGCTGCTACCTAACCCATCTCCTGAGCGGAGCGACATGACGCGTTTGCCATGTCGGAGTCGAACCGAAGCTTGTCCCTGACGTGCTCTACTCCACAGAACCAGGTATCGGCAACTCGATCCGACATTGATTTCCGCTGTCAAAGACTTCGAAATATTCGGCATTCGGATAAGCCACACGGAAGGATGCGAGGGCATCCTGAGCCCGGGTTTCAGCAATCCTGCTTTCTGCAAACCGTCGCAGCTGCAACCGAATTTTCATGAACGCCTTCTGCCCCGCAGGAATCGAGACCGGCTTGCTCATGACTACGTAAGCTTCGTTCCCCAGCCGGGAAAGCTTCCCTTGTTTGTCCCGCAAAACAACCGGGAAGCTCGCATCGTATTCGATTCGATAGTCCTCGTTCGTTTTGTTGATCAGCACGTACGTCAGTTCTGTGTCATGCCCGTTCATGCGGCTACAGCGGGCCTGCGCTCGGCCATGATGGCTGTTTGCTGCCAAATTTTTTCAGGTGGCGGATACTTAGCGTTGAACCACACAATGCCGAGCCAGGTCCCTGTCAACAGGAGTCCGAGGGACATCCCCACAGACACGCTGATGAGGGCTATTCTTCCCCACTCGGTCGCTGGCTCTCCGGATAGGGCTTCTCCAGCCATTCTTATCGTCCTCGGTCGCTTACGCTCTCTTCGCCTTCAACTCCGCCAGCAGCGCTTCGATCCGGTCAGCCTTCTCGAGCGCGGTAAAGCGGTCCTCGACATTCTCGGCGTTGAGTTCGGTCTTGGCCTGGGCGACGGCTTCGTTGTGAGCGACTTTGTGCTTCATGCGATCGAAGGCGGCGATCTTCGAACCATCGCCCATGGCAGAACGAGCGTCTTGAGCCTTGCCGACGGCTCGGGCGCGTCGCTGCTGCGCGATCAGCAGATCGGCTTTGGCCTGCGCCTCGGTGAGCTTCTGCTCGAGTTGACGCAGAGCGTTCTTCAGGTTTTCGACCTGCGCCTTTTGGTCGGCGACCTGCTGCGTGAAATTGCCGGCGAGCTCACGATAGCTCTCGACACGATGCAAGGCCGCGCGCGCTAGATCGTCGTCTTTCTTGCCGACGGCGAGCTCTGCCTTGCGCATCCATTCAGCCGTCTTTTCCTCGTTGTCCTTCTGCTTTCTTTCAAGCAGATGCTGGTCGGCGATGGCAATCGCCACTTGCGTTTTAACCTGGAGAAGCTGGTTCTGCATGTCGAGGATTACCTGCTTGATCATTTTCTCGGGGTTTTCGGCTTTATCGATGAGATCGTTGAGATTTGCGCGAACCAACGTTGAAACCCGTTCCAGTAATGCCATGGTGAACTCCTTTGCTGAACAGCGTCTTCTATCTCTTAGGTTCCTAGCTCAAACCCTAAACTTGGGTGACCCATTTCCCCCGTGCTTTTGGGAGAAGGGGAGAAGTTTCCCCCTGTACCGCGTTGCGTTTGGATCGCGACATGGCCTTGCCGATGATTACGCCGAGCACGATGCCCACAGTGAGCCACGCGCCGCCGCTGCCAAGAATCAGTGCCACCGCAGCGCCGATCCCGATTCCCAGAGCGATTCCTAAACCGATTTGCATGGATGGCCGTTTCATCATGAACTCCGCTGTGCGATTCCCTTGAGCCGCGGCTTCCAAGATCCCCACCCTAAAAACCGCTTAGGGTGGGGCATCTTGGATCGAGTTACTTCTTCCCGCCGTTCGCTGGCGGCAGCGTCTCAGGCGGCTTGGGCGCTTTGTCCCCGATCGCCCGCACCTTGCCGAGAAGCTCCGTCATGCTCATGCCGGAAAGGGATTCGAACAAAGCCGGCACTTGCGCAGCCATCTTGGCGAAGTCCCCGGTGATCTTGTTCATTCCGGTGGCATCGCCGTTGCCGGTTGAGACCACGGTAATCTTGTCCACGTTGGCAAGCGGTGCCGACATGGCTCTGACCACTTCGGGCAAGCCCGTGATCAGCTTGTCCACGACCGCGGCCTGGTTGTACTCCTGGTAAGCTTCGGCTTTCACGTTCATTGCCTTAGCTTCGGCTTCGCCCTTTTTGAAGATGATCTCGGCTTCGGCCTCGCCCTGCTGACGAATGGCAGATGCGCGACCTTCGGCTTCGGCCATCAGGCGCTGCTTTTCCGCGGCGGCGAGCGTCTCAATGCGTTGACGCTCAATTTCCGCTTGCTTGAGCACGGTCGCAATCAGTTCGTTCTGGCGGCGCGCAATTTCTGCTTCCTGAACTTTGACCTGTTGTTCGCGCTCAACTTGTTGCACCTTGACCTGCTCAGCCACGACCTGCTGCTGCATGATGTTGGTCTGAATGTCGTACGCTTTATCGGCTTGTGCCTGCTGGCGCTTGGTTGTTTCCTGGAATTGAGCGCGCTTCACTTCGAGATCGCGTTGCGCCTCCGCCTGTTTGGCTAGAGAAAGCGCCTCCGCCAGAACACGTTCCTGGTCGGCTTGCGCCTTGGCGATGGCGGCTTCCCGGGTCGCCAGTGCACGCTTGATCGCTGTGTCGCGCTCGGCTTCTGCACCCGCAACGTCGGCGTCGCGCTTGATGCGGGCGACATCGGGGCGGCCCATGTTGATGATGTATTCGTTCTTGTCGCGAACTTCCTTGATGGTGAACGAGATGACCTCAAGGCCCATCTTGTTCATGTCGTCCGCGCAAGTGGAACGCATCCGATCGCCGACCATCTCCGGCTGCTTGACGATTTCTTCGACTGTCAACTGGCCGATGATGCCTCGCAGATGTCCTTCCATCACCAGCTTGATCAGAGCCTCACGCTGCTGGTCGGTTTTGGTGAGGAATTGCTCGGAGGCAGTCCAGACCGATTCGGTGTCAGACTTCACCTTGATCTGGGCGACAGCCTCAACCGTCACTGCCACACCCTGCTTCGTGTACAGGTCCTGTTGTGGAGCGACGTCAAACGACATCAGCTCGAGCGAGAGCCCGTGACAGTTCTCAAACATCGGCCAAACAATCGTGCCGTGGCCAGTGATCACGCGTTTGCCGCGAAACCCGTAAACGACCAGCGCCTCGTGTGGGCCGACCTTGCGATACAAGCTGGCCAGAAAGCTCATCAAGAGCATGATCACCAGTACCCCGAGGCCGATGAAGACCCATACTTCCATTGAAAGATTGAACAACATACCGCCTCCTCTCCAGGTTCAGAACTCATCGCTGCAAAGAACCGAAGACGCGTAAAGTGCCTCCCGCTTACGCTTCCCCGAAAGCTTTGCGGCCCTGCACGACCCTGTCCAGGTCGCGAATAATTTTTTTCGGCTCAGAGTGACCTAGGAACACTTCTCCTCGGTTGGTCTGAATCCGAACTCCCCGGTTGCACCAGACATAGGCGCGCCGGTTGCCGAGACCTCGAATGCCGCGCCCTCCAATCAAGGGCCAAGCATCTTCGGCATAACTGCGAATGTCGGAAGCCGGTATGGACCGCAACCGAAAACCCAGGGTACGAACGTCCACTCCGGCAGAACTGAACACGTACTGAAATCCGAATGCTGCCATCGAGGCAGCCCACAAACCGATCAGTGCCGCCAGGCCCATTGCCAGCCTCAGAGCCGGAACGGGCGCGGCGGCAGCGACGGCGATCATGAAGATCACCGGGGCGCCGCAGACCAGCGCCCAGAATAAAGAGGCATGCGTTTCCGTGGCCAGGACGGGGGCGGACAGTAACTGCTGTCCACGACCGGTGCGCAGGGCAAGAACGACGATTGCAATCGCCGAAAGAATCGTTACCAGCATGATCGGCGCAACATTTACCGGTTTGCCGAAGAGGTTATGGTCGATCAGTAACTGCTCGGCCCAAATCAGAGCGCCAACGATCACATAGAAGAGTGCTACCAAGGCCCATGCCAGTGTGTCTGGGTTGGCGATGCGCGACAAGATCCAAGTTGAGGGAACAAGCACAATCATCGCCACAGCCAACAGCACGACCAAGGTTTCTTCGCGCGACATCCAGCCATTCGGTTGATTCGCCAGGTCAAAGTGCGTAGCCACATGGGCCGGGAGTTCATGCCATACCGAGGCGAACATCAGTGCCATGATCGGCAGCGACAGCCAAAGAAGTCCCGCGGCGATCTTGAACAGCCAGGTGGAATTGTTGGATGGCTCGGTCATTGCGGCCTTACCTCGCTGGCTCCTCTTGAGCCAGGCGCTCGATCCAAATCGCTCTCTTCACCCGATAGCTCCGACCAGCGGCGGACGTAGGCAATGCCATTCTCGTATCGGGTGACCACGACTTCGGTTCCTTTCAGGATTTCGAGCCCGTCTTCCGAGCGTGCCCCACACACGCGCCGAGTTCCAGCCTGCGAGTAAATCATCTCTCCAGTTCCGCCTTCGCGAATGCGAACCGAAAGCTTGCCAAGTACCCCGACCATTTCGAAGTCGGCCGGATCAAGCGATTCGTCGGCAGAAGTCAGTACCTTTGCCAGGAACAGATAGATAATGGCGGCTCCGCCCGTGCCGGCCAAGCCAGCAACGATGAGCGCCGTGGCATACGCGAGACTTGAGTGTCGAGAAAGAAGGTACCCAGTTCCGCCAAACCAGGCTAGAAATGCAGTGAGCGTGAACGGGTTTACCGGGCCGAGGTGGGTCGCATGCCCCGCGCCTGAGCCATGGCCGATACCAAAGTGGCCATGCATTCCGGGCAGATGAATATGCATGCCCCCCGCGAAAAACATCACCACGCTCATCAAGAGACCCACAACAAAGCAGACGAGATAGAAATCAGCCCACGTCATGGACTCCTCCTTTAGCGCCCGTTTGTTCGGCGGCCCGTGCTTTCAGGGCGCAATGCTTCGAGCAGTCGGTCGGCAAGGCCCGGCGTGTCGAGAATCGCGCCCAGCAGAAGGATGCACTTGCGGGTGTCCTTCTGCCGGGCAGCTTTCATGAGAACGTCCGCGATCTCGCGATCGCGGAGAAACTGCTCGGAACCTTGCAACAACCAAACGTCGAGCTTGCCCTCGACGGTGCGCAAATCCGACGTCAGCTCGGTGTGATAGCCCTCGGGATCGTCCACCAGGAACCCCGGATGCACCTTGAAAAATTTGGCCAACAGGGAACGAGTCGCCTGCGTCATGTGACGCCGCGAGCCGTTCTCAATCTGCGAGACATATGACTGGCTGATGCTTTTCCCCTGCTCTTTGCGGATCGCCTTGACCAGCTCCAACTGGGTCATCGGGCGGCCCAGTTCGCGAAGCGATCCTTCAACTTCGCGCAGGTAGCGAATTTTTTCGGCCAATGTCATATAACTGACAGCAATATATATATTGCAAATTGTAATTATGTGTCAAGCGCTATATGTCCCATGGATTCAGCGACTTTGGACCGCTATATCGTGCTATTGAGGAAATTCACCGATGCTTGTGGCCAGCGAGACGAAGAAGGCTAGAACCCTCGTGCGCTTCGCCGAATTTCCACGTTCTTAACCGTCACTCCTGCAGCAGTTGAGGGACTGGCTTTTTGCTGGTAGAGCAGAATCGCTTCCACGGGCCGGTTGAGCCTGGAAGCTATACAATGACTCCCGCGTTGCGATCCACAACACAAATGGAGGCGGCGACCGATGCCGGACCGAACCCACTCGACTAACACCCTCACCCGCAGGTCCATGTTCAAGAGCTCGGCCCTGCCGATCGCAGGCGCCTTTGCTCTGCCATCCCTCGCCGCTGCAGTCGAGGCGTCGAGCACTCCCTATCAGAGACCCCGGTTAAAAATCACCGATGTCCGCACCGCGCGAGTGCGCGTCCATGGAATCCAAACCCATATTCGAATCTACACAGACCAAGGGCTGTACGGCCATGGCGAGGCCACCGATGCTGCCGTGGGGACGGACGCGCTGGTTGGTCAGTTCCGCCGTTTTCTCGTCGGCCAGGACCCGCTGAATGTCGATGCCTTGTGGGAGAGGATGCGGGTGTCGGGAATCTTTGCCGGTGCACAGAGCGGCCAGTACGTGACGGCCATGAGCGGAATTGAGATTGCGTTGTGGGACTTGGCGGGGAAGGCTCTGGGCTTGCCCGTCTATCAGTTGTTGGGCGGAAAATTCCGCGACCAGGTCCGCATCTATTGCGACTCCGATATGGAGAATCCAGTCGGGCCGGAATCTGATCGCAAACTGCCTTGGATCCGCGAGCAGGGCTTCACCGCCATGAAGATCGATCTGGACGATGCCGCTGATCCGGCCCGCTTCGATAAAGTGAATTGGACCGCGAGCAATGGCGAGATCGATCGCATGGTGAGTTGGGTGAAGCATGTGCGCGAATCCATCCCCAAGGAGATGGAATTGGCCTGCGACATGCACGGTCGCTATGACGGCGGGACGGGAAAGCGGGTTGCGGTCGAGCTTGAACCATTCCGGTTGCTATGGCTCGAGGAACCGGTGCCCCCGGAGAACATTGACGCGATGGTGAATATTCGCCAATCCACCCAAACGCCCATCGCTTGCGGCGAAAATCTCTACATGCGCTGGGGCTATCGCGAGATTCTGGAAAAGAACGGAGTCGATATTGTTCAGCCGGATTTCCAGAAAGTCGGTGGTCTCTCAGAAGCCCGAAAGGTCGCAAATCTGGCGCAAACATACTACGTGCCCTTAGCACCCCATTGCGTCGTGTCCCCGATCGGCATGATGTCTACGGCACACGTCTGCGTTTCGATCCCCAACTTTCTGGTTTGCGAATGGCATTGGATCAACCGTCTCGACCTGTGGAAGAACTGGGTCAAGCAAGGCGAGATCATCCAGAAAGGCTACGTAACTCCAAGCTCGGAACCGGGCCTGGGTGTGGAGATGGATGAAGACACTGCGCGGAAAGCGCAAATTCCCGGAACGGGCTGGTTTCAGCCGAACGCCTCATAAGAGAAATTGGAGCGGAGTGAGATGAATCGATCAAGTCTCGTGTCATTTGCGGTGCCCTGCCTGATGACAGTCGTATGGTTCACGGCCGGGGCTTGCGCCCAGCAGGGGTTCTTTACTTCCGATGACGTGGTCAAGTACACACCCGATTGGCATGGCGAGCGCTTCACCGACGGACGCCCCAAAGTCGCGGATGACATTCTGGATCGAATGAAGACGGTTACCCTCGAAGAAGCTTGGGCGGTGCTCCAGCAGAATGGGTTTATGCACCAATACGAGGACGGATGGCTGTCCATTCACCCCGACAAAGTGCTCGTCGGACGAGCTCTTACTGCCACCTGGATGCCCGGTCGCCCTGACGTGCAGAAGTTGATCGAAACTGATCCAGCAAATGCGCATCGGGTTGGGGGGATGAACGCCTGGCCGGTCGACATGCTGGAGAAAAGAGACGTGTATGTGGCCGACCATTTCGGATTGAAGGAAGCCGGGCCCTCGATTGGCGACAATGTAGGCAATGCGATCTATGCGCGCTCTGAAAACGGAATCGTTTACGACGGCGCCGTGCGGGATATCAATGGTCTCAACGAACTCGACAATTTCGTGGCCTTTGTTCGCTACTACGATCCATCCCATCATTACGGTTCATTGAAGTCGGGCAAGCTGCTCAACTCTACGATGGTGGGTATTAATTGTCCTACGCGTATCGGTCACGTGATGGTCGTGCCCGGCGACGTGGTGCTTGGGCGCAACGGAGGAGTGATCTTCATTCCACCGCAATTGGCCGAGCAAGTGGTGAAAACCTCCGAGGCAACGCACCTGCGCGACCTGTTCGGACACCAGCGGCTGCAGGAAGGCAAATACACGGCCGGCCAAATCGACGCCCACTGGACCGATGCCATTGAACAGGATTACCGCCAATGGCTAAAAGACAACGAGGACCATCTGCCATTCCCCAAGGCTCGAATCGAACAGATTCTCAAGGACCATGAGTGAGCGGGCTCGCCGATCGAGCCCGGTCGCGGAGATTCTACCGAGAAAAAAAGCCCCTGCCTCTCGGGGCCGGGGCTTCTGGTAGGCAAATAAAGATTTACTGCTTTCGCCCGTTGTGCTTCTTGCGATAAATCGCCGCGGAATTTGCGTTCTGCTGGCGGTTGATGTGCGCTTTTTCCTTGGCCGTCAACTTGCCACCGTTGGCCGCGCGGTCACTTCGGATTTCGTGGTTCACCGCAGCTTCGCGGCCTTCCAGATGGGCGGCTTCGCCGGCAGTGACCTGTCCACTCTTAATGCCCTGAGCAATCCGCTCTTGCTGGTTGCGCTGTCGCTGTCCAACTTCGGTCTTGGGATCGGTGTTCTGCACCCGAGCGTCATGCTTGTCGCGATAGATCTGATCGGACAGGCGGTTCTGCTGACGCGTGAGCCGCGCCTTGTCGCGAGCAGTCAGGTTGCCATTGTCGCGATTTTGCATCCGGTTCTCTTCCGCGTTTAAGCCGGCTTCCTTTTTCTCCAGGGTCTTCGTTTCGCCGGCAGTGAGCTGTCCACTCTGTACGCCGTTGGCGATACGATCCTGTTGGTTTTCTTTTCGCTGGTCGACAACGGGAGCAGGGCTGCTCTGCGAAAAGGCAGGTATCGCGAGCAATGCCAGCATTCCTGCCAAGAGAGCTTTGGTGTAGCTCATGGTCTTTCTTTCCTCCGTAGCTTTCTGTTTTGCAGCTTCTCTGCTGAGCTGCTTGGGATGATCGAACCCACGGTCGCAACAAAGTTGCGGCAGCTAGAAAATCGTAAGCAAGGAAGAGGGCGAAGGCTTGTTACCAAGGTGCTTGGCCTCGCCGGCCCCGGGGTCGTTACGACAAGCCCGAACGCCACCGGGTGAACCCAAGCCCAGTAAATTCAGGGATCTAGAAGCGCGAAGCCCCCTTAGCCCTTTCCAGATGCACGCTCTAACCTGGACTGAGGGCCACCGTGGCGCGCAGAACGCCCCCATGATGATTGCCCCGTGGATCGTTGGGGCTCCGATAACATGAGCGTGGATCTTGTAAGGTGTTAACTGAATAGGTAATTAACGGGCGGTTCATTCGGGCTTCATCATGTTGTAAGCAGCCGCAAGCGAGACTAGTAGTGGCCTCGACTGCTTGCTGGCGGAGAGGAGAGGGGATGGATCGAAAAATAACGATCGTCTTCTTTGACGCGGGCGGGGGTCATCGTAGTGCGGCCGAAGCCCTGAAATCCGTATTGGAATCGCAGCCGCGGCCGTGGCAAGTTGAGCTGCTGAACTTGCAAGAGTTGCTCGACCGTCTTGACGTGCTGAAGAAGCTAACCGGCCTTCGCATTCAAGACGGATATAACCTTATCCTCCGTAGAGGCTGGACTCGCCTGACACCGCAACTGCTGCCTGTGCTGCGGAGCGTGGTGCGCGTATACCACCGGGCGACGGTGAAGACGCTTATCGAGTATTGGAAGGCCCATCCGGCGGATCTTGTCTTGTCGGTCATCCCCCATTTCAACCGCGCCATGGTGGAGAGCATTCACAAGGCAAAGTCTTCGGCACATTTCGTCACCTTGATCACAGACCTCGCCGATTATCCCCCGCACTTTTGGATCGAGAAGGAGTCCGAGTATCTGATCTGCGGAAGCGAGAAAGCCCAGGAGCAGGCGTTTGCATACGGACACCCTCGGGATCACGTGTTTTTGGCCTCTGGCATGGTGATGCGCCAGAAGTTCTATGCCAAAACCAACCTAAACCGCGCCGAAGAACACAAGAAGCTGGGGCTCGATCCGAGCAGACCGACGGGAATTGTGCTGTTCGGTGGGCATGGCTCGACCGCCATCCTGAGCATTGTGAACAGACTGAATGCTGGCAATGTTAACTTGCAGTTGATTTTGATCTGCGGCAAGAACCAAAAACTTCTCGCCGCCGTGAAGAAACTCAAGACAAGATTCCCACTGTTCGCGGAGGGCTTCACCGCAAACGTTGACTATTACATGGCGCTTTCCGATTTTTTCATCGGAAAGCCCGGGCCGGGGTCGATCAGCGAGGCCTTGCAATTCAATCTGCCCGTAATTGTCGAATGCAACGGCAGAACGCTGCCGCAGGAACGCTACAACGCACAATGGGTAACGGAGAAGAAGTTGGGCGTTGTACTCAAGAGTTTCCGGACCATCGACGAGGGCGTGAAACGGCTGCTCGATCCGGACGCATTTGCTGAATTTCGCGCGAATGCAAGAGCGTATAAGAACAATGCTCTGTATGAAATCCCGGAATTCCTGGAAGAGATTGCAGAACAGCGTGGCTCTGCCCTTCGGGGGTCACCGGTTCCTGCCGCGCACAGCACTCCGGCGTTGCAGCGCGCTACCTGGGCGTCGATTACTTCACGCCTGCAGTTGGATTGGGGAACATGATTTTTGCCGATACCATTATCCTCTCGGATTTACACCTGGGCTCAGAAGTAAGTCGAGCTCCGGCAGCTTTGAAGATGTTGAAGTCAGCTTCGTTCAACCGCCTGATCCTGCTCGGCGACATTTTTTCGGACTTGAATTTCCGCCGTTTGAAAAAAGAGCACTGGCAATTCCTCGGATACATCCGCAAGCTCTCCAATCCCAAGCGGGAGATTGAAGTCGTTTGGGTGGAAGGGAATCACGACTACGGGCTCACGCAGGTGATGTCACACTTGGTCGGGGTGCGCGTGTATCGGGAGTATGCCTGGGAGTTCGCTGGCCTGCGTCATCTGGCGATGCATGGGCATCAGTTCGATCGTTTTGTCTCACGTAACCGGGTGCTGAGCACATTCCTCTCGGCGCTGCATCTTGGCATCCAGAAAATCTCGTTCGGCAACAAGCGGATGATCGGTTTTCTTGAGCGCTTTGATACGGCATATCTGCGCCTCTCGGCCAAGGTGGCGCACGGAGCTTTTCTCCACGCTCGATCTAAATGTGCTCAACGGGTATTCTGCGGGCACACCCACGAGGCGCTTAGCTTGAGGCGTGAGGAAGTCGAGTATTACAACAGCGGCAGCTGGACCCAGGAAGTCCCCACCTACATTGCCATCGATCATCACGGGGTTCGCGTCCATGAGTACCGCACATCGCCCGAGGAGCCTCTCGATCATGACCTCAGAGAAGAACTTGAGCTCGATTTCGACGACCTGATCGCCGGGTAAGCTCATCGTTTCCGGCACTTGGCGTCCGATTAGGGAAACAATCTTGCCAGCCCTGTGCCCGGTAGGTCGGGGCACAAAAACCGCTTAGGGCTGCCGGATGTGCTCGTGATTGCCTCAGCAGCGAGGTAGCCGCTGCGCACGGCGCCTTCCATGGTGGCCGGCCAACCAGTGGCGGTCCAGTCTCCGGCGAGAAAAATGCGTGGCCAGCGGGTCGGCTGCGATGGACGGTATTGGTCGATTCCGGGTACAGGCGAGAAGGTAGCGTTGACCTCTTTCACCACCGTTGCTTTCACCAGGCAAGCCTCGCGCGCGGCGGGGAAGAATTCCCGGACCTCTTTCAATGCCAGGTCGATGATCTCCTGGCGAGGTTTGCTGAGGAGGGACTTCGAAGAACTGATGACGAGTTCGATGTAGCTGCCACCTTTCTCCTCAGGTCTTCCCAGGGTGCGGGCCCCTGTCCTCTCGCTGTCCCGTCCCGCGAGCGCGGGGCCATTCTGAGCCGGCCCTCGGGAACTTGCGGACATGCTGGAACCCCTCTCCTCAAAACCCGGATTGCTGCGAGCTGCAATTAACTCTGATTTGTGAAACATCCACTGGATGGTACGGTCAAGCAGCACAGCGTGCGGCAAATCGCTGATCTTGCGGTCAAACCAGAGATGGACGCCGGTGATTGGCGCGGTTTCAAAGCGCGCGAGCTTATCACGCAAATCCCGCGACTCGGGTGTGTTGGGAAGAAGCTTTTCGAGCGAATCAAAAGGAACGGCCAGTATTCCGTAGTCAAACTGCTCCTCGGACTCGGCTGTCTGGATCCGCACCCCCGTCTCAAGCGGCAGAAAGGATTGCACGTTGCTGCGAAAGCGAACCGCGCCCCCGCGAACCGTAATGTAGTCGCGCGCTGCATTGTAGAGTTCTGTGAGCGGAACCATGGGCACTCCCATGAGCCGGGCCTCGCGCGATTTCATCGACTCGCGAACAACCTGAGCTGCATAGGGCACTGAAATTCTCCCGAGGTCCTCGCTAAGAGCACTCACCAAGATTGGTTTCCAGAAGCGCTCGACTGCACCCGGAGTTTGACGGTGTCGCTCGAGCCAGGCTTCAAAGGAAAGCCCATCGTCTTTGGGCGCCTGCGTGAGAAGAGAATTTAGAGCCCTCGCCAGTCCAAGCTTATCTTGCAAAGATAAAAACTTGAACCTCATGAATGCGGGAAGCGCGTGCAAAGGCGCGGGAAGGGAAGCGGACTGAAGTTGAGATTGCCTTCCACCTGGCTCGATAAATGTCATACGGTCGAACCACTGAATCTTCTCCTCAATTCCGATTCGCCGATAGAAGCCGATGAGATTGGTGCAAAGTTTGAAGAGCACGTGCTGGCAATTGTCCACGACTTCGCCGGTTCCGGGGTGTTCGTAGGAGCTGGCGCGGCCTCCGAGGTAGGGGCGGCGCTCGAAAACAGTTACCTGGAATCCGCTTTCGGCGAGGGCACAAGCCGCGGCGAGGCCGGCGAGGCCGCCGCCGACGATGGCCACAAACGGTTGCTTTAATCCTTGGAAAGCCGGAGAAGGATGGGGCCGCTTCAAAGGCGGGGTATCTTTGCTCCAGGAAAATCCTGTGGAGTGACCTTCTGGAGATGGATGTGATGCGACAGACGATTTTGGGTCCATCAGGAGATTCGCTTCAGGAATCCTTTGCTGAGGATAGTGAGCTTCTCACGGGTAGTGAGGCTGACGCGCCGCGTGATCACATCGTAGTTGAGCCGCGCGATTTTTTCGAGCAGGCTGCGGTAGATGGTCGCCAGCGTCCACAACGCTGGCTGGCTGTCTTCGGAAATCAAGGGGAGCAATTCATCGGCAGCCCGATAGTTGTCAAACGCGCGCTGGGCCTCGAACTCCAGCAAAGGGCGCAGCCGATCGATAGGAGAATTTGCTGCTAGTTCGGGTGCGGACATCCCAAACTGTTCGAGGTCTTCTTGAGGCAGATAAATGCGGCCGAGGGAAGCGTCTTCCTTCACGTCGCGGATGATGTTGGTCAGCTGGAAGGCTAGGCCGAGGCGCTCGGCAAGCGGCTCGGCCGCAGGATCGGTGTAGCCAAAAATGCGAATGCACACCAAACCCACAACCGACGCAACCTGATAACAGTACCGCTCCAGATCCTGAAAGCTGCGGTAATGAATTGTCAAACCGGAAGCGTTGGGCTGAACGCCTTCCTCCTCCACGTCCATTGCGGTGCCGAACGCCAGTCCATCAAGCAGTCCTAGCGGAATATGGAAACGCCGTTGAGCGTCGGTAAGTGCAAGCAGAATGGCATCATCGGTTGGAAGGCCCGCCTGGGCCGCGTGGAAGGCGTCCACCCACGCGTCGAGCCTCTGCCGGCGGTCCCGCGCCGAGACTGAAGGATCGTCGGCGATATCGTCGCAGCGACGCATAAAGGCATACACAGCGCAGAGCGCCTGGCGCTTGATCTTGGGAAGAACGAGAAATCCGTAGTAGAAGTTCTTGGCGCGCGCGCGTGTGATCCCGCGGCACACCGAGTATGCCATGTGCAGCTGCGACTCGGTGGGCACAAATTGGGGAGGGTTCTGCGCCACGGTCGTCATATCAGCTTGTGAAGGGCTGCGCGCGCAACCAGCGCAAGTTTACGCGATCTCGAGATTGCTGGACGCTTCCCGAGCACGGCGTAGCCTTGTCGCTCTATCGCGTTCAGGATCTCTTGACCACCCCTCGAGAACAGTTCAATGTCCAAAGCCAGTTCGCGACTCACTTGGCCAACCAGCGGCAAACCGCGATTGAACCATTCGCGGGCACGCTGAACTTCGAAGCGCATCAATTCGACGAATTCTGGCGTGTTTTGTTGGCCCGCAATTTCGGCTTCGGTAACGCCATACCTGCGCAGGTCTTCGAGCGGAAGATAGACCCGGCCTTTTTGGAAGTCGGGGCTGACGTCCTGCCAAAAATTTGCGAGTTGCAGCGCAGTACAGGTGTAGTCAGAAAGCTGCTGGCGCCCGCTATCGTGATATCCGCCGAGACAGAGGACCAGGTGTCCTACCGGATTCGCTGAGTAGCGGCAATAGGTGAGCAAATCGTCAAACGACTCATAACGTACGACGCTCTGGTCTTGGCGAAAGGCGCGGAGCAGATCGGAGAACTCGTGCTTCGGAATGTCAAATTCGCGGACCGTTCCCGCCAAGGCAACGAATACGGGATGCCGCGGCGAGCCCGCATAGCAGGCGTTCAGCTCGGTTTCCCATTCGTCGAGAAGCATAAGGGAAGCATCCGTATCCCCGGTTTCATCTCCGAGATCGTCAGAAATACGGCAGTAGGCGTATACGTTGAAAAAATGCTGGCGCAAGCGTTTGGGAAGGAACCATGTTGCCACCGAGAAATTCTCGTAATGAGTGCGCGCCAGGCGCTGGCAATAGGCATATGCTTCCTGCAAAGACGGAGCTTGCGCAGGAATGGCATACTCGGCGGGCAAACTGTTCCAGATGTGGTTGGCGGCGCTCATGAAAATCTCCGCCCTTAGCTTTTCGCAAGCCCTTAGCAAGAACCTGCAGAGCTAGGAGCCAAAAAGCGTATTGCCAAGAGCTGGGCTACTGTCCCGGAATGATCGCGGTCTTGATGTCTCCGTTTCGATTCATCATGTGCTGCAGCACCTGCTGCAAGCGCGAGAGCGGCGCTTCGCCGGTGATGTATTCCGTCGGACGAATCTTCTTTTCCGCGATCAAGGTCAAGGCTTTTCGTACGCTGTCGGGTGTGTGGTGGAATGTCGCCTTCAGCGTGACCTCAGAGTAGTGCAAGCGGTTCGTATCGAGCTCGACCTTGGTGCCCTTGGCGCATCCTCCGAAGAAGTTCACCGTGCCACCTTTGCGGACCATTTCGGTTGCCCAAATCCACGCTTCGGGCCGACCGACGGCTTCAATGACCACGTCCGCACCGCGACCAGCAGGCGATAGGGCTCGTATGGCGTCCACTGGATTCTCCACCGAACCCGTATGCACGACTTCCTGGGCACCCATTTTGCGGGCTGGGCTAATCTGGCCTTCACGCTTCACCACGGCAATCACGTTACAGCCCATCGCCTGCGCGACGTGAACAAACATGAGGCCTATCGGGCCGCCGCCAATGACGGCAACGGTATCCCCGATCTCTACTCCAGTCTCATGCAGCCCGCGCAATACGCAAGCAAGGGGCTCAACCATCGCTGCTTCTTCAAAACTTACATGCGGCGGAATCACCAGCGTGTTCAGATCCACGATCCGGCGAGGAATACGAATGTACTCAGCGTAAGCTCCGTTGTTGAACAGGAGATCTTCGCAGAGGTTTTCCTGGTGACGCGAACAGTAGAAGCAGGTTTGGCACGGGGCGGAGTTCAATGCCACCACCCGCATACCCTTCTTGAATCCGCGAACCCCGGTGCCCGTCTCCTCGATTGTCCCTGCCAATTCGTGCCCGAAAAGAGCGGGCGGCACAATCATTCGCGCATGATATCCGCGTTGGTAGACCTTAAGATCCGTGCCACAGGTCAACGCAACCTGCACCTTGACGAGAAGCTCGCCAGCTTCCACGTGAGGGATCGGTACCCGCTCAATTTTGACGTCCTCCTTGCCGTAGAGGACGGCCGCGGTCATTTTTCCTGTCACTGCTTTCCTTCCTGTGACGGCTGAATCACGATCTTCATCGAGTCGGGCAGCGGATGGGCCGCAAGATCGAGGGCCTCGACGGCTCGTTCTAGCGGAAAGCGATGGCTGATTAGCTTTTCCAGCTCCATCTCCCTACCCATCACAAATCGTACAGATTCATCCTGCAAATCAATGGATGCACTGTATGAGCCGATTAGCGTCTTCTCATCCATGCAAACGGCTGCAGGATCAAAGGGCGCTTCTCCGTGCTGCGTTTGGGCAAACAACAAAACGCGTCCGCCGGGGCGAACCGCGTCCATTGCGGTCCGGATCAGGCTATTCGCTCCAACAGCCAAAATCGCGGCATCCGCACCGCGACCTTCGGTCTGCTTGCGCGCCTCCTGGACCGGGTCAGCTTTCGAGGCGTCGATAGAATTGTCGAGTCCGAATGCTTTCGCTATTGTAAGCCTCTGCATATACAAATCGGAAGTGATTACCCTAGCCCCTGCCCGTTTGGCCAATGCGCTCAACATGATACCGATAGGTCCCTGACCTAGGGTAAGAACGGTTTCACCCGGCTGAATCGCCATCCGTTCGATGCCCTTGATGCAGGTATTGACCGGTTCGACGAAACTCGCCTGCTCGAAGGATGTGTCGTCCGGAAGCCGGACTGTGCCGCGCTCGACGATCCAATCCATGACCCTCACATACTCGGCGAACCCCCCGCCCGAGGGCTCAAAACCGGCCGTGCAGCCCACTTTCTTGTACGTAGGGCACTGGGCAAAAGTTTTGGCTTGGCAGTAAAAGCAGTGGGTACAGGGGATGTGGTGGAACACCATAACCCGGTCCCCAGGGGCGAATTGGGTGACGTTTTTTCCGGTCGCAGCCACAGTTCCGGAGGTCTCATGGCCGAAAATGCGCGGAGCCGAGTGCGAGCCAGTGGCGATCTTTTTCAGGTCGGTTCCGCAAATCCCACAGGTGTGGACTTTGATCAGGATTTCGCCTGGTCCGATCTGCGGGACGGGAACGGTTTCCAAGCGAACGTCATGGATTCCGCGATATACCGCGGCCAGCATGGTTGTGGGAATCGGGTGTGAAGATTGCGTCGAGGTCAATTGCTGAGCAATGGCCATGTCAGAGTTTAGACGTAAACCCTAGCACTATTGTATTGGTCAAAACGCTTTCGCGCAGCCACGCACACAGGTTTTCTGAGGCCGTCTGCGTGTTGCGCGCCAGACGGAGGGTTCTGAGCCACATCCACGGACGCACAGCGATGTGGAGAGCAAAACGGTGTTGCTGGAATTGGCCGTCGCGAACGAATTGCGACATCGCGGGCAACTCAAAGTCGTATTCGTCGGAGATAGATTTGACTGCGACGAATGGAAGCTGATGGGTCATGGCGGCGCGAGCGACCGCGGCTGCTTCCATATCGACTGCTTGGGCGCCGTAGGATTTTGCCAGCCGCTGCTTGTCCGCGATGGATGCAATCTGAGCGGAGGACACCAGGATGGTGCGGCCCAGCGGGGTCTTCGCCAGCGGAGCAATCTTGATTGCCGTCTCGTGGCGGCTGCCATCCTGCGCGTCGATCACAAGAGTTGGGAAAATGGTCTCGCCGACGGGCAAATCGGGGACAAGCGCTCCTGCGATTCCAGCAGAAATAACGGTTCCAGGCGAGTACCTTACAATCGCCGCTTCGGCAGCCCGGCGTGCTGCTTCCGCGCCAATCCCCCCGCAGACCACCACCGCGTACTTGCCTTGGTAGAAGGTGAAAGAGCGGCCTTCGTGCTCGACGACGGTCCTCGGCCAGGCCTTCACCAGGGGATGAAGCTCGCGATCTAAGGCCCCGACAATTGCAATCTTCGCACCCGCATCAGACATTTCTTTGACCGCTTTTTGGACTCATCAGGAGGTCTGTCATCCTACTCGATGCAGTGAGAAATTCAGTATAGGCCTGCAACCCTGATCCCCATGGCAGCCAATCGCAAGTGACTTCCCACCCAACATCAAAGGTCCGTCGAGCTATTCAAAAAAGCCTATACGTACCCGTTGCCGCGAAACCACTCGACGGCACGCCGTAGCGCATTGTCAACCGCAAGCAGTTTCCAACCCAATTCCCGCTCGGCTTTGGCTGACGATACGAACATCTTTTTGCGGCCCATGCGAACGGCATCGATCGTGGCGCGGGGCTCGCGTCCGCGGATGCGCCCGGTAATGACCTCATCTACCACCCCCGTTGCGAGCGCGAGAACATAAGGAACGCGAACCGATGGCGAAGGAAGTCCGGTGATCGCGGCAAGCTTGTCAAGGATCTGCTTCAGAGTGAGGTTCTCGCCGCCCAGGATGTAGCGCTCCCCGCGCCGTCCTTTCTCGAGAGCGGCAATGTGGCCGCGGGCACATTCGGTTACGTCTACCAAGTTCAGCCCGGTGTCTACGTAAGCCGGGAACTTCTTTTTCAGAAAATCGACGACGATCCGGCCCGTGGGTGTCGGCTTGATGTCGCAATCGCCGACAGGAGTGGTTGGATTCACGATGACTACTTCAAGCCCACTGCGCGCCGCCTGAACCGCAAGCTGTTCGGCGACAAACTTGGAGCGCTTATAAGGCCCAATCATATTGTCGAGCGAAACTGGCGAGTCTTCATTCGCCGGTTGCCCGTTAGAAGTGAAGCCCATGGTGGCCACACTGGATGTGTATACCACGCGCCGGACGCCACACTTCCGTGCTGCCTCGAGAATGGCTCGCGTCCCTCCGACATTGGCGCGATACATCTCGTCCGGGTCGCGCACCCAAAGCCGATAGTCAGCTGCAACATGAAACACCGTTTCGCACCCGGAAATTGCCGTTTCCAGTGATGCAGGATCACGCAGGTCGCCCTGAACGAGATCGGCTTTCAGGTCAGAAACATTCTTGGTGTTACTGGTGGCCCGTACTAAGAGGCGCAGATCGGCCCCCCGCTCGGCGAGAGCGCGAGCGACGTGGCTTCCAACAAATCCCGTGGCGCCGGTCACGAAGGCAAGCATAGAAGTCAGAGTATAACGGCAGGGGTCATGCACAATGGGATCTGCTGAAGGGGGTCGCTAGGGTGGGGGACTCGATCTATGACTTCGGCATCATGCGCCCGATACAGGCAGCCACCAACTCGAGTTCCCGCAGATCCTCATTGGTGAAATCTGCGCCGGCGCCGGAGGGATGTTCTGCCTTCCGCGAGACCTGAATAACCCCAACGATGTTGCCGTTCGGGTCCCCGATCGGAGCGGACATGAGCTTCTGGATGACCTCGCTGTCAGCGCCCGATTCGCCGATCTTTACGACCTCGAAAACGCTTAGGTGCTTTACTCGGGTGAAGGCGTTGAATAGATCGGAACGTCCGGTTCGGGCCGTTCGGGCGGCCACCGAGGGACTAGAAAGCGGAATGGCTCCCACTTTCTTCAGTTGTGCCGGGAACAGAAACCTGAGGACATTACCTGAAACCTCCAGCAGGGCGATCTCTGTGCGTCTTACGCCGAACTTTTCGGCCACGCCGGCGCAAATGGCTTCCGGCGTTTCACCCGGAACCTCTAGCCCTGGAAGCTGTTCTGTTTCAGACATCACAGACGGAGTATGCACCCTCAAAAGGTAACTAGCAAGGTAACTAATGGTACCGGTACGGGATGTGACTGGGGTTTTTAAGGGGGTAGATGGCTGCTTGAATTTCTGAAAAAACGTGTTCCAAGGCTTCTTGTCGGACCAGGAACTCGAGAGCCAGATTTTAGGCCAGCAGACTGTCGACGATGGCCTCGACATGAATGCGCGTCGTATCGAGGAATTCCACATCGGCCCCGGAGTCGCGCAACAACAGGGGAAGCTCCGTGCCGGCTAGGACGACGGCTTCGACGCTTTCTCCGTATTTCATGCGCTGCGCAATGAGTAGGATTTGCGACCGAGTCTCGGGAAGGAACTGGTTTTTCAGCAGTTCTGCGATGTACTTTTGATGGATCAATTGGCGCTCCGGTTCGGTGGGGGTAATTAGGCCGACTCCAGCTCGTTGGAACTCGTCTGGATAGAAACTGGCTCCCATGGTGAAACGAGTGCCGAGCAGACCAACCTTTCTTAATCCCAGCGTCTTGGCGTGGTTCGCGGTCGCCCGCACAATGTTGACGAAAGGGATCTGCGACCTCCGCTGGACTTCGTCGAAAACTAAGTGGGGAGTGTTGGCGGCGACACACCCGAGCTCCGCGCCAGCCCGCACCAAAGCCCCGACGCCTTGCGCGATGTAGTCCGCCAATTCTTCCAACCGTCCCCGGTTGAGTAAGGCAATGACTTTGTCCACATCGAGGCTGTTGATAACGATATGCGGCAAAGCGTCTGCCTGCGGATTCGCACTTATTGGCCACTCTGAGAACTCATTGCTGCACGCAACGCGCGCTCGTTTTCGGCGCTCCAGTACTTGCAGTCTAGGTGCATGAATACCGAAGTGTAGGGAATTGCTAGCTGTGTTTTGAGAATGAGGACATGGTACTGGGCACCATCCTTGGCAAGTTCGTCTATGAGGGATTGGTGAAGGCGCGAGTGGACATCGTATTCATGGAGGAGGGGACCGATTTGGGTTCGGTAATTTGAGATACCGGGAGCATCCTTGTCTTGGATGAACGGGAGTTCGGCATCCATAAAGATGACCGGACGTACATGGATGGACTTCTGGATGGCAGCCAGGACCGTGCGCACGACTTCGAGTTGGTCTGCGTTGGTCTCGATTGTTTCGATCCCAGAACCAACCTGCTCCGGATAGGCCGAGTCGACGATGAGGATCCAGTTGCGGTGGCCCATCAGGGGCAGCTCCGCGGCTAGACGTGACTGCCAGGACTGGGCATTCGCAGGAAGCACGTACATCAAGGACACTACACATAGCACCCACGGAGCAAGGGAAGGTCTTCTCATTCAAGTCTCCCGAATCTAGAGTTCGCGACACACACACTTTACTCTACGGGCTGGTTTGGCGTAGAGATCGGATTCGGCCCTGGCTTGGACCATTCTGACGATCCCTTTTTACAACGTCTCTGCCGATGGCAAGCGGATTTTGATGGAAGGCCTATCGCAGCAGGTTCAATCCGCCGTTCACGGCACCACGGGTTTGAAGAAGCAGGGGGCGGCTATTTTCTTCGCATTCTCCGTATGACCACCCCGCGTAACTCGTGATTATCCGAGATAGCCCAGGGTTTCCGGCATCGCGCGGAGGTCTCCAATCCGCGATTTCAACAACGAAGCACTGAATGCTTGAGGATCACACCCAGCCTAGGGAGGAAATAGCGCTAATCCTTTTCGCCGACCACCTTCTTGTAGGCGGTCAGAGCGATCAGCGGGAAGTAATCGCGATAAAGATGGTACATGAGGTAAAACACGCTGGGGAAGCCGGTGCCGGTGAAGTAAGGCTCGTCCCAGGAGCCATCCGCGCGCTGGGTCTTCAGCAAATAAGCAATGCCTTTGGCGACGGATTCGCTTCGAGTGTCGTTTGCGGCGAGCAGGCCCATCACCGCCCAAGCGGTTTGTGATGGCGTGCTCGGGCCAACGCCTTTGGTGTTGGGGTCATCGTAAGAGGCGCAACTTTCACCCCAGCCCCCATCAGCATTTTGAATCATGCGCAGCCACTCGGCCCCCTGCTGCACGTAAGGCTCGTGGTGGTCCACCCCGATCGCCTCCAGGCCCCGGAGCACGAGCATGGTTCCGTAGATATAGTTCACGCCCCAACGTCCAAACCATGCGCCGTCGGGCTCCTGCTGGCTGCGAATGAACTTGATCGCTCTCTTTACCGCGGGATGGCTCTTATCGTACCCGTATGTGGCGAGCATTTCGAGAATGCGCCCAGTGATGTCGACGGTTGCGGGGTCGAGCATGGCATTGTGGTCGGCGAATGGAATGTGCTGGAAGACCATGCGGTCATTGTCCTTGTCAAAGGAGGCCCATCCGCCGTTCTTGCACTGCATGGTGAAGATCCAATCAATCGCACGTTGAATCGACTCGTGTTGATAGCGTCCGTTGGGATGCTCGACCTTCGAAAGGCCAAGAGCCACCATGGCAGAATCGTCCACATCCGGATAAAACTCGTTATTGAACTCGAAGTACCAGCCCCCAGGCTTGCCTTTCTTGTTCTTGACCGACCAGTCTCCGTAGCTGCGCACCTGCTTCTGGAGGGTCCAATCAGCGGCTTTCACCATGCGCGGATCGGTGGGCGTCATACCTGCTTCGCCGAGAGCAAACACGGCATAAGCGGTATCCCAAACCGGAGACACGCAAGGCTGCATCCGGAAGGTCTCACCTTCTTCGATCCCGAGCTTCTCGAATTCGTCGAGCGCGCGGATCACCTGGGGATCATCAAGCGAGTAACCGAGGCAGCGCATGGCAAGGATCGAGTTCACGATGGATGGATAGATGGCTCCCAAACCATCGGACATCTCGAACCGTTCTAACATCCACTTCTCCGCTTTCTTCAGCGCAATGGAGCGCAGGGGGCGAATGTGGACCGCCTCGAACCAGTGCACCATACGGTCGATGACCAGAAAGAAATTCCGCCAGGAGATCGGCTTCTTGCTCCACGCAAGATGCATTCGCGAACTGTCGCGGCCGCCGAGGAAGAGTTCGTCGATGTGCATCTCTTCAGGAATTTTCTTGAACGGCTTTCGCGCGTACAGGATCGAGAGCGGAACCAGGATGGCGCGCGACCAGGAGGAAATCTCGTAGATGTTGAACCAGAACCAGTTGGGAAACAGGACGATCTCAGGCGGAATGGCCGGAACGGCGTCGTAGTCGTATTGCCCGAGGAAGCAGAGATAGATTTTGGTGAAGGTGTTGACCTTGGTGACCCCGCCCATTTCGAGAATCTTCTTGCGTGCGCAGGCAAGGGCTGGGTGATCAGGTTTGTAGCCGGCGAGCTTCAGACTAAAGTAGGCTTTCACCGAAGCGCTAATGTTCGATTGGCCGCCTTGGTAGATTGGCCAGCCACCATCTTCGTTCTGGCCGCGAAGGATGTAATTTGCAGCTTTTTGGAATCGATCCTGACTGCCCGTGCCGAGCACGGTGTGCATGAGGATGTAATCGGATTCGAGAGTGGTGTCGGCTTCGAGTTCGCCGCACCAGTAGCCTTCTTCGTGTTGCTGCGAAAGGAGCCAGTTGCGGGCTGCGTCGATCGCGGAGGCTGCGCGGCTTGAGAGATCATCAATCTTGCCGAAACGGAGTTCAGGGGCGCTGGGCGTGCGAGATGAAGATGAATAATCGTCCATAACTTACGTCGCCCTTGCCTTCAGCAGCTAAAAGCGCAGGCGCCCTTGGAACGCTTGCCGGTTCCGCAAAAAATACCTTCTCACTCGGTGCCTGGCTCATGAGCAGATCCGCTAAAACAAGCCCAAGATCCGGGCAAAATTCCCTAGGAATGAGCAGGTCATCCGAGGGCTGGCTTGTCTCGACGCGAAACTAGCCTGCCGGGACGCCTGCTGGAGCCGGTGCGGCAGAAATCGCTTCCACGATCTCGGGAGGCAAGCCGAAGCGCACGTTCTCTGGCATGACCTCAACTTCCCGCAAATTGTTGTATCCCTTCTCGCGAAGGAACTCGACCACTTCTTCTACTAGGCACTCGGGGGCAGACGCCCCAGCGGTAAGAGCAATAGTATTCACGCCCTCGAGCCAGCCCGGTTCAATGTCCTTGCAACTGTCGATCAGGTGCGAGGAGCGACCCAAGTTGCGCGCGACTTCCACCAGGCGATTGGAGTTTGAACTGTTTTCGGATCCGACGACAAGAAGCAGGTCGGCGTCAGAAGCCACGTGCTTCACTGCCACCTGGCGGTTCTCGGTAGCGTAGCAGATGTCCTGTGCATGCGGTCCCTTGATGTTGGGGAACTTGCGACGCAGGGCTTCGATAATGTCCTTTGCTTCATCCAGGCTGAGTGTAGTTTGCGTGAGGTATGCGACCCGGTTGGGATCAGGAACCGAAAGCGATTCGACTTGCGAAGGCGAGCCCACCACCTGGGTCACCTGGGGCGCTTCGCCCAAGGTGCCGATGATTTCATCATGGTCGCGGTGGCCGATCAGTATGAGAGAGTAACCTTCTTTTGCGAATTTAACGGCCTCAACGTGAACCTTTGTGACCAGAGGACAGGTCGCGTCGATCACGCGCAGGCCACGGTCCTTGCTCGCCTTGCGGACTTCGGGAGAAACGCCGTGCGCGCTATAGATGACGCGCTCCCCCTCCGGGACCTCGTCGACCGAGTCCACGAAGATGGCACCCTTGCCCTGGAGCTCTTCCACGACAAAGCGGTTGTGCACAATCTCCTTGCGCACATAGATGGGCGGACCAAAGGCTTCGAGGGCAATGCGGACGATGTCGATAGCTCTCACTACGCCGGCGCAAAAGCCCCGTGGCTTCAGCAAAAGCAGGCTTTTCTGGGGTTCAGACACGTATTCTCCAGGTGTTTAAAAGATACACGTTTCCAAGTTAAGGTTGTAAAAAGGGTATCGAAAACAAGGGCTTAGGTCAATGTAACCTCAAGCACCGTCAGGAATTAGCAGCGGGATGGGAAAAGCGGGGGGCGAACGGGAAAGCCGGCCCACGGGAGGCGAAACCGCTTGAAGCCGCCAAAATCTCAGGGACCTTTCTCGAACCAGGTTTCTAATCGCACTCCATCTTCCTCGAGCAGGAAGCTACCTGCCCCGAAGCATTCGCCGAAGAGACGGTGCGATTCAGGGTCGCGGGCGGCGCGAGTAATCCATTGCGGGCCAACTCTGTATTGAGCTGAGGTGAACCAACGCTGGGGCAAGACCTCTACCAGCCCGGCGTGGAGATAGAAAACAAATAGCGCCATGGCAGGATCGTCAGCTCCCTTCCCGGCATAGGTGGTCGGGACAATGAGTTCCTCAACTTCCCTTAACCCAGAGGGCACGTCGATGCTGTGGGTTCCGGGAGCAAGTTGCAGGGGGACTTCGAAATCAGCAACCGGTTCGCTCACCGAGTAAATGCGGTCGGCTGACTGCTTGAACCAGCCGGCGACTTCGGAGAGATCGAAGCTCTTGAGGTTCTCGGGGTCGAAGCAGGTGAAGCGCAGGTTGCGGCCTTCGGGGCACCAGACGCCAAGCCGGCCATCGCCAGCCAGAAATGGTCTGCAGTACGTATTCAGGGCAAGCAGCGCCCTATCGGTCTCGCCCTCGGGCGCCAGTGAGACCACGTAACTGAGGGCCCCCTGGTCGCCGTGGTGCCTCCACTGAAGCGGCTGATTCAGAGTGGTCCTGATGGCCGGGAAGGTGTTCCAGTACCAGGGAGCCGGGCCGATGGTACGAGCAAGCTGATCCCGCAGGGCGGCTGTGTCAATCCTGTCCATCAGGTACTTACGCCCGACGACGGAACATTTTCGCGAATGAAGCGAACGATGTCGTCCATCGAGGTTCCGGGCTGGAAGATCGTGGCCACACCGGCCTGTTTGAGGTTAGGAATGTCCTGGTCGGGAATGATTCCGCCGACGATAACGAGCACATCGTCCATTCGATTTTGCCGTAAGAGATCCATCACACGCGGCACGATGGCATTGTGCGCACCAGAGAGAATCGAAAGCCCGATTACTTGCACGTCTTCCTGCAGCGCCGCGCTGACGATCATTTCAGGCGTCTGGCGCAAGCCGGTGTAGATCACTTCCATGCCAGCATCGCGCAGGGCACGAGCGATTACCTTGGCGCCGCGGTCATGTCCGTCGAGCCCGGGCTTAGCGACGAGAACGCGGATTTTTGCCTCGGCCATCGTCGGTATTAGAACACAGTTGGAACCTCGACGAATACCTGGGGCAGGATCAAGAGTCTGGCGAAATGGTCTCTCGTCGTGGCGGTCCTCGCAAGAATGGCTCTTGTTCTGAAGTTGCTTACCTAGCGAGAATCCTGCGGATCAGGGTGTGGTTACATCCAGGCTACGCCACAGATACCAACAGGCCACACTGCGGTAAGGCTCCCAGCATTTGGCAATTTTTTCCATCTGGGCGGGTGAGGGAAGCTTGATCTTGCGCTTCCTCGCTGTGCTGGATGGCTTGGCCCGATTCTTGTCGAGATAATGCCGGAACATGGCCATGCGAATACCGAAGTCGCCTGTGGGAAGGATGTTGGAGCGGCGCAGGGTGAACATCAGGAACATGTGTGCGGTCCAGTCGCCGACACCTTTGACCTGGGTGAGATGCTCAATCACTTCCTCGTCGGACATGTTGAGAACGCGCAGAAAGTCGAGTTCACCCCGGTTCGCCCGCGCAGCCATATCAAGGAGGTATGCGGACTTTTGTTTGGAAAGACCGGCTGCACGCATCTGCTCAGGCGTGAGCTTGAGGACGCCTTCGGGCGTGAGCGGATCGCCCGCAAGCGCGGTGAAACGGCCGAAGATGGTCTCCGCAGCTTTGCCATTGAGTTGCTGGTAGGCGATCGCCCGGGCCAAACTGTGGAAGGTGGGCTCGCGGTACGCCATGCGATAGGGGCCGACGCGCTCGATAAGCCCGCGCATCACGGGATCGGACTTTTTCAGGTGGGAAACGGCTTTACGCATACGCTTTGGCTCGCTTGTCGGTATTGACTTAAGACGAGCCCTGTCCGTTCCACATAGTACCAGCAAGGGACAAAGATCCCGCAAGCAACAGGCATTCAGAGTCGCGCAAGTCGGCCTCACTCAGTTCTGCGAGGCACTCTCCTTGAAAATGCGTGAGTGGAACCGGAGCGTCTCGCCAAGGTGGGACAGGAAGTAGTCCGGCGTGTGGGCCCCGGGATAGAGATGGAATTCATGCGGCACCCCTTCCGCTAGCAGTTGCTGATGCAGTTTGCTCGCGCCTTCTTCAAAGCCAAAGTCATCCTGCTGGCCGCAGTTGATGTAGATCGCCATGGTTTTAAGCTGCGCGCGGTTTTGCCGGGCGAGGAGGAATGGGTTGTTCTGATTCCAGTGCGCGACGTCAATGGGATTTCCAAAAACTCCGCCAAGAAGATGGGCGAGTGGTCCGGCCTGCTGCAAATTGGTATTGATCTGTTTGGGCGAGTCGGTGATCAGGGCAGCGCTTTGCACGCTCACCGATCCGAAGAGTTCGGGATGAGAGAACGCAAAACGCAGTGCACCATACCCGCCCATGGATAGACCGGTGATGCCGCGAGTTTTGCGGGTGCGAATTACGCGAAACTGGGTTTCGATGCGAGGAATGAACTCTCGGAGAAAGAAATCGCTATATCGCTGCTTACCGTCTGCGGAGTTGATGAAGAACGAGCCCCGGCCCTCCACGGCGACGATGAGGAAATCGCCGATGGTGCGGTTTTGGCGCAGGTCTTCAATGAGACCCCATCCTCCACCTAGCATCAGCGCTTGTTCGTTCTGACCCAGGCCATGGAGGAAATACAGAATGGGATAACGCTTTGCGTGATCATGGTCGTAATTCGACGGCAGGAGTGCGCAATATCGCACCGGGCGTTCGAGAATCTTACTCGGCGTGAGGCTGCAATCGATGCGTCCCTGAGCCCGGGCATCGGAACTAGAGAGCAGGGCTGCCAAAGCAAACACGGACGCCGTGATGGCGAATTGAGAGGCGGAACGAAACATTCTCATTCGTATCGCAGTGCCTGAACGGGATCGAGCTTTGCAGCGCGGGAAGCCGGGTAAAGGCCGGAAAGGAGGCTGATGATGAATGCGATCCCAAGTGCGAAAATTACCAGCCACCAGGTGACGGCCCAGAAGTCTTCCGGGGGGAATCCCTGGTTTCTGAGGTAAACATTTGTGCCGATGCCGATGATCTTTCCTATCGCCCATCCGAAGATGACCCCCAGGCAGCCACCGAGCAGCCCCATCGCTCCCGCCTCGGCGAAGAACAGGCCGCGGACATCGTGATCGCTTGCGCCGATCGCCTTCATGATTCCGATCTCGCGGCGTCGTTCGAGCACAGCCATTACCAGCGTATTTACGATGCCGATCGATGCGACCGTAAGCGCGAGGCTGCCGAAGATAAACAGAAACATGTCGAGAATCTTGAAAAAGCGCTGCATGCTCTTGCTGGCATCAAGAATGGAGAACGTATTGAAACCAAGCTTCTTGATGCCTTCTTCGACCGACGCCACCTTACTGGCACCTGCCACACGAGCAATGAGCGAGGTATAGATCGGTTCGCTCGATGTGGCCCGGGTGGCGTCACGAGTATCGAAAGCTTGCATGGGGCGGATGGACTCTAACAGCTTCTCGGGCAGAAACACCCGTGCCCGCATGGATCCGCGCATGCTGTCGGGATCGAGGTCGGTGACGCCGACGATGGTGAGTGGCAGTTCGCGCTGCAGGACGGAGTACGAGGCGGAATCCTGGGCATTGCTGGAGGCGGTCCGCGCGGCGTACCGCATGATTAACTGCTTGCCCAGCAATGGGCCAGATACTTCTGACACCTTCAATTCCTCCGGGGCGCGAGGCAGGGATCGCCCGAGTAATTCAGCGGCAAAGCTTTTCTGAATGATCACTTCGTGCGCCTCGTCAGACGAGAAGAAGCGGCCCTGCATGCCCTCGAAACTGTCGCTTTCCTTCGACGATAACGCCATGCCGGAAACCATGGTGAGATGGGCCTTCTCCTCCAGACGTAACTCGGTGACGAAACGGAGTTCAGGATAGGCCTCGACCACGCCCGGGATGCTTGCGATTTTCTGTCGAGCCGCTTCATTGAGGTCGGGACTTTCTGCGGCAGATGGGCCGTTGATCTCCTGTTCGCGGTTGAAGGCGCGAAGATCGCGGCGGGAGGTAACCACGACCGTGTCGAAAAGGCCGGAAGACCTCAGGTGGCGCGTTGCCATGCGCTGCAGGCCAACCCCCAGCGATAGCATGGCGACCAGGGATGCGACGCCGACTGCGATGCCCAGAGTGGTGAGCGAGTTCCGTAACACGGCCTCCCGCAGATTTCGCGCCGCGAGTTCGACAGAATCATAGAGCTTCATGCCTCACCTCGCGAGGCTGTGGTTATTGCGTTGGACACGTCGGAAATAACCTTGCCATCAGCTAAAGAGATCATTCGCTCGGCGTAGGTGTCGGCGATGTTTTGCTCATGGGTTACCAATACGACCGTCATTTGCGAAGAGCGATTAAGGTCACGGATCAGGTCCATGACGTCTTTTCCGGTGCGGCTATCGAGGTTGCCGGTGGGTTCGTCGGCAAGCAGAATCTTGGGTTCAGTGACCAGTGCTCGCGCAATTGCGACCCGCTGCTGCTCGCCTCCGGAGAGTGCAGAGGGACGATGATGAAGTCGGCCACTCAGTCCGACCCGGGTGAGCGCGCGGGTGGTGAGATCGAGCCGCTTACCGCGATCGACTTCGGCAAAGCGCAATGGCAGCTCAACGTTCTCGAGCACAGTCATGCGTGGGATCAAGTTGAAGGACTGAAAAACCATCCCCACGGTGCTGCGGCGATAGGCTGCGAGATCCGAGCGTGAAAGGCGGGACAGATTCTTGTCGCAACTCACCACCGTCCCCGAGGTTGGTGAGTCGAGTCCAGCGATCAGATTCAGCAGGGAAGACTTGCCCGAACCCGAGGCGCCAAGTAGCGCCACGAATTGTCCGTCGGCAATCGTGAGGGTCACGTTGTCCACGGCGCGGATGACGGTGCCGCCCATATGGTAATGGCGGCAGAGGTCCTGAGTGTGAATGCCTGCAGTCAAAACAAGAGTTTAACAGCAGATTGCGGGTGGGCTGGCAACGGCACCCCGGGGCGGGGAATCGAATTTGCTTTCCTGGAGGAAAGTATGCGAATTCCATTTCTGATCGGCCGGGTGATGTTCGGGGGATATTTCATCATGAGCGGCATCAATCATTTCAAGCAGCAGAAGCAGTTGTCGCAATACGCGGCGTCAAAAAAAGTGCCTAAGCCTGAACTTGCGGTGAAGACGACGGGAGCAATGTTGATCGTGGGCGGTACCAGCATTCTCCTCGGAATCACACCCAAGCTAGGGACCTCGGCGGTCGTCGGATTCCTGGCGGGCGTCTCGCCCGTGATGCATGATTTCTGGAAACAGAGTCAACCCGAGCAACGCATGAATGAAATGATCAATTTCACGAAGAATCTGGCATTGATCGGCGGAGCCATTGCTCTGATGGCTGTAGAAGAACCATGGCCCGCAAGCGTGCCAGTGCTTGCGCCGAAGAAGAGTCTGATGAAGCGGGTTCTGAGAGAGGTCGCCGCTTAGGAGCGGCCGCCTCTTTTACTCGAGCGCGCGCTTTGGCAAGGTCAGTTCTGTCGGTTGCTCTCCGGCGCTAAATTGAATCAGCTTCTGAATTGCCGGGCAAACCATCAAAAGAACCTGGGCCTTGGGCTCAAAAGCCTGCTGTACCAGCTTAAGTTGTTGCTGTTTCCAGCCGGCTGGGGGTTTATCTCCGCGATCCAGGTAATCGAGCCCCTGCAAGGCTGCCGCGCTGATTGTGGACAGATTCTGCGACAAGGGCATCACTTCCTGTACAAACCAGGATTTTGTCACCAGCGGCTCCAGATTCTCCGCGTTGTTCTTCCAGGCCGAGAGTTGGGCGCGAATCTGAGCTTCCATGCCCGGCTTGATCGGGCCGGTTACGAATGCATTCACGAGGGCGGCAAACTCACGCGACTTTAAGCTCTCCGGCCTGGCGGTATCCACGGCGCGATTCATCGGAGTAAGCGAGGTCGGCTTGATGGTCGCGAGTTCGTAGCGCGAGTAGCCTTTTACGGGCTCGACCAGATCAATCAAGCCCCGGAGTGCAGCGACGTCCTCGGTTCCAGCCATCCGCTGAAGCATTACGTGATACTGCGTGTTCTGGGTGACGCTGTATGCATCGAGCCAGGTGTTTACCGCTGCCAGGCGCTCATACATGGAGTTGACGTCGGTGACATTCTGAGGTGACCAAAGCCGCTCCGCAATGGCAGCCATGCGGGGCCAGATGCGCGAATCAACGTTCTCCGCTGACACGTACTCGGACCACATGCAAGCCTCGCCACCGAGGATCTTCTGCTTCTCGGCATCCGACAGAGTTGCGGTCGGACCTGTGAATGGATCGACGACATAGTGAGCGGAAGCGGGGTTGATCAGGTCGAGGTAATAGCCGGAGGAAAGAATTCCGCGGTATCCCTGCTGCGCGGCCTCAGCGAGCGACTTCTGACCGCGCCAGGACTGGATGACGATGTCTTTGGGAACTTCGGGACGAAGAACTTCGTCCCAGCCCTCCATTGTCTTGCCATACTTGGTGACGATCTTTTGCACGCGCTTGTTGAAGTAGGCTTGTAGCTCGTCATTTCCTTTCAGGCCGTGCGAGTGCATGAAGTCTTGAATCTTCGGATTGCTATCCCAGGCCTTGCCATTGACCTCGTCGCCGCCGATGTGGAAGAACTGGTCGGGGAACAGCTTCGCCATCTCGCCGATGAACTTGTCGAGGAACTTGTATGTGCTCTCGCGGGTGGGATCCATGGCGGGATCAAAGATGCCGAACTCGCGTCCGATGGAGTATGGCCCGGGATTGCTGGCCAGGTCGGGATAGCCGACCAGCCATGCCGTACAGTGTCCCGGCATGTCAAATTCCGGAACCACGCGGATGCCGCGATCGTGCGCGTAGCTGATGATGTCGCGAATTTGGTCCTGGGTATAGTAGAGGCCATCTGAGCCCATCTCGTGCAGTTTAGGGAAGCGCTTGCTCTCCACCCGGAAGCCCTGATTATCCGCGAGGTGCCAATGAAACACGTTCAGCTTCACTGCCGCCATGGCGTCGAGGTTACGTTTGATAACGTCCACCGGCATGAAGTGGCGGCTGGAGTCGATCATCAACCCGCGCCAGGGAAAGCGCGGTTTATCTTCGATCGTGATTGCCGGCACGGCGAAGCCCTGCGGCGTCACCTGGATGAGTTGCAGGAAGGTTTCGAGGCCCCGCATCACGCCGAGGGTGGTCGGGGCGGTGAGTTCAGCCTTGGCAGAGGTCACGGTTAGCACATACGATTCATCTTCCCCAAGCTGTTGAGGGTTCTTGCTGGCGGCACCGGATTGGATTTCAAGCTGTCCGGCTTGCGCTTCGCTGGCTACATGGAAATTGGTCGCGAGCATTCCTGTGTGCCGGCGCAGATCGGTCAAAAAGATTTGCGCCACGTTCTGAAGCCTCGAGTCCGAGCCCTTGAGCACCAGAGCGAACGATGGTTCAATCGGCAGCGAGCCCGTGGAGGGTTTTACGCTGGCCGGCCACGGCATTAAGTTCAAAGCCGGAGAGGCGTTTTCTGCTGACACTTGCGATGCGATAAGCACGGTTCCAAGTACTGCCATGATGATTGCGCGCACGGTTCCCCCTAGGAGAGCTGAAGGAGAATATTAACGCGAGAGAGGCAGTTGGGGGGATTGACGTTTCGTGGGTGGGGAGGCTTCTTAGGCAAAATCAGTAAGAACAGCGGCCGAAGAAATACCGGGTGAGACGGTGGTGAGTGCAATTAGCAGCTGGCAGCGGGCTGCGAGAACTGTGCGATTTCCGAGGCGGGCAAAAAGGAATTTCCGTCGATTCGTTCGAGGCCCATTTCAGCCATTTCCCCAATCCAAATCAGCCGAAACTGGCCTTTGTGGTCGCCCATGCGAACGTCGATAGAGTCCCCGATGCGCATGCGCCGCCGAACGCCCTGCACGACGACGCCGTTGGCGCTCAGGCTTGTGATCATCGCAGGCAAAGAGAAAGCCTGACCGAAAGCGTCTACTCCCCAAACGTTCACCGGCAATTGAACCCAGACCCTTGCATTTCGGCGCCGATCCATGCAGCCCCCTCAAGACTTGAGGAGATTTTGATATAAGCCGGCGTTCTTGAAAACTTACGCCCGTTATTACCGCGCGGGTACTAGAGTTTAAGGAAAACGTACTACCGCAGGCCGTGCAACTAGTTAAAATCCTTCATGGAACAGGCACCCGGTCCAGCCGGATCCCCGCAAGTTCCGCACGGTCCAGTTTCGGGCTTGGAGGAAGCGGACTTGGCCGAAACCGCGAACACTGAGAGCTGGGGAGTAAGCTTCGTGCTGCGGCACTTGGGGCAGGAGGTTTTTTCATCCCCATAAACCAGGGCCTCGAAATGGTGTTCGCATTTCTTGCAGATGTATTCAAAAATGGGCATGGTATTAGCTCCGTGACTCTCCGGTTAAGAATAAACCAAAGCTGCTTACCTGCTCTACAGTTCCTACCCGATTCCGATCTGACGCGCGCACCGCTAAAGTTAAAGCAAAGATTGTGAGCTTCCCACCGAAGCTCAAAGAATAAAGGCGCCTTCTCCAGCAGGCGCCTTTTCCGTTCCTGGTTGGGAGCAGGTCTACCACATCGTGAAGTTCACCTTGTCAAGATATATGTGGTAGTCAGCCATCTTGCCGTTCCCGTCCTGCTGATAGTTGATGGTGACTCCGTTCCAGCTTGTCTTGCCGGGATACTTGTATTTATTGACGGTATGGGTGACACCGTTCAAGGTGATCGACTTGAAGAGCAAACGGTTGTCCGACGTTCTCTGTACCTTAAGGACGAGGTGATTACAGGCGTTGTTCTTGGGATAGCAAGGAATACCAGTGGCGACCCACTTTTTGTTTACGTTGTCGTAAATGTCCCATTCGTGGCCACCGGCGATGCGGCATTCATGGCCCCAGATGAACCCCTTACCAAGCTTGCTTCCCATGAACTGGTTGATGTCGAACTCCAGTGCCTGCGAGGACGACAACTGAGAAGTGTAGAAATACGCTTCGTAGATGAAATTGTGCGCGCCATTCGTGAGCGTATGTTTGGTGTCGGGAAGGTTCTGAGTTGAGAAAGATCCCACCAAATGGTCGTTCCATAGAATGTCCGAATACGCTCTAGTGCCACCGATACTATGCTTGGTAGCGCTACCGGAAAGCGATGGCGAGGCGATGCTTCGATTTCTTGACCAGTTCACACCGCTCGCCGTTGAGGAACACGTCTTGCAAATCGACCAACTCGGGGAAAGCAGTGCATACCCCGGTCCCCAATTGTTCTTATGCAGATTCGAAAACTTGTGGTAATAGGGACTGCTAGTGTTTTGAGCAGATAATGCTGCAAATGACAACAGCACACTAAGGCATAGTACGGCGACTCGATACAATTTCATTTCTAAGGTTTCTCCAGCAAAGACTGTATGGACTTGACTTGCCGTGAGAGTAGACACCCATCTACTTAGGTTCAAGAAAATTCGAGAGTAGAACGCGCTTTTGCGTAACAGTTTTGCAATGGGAGGGACAGGCGAAAAAATTACGAAGTAAAAGGAATTTTGTGCGCTGTTTGAGAGCAGTTTTTGCTCAGTGAAATTTCAGGGTTTTCTCCTACCCCGTGTTGTGAAGGCCGGCAGCAATTCCGTTGATGGTTGCTCCCAATGCGTAATTCAAGTCGGCTGAATCGTCGCCCAGTTGTTTGCGCCGCAGCAATTCCACCTGAATCAAGCTCATCGCATCGACGTAAGGATTGCGCAGTTTGATAGAGCGGGAAAGAACGGGATTGCGATCGAGCAGACGGTCTTGCTGCTTTACCAGGAGAAGCATGCGTCGGGTGCGCTCGAATTCGTCCTCGATCATTTTCCAGATCCGGTCGCGAACGCCGTAGTCTTTTACCAGCGAAGCATACAGACGCGCGATCGAAAGATCCGCTTTCGACATTGCCAGTTCCACGTTGCGAATCAGGTCGTAGAACAGGGGGAAGCTGCTTACCATTTCCTGCAGGCGCTTCTCGTGAGCCGCACCCTGGGAGATGTACCGTTCAAAAGCATAACCGACGCCGAACCACGCGGGCAGCGCATGACGGCTCTGCATCCACCCGAACACCCACGGAATGGCGCGAAGGTCGTCCAGTTTTCGGCTCTGCGAACGGCGCGCGGGACGAGAGCCAATTTGAGCGTGCTCCAATTCGTTGACCGGTGTGGCTTGTTCGAAATAGTCGAGGACTTCGGGATTATCGGCGATGTTACTGCGATAAAAAGCGAATGCATCCGCCGACATTTGCTCCATGACCTCGATCCAGGGGGCGTCCGATCCGGGGGGCGGCCCGTCGGGTCGAGTGAGCGCTTCAAGACAAGCAGCGATCATGATTTCGAGATTCCACTCGGCTAATACCGGGTCGGAATACTTCCAGTTGAGAACCTCTCCCTGTTCGGTGATGCGAATCTGACCAAAGAAATCTCCCGGGGGTTGTGAAAGGATCGCGTGGTGTGTGGGACCACCGCCACGGCCCACGGTTCCACCTCTTCCATGAAATAAACGTAGTTTGACGTTATGTCGCCGCGCCGCTTCATGCAGCGCCCGATGAGCTTTGTACAACTCCCAGAGGCTCGCGAGCATGCCTCCGTCTTTGTTGGAGTCGGAATAGCCGATCATCACTTCCTGCCATCCCGACCAGGATTCGAGAAGCCGACGGTACGAGGAATCGCTCCAGACGCGTTCCATGATCGAAGCAGCGTCGCGCAAGGTTTGGATCGATTCAAATAGGGGAACTGGCATGAGCCCCGGGTCGCCGGGTGTGCCCTGCACCTGAACGCCGGCTGCCTTCGCAAGTTCCAGTACGTCGTAAATATCGCGCTCGGATTCGGCGCCACTGATCACGTAATTGCGAATGCAACGGGGAGGGAAGGCCTTCTTCCATTGCGAGATCCCGCGAAAAACATCAAGCGCGGTGGTAGCCGGTTCCGATATCGCTGCCTGAGCGGGGGCGCCCCCGGTAGCAACCGCGCCAATCTTGGACCGCATGGGCATTCTTTCCAGGGCTTCGCGGTGAACCTTTGCATGTTGACGGATGTCGAGAGTGGAAAGGTGAAAGCCGAAAGTGCGAACTTTGCGAAGCAGCGGGTCCAACCAAGAATACGCCAGACGCGCACCATGATTTTGTTCCAGGCTGCGCCGCATGAGCCGCAGGTCGGTTTCAAACTCCCCCGAGGAGCGGTACGCGCTCTCCTCGGCGGTGCTCGTACCTCGCAGGCGAACAATCATGAAACTGATGAAGCGGCGGTACAACTCGGTGCCGGAGAGTCTTGCCAGCCGGGCGGGTTCCTCGCCGATATGCTGCGAGTACTCGTTGTGCTTGTCTTTGAATTCATTGGAAACCCCGACCTGTTTGCACGACGAACTCAGCTGCTCACTGATGTGTTCCAGTTCTGCAACATAGTGTGCAAGGACGGTGTTGCGCGCTCGCTCGAGTGCTTCTCGCGTACTTTCCGGGGTAACGAAGGGATTGCCGTCCCGATCCCCGCCGATCCAAGATCCGAACGAGAGAACCTCGGGCACGTCGTCGGGCTGCAGTTCGAGGCTGTAAACTTCACGGAACGAGTCCCTAATTTCGACGTACAGGCGGGGTAAGCTTTCGAAGATCGACATGGGGTAGTGATCGAGCCCCATGCGGATTTCATCGGTGACCAGAGGTTTCTGGACGCGGACTTCATCGGTTTGCCACAAAACCGAGATCTGAAGAGCGATCTCATTCTCGAGCCCCAAGGCATCGGCATCGGGAAGAGGGAGCCGGTCAAGGTGCTCTAACAGCCGCGAGATCCGGCGGCGTTTTTGTAAGACAGTACGGCGTGCGACTTCCGTCGGATGGGCGGTGAAAACCGGCAAGACTTTGACCTGACGCAAAGCGTTCATTGCCTGTTCGGCAGTCATGCCAGCGTCCCGCATCCGCTGCAAGGTGCCCCGAAAGGAGCCGGGCTGGGTGGCGTGTTCAGGCGAGATTTTCCCCGCCCTCCTCCGTCGTTTCCGGTGATTGGTTTCAGCCAGGTTCGTCAACTCAAAATAAATCGCGAAGGCTTTTGTGATCCAGTAAGCTTCCTGGATGCTGAGGCCTTCGACGATTGTGCGAGCCTGCTTCATCTCGCCGTTGTTGACCTCGGTGTGGCCGGAAGCATTGACTCGCGCCTGGATCAGCAAGCGGCGAAGCTGCTCAACCTTCTCAAAGGTTGCCGCCCCGGCTTGTTCCGTCAAAACGCGTCCTAGAAGAGTTCCAAGCGAGCGCACGTCCCGGCGCAAGGGGTGCTCTTTGGCGCGGTCTTCGGTGCTCGCGATGAGTTCTGCCAGGCGTGCGGCCTGATCTCTTGCTCCCCACAGAGGTTCCGGCATGATGTGTGATTCTCCATACTAAACGATTGAAGGGCGTGGACAGCCCGCCCCGCAGGCGCCTTTTGGGGGGCGCCCCGCCGATTTGAGGTGGGCTTGCACCGAGAGCTGCCAGCCTGAATAATGTGAACGGATGAGCCGCGAAAGAGTATTGATCGTCGAGGACGAGGAAAACGAACGTAGCGGGCTTGCGGAATTAGTGTCGGCCTGGGGGTATGAGGCCAATACCGCTGCCGACGGACAGGAAGGCTACGAGAAGGTCGCTGCATGGTCGCCTGCCATTGTCATTACCGACCTGAAGATGCCCCGCTTGGGCGGCATGGAACTGCTAGAGCGAATTGCGTCCGACAGCCAGACCATCGCCGTAATCGTGGTGACCGCGCAAGGAACCATCGACAGCGCGGTCCAAGCTATGCGGATTGGGGCATACGACTACATTAGCAAGCCGATCGACACCAGCCGCCTGCGCACCATTCTGCAGAATGCCACGGCGCTTCTGGGCACACGGGCAGAACTGGAAGTCACGCGAAGGAAGCTGCGGGATACCGGATCGCTGGGATCGCTGGTTGGTCCGTCGAAGAAGATGCAGGAGATCTTTCGGCTGGTGGAGCTGGTGGCGCCCAGCACGGCTTCTGTGCTCATTACCGGAGCAAGTGGTACCGGCAAAGAGCTGGTCGCGCGCACCATTCACGAGCTGAGCCCGAGGAGACCGAAACCTTTTGTAGCCATTAATTGTGCGGCCATTCCTGAAACGCTGATTGAAAGCGAGATTTTCGGCCACGAAAAAGGTGCGTTTACCGGCGCTTTGGAACGCCGTACCGGATGTTTCGAACTGGCTGAAGGCGGAACTCTGTTGCTCGATGAGATTGGCGAAATGCCGGTGGCTACGCAGGCCAAGCTCCTCAGAGTTCTCGAAGACAGGAAGCTGCGGCGCCTGGGAAGCAGAGTTGAGACCGCAGTGGATGTGCGAGTTCTGGCCGCGACCAACAAGATCCCCGAAGAGGCGGTGGCACGTGGCGAACTGCGCAACGACCTCTATTACAGGCTGAACGTCTTCAATATTCATATGCCCTCGCTGCGGGAGCATCGCGAAGACATTCCTGATCTGGTGCACGCGCTGCTCGCGGAGATGAGTTCAAAGCACGGTCGTCGCATAGCGACGGTGAGCGAGGCCGTGCTCAACGCGTTTAAGAGCTACACTTGGCCAGGCAACGTTCGTGAGCTTCGTAATACGCTGGAGCGAGCGGTCATTGTTTGCGAAGGCCCAGTGATTGAAACCAAGCACCTTCCGCCTGGTTTTGGGAGCGCCCCGGCTCGTCCCTCGGTCGATGATGCTGATTCGATCCGCGTAGGAGTCGGTACGACGGTCGGAGAGGCAGAGCGGTTGTTGATCCTGAAAACTCTGGAGTCAACCAACAACAATAAGACCCGCGCCGCCGAGATTCTTGGAATCAGCCTAAAGACCTTGCACAACAAGCTGAAAGAATATGGGAGTTCAGCAGCCGACGCGAGCCGAGCCGACAGGGAAGATCCGGCAGAACTTAGAGATTCGTAAGGTGTTCTTAAAGGGAGTGACCGCCCCCAGGATCGTGGCACTAACCTTCTTGGACCTACTTCATGCGCCGCAGAACTAAGCTCGTACTTGCCATCACGTTTATGGTGGCCGCGCTGGTGACCGGGGCGTCCTACGTTTACATCTCCCAGATGCTGCGGCAGCGGGTTGCGACCGCGCACGATACAGCGATGTACTTGACTTCGCAGCTGGCGTACCTGTCCTCGAACGCCGCTCCCGACCTCACCAGCACGCGGGTGGACACCAACAATCCTGAAGCCGTGCGGCGTGGCGTCACCTATTATCTCGGCACCGATCGCGACCTCAACACGATGTTGGACTCGGTGGTGGGCAGCTGGCCGACGATCTACGACGCAACCATCGTAGACTTAGACGGCAAGGCAATTCTGCACACCGATCCAAATCTGGTCGGAAGGAAAATTCCCGATCGGCCTGACTTTGCCTCGCTGGAAAACGCAGGCTTCCGTCGTGAACTGCGATTGATTTATAACCCACCTGCCGTTTATGAAGTTCATATGCCGCTTTTGTTGAACGGCACCGTATTTGGCGACATCCGAGTGGGTGTCTCGACAGTGTTCCTGCGCAATGAGCTCAACCCACAGCTCAAGCGGGCAGTGAAGCTGTCTGCGCTGTCAATCTTGTGCTCCCTCATATTAGCGGCCATGTTGGCCAACATTGCACTCGGTCCCCTCGAGCACATCAGCCGAAGCTTGGATCGCATGACCGAAACGCATGGCGGGGACATGAATGGGGGCGGAGAACGCGACGAATACGGGCAGGTAACCGAGAAGATCGCGCACCTTGGCCGGCAAATGCGCGACGCGCGTGAGATTTTCTCCGCTTTGAAGGACAACGTCGACCAGATCATGTCCAGCTTGCAAGAAGGCTTGATGCTGTTTACCCGCGACTCGAAGGTCGTGCTGGTCAGTGCGTCGGTCGAGCGTTTCCTGGGCCGCTCCCGGCGTGAACTGCTCGGCCGCAACGCCAAGGATATCTTCTCCGCCGAATCGCCCTTGGGCGCCCTGCTGCTCGATGCATTCCGGTTGCACCACAACGTTGAGCAGCGGGAGATGGAGTCGATTAACGGCAGGCGGGTCGAAGTATCGCTCGATTTCATACATGAAAAGGGCACCCAGATCGGCGCCTTGCTCACCATGCGAGATGCAGAGTCGGCGCGGCGCATTGAAGATGAAATCGAACTTTCAAGACGCATCTCGGCGAGCGGCCGGGTCACCCGCGGAGTCGCCCACGAGGTCAAGAATCCGATCAACGCCATCGTCCTGCACCTGCAACTATTGCGGAACAAGATGCAGCAGCTGGATCCTGACACCAGCCGTCATGTGGATATTATCGACAACGAGATTCATCGCCTCGACCGGGTGGTGCAGATCCTGGTGGATTTCACCCGTCCCCGCGAGCTGCACATCGAGGACGCGGACCTTAAGCTGGTGCTGGATGAAGTTGTTCTTCTGGCATCCCCGGATGCTGCACAGCATGGGGTGAGAATCGTGCGGCAACTGCCCTCCGAGGCGATCCCGGTTAAGGTAGATATTGACCTCATCAAACAGGCCATGTTGAACGTTGTGATCAATGGCGTGCAGGCGATGCCCGAGGGCGGAACGCTCACCATCGGAGCGAATCGCGAGGAGGACACAATCGTCACGGAGATCAGAGACGAGGGCACGGGCATCCCAGCCGCAGTGCAGGAGAAAGTCTTTGAGCTCTATTTCACAACCAAAAAGGCGGGCAGCGGGATAGGCCTGGCCCAGACGTATCAGATTATGCAGTGGCACTACGGGTCTGTGGATTTCGAATCGCAGGAGGGAAAAGGGACTGCGTTCCGTCTTCGCCTGCCGCTCGGCGAGACTCGGCCGTCTGCATCAGAAGACATTGCTGCCGACGCAGTGTTGGCGCGAAAGAACTAGCATGGGAATGTTTTACAAAAGGGAACTGTTGCCACTCGCGCTCCTGCTGTGTGCAGTTCCCGTATTTTCCCAACAAGAGCCGGCCCCGAAAAACCAAGCGCCGCCAGACCTAAGCGCTCCTCAAACTCAGAGTCCTCCAGCTTCCACGCCTGCCGAACCGCCGCAATCCTCTCCTCCGCCTGCTCCGCAGGAACAACCGCCCGCGCCGAAGGAGAATTCGCCTCCACCGGTAGAGCCAACTCCGCCTGCGGCTAAGCCGCGGTCGAAACCGCATAAAACTCCTCCTAAAACCGGCTCGACGGCGAAAAAGGGCCAAAAGAGCCATAAGAAGCCGACCGCAGAGAATTCTCAGTCCGGCGGGCAGCCGTCCGCTCCCACAGATCCTGGCGGCCAAACTGGCAGGGTTGTCATCAGGAACGGCGGAGCCACAGAAGGCCTCATTCAGTTGTCGCCCGGGGGAAGCCAGGAACAGGAGATCCACAATCGCGAGAACACTGCGCAGCTATTGGCGACGACAGACGAAAACCTGAAACGGATCTCCACGCGCCAATTGACGCCGTCCGAACAAAGCACATTGGGTCAAATTCAAAGCTACATTCGACAGGCCAGATCTGCCTCTGATGGCGGGGACCTCACTCGCGCCCACACGCTCGCCTTCAAAGCTCACTTGCTGTCGGATGATCTCGCCAAGCGTTAGCTATTTCCCTGCAGCTCGGGCCGAATTCACTTTTGTGAGCAATTCTTTGATGGCGCCCTGCATCGAACCGGGGATGGCTGCGCCCTCGGTGAGGATGGCCCGTGCCTCCGAGAGTTTCTTCAGTTTTGCGTAATCCCACCCAAGGTAGTAGGCGGCAATCGCGTATTGCTGCTCGTCCTCGCCTTTAAGCAAGCTGGTTGCGGTTTTCAGTTCTGCGATGGAAGACAAGGTCTTTTCCTGGAGAGCGTAGGTCCGGCCGACAACGCAATGTGCGACTCCAGCCGACACTTTGTTCGATTTGGTTGCATCGGGCTGGTCCGCTTTAGCAAGCAGGATCGCCTTCTGGGCATAAGAAATGGCCTTGGCGGCCGTCTCGGGACTTTGCACGTAAGTGGTAGCCAGGGTAAGGAGCGCGACCATATTTTCAGGATTGGCAGCAATTGCCTTCTCTCCATAAGCAATCAGGCGCTTGTTGTCCTGCATCTCGGCGAGAGACATCATTGCATAGGAAGTCAGCTGCTCATCGAGGCCGGACCGTGGAAACGTTGCCGTGAACTGTTCGATGTAGTCCATGCGCGTCTTGGCATTGGTTTCCGACCCAATCACGCTGAAAGCCGAGCTTTGAAAGAACTGGTACGCGTTTTGGTTGTTCTGCTTTTCCGTTTCCACGGTGTCCCGGAAGCCCTCATCGCTCATGTTCTCAGGCTTTGTCTGTTTGTCGATGGAGTTGTAAATCCCGCCGCCCTGCACGGCATACTTGAACACCCGTGCACCGTCGTGCATCTGTTGCGAAATGGCCACCTGTGAAGTGAGGATATCGAGATTTCGAGGGGAAGAGACGAGCGCCTTGTCTGCCGCATCCGCGGCCTTGGGGAAGTCTCCGGCTGATTGATATGTCTGGGCGAGTTGCCAGTTGCCGAAAGCAACAGCCATGGGGTTGGAGGAATACTTTTGCAGGAAATCCTGAAACATCGCAATTTTCTTTTGCAGGTCCTGCTCGTTTCCAATGGTGGTGAGGTCCTTGTCCTCGGGGGTTCCGGCTGCGATAGTGACGTGATCGATTTGCGCCAAGCCAAGCGAGGAGATAAGTGCCAAAGCCGCAGTAAGACCAACGCGAATGGGTGACATAAGAGTGTGACCTCCTGGCAGCCCCGAATCGTAGCGCTGATTGGCGGGCTCCTCAAGCGGGATTTTTGCGCCATTCTTGCGCCCCTCGCGGCTCGATTAGCGCAGTCCTCCCTGCCTGCGGTACTCTTGGCGCAGTGAGTTCATCGAATCTCCTACAGCCCGCGAACCTTGAGGATCTCAGGCAAGATGAGCCTGGGGTGAGACCCCGCGTGCCCTTGCTCTGGATTGTGATCATTGCCTTGGCTTTGCGCGTATTGGTGATCACAGCGGGGCACACGTACAAGATCACGCCGCGGCGGGATCACTTTCAATTCGGATGGGAAACCGGTCGGATTGCTCGATCCATCGCGCTTGGACAAGGATTCTCTTCGCCAACGGACGTTCCGACGGGCCCGAGCGCGTGGACAGCCCCCGTGTATCCGTACCTGCTGGCACAAGTTTTTAAGCTGTTCGGGATCTACAGCAACGCGTCTGCTTGGGTGATTCTTGTATTCAACAGTATCTGTTCAGCGCTGACGTGCTGGACTCTGTACCGCATTGCCGCGCGCCTTTTCGGAGAAGCAACAGCGCGTGGGACGGCCTGGACCTGGGCCGTATTTCCGTATGTGATCTACTGGCCCGTGCGCGTGGTCTGGGACGTATGCCTGAGTACATTTCTGCTGACTCTGGCACTGTGGCTGGCGATCTTGCTGCGAGAAAAGGCCAGATTTCGCGATTGGATCGTCTATGGGCTGCTGTGGGGATTGATCGCGTTAACCAACACAGCCCTGGTCATCTTGTTGCCCTTCCTGCTGGCGTGGATTTGTTACCCCGCCCCCAGGAGGTCGGTGCGGCCTGTCGCACTCTGCCTGGTCACAATCCTTATCACCATCGCTCCTTGGACGATCCGGAATTATCGAGTATTTCAGCGCTTTGTGTTCATTCGCGACAACCTGCCGCTCGAATTGCACGAGGCGAACAACGAATCGTCGGACGCCTTATGGACGCGCAGTGAGCATCCCGGGAACGATCCCGCCGCGATGAAGCGGTTTCAGGAAGCCGGCGAGATTCGTTACATGGACGAAACCAAACGCGAGTTCTGGCAGTTTGTTCGTGCACACCCGGGCCAGTTCACTTGGTTCACCATCGAGCGGGTGTTTTACTTCTGGGCGGCCCCGCGGCAGGCCACAAACATCAGCGGATACGATCTCTGGGTCGCACGGCACGTTCAGTTCCTGCTGGCTGCTCTGTTTGGATTCGCGGGGCTCGGGCTCATGTTCCAGCGCCAGAATCCTTACCGGTGGTTGCTTGCGCCATTTCTGCTCGTCTACCCCCTTCCTTACTATTTTGTGAATCCGTTCCCCCGATACAAGCACCCGATCGAAACGGTGTTGACGATGTTGATCGTGTACCTGCTCTGCGAAAGCCGCGGGGTGAAGCTGGATTGGCGTCTGCGTCGGGTTGAAGGCTAGAGCAATTGCATCGCATCGGGGTCCAACGGAACGACGTCGTCCTCAACCTGCCCGGCGTTTTTTGGATCCGCGTCTGCGCCATGAACAACCATTCCCTGCGTGAATGTGACGCCTCCCATGCCCGGATTCGCAAGACGCTGGGGAGAGTTAGCGCCCCCCGGTCCGACTCTATTAAAGTAGATTATGCGATCGATTTTGCAGAGCCGCGGCCTGCGACTTATCCTCGCCGCGAATGTAGTTTCCATGCTGGGCAGCGGATTAAACGCGTCCGCGGTCGCCTGGCATATTCTGCGAATCACTCACTCTGAGGTCGCCTTGGGCACGTTTGCGGTTCTGCAAACGCTGCCCGCAATCTTGCTGCTTCCCTTTTCCGGCGTCATTATCGATCGTGAAGACCGGCGTCGTCTGGTCATGATGTTGGATATGGCTCGCGCCGCGATCATTCTTGCGGTTGCCATCCTGGCGTTCATGGATAGAGTGAAAGTATGGGAACTCTACCTGATGAACATGCTGGTGGCAGCCGGTTTCTGGATGTTCTGGCCGACGATCAGCGCGCTGATTCAAGAGCTTACCCCCGAAGACGAATTCGTTCATGCGAACACCTTTCTCATGGCTGGGGTCCAGGGCGGCTGGCTGATCGCCGGAGCGATCGTCGGGTTTGTGTACAACAAAATCGGCCTCGGCGGAGTTTTGCTGATTGACGTTAGCAGCTATCTGGTCTCTTTCCTGTGTTATCTGGCGGTGCGCAAAGGGCGACATGTGGTGCCGCGTCCGGCGGAGTTGCAGGCCGACATCATTGCGGCCGAAAGTGCCTTCGGGAAATTCTTTCGCGAGATGCGGGAGGGATGGGAGTATCTTCGCGGACGGCGTGAGGTGGTGCTGCTCGGGGTTAGTTGGGCATTATTCCTGTCGGCCATGATGACAGGGGTAGTGGTTACGCCTTCGTTGAGCGACAAAGTGTTCCAGAAAGGCGCCGTCGGATATGGCTGGCTGAACGGCGGCTGGGGCGTGGGCGCATTCTTGAGCGCGTTCTATGCACCAGAATTGATCCGCAAGTTCGGTGCTAGACGTGCAATCGCGATTTCACTCGGCATCCTTGCAATCTGCATGATTTCGGCTCCCACGATGCCTTTCCTCGCGCTTGCGGTTCTGCTATATGCCCTGATGGGATCGGGGCGGGGAATTACCGGAATCGCATTTGGTACAAGCCTTATGGAAGAAATTCCTAAGCACTACATGGGGCGCGTGCAAAACACGTTTTACGCGGCGGGAACGTTTTTGCAGGTGCTGCAGTCCTACCTTGTGGGCACGGTGGCAGAAAAAAACCTGAGGGCTGGCTTCGCCGTTATCGGACTGGTATACACGGTGGGATTTGCGACCGCGGCGTGGCCGCTGCGTGGGCCATCCCCTGCTCAGGTTGAACCAGCCGACTAGTTCCAGTGCAACATACAATCGCCGCTATAATGTTGGTCAGATCTCATCCGAGGATTGAACTTCATGCCATCCCCAAATGGACATAACAGCTACGGACAGGGCGCAAACGGAAACAATGACACGAATTACCCTCGCGCCGACTGGATTGCGCGCCGCAGGGCCGAGAACACGGACGGCAATTTCTCTCAGAAGCACTACGCCCAGCGTGGCGTGATCACGGGAGAGATGGACTGCGTCGCCCGCAAAGAAAAGCTTCCGCCAGAAATGGTGCGCGAAGAGGTGGCGCGCGGGCGGATGATCATTCCCGCCAACGTAAACCATCCTGAGCTCGAACCGATGTGCATTGGTGTGGCTTCGCTGTGCAAGATCAACGCGAACATCGGCAACAGTGCGGTGACCTCCGAGGTTTCAGAAGAGCTGAAGAAGCTGCATACTGCGGTGCACTACGGTGCGGACACGGTCATGGATCTTTCGACCGGGGGAGATATACACGATATTCGCGAGGCGATTTTGCGGCACTCCCCGGTGCCCATTGGAACCGTTCCGATCTATGAAGCCATCTCCCGGGTGCGCAGGATCGAAGACCTCACCGCCAGCCTGATGCTGGAAGTCATTGAAGAACAGGCGGCGCAGGGCGTGGATTACATGACCATACACGCCGGAGTTCTCCTTCAGTACCTCCCCATGGTTGCAAACCGCATCACTGGAATTGTGAGTCGCGGGGGCGCGATCCTGGCGCAGTGGATGGCGCACCATCACAAGCAGAATTTCCTCTACGAGTGCTTTGCCGACATCTGCAAGATTTTTGCGAAGTATGACGTCTCGTTCTCCCTGGGCGATGGCCTTCGCCCGGGCTGCATTGCCGACGCCAGCGACGAAGCCCAGTTCGCCGAATTGGGGACTCTCGGTGAGTTGACGAAGAAGGCCTGGGAATACGATGTGCAGGTCATGATTGAAGGTCCCGGGCACGTCCCGCTCGACAAAATCAAGGAGCAAGTGGATCGAGAGAACGAGCTTTGCCACGAAGCGCCGTTCTACACTCTGGGACCGCTTGTAACCGACATCGCCCCGGGATATGACCACATCACCTCGGCGATTGGTGCGGCCATGATTGGCTGGCACGGCGCGGCCATGCTTTGTTACGTCACCCCGAAGGAGCACCTCGGACTTCCTAACGACAAGGACGTGAAGGACGGAATCATTGCCTACAAGATTGCCGCCCATGCTGCTGACATCGCACGCCACCGACCAGGTGCTCAGGACCGCGATAATGCACTCAGCTTCGCGCGCTACAAGTTCGATTGGGAGAAACAGTTTGCCCTGTCACTCGATCCTGAGACGGCCCGTTCCATGCACGACGAAACTCTGCCGGATGACTATTACAAAGAAGCGGCATTCTGTTCGATGTGCGGACCGAAGTTCTGTTCGATGAATTATTCAAGCAAGGTGGACGAGTACAACCGGACCGTTCATGGCCTGGAGAAGAAAGATTATTCAGAGGTCGTCGAGCGTTTGGTGACGCTCAAGTAGGTCAGCGTCCCGGTTTCCCGCCCGCGCCATAGTAGACGTAAGTGTCGGCCGCCACATAGTCATCTTCAACGTTCTTGTGACGGGGCCGGTGCTTCTTTGCAGAAGAAGGCGAAACCGATGAGCCCTTCTGAACTTCGGCGGACATGGGTGTGGCGGACCCGTGATTTTCTCGCCTGCCATCCGCCGCCGGGCTGGGTTTCGCGGCAGTCGCCGCCGGGGAGATAACCGGCTGCAAGGGCGTTGGTTGAATGGTTGGGGATGGTGTTGCAGCGTCCACAGTTTCCTGTGCTCGAGGCAGCAATTGCTTGCCTGAGCCCTGGTGGCGCAGCACAGAAATAACTCCTAGAGCCAGTAACGCCGAAAGTCCCCCCATTGCCAGCGAAGCCCACAGCCGCGAGTCACGCCGCACCCTAAGTTGGGTTCGCACCGCTCCGGCCTTCGCCGTTTCAGCCAAAGAGGTAAGGAACCGCCAATTCGAGGTTGGTATTCGTATGGTGACTTGCAAGGTGCGCGCCCGTTGCCAGATACGGGCAGATGCGCTCATCCTCTCGATCGCACGGATGCTTTCGCGAAGATGTTGAATGCCCAGGCGGGATTTCGCAAACGCATCATTAGAACCGTGCACCCACCTCAGTCTTGCCGCATCGAGTGCGGGCGCGGATCTCTGGCGAACCAGCTTGAGCCCCTGAGTCGCCGCCAGAACGGTCTTGCTTGCGCTGCCGCTGAATCGAGCGAAGATCCTGGCTTTGCGAGCCCTCTCGAGAATCACGGATAGGTTCAGCAGCTCCAGTTGGCGGAACCGCGAAACCCAATTGTTAAACAGCGCCGCACGGATCGGGCGAAGCGGGGTCAATGGAGCCGCAGAGACCAGTTCCAGCCTTGCTGGTTGAGATTCCGCTTGATGTTCTGGGTCGACAGGCTTGGGCACTGCAGCGCCGACCAGAGGCTTGCGATAGGGGAAGGAAACCGCGGTGTCGACCCGTCGGGCACGACGCGCGATTTCTGCATCGTCAACACGCGGCCACTTCACGGGAGCCGAAAGCTCACCGCGGTCGCTCGGCTGAAAATCGGTCTGAGCCGATACGCGCACCGGCATTTCCACCGGCTCGGCTGGAGACCGCTTCACTTCACTGGGGGAGTCATACCACATATCCGGCGGCAGCTCTGTCGAACCCTGGCCTTCTATGGAGCCCTGGCCTTCTCTGGAATCCTGGTCCGCGGTGGCCTGCCATATCAAGCCATGCGGGACCAACGGTTCGCTGTCCTCTGGGAGCTTCCTGCGCCGCCAGAACATAGTAGGTACTTAGATGCTATCTGGCAAGAGGCGTTTACTTGTTTCGAAGTAGAGCAGGCCGACCAGCCCTAGACCGCTACGGCCACCTCGCGCTGCATCCGGTAGGCATTTGCAACATATTGCAGCACCATGCGTTGAGTGTTGAAGAATGAACCATTTAGGGCGATTGTGTAACGCATTACTTCGATGTACCGATTCGGGCGCCCGTAGAACATGGGGACGATATCCCGCTCGAGCTTGTCATACAGATTGGCGATTTCGCTCGAGGGATCTTCGGCTATCTCGCTGCTGCCAATGGACCATCCCGTGACCCCTTCTATATGTCCTTCGGCCCACCAGCCGTCGACCACGCTGAAGCTAGGGACGCCGTTTAGGGCCGCCTTCATGCCGCTGGTGCCCGAAGCCTCCTGCGGGCGCATGGGGTTGTTGAGCCAAAGGTCGACGCCCGAGGTAATGAGCCCACCCCAGCGCATATCGTAGTTCTCGACGTAAACGGTCTTGATCACATCGGAAAGGGAGCTAGCCCCACCGATAACCCGGCGTATGAGGTTCTTGCCGCCTTCATCGTGAGGGTGGGCTTTGCCACCATACACGAGCTGGATGGGCCCAACTTCGCGTGCAATCTTCCGCAGGCGATCGGGATCGTGAAACAAAAGGTCTGCACGTTTATAGGTGCTGGCTCGGCGCGCGAAGCCAATGGTGAGCACTTTCGGGTCGAGTTGCACGCCGAAGGACTTGGCAATGGCCTCGAACAACTCAGACTTTGCTTCGGCATGGGCCTGACGAATGCTAGGCAAGGGAATGCTGATCGCATACCGGAGATAGTTGCTATCGGTCCGCCATCCAGGAATGAACGAGTCAAACAATTCGGCAAAAGCCGGGGACGTCCACGTGATTGCGTGCACGCCGTTGGTGATGGCACTGATCTCGTAAGTGGGAAACATGCCGCGGGATACCTCGCCATGACGCATGGCCACGCCGTTTACATATCCGGAGAAGCGGAGCGCCAGATAGGTCATGTTCAAGGCGTCGCCTTCCCAAGCTTCGGCTTCATCGAGAAGGGCGACGTGATCGTGGGCGAGAATCTGGACGGCAAGGCTGCGCGGGAACTGGTCATGTCCAGCAGGCACCGGCGTGTGCGTGGTGAAGATGCACATGTCGCGAACCCCATCGATATCCAGCTGTTTCAGGCGCCCGGCGAAACTCTGATCAAGTCGGCGCTCCAACAGACCGAGGGATAGCAATGCCGAGTGGCCCTCGTTCATGTGGTAGGCCTCTAGCTGGCCAGGGTAGACTTTCTCGAGGATGCGAAAGCCTCCGAATCCAAGAACAATTTCCTGGGCCAGCCGGTAGCGTTGATCCCCGCCGTAGAGACAATCGGTCAGGGCGCGGTCGTACTCGGAATTCTCAGGCAGATCTGTATCCAGCAGATAGACAGGAACAACGTCGCCATTAACACCCGTAATTGTGTACTTCCAGGCACGGATAGCGACCTGGCGGCCCTCAATCTCTACGTTCACGCGCTGCTTGGTTTCGGTGAGCTGCTGCTCGGGCGCCCAATCCTGGGGTTTCTCAAACTGATTGCCCAGGGCATCCAGAATCTGCCGGAAGTATCCCTTGCGGTAGCAGAGAGTAACGGCACAAAGCGGCACGCCGAGGTCGGCGGCCGAACGTAAAGTATCTCCGGCAAGGATGCCCAAGCCGCCACTATAGGTGGGAATATTCGGCTCGAGAGCAATCTCCATCGAGAAGTAAGCGACGCGGGGAGAGTTCTGTTTTTTCATTATGAATGCATGCCCAATGGCGTGTGGTCCTGCAGGCGCGCTTTTAAGGAACTACACTGACGTAAGTATAACGTTTCGGTGCTCCATTGCTGTGGAAAATCAGCCGCGAAGGCCTCTAGCCGGCCTGCAAACTCGGACGTCCGGTCTCAGTTCTCCCTCTCAATCAGAAAGCGGGCGATTGTCTTGAGGGTCTCTGCACGGGAGCCAAAACCTTTCAGCGCGTCGTCAGCGGAGGTAAGTAGCTCAAGGGCTCGCCTGCGAGATTCTTCCAGGCCAAACAGTGCCGGGTAAGTAGCCTTTTCAGATGCCAGATCCTTTCCGGCGGTCTTGCCCAGCTGTTCGGAGGTCTGCGTGACGTCGAGGATGTCATCGACGATCTGGAATGCCAAGCCGATCGATTGTCCATAGCAACGCAATTGCTTTAGCTGATCCTCCGAGCCTCCAGCATAGAGGCCGCCACTCACCACGCTGGCGGCAATGAGCGCCGCGGTTTTTGAGAGGTGAATGTATTGCAGCATCTCCTGATCTGGCTTCTGGTGCTCAGACTCGAGATCGACGACTTGACCACCGATCATTCCGTCGATGGTGCCCGTACCCCGGGCGATTTCCTCGATAATTCTCACCCGGGCTTCAGCCGCGCACGGCACCAGCGAAAGAATCTCGTATGCCCGAGTTTGCAGAGCGTCGCCCGCCAGAATGGCGATGGCCTCGCCGAAGGCTTTATGGCAGGTGGGACGTCCGCGGCGAAGATCATCGTTGTCGAGCGCGGGAAGGTCGTCGTGGATCAGAGAATAGGTGTGCAGCAGTTCCAGAGCTGCACCGACGTCTTCGATTCCACTTGGAAGCGAGCCAGCAACCGCCCGGCCAGCTTCCATGCACAAGATAGGGCGGATGCGTTTGCCCCCGGCGAACACGCTGTGCCGCATGGCGCGATGAATGGCCGCGGGGCGCACGTCGGCCGCGGGTAGAAGGCGCTCCAAGGCTGCGTCTGTGATTTTTCGTCCTTCTTCTAGCGTTTCCTTGAGCACGGAGGTGAGTATAACAAGCGCCATGCACCCGTTCCTGACCCTCCCATGCATTGGGGCTCCGAGGACTTGCGGCCGTCACTGACCATGCCGCTAACCTTCAAGAAGAGCAAGACTTGAGAACCTCAGACCCAAGCTGAAGACGGATAACCACCTCGAATGCTAGGAGATAGATCCTCTGCCGATCTCGCCTAAGCGCCGCCTCGCGTTCCCCGGGGGACCGTTCCGACCCAGAACCGGGGAAGATGTCGGTGCCTTTCTCCAATCAAAGTGCCGTCGGTACCCGGGAGGGCATTTCAGGGAGACGAGAGCCATGGAAATTAATTTCATACTCCTTTAATAATCTCCCGCTACAGTTCCAGATTGAGATTCGAGGGGAGGGCCTGGCTTATACTAGGAAGGCCGCTGGCGCTCTCTGTCGCCTGCGATGCCCGGCATTCTCCGCCAATCCCGTCATGGCTCGCGCTTCCGTTGACAATCCGGCGTATTACATCAACCGGGAACTTTCGTGGCTGCAATTCAACCGGCGTGTGCTCGAGGAAGCCCAGGATGGGTCGAATCCACTCCTCGAGCGGCTGAAATTCCTTTCCATTAGTGCCAGCAATTTGGACGAATTCTTCGAGGTGCGAGTCGCCGGTTTGGTGCAGCAGATTGAAGATGGCTACAGTGAGGCAGGGCCGGACGGTCTGACGCTGACCGAAGAGCGCGATGCGATTTCTGATGAAGTGCACAATTTCGTCGCCGACCAGTATCAGTGCTGGAATGAACAGGTCAGGCCGCAGCTTTCGGAGAAGGGAATTCGCGTCCTCGGGCTCGATGAGCTCGATGAAAATGCTCGGGCGTTTGTTGAGGAGTATTGTGACCGCGAACTCGACCTGTTGCTGACGCCTGTGACGGTCGATCCGGCGCACCCGTTTCCGCGCGTGATCAATAAAGCTCTGTGTGTGGCCTTTTTGCTCCGGCGCCGCCGGCGTTCCTCGCTCACCTACACCGGAGTTGTGACCGTGCCAAGGTCTTTGCCGCGACTGGTCCGGCTGCCCTCAGAAGGCACGATTGACTTCATTTTCCTCCATGATCTGGTCGCGTTTCACGCCGGGCGAATGTATAACGGCTACGACATTGTTTCCTCGGCTGCTTTTCGCGTGACGCGAAACAGTAATCTTTATTTGGCCGAAGAAGAGTCGCGAAGTTTACTGGAATCCGTACGTACGGAGTTGCACAATCGCCGCAAGGGGGATGCCGTACGGCTGGAGATTGAGGCCACAGCCGATCCCGAGATCATCGAGCGGTTACGCACGAATTTCGGGCTCGAACCCTGGCAGGTGTTTCATGCCGATGGTCCGGTAAATCTGCCGCGCTTATTCAACATCTACGAGCAAACAGATCGTCCGGATTTGAAGTTCAAGCCATTTGCACCGCGCGAACTTCGGCTTACGGCGAAGTCCCAGGATCTGTTTGAAGAGCTGCGGCGGCATGATGTGCTGTTGCATCATCCCTATGATTCCTTCGACGCCGTCCTGTCGTTCATCGAGGCATCGGCCGAAGATCCAAATGTGTTGTCGATTAAACAGACGCTCTACCGCACGGGCGAGAATTCAATGATCGTTCGCTCGCTGATTGATGCGGCAGCGAAAAATAAGGAAGTGACCGCAGTGGTCGAGCTTAAGGCGCGGTTTGATGAAGCTTCAAACATCCGCTGGGCCCGCGCTCTGGAAGATGCAGGAGTGCAGGTTTTTCACGGGCTGGTTGGGCTGAAGACTCATTGCAAGCTGTCGCTGCTGGTGCGCAAAGATCCGGACGGGGTGTCGCGCCGGTATGCCCACCTGGGCACGGGGAACTACAATGCGACCACCGCGCGCTTCTACACCGATCTGAGCCTGATGACCGCCGATCCGGAGATCACGGGTGCGGTCCACGATGTATTCAGCTTCTTGACCGCCTACTCGGAGCATTCCAGCTATGCCCCGCTGATGGTCTCGCCCGTAAACATCGCCGAGCACAGCCTGGATCTGATCGCGCGCGAGAGCGATCACGCTCGCCTGGGACGCCCGGCGCGCATCGTCGCCAAGATGAATGCGCTGCTCGACAAGAACATCATTGCGGCCCTCTATCGCGCATCGCAGGCGGGAGTGGAAATTGATCTTCTGGTGCGGGGAATGTGCGCGCTGCGCCCCGGGGTGCGCGGGATCAGCGACCGCATCCGCGTGCGCAGCATTGTCGGCCGGTTTCTCGAGCACAGCCGAATCTTCTATTTCGCCAATGGTGGGCAGGACGAAGTGTACCTGTCGAGTGCTGACTGGATGCCGCGCAATTTATACGAGCGCGTCGAGGTTATGTTCCCGGTGAAGGACCCGATGCTGCGGAACCGAGTCACGCACGAGATCCTCAGCGCATACCTCGCGGATAGCATCAAAGCGCGTGTGCTGCGAAAAGACGGCAGTTATGTGCGCGCCTGGCGGGCGGCAGGGAAGCACAAGCCCCCCGTACCGGGGTTCAGCGCGCAGGAGTTCCAGATTGCGATAGCGGAAGGCAAGCAGACCATCGAAGCGATTCCGTCGATGGAGGAACCGAAGCCACGGCGCAGGCTGGCACGAAGGGAACGTAAGCTCTCATGATCATCTATTTTGTTCGGCACGCCAGTGCCGGCGAGCATTTGAACAACCCAAAGAAGGACGAGAAGCGGCCGCTCGACGCCGACGGAATTGAGCAGTGCGGGCTTATCGGCCGCGCGCTTGCTGCCCTGAACATTCAACCCGACGTAATTATTTCGAGCCCGTTGAAGCGAGCCACGCAGACTGCAGCCTTGATTGGCAACGAGATCGGTTACGAGTCGAAACTGCCACTCGAGGCGGCGCTGCGCCCAGAAGCCTCGTTTGCCGATTTTCGGCGCATGCTCGATAGGTATGCGAAACAGGAAGCCATCATGGTGGTGGGCCACAATCCTAGCATTACAGATTTCCTGGCCAAAATAATCGCGAAATCCGGATGCGAGGCGATGATCGACTTCAAGAAAGGCGCAGTGGCGCGAGTCGAAACCGAGCGACGCGCAGCCATCCTCCACTGGTTCATCACCCCCAAAATGGCCCGCGAGATTCAGGCGGCGGCAAGCGCTGCGAAGTCGCATCCGAAAACTTCGCGGAAGTAGGCGCGCTCCTTTTCTACGGCCCACAATTCAAGGTCCACACTCAACGGGAGCCTGGGGACGAGCACAAGCTCGACCGAAGTTGAATGGATCCGTACGCGGAATTTCTTGAGCGCACCGCTTCGCCCCAGGTTGAGGGCTGACGCCAGGCGCAGAATGAGCGACGCTTTAGGGATGTTTTTCTGATCCGACGCCGCCAAGGGCTGGATCGGGCCATCGCCAGGCGAAGGGCGCGACTTGCCTAGATACCGTGCAATCGCTCCGATGATGCGGCGCTGCTGTGGTGTGTAGCCCAGGATTTCCGAGTGGGAAATGATGTAGTAGGTATGGCGGTGTCGTCCATTGCGGTTGACGTAGTCTCCCACCTCGCAAAGCATGGCTGCCGCCGAGATCCACTCGTTGTATTCGTAGGGCAGGCGGTGGATCCGGCGCAACGCCTTCACCAACTGCAGCGCCGTATCTCGCACCCGCATGGCATGGTCCTCGTCGACATGGTAGTGCTCGAGTGCGGCGCGAATCGAGTCCTGGCGTTCGGATTCAATCTGTCGCCCGGAACGGGTGGCACGATCGAAATCCGCAGCCATCTGCGCCAAAAGGCCGTCACGCAGGCCAAGAGGCGAGAAACGGAATCCTCCGAGCTTGCAGCGGTCGAGGAGCTCTGCGAAAACCGCGGCTCCAGCGATGATGATTTCCGCACGGCGAACACCGATGCCATGAATCTTGCGGCGCTCATCCACCGTGAGACGCGTGAGCATTTTCGCAATCTTGCGCATCTGCAGGTGGGTGACGGTCATGTAGCGCTGGCTGCGGTTTCGGTACAGGGTATGGCAAACCGTTGCCAGAGCTTCGGCGGTCCCAGAGGTAGCGATGACAACCTTGGGTCTGGCGTGCATGATGCGTGGAGCAATGCGGCCGACTTCACGAGCGATCAATCCTCGCAGTTGGCGTATTTCGGATTTGCGCGGGGGGTCATGATGCATGAAATCATTAGTCAGACGAACCGCGCCGAGAGGCACACTGACGGTCTCCTCGATATGTCCCTTGCGGGAGATGGTCAGCTCGCAACTGCCGCCGCCCAGGTCCATCATCAACACAGGAGAGGGATTCACTCGCTGAGCCGACGTTAGGCCGAGGTGAATCAAGCGCGCTTCTTCCAGCCCTGAAATGACTTCAACCGTCCAGCCGGTCGCCGATCGTACCCACTCGAGAAAAGCACGGGAATTGCGGGCATCGCGCAGAGCGCTCGTGGCCACCGCGCGAACCGAATCGGCGCCATAGCGCTGGCAGTCGCGGTGAAAGCGGCGGAGAACTTTCACGGTCAAGGCGATCGCTTCCGGGGACAGAAAACCGCTGCGGAAAACAGATTCCCCAAGCCGAGTGACTTCGCGATCTTCATGAATTTCAACTAAACGGTGAGCGGTCAGGCGCGAGATTTTCAGGCGAACGGAATTGGATCCAATGTCAACTGCGGCGAAAGTCGGCATTCAGGAACAGTGTATCGGGAATCGGTTGAGGAAGTAGATGAACACATCACGAAAAGGCACGAAACGCTTGCCAGCCCTCAGGCGACCGCGTTTTGTTGCAGCTCTCGAACCGGAGCGGGTGCCACGTTGCGAGGAGGGGTGGGCTCGGAAGCCTTTTTGGCTTTAGACACTACCGAAATGGCGGTGACCAGCGCAGTGGTGGCGCGCCGAAACTTGGCCCGGCTGACGTTTTGCAGCACAGAAACCAAGGCAGAATCGCTGACGCCGCCAAATAAATGTTCGGCCCGCTCTTTGAGCTTCATGATATCGTGCCATTCCCCAACGGCATCCTGCGCCCTCTTGAGTTCCTCGAGGAACTGCAAGGATTCCGAGGATTTGGGCGCGAGCTCTGCCAGATAGCGGGCTTTCTTGGCTTCAACGCGATAGGTGTGCAGCATCTTCTCGCTCAATGGAGCTGTACCGGGGTCGGGCAGACGCCGGTGCGCAAGCTTCAATGGATCGATTCCGTCGAGTTCGATCTCGCCTTGCACGCGACGCAAGCGCCTGCGGAGTTCAGCCGCGGTTTCGGCATTCATTACCTTCTCGAGCTTCCTCTTGCGGCGAGATTGTTCTGCTCCAAGCCACGCGAGCAGCTGAGCCCTGTGAGTCTGGCGATCGGGAACTTTGAGTTCTCTCAGAAACGCGATCTGCACGTCCAGATCCCGCACCTTCCCGGCTTTCTTGCGCAATTTTGCAAGCAGCTTAAGCAGTTTTTTCTGGTTGCCGTTTTCTGGGGCTAGCTCAGCGACTACGGCTTCGATTCGACGGCTGCTGGTGCGGAACCTGTGAACATTGTCGACGGTTGCGGACTTAATCAGCTTTCCGATTTGCCGGCCCATGCGTTGGAATACGAGCCGCGATTGTTTTTCAAACGGCGAACCTGCCGAAGCATGAATTCCATTGGACATAGGTTCGACTTTTGGCTGCTGCCCAGGGAGTAAGGCGGTGATTAACCAAGGAGCAGCACAATTCTAACATTCGATTCATATTTGATCGAGAGTAGTTGTCCCTGAGCCCACAAGGGGTTAGGGTCTCGATCCATTCAAGTATTACTTCAGGGTATTCGAGGCACTCCCTTGAGCTACAGGTTGATCCGCAAAGGAAAACTCGTCTGAGATATTGAGATATGGCTGGTCCGCGACCTCAACATAGGGATAGACAAAGTAGTTCAGGGGTTCACCGGCTTGGGGCGGATTGAGCCTCAGATCGCGTCCCATGGTGAACTGAATACGCTCGGTGTCGTGGGCGCCAAAGAAGTAATCCTTCTTCACAGGATGCTTCCAGGCTTCGGAGATGTCGACAGGCACCCATCCCAGCTGAGGGTCGAAGAAATCAGCCCAGCAGTGATAGCCCGCAATCTCAGAAGAGTGCTTGTCAGCGGGAAGGGGGAAGCCGATTTCGAAACGCGACGGAATGCCTTGGGAGCGTGCCATGGCGATAAAGAGCGAATGAAAGTCGGTGCAGTTGCCCTTTTTGGCGTTGCAGGCATAGAGCACATCACCCTGTCCCCAGCCGCTGCCGGTCTTGTCGTAACGCATATTGTCGAAGACGTAGTCGTAAATGGCGCGAGCCTTCTCACGCGTCAAGGGTCTTCCGGCAGTGACCTTCCTTGCAAGCTCGGCCGGAATTCCGGTGGTCGGAACCAGCTTGTCGGAAGCGAGGTCTTGTTGGACTTCCTTCTTGCTCAGAGTGGCATTCTGAAGCCGGGGGCGGCTCACCCCGATGGTGAGGCGCTCCCGGCGAACCACGTCGTAATCCACGGAGAAATGCAGGTCGCCAGGCTTCGACTTTGAAGTTTCACCGTAGTAGATCTCGTTCCCGAAACGCGATTCCTTGGTGCGCTTCAGCGGCAAGTCGCCCTTAATTGCGGTCACTTTGATGTCCTGGAAATCGTCTGAGCGTGCCGCAGGGAACCAGACGCGAATTTTCTGACCTTGGGGTACGTTCTTCACCGTGAAGGCGTAGTGAAACGTGAAAGAACGGGACGACTGGGCTGAGAGGGCACAAGAGATCAGTAGTAAAGCAATCGAAAGGCAATGCAATTTGCGCGGCATGGTTCTTCTCCTGAGAAAAGTAAGCGGTGAGGACACACACGGTGTTCAGGAGTGAACCGTCAGGTGAAGCCACGTAGGCGGAGCGACATGCGACCTATAGATTACGCGTTCGATGCGGACGATTTCCACAGCTCAGGAAAAAATGTCACTGCAGGAGAGATCCACCTCTACCCCCTCGCCGGTGAGGCAAGGCTTAACTAGGCCCCGTGTTTCACGCCGGGAGAGAGTTTGCTCGAGGACATTTTTCTGATGTTTGTGAATTCGCACGATCCCATCCGGAACTCCGGTAAAATACTGCGATGCCCGCCGCCATTGAATGCCGCGATCTGCGCAAAACTTACGACGGCAAAGTCGAGGCCGTCCGCGGGTTAAGCCTCACCATTCAACCGGGGGAGTGCTTTGGCCTGCTCGGGCCGAATGGTGCAGGGAAAACAACCACCATTGAGATTCTCGAGGGGCTGTTAGAACCGACTTCCGGGGAAGTCTCAATTCTCGGGCGGACCTGGAAAGCCCAGGCGCGGGAACTACGCGAGTACATCGGTATCTCGCTGCAGGAAACTCGGCTTTCGGAAAAGCTGACGGTCCGTGAGACCATTGAGCTGTTTGCCAGTTTCTACACCCAGCCGCGCAGCGCGGATGAAGTGCTCGGCGCGCTGCAGTTGAAAGAAAAATCGGATGCGCTGGTCGGGAAGCTTTCGGGCGGGCAGAAACAAAGACTCGCGGTTGCGACAGCGCTGGTTGCCTCGCCGAAAGTGTTGTTCCTCGACGAGCCCACCACAGGTCTTGATCCGCAGAGCCGCCGCCAGCTTTGGGATATTATCCGCGCCTTCCAGCACAATGGCGGCACCGTGCTGCTGACGACCCATTACATGGATGAAGCGGAAAGACTGTGTGATCGCCTGGTGATTGTTGATCACGGCCAGGTCATTGCTGAGGGTACGCCGGCGGATCTGATTGAAAGGCTTGGCGGACATCACGTAGTCGAGTTCGCGTTGTTGGGAAATGGGAATGGGGATACCTCGGCGTGGCAGTCGCTGCCGAGCGTAGATTCTGTGCGCAGCGAGGATGGCATTATTTGCCTGAATGTGCGGGAGCCGCATCGCACAATTCCTGCACTTCTGGAGCGAGTTGATCAGCAGTCGGCACAGTTGCAAAGGTTGAACACGCGCCAAGCCAGCCTGGAAGATGTGTTCGTGAATTTGACCGGCAGACATTTGAGGGACGAGTAGTCATTCAATTTCTTAGTGATCGGATGTTTGAGTCATGACCGTAGCCCAGCAAACACCATCGCAGCACGACATTCAGAAGAGCGCGGCTCCGCCAAGGAACGGACGCTGGTCGGGGTTCCGGCACCTGCTCGGGGCCCGCATGCTAGAGCTTGTGCGCGAAAAAGAAGTTGTGTTCTGGGTGTTTGTGTTTCCTTTATTGCTCGCGCTCGGGTTGGGATTTGCCTTTCGCAATAAGCCTGCAGATCGAACAACCATAGCAATTCTCGCCGGCCCCAGTGCGGTTCACATTCAGGAATTGATTCAGTCTTCGCCGCAGAAGAACGCGATCCATGCTGAGATTGTGGACGATGCCCAAGCAGCGAAGGGTCTTCGTCTGGGCAAATACGATCTGATCGTTGTCCCTATTTCCGCCAGCCAGGTGCAGTACCATTACGATCCCGCTCGTCCAGAGAGCGTTCAATCTCATGTTGAGGTGGACAGTGCGCTGGAGAGCGCGGCGGGCCGCAAGGATGTATTGGCTACCAGCGTGGTGGTTTCTTCTGAGCCCGGCTCACGCTACATCGACTTTCTCATTCCCGGCCTGCTTGGCATGAATCTGATGAACTCGGGCATGTGGGGAATCGGGTTTGCTCTGGTCGACATGCGCCAGCGCAAGCTCCTCAAACGCTTTGTAGCCACGCCGATGCGACGCACGGATTTTTTGATGGCGCTGGCCAGTAGTCGATTGATCCTGATGGTCGTCGAAGTCGGCCTGCTGCTGGGTTTCGGAATCCTGATGTTCCACATGCGGGTGCTGGGATCGTTTTTCACCATCCTTCTGATCGGAGCGCTTGGGGCGGTCTCGTTCGGAGGACTCGGACTGCTCACCGCCAGCCGCGCCCAGAAGATCGAGAGCGTGAGTGGGTTGATCAACATCGTGATGATGCCCATGTGGATTCTTTCCGGCGTATTCTTTTCCTATGAACGCTTCCCCGCGACCGTGCAGACGTTCATCAAGCTGCTGCCTTTGACCGCATTGAATGACGCCCTGCGGGCAACGATCCTGGAAGGTTCAAGTCTTGTCTCGCAAACCGGACGCCTCTCGGTGCTGGTGGTTTGGGGCGGCCTGTCGTTCATTCTGGCGTTGCGCTGGTTCCGCTGGACCTAAACAGGGAACCTGTGTGTTCAAAGTCAACCAACACATGTACTTCCAGGTGCATCAGAGTTGGTTGCCCATGCTAGACTCGTCCGTGATTTGGCGTTAAAGCTTGGGGCTAACGCCCGATCCAATGCAGCCCGTGTCAATTGTGCTCGCCTTGGTTGCCGGCGCTGCAACGTCTCGCGCTTCAGGGTGGACCCGTTTTCTTCGCAATGCTGAAGTCGCGCCATGAAAGTTGCCGAACAATGCGATGCCTGTGTGCCGTTCTTTGCGGGATTGCGCCAGGCGTCTGCCCGCCTGCTCATGCTCGACTATGACGGGACTCTTGCTCCATTCACGCCCGACCGTATGCGAGCGTTCCCATATCGAGATATCCCCGAACTGATCTCGAAGATTATGAAGGCGAACACGCGGGTGGTGCTGATCAGCGGGCGTTCCGCGCGCGAGTTGCTGTTTTTAAGCGGAATTCATCCTCAACCGGAGATATGGGGAAGCCACGGGGCCGAGCGATTATTTGCCGACGGCAGGTATGAAGTCGACACGCCCGATGCTCAGCACCGGCTTGCCCTGCAGACTGCACGTCGCGCGTTCATTTCCGGTGGACTCAGTGAACGCATGGAGACAAAGCCGGGAGCCATTGCCATCCATTGGCGCGGGTTGGCGCCCTCTCAACAGCAAGCCACCGAGGTGGAGGTCCGGCGTATCGGTGGGTCCCTGGTCGAGCAGCACGGCTTGGAACTGCTGGCTTTTGATGGTGGATTGGAGCTTCGCGCCCCAGGAAAGAACAAAGGAGATGCCGTTTGCACGATTCTGGCCGAGGCCAGCCGACAGGTGGCAGCTGCCTATCTTGGGGACGACAGGACTGACGAAAACGCCTTTCATGCCATCAAAGGACGGGGTCTTGCAGTTTTGGTTCGGCCCGAGCGGCGTCCGACGATCGCCGATACTTGGCTCCGGCCCCCCGACGAACTCCTGGATTTCCTGCGAAAGTGGCTTCAAGCCTGCGGAGCAGAACGATGAAGTTAGAAGGAAGACTCATCGTAGTTTCAAACCGTCTACCGGTGGAGATCAAGCACCGGGGCGGAGGTCCTCGCCTGTCTCGCAGCGCAGGAGGGCTGGCGACCGCGCTGGATAGCATCTGGCGCTTTACCCATGGCTCCTGGGTAGGGTGGGCCGGGGCGGCCGATTCGCCCAAGGCAAATGAGTTGTTGAAGAAGGCATCTCGGGGCCGTTCTTACGGCTTTAAGCCAGTTCCACTCTCGCGCGAGGAAATCTCGAAGTTTTATTCCGGATTTGCCAACGAGATCATCTGGCCCTTGTTTCACGATATGCCGTCGCGCTGCAACTTTGACCCGGAATATTGGGAGGTGTATCAGCGAGTCAATCGGCGTTTTGCTCAGGCGGCCGCGGAAGTGGCCAACGACAAAGACGTGATCTGGGCGCACGACTATCACTTGATGCTGATGGGGCGCTATCTGCGGGAGGTGGGGAAGGCCACACCCGCCGGCTTCTTTCTTCACATTCCGTTTCCCGCGCCGGACATCTTCGAGAAACTTCCCTGGCGCAAGACCATTCTGAAATCTTTGTTGCATTACGACATGCTCGGCTTCCAGACGGACCGCGATCGCTGGAATTTTATTAGCTGTCTCGAGCGGATCGTTCCCGAGGCGCAGGCCCTGCGAGAAGGTCAGTTCAGTTCGGTTGTACTCGATGGCCGCCAAACCCGCGTGGGAACATTCCCCATCAGCATTGCATTTGAGGAATTCGCGAATCACGCGGCGAGCCGCGACGTCGAAGAATTGTCCCGGCAGTTTCGGTACGAACTGTCGAACAAGTTTCTTGTGCTCGGAGTGGATCGTCTCGACTACACCAAGGGAATTCCGGAAAGACTGCGGGCCTTTCGTATTCTGCTGCGACGGTATCCGGAACTGCGGCACAGGGTGACTTTGCTGCAGGTTGTCGTTCCCAGCCGCGAGGAAATCCCCAACTATAAGGACCTGCGGCGCGAAGTGGAACTCTTGGTGAGTCAGATTAACGGAGAGTTCACCGAAGGTGGCTGGGTACCGATCCACTACATGCACCGGAATCTCACCCGCAAGCAGTTGCTCACCTACTACCGTGCGGCAGATATCGCCCTGGTGACGTCGCTCAAAGATGGAATGAATCTGGTGGCGAAAGAGTTTTGCGCTGCCCAGGTCGACGAATTGGGAGTGGTGGTCATCAGCGAATTCGCGGGTGCCAGTGCGGAATTGCAGCATGGTGCCTTGGTCGTCAACCCCAACGATCTCGCCGGTATCGCTGAGGCCGTCTACAAAGCCTGTGTCATGCCCGTCGAAGAGAAGCGTTCCCGCATGCGTTTGCTGCGCGACATCGTCCGTACCTATAGTGTGCAAAATTGGGCCGAGGCATTCCTCACGGCAGCAATGGATGCCCCATCGCTGACAGGCGAGACCCGCCAGTCCATCCCTCTAGCAACGCCAGAAACTCGCGAACAGAAGATCGCCTAGCCTTCTTTGGCGTACGCTGGTCCTAATCGCGGTGCTCATACTGAATCAAGGCGACCATGCCCTTGCCCGAAAAGAGGGTTTCGGGATCAGGCGTCGGCTTAGCTGCGGCTCTTCTTGATTTGTTTGCCCGACGGAGAAGGGCTGGCTCGCTTTCGGTCCGCATAAAGGGTCCCCCGACAGTGCCGTGCTCGGCAATAACAGTGAGCAGGGTCATCCGGGTCGCCGTCGTAGAGGTTGTAGTCGTAGGAGAGTTCTTCTCCGGCAGCGATGTTGCGAACGGCGCGGATGAAGACCCGGCCATCGATTTCGTCCGCTTCACAATTTGGACCACACGAGTGATTGATAAAGGCGGCAATGTTGTCGCCGTCAATCGCATGTTCACCGTCAGTCAAGCCAAACAAGTAGGTGCGCGGAGAGTGCTCGTAAATTGCATCGGCTTGGTCGTTTGTCAGGCGCGGCCCGGTGTACTCGACAACAATGTGCTTCGCTCTGATTGGGGTTGTGGTGTAAACCCCATCAGCGTGAATTCTGGATCGCCGGATAGTCAGGGCCATAAGAACGGTGCAAACGGCAGAACTATGGTCAATATATCAATGCTTCCTCGGAACCGAGTAGTTCTTCTCGTAGCCAGAATCGCCTTTGGGCTTGCCAGGAAGCACGGAACGAAGGAATGGAGCGGGAGACCGGGATCGAACCGGCGACATCCAGCTTGGGAAGCTGGCGTTCTACCGCTGAACTACTCCCGCTCAAATCGGCAGTAAGCTCATGATAACACCAGAGTTCCGAACTTTGTCCACGGTCACCTACGCTAATGCTTGTACCCGCAATGGTACCCGCAATGTTTGCGCTGGGACGATGTGTTGAGCGTAATTGTCGAGCGCAGCCCGTTTTTGTTTCTTCGACGAGTGCGCATAGTAAAGCGTCATGTCCATTTGCGAATGACGCATGATCGCCTGAACGACTGCTGGGTTTGCCTGTTCATCCATCAGGAAACTCGCGAGGCTGTGTCGCCCCAAATTGTGAAAGCCGAAGCGGCTCAACCGGTCTCCTTCCTTGCTGAACAGTTCACCCTTCTTTTCGATCAAAATGCCCGCCCTTATCGCAGCAGGCCGAATATAATCCTGCACCAGTATCGTTCCGGTGCGAGGCTTTTTTCCAGCCAGTTTGATCGAAGGAAAGACGTAATCATCTTCGGCGCCGTACATAGTCTCGCGTTTCCAGGCGGCAAGAACGCTCAGTGCGAGATGAGGCACTTCCACCCGGCTTCGGCTGAGCCGAGTTTTCGCGCCCTCCTGCACTGTGCTGTGGACATAGGTCTGGCGGATTCGAGCGTAACCTTTGTCCCAAACGATGTCTCGCCATTGCAGGCCTAGGGCTTCCGAGATTCGGAAACCGCAGGTCGCAACCAGCAACGCGATTTCGTATTCCCCATTTTTGCCCTTGATCTCCGATAGCAGCTTGAACGTGTCCTCGACTTCGAGCGTTAGAGCCTCATAGTCGCTCTCCTGCGAGAACTCCGGTCCTTTTACCCGTGTACACGGGTTCGAGGAAACGATGCCGTTCATCCCCTGAACGAACTCGGGAATTAGCTCTTCGGACTTTGCCCATTCGTACACGTGTGACATCCTGGATCGATACTTGCCACGGGTACAGTCGCTGACATCAAGACGCAGAAGCCAAGATTTCAAATCTGAGGATTTGATGTTGATCGCCACTGCATCTGTCCATTTGGGCATGAGCACGTTCCGGATCACTTGCTCGTAGAGGTCTTTGGTTGATTTTTTGTTGAAGGGGTACTTGGCGAGATATTTCTCGGCAAGCTCCCCAAAGGTGATGCTGCAGGAATCGGTGTTCGCAAGCTGTTTGTCTAGTCCGAGTTCACCGATCTTGGCCCATGCGGTTTTGTCGTCCATTTCTGAGGAGCCGATAACACGGGTCTTCTCCGTCCCCTCCCCATCGCGCCAGCAAAACAAGGTTGCGGCTCTCTTGCGTCGCAACCATCCTTTACCACTCCCTTTGACCATCGATTCATCCTCTCCGGTCTTGGGGTTGCCGGTGTTCATTATGACGCGAAGGGATGGTGAAACCAAGTGCTTCTTCGGCTGTTGGCGTTCGCGAAAGCATGTCGTCAATTTCGCTCAGCCTGTAGCGATAAATCTTCCTTGTGGCAGTCGGGTCGATGGCATGGGCAGGCAGCTTTGCCGCGCGAGTCAATTTCAGGACTTCACGCCGGGTAAGGCTCAGATGTTCCGCCACCCTCTGGGCATCGACGTAGGGTTCTTGCGAGGCAGCTCTCCGGAGAGAATTACGTACAGGGAGAGTTGCCTCGGTGTTCGAGGTCAGAGGCGCGGACTCTCCAAAGCTACGCTCATAATCCTGTGTGTTTTGGGCTGGCTTCTTGGGAATCGCTGACATCTACGTCCTCCTGAAACAAAACAGCCCTGATGGGACCGTTTTCGCGTATTGTGCGTAACCCGGCAAATTGCTGTTGAGAAACCGCTCTTCAAACTTGGCTCTCTCGAAAATCACGACGATGAACGCGGCAGCAGGAATCAGGGCGAGCCATGAGCCGATTGCAACGGCAGCAGCCGGCACAGAAATGCACATGGCGAAATATCCGGGATGCCTCATGAGTCGGTAGGGGCCGGAGTCAATGAGCTTGTGGCCGCGGTCAGCCTGGATGCGAACCACAGGCGAGAAGAATGGGTTCGCAATCATCGCCCAGGTTTGCAAGGAACTGCTGCATGTGAAGATCGCAAGCGCTATCCAGCGGAACGCCGTTGGTGCGACGAGAGTATGAGTACGACCCACGAGGAATGATGCTGATATCAGGGTCAAGAGAAAAAAGACTCCAGAGACGGCGCGCAGATGCGATGTACTTGAATCCGGGCCGGGTTGCGAACGCTCACGCGCGAGTTGGGGATCAACAGCGAGCATTGTGACCAGCAACACGAGAGAGAAGGAGGCGAGATACGCGCGCAGTGAAGTCAGCTGTGTTGTGCCGGCCATCAGAAAAAGAAGCGCAGAGAGCGCGGTCGAGATAGCTGCCCAGCGCCCGATTGTCCGTACCGCATATAGGAAGGACCGCCTCATGATTCCTCCTCACCCGCAATTTGCTCGAACGCATAACGGTCATTTTCCAGGTCGTATCCGACGATCTTCAGTACTCCTGAGACACAGCGACGTCCCGGCCGGCGGTCGATATGAACGAGCAGATTCAGACAATCGGCGATGTTGCTCTTGATTGCTCGATACGGCAGCTCGATGTTGCTTTGCAGGATGCAGCTTGTGAATCTGCTAAGCGCCTGCTGCGCAGAGTTGGCATGGTTGATAGAGACTCCCTTGAGAAGAACATTCAGACACTCTTGTCCGAAAAATAGGTTGAACCTTGTCGAACCCCAATCGTGCTTCGCGGAGGTCGAGCGCCATGATCGGCGGGCCGGCGGCCGCTAACTGGTAGAATGCACTTCCAAATGGCAGACGCACCTGTAAGAAAATCCATGGCAACAACCGCTCCCGCACCCCAGGCCTCCACCATGGCGGTGCTCGCGCCAGCAATCGGTTGGCTCATTCCCGGCGCCGGACATATGATCCAGAAACGCTGGATTCGCGGCCTACTGCTGATGGTTTCCGTCGTTGCCATGTTCGTGCTTGGCCTGCTGATGCAAGGCCGCATTTACAAGCCGAACGGCGGGAACATACTGGACATTTTGCGTTCCATCGGTGATATGGGCGCGGGAGGAATGTACATTGTGTGTCGCGCGCTCGATCTCGGCAATGGTGTGGTCGCGCATGCTACCGCGGACTATGGCACAAACTTCATCGTTGTTTCCGGCCTGCTGAACTTCGTCAGCGTCGCCGACGCGTATCACATCGCAATTGGGAAAAAGCAGTGATGTGCAGAATTCCTACATTTAGGCACGAGGTAACGTAGGCCCTACTCTCAACTTTCGGATATTGCGATCTGTTCACTTGTTCGCGACAGAACGGTAGGCCCAGTGGGCATTTTATTTGCGAGATAACAAGTGTTATTCCCACTGTCAGCATGAACATCCACCAATGCGAAGCCGTAATCGGCCAGGATACGTTGGTAGCTGGGCACGCTGTAAGAGAAATACCGGAACGTCACGCCGTTCATCTTGCCCTCTTTGGCATCGAATCCATCCACATTCCCGGACGAGAACAGCAACGGCGCGCCGTTCTTAAGCGCGCGCGAAATATTTGCGAACACCCGAATCGTGTCCTCAGGATTCAGGTGGAACATGACACCCCAGGCGACTGCAGCATCGAACACTCCGTCAGCGAACGGGAATGCCTGAGCAATTCCTCTAACGGCAAACGCTTCAGGACAGTTCTGCCTAAAGCGTGCAAGCATCGCACTCGCCCCATCTAGGCCGACAACTCGGTGGCCCCCGCCGAGCAGCGCACGGGTGATCGGTATGCCGTTGCCACAACCGATATCAAGTACAAGCGAGCCACGTGGAATGGATGATGCCAGTGCCGTGGTTTCGGGCACCCCTGTCTGAGCATCGCGTTCCGATGCATACCAATCCGCAATTAGGTCGTACTCGCGCAAATCAAACCTCTGAATTTGTATACACCCTCAATTGAAGATTGTCGTGACCGCAGTGATACACTCCCGCACTATGCATAAGATCTGGCTTGCACTTCTCGCGGCCCTACTTGTGTCGGTGCACTCCGCCATTCCCTTATCTGCACAGAGTGCCTCTCTAAAAGCTGCGATTCAGAATTCTCGATTCGATATCGATGTCCGTGACGGGGCTCTCGTGGGCCCAGGTGCCGTAACACTTCAAGATGCCACATTTCGGACCTGCTACGTGTTCCTTGGTGAGGATCATGGCATCGCTGAAGTGCCGGAATTTTCAGGCGCCCTTCTAAGCGACCTCGTGAAGCATGGAACTAATACTCTTGCTCTGGAGGTCAGCCCCAGTATTGCCAATCAGCTATCGTTAGAACTTGCCAGCCCAAATCCAAACCGGACGACTGCCGCTTTTCTTCGACAGTACCCGATGACCGTTCCGTTCTACAACACAACGGAGGAGTTTGAATTCTTAAAGCATGCAAAGGCTCGCATCGGTGCATCCTTCAGATTGATCGGCTTCGACCAAGAATTCTTCGGGGCGTCCAAATTCCTGCTGAAGCAGGTCGGCCAGGAGGCTCTCACGGATGATTTGCGCGAAGAACTTAGCGAACTCCAGAAGGAGGAGCAACAGGCGTACTCGAAAGCGGAACAGAGCGGAAAGTTCGAAGATTTGTTCTTGTTAAGTGCGGACGAAGCCAAGCTTCAAGCGTTTGCAACACGATTGAGGTCTAACGGCTTCAATAGCACTCCTTTCGATGACCTGCTTGCAAGTCGTCGGGTTTATGACATGTTCGCCAAGGACAACTACCGATCGAATGAGATGCGCGATCTCCTTATGAAACGCAATTTTGTTCGAATGCATAGAGAGGCGCCACCTTGCGGCATTCTCTTCAAAGCTGGAAGCAATCACGGATTCCGAGGTGTCGGCCCCTTGTATACCCGCGAACTGGGGAATTTCTTGACGGAGACTGCAGACGCGTATTCAAATGGCGGCGTCCACATCCTGATCGTCGGTGGGACAGGTGAGTCGCTGCAATTCCAAGCCGTGGCAGCCCCGATGAAAGCGACACCTTATGACGCGCTGTCGGACGGGCAATTACAGCCATTGAAGCCCTTCTTGGAAATGGCGTTAGCACGAAAAACCTGGTCTCTCTTTGATCTTAAGGCGTTGAGGCATTTTTCGGAGGCCAGCCCAGATTTGCAGCGATATATTTATGGCTACGATTTCTTGATTGTTATTCCTCATCCGACCGCATCGCACGAAATTCAGGACCGGAAATAGATCGCGGCTGAACTAGGAAAAACGATATCTGCTGAGAATGCGATTCTGGAAAGGTATGAGAGTAGAGGACATTTCCGAGGTAATCGGTGTTTCCTATTCAGCGACTGCCGTTCGGCTCTTTCGAATCTTGAGTCGGCTACGGGAGGCGATGGGGCGATAAACCCTGTATTTGCAGCAAAATACCAGAGGTCGATGTAATATTTTTTGATTGCGACGTCTTTATAGTGTAGAGAAAACAGAAGGAGTACTCAGGGGAATACGCAATTGAAACAGCCTGTTGGCTTTAATTTGGATGCAGTGGTCGAACAGATCAAGCGCGAGTGGCGGAACGAGTTTCGCCGCTTTGTAGATTCCGGCGACGCTTCGGACGAGTTCTTGGCCTATCTCGATTCGAGCGAGGAAGGTAAGAAGGCCGTTGAACTGGCGTTCAATGCGCAGGCGGATGCGCTGACAGGTCTCGCAGACGCGCTGCGAAGCCTACAAACCGAGAATGTCGGGACCGAGCTAGCGAAGCCCGCCGAAGCTGCTTCGATAAAGGTAACGGAAGCGGTCGAGGGGTTGTTGCAACTGCCGCCAGAGCAAGGCAAACAGGCAGTGGCAAAAGCAGCCAGCGCGCTCGGCGCGTCGTTGCGACAAGACCAGCATCCACAACTTCAGTCGGTAGCGCAAACGTTAAACGAGGCACTTACCAACGTTGCGGCAAACGGATAGAGAAAAACTTCGCTTTCAATCGCCGTTTGCCTCAGACGTGCTCTAATTCAGTGCCTCGCGTTGTATCTTCTCCGTTTCGTCGTTTCCCCAACATTTGGTGATCAGGTTAGCGGATTTAGAAGGGAACGCTTTCCGCCATTTCCGCCACTACTGGCGGCGATGGCGGGAACGGCTCCGGCGCTGGTGCCTCGCTTTCCGTTTCCGGCGTCGGTTCTGGTCTTGGGCTGATCGCTCCGAGAATGACGGCAGCGGTACGCTGGACAACTTCAAGGCTCTCTTGCAAGAGCTTGGCATCTCCATTCCATAGCCGGATGTAGTCGGAAAATGCACTTCCCGTTTCAAGGCCAATCGACTGGCAAACCACAAAAGCCACGGCCTCGGCTTCGGTCTCGCGCACTTCTTTGGTGGTCAGAGTGCGGCGTTCGGCCTTGTGCAGCATCTCGTGCGCGGTCTCGTGGACAAGGGTTGAGAACTCCTCGGCTGGTTCCATCCCGGTAAGCAAGGTAATCTTCCCGCCGTAGGACATGCCTTTTGCGGGGGCGATTTTCTCCGAGTAGTTGAGCTTAATGTTCCGGCTCTCGACGTACTCAACCAGCCGTTCGCGGCAGCCGCTGACATCTCCCTGAACTTCGGTGAGCACAGGCAGCTCCTTGCCTTCGGTCTGGTTGACATCGAACACGTATACGGCACGGAAACCGTAAAGCTGCGGTTCGCGCTTGCGTTCGTCGGCTGCGTTACTGCTCGGAATTTCCGTCGCAACCGCATCTTTCGCTTGTTTGCGATACCCGACCATCGGAGCCAGAATCACAATGCCTTTTTCCCCGCGCTTAACGAAGCGGCCAAGCGAGTTCCAAGTGCGGATTCCGGCAACCTGAGTTGCCGTCGGCCTCTGGCGAGCAATCAGCATGATGTTTCCGAAGCTGTAGTTGTGAAACCGCGCCATCGCGTTCAAATACTCGGTCAATACCTCACTGTCTCCGGCTTCCAGAGCCTTCACCAGATAGCTGACGGCCTCGTTGGTTTTGTTGTTGATCTCTTCTACTTTCATGATTTTTCCTTTCGCGCCGTTTCCGGCTTGTTTTTTTCTTCACTTGAGCGCCAGCGGAAAAAACAGCCGGAACGGGGCCAAAGGAACAAACGGAGCCGGAGGAGGGTGGCAGGGCGCGAGGGGCGGCGCGATGAGTGCCAAACGCGTTTAGGTTTTGTTTGGCGCGAAATCGGCGCATGAGCCCGAGCGACCGCCCGAGCCCTGGCCAAAGGGCGTCCACCGACGAGGCAGAGTAGAAAAGACGCGAAGCTACCTAACTATATGAAGGATAAGAATTATGTTTACGCTTTAGGGGTAACGCCGTTCGGGGTAATCGGCTAGGCGGCTTTGGCATGAATCCAACAGGAAGAAGTGGATCAAGGAAGAAAATATTTCTTCCGTGGTAGCGATCCATAGTGTCTTGCGAGTAGAGGGATTGAAGGGCCTTTGAGCAATGAGTGCGAGCGTTGGCGAGCATCGTTGCGATTGCTATCAAGAGGGGACCCACATTACGAAAGAAGGTGTGGGTAGTCGGCAGGGCGGGCGTGATGATGGAATGGCGATAGTGCTGCTTGTGCCGATGTTGACGATGATGATCATGATCGTGATTGCGATAGTTATCATCATTTGGAGTTGTGGTGTTGTTGCCGGTAATACGTTCGGCTCGTCGCGGGAAGCCGTTAAGACCCTTGATAAAGGACGGGTTCGATGGCCTTGTTTATAGAGGGGGCAAAATTGTGCTGGTATAAAGCGGGGCGCCTTCTGCTGCTTTGCCATCAATATTCTATTCTGGATTAGCGTCTCAAATTAGGGCGGACTTAAAACCGGACATTAATGCGGACATAATTTACCTTGAAATAATGTAAAGTCCATGTTATGAATAATTTGTGGTAGATATTATGTGGACATATTAGCGGACATGAAAGCGGACAAAAACAAGGTAATCGAAGATCGTGGCGAGGCTGTTTCCGTGATGGAGCCGCTGCTCATTGTGGAAGGCTCCCGTCATCGTGGGAGGCTGACCGAATTAGCGTTCGAATTGGGCCAAAAGTCCACCGGCTTTCGAAGAAGCCTCCCGGAGAGCCTGCTGACATCCCTCGCCGATTTGGTTCGCGCGATGAATTGCTACTACAGCAACCTGATCGAGGGGCATGACACGCATCCAGTCGATATCGAGCGCGCCCTGAAAAACGATTACAGCGCAGACGCTCGCAAGCGCGATCTCCAGCTCGAAGCGAAGGCGCATATCAGTGTTCAGAAGTGGATTGACGGTGGTGGTCTTGCGGGGCGCGCGCTCTCGAGTGATGGCATTCGTGAAACTCACGCGCGCTTTTGTAGAGAACTGCCCGAGGATTTGCTGTGGGTGGAAGATCCTGCGACGAAAGAGCGCGTCCGCGTAGTGCCCGGTGAATTCCGGGAAAGGGATGTGATGGTAGGGCGTCACGTGGCAGTAAGTCCCGGCGCAGTGCCGCGCTTTTTGAAGCGCTTTGAAGAAGTTTACGGTGCCCTAAACAAAGCTGACGCGGTTCTGGCCTCGGCAGCGGCGCACCATCGGCTCGCCTGGATTCACCCATTCATTGACGGGAACGGGCGTGTGGCGCGGCTCATGTCGCACGCGATATTTTTTGAGATTCTCGATACTGGCGCGGTTTGGTCGGTAGCGCGTGGATTGGCGCGGAATGTCGATGCCTATAAGGGACACCTTGCCGCCGCTGACTCAGCTCGACGCAATGATCTCGATGGCAGGGGCAATCTGAGTGAAGAGGCTCTCGCTGAATTCACGGAGTTCTTTTTGAGGACGTGCATCGATCAAGTGACTTTCATGGAGGGTCTGATGCAGCCGAACCAACTGCGCGCCCGCATACTTCTGTGGGCCGAGGAGGAGAGTCGGCTGGATGGCCTGCCACCGAAGTCTGGGAACGTGCTCGAAGCCATTTTGTATCGGGGAGAGTTGCCGCGCGCGGACATCGCCGGAATAGTGGGAGCGACAGAGCGCCACGGGCGGCGAATCGTTGCAGCCTTGATGGAAAAAGGTGTGCTTGCATCCGATAGCCCTCGTGCTCCGCTGCGGCTCGTTTTCCCCGCTACTCTCGCGTCCCGCTGGATGCCGGGACTGTTTCCGGAAAAGACAAGCACGGGCGGAGCGGCATAATTTGAGATTTGGAGAACAAGCTATAGCTTCGATCAGCGCGTGGTGGTGTTCTGATGATGGTAATGAACGATGCCGGAGCGGTGTTGTATGCGCGCTGCGGGCACGGTAACCGTTCTGACGGGAGAGAAGGCAGTTGAACGCTGTTGAGATAGAACAGGCGATTTCGGAATTGGCGGAGCAACCGTTTGACGCCAAGAATTTTCCCTTTGCGTTTCTCGAAGCTTTCGGCAACAAGGAAACAACGATCAAGCGGCTGCGCGCCGGTGCCTCGAACAAATCCGATCTTGGCGGCGTTCTTCAAACCAACAACATTCATGTTGCCACATGCGGCGCGGGAGAGGTCACAAGAACGCTCACTGCTCTGAGAGCTAGCCCCGCGACTGCGAAAGCGAAAGCGAAGTTCATCCTGGCGACGGACGGGGTGAATTTAGAGGCCGAGAACCTGGTGAATGGCGAGACAGTCGCCTGCGAGTACAACGATTTCCCCAATCATTTCGGCTTCTTCCTGCCGCTCGCCGGCATAACGACCGTCGAGCAGATCACAGAGAACGCCTTCGATATCAGAGCCACCAGCCGCCTGAACCGGCTTTATGTTGAGCTTCTTAAGGACAATCCCGACTGGGGCACCGCGGAGCGTCGCCATGACATGAACCATTTCATGGCGCGGTTGATCTTCTGCTTCTTCGCCGAGGATACCGGTATTTTCAGCACCAAGAGTTTGTTCACCGATACCGTTGCGCAGATGAGTGCGAGGAATTCTTCTAACACCCATGAGGTTGTCAGAGAGCTGTTCCGGGCCATGAATACAAGAGTCGAGGACTGGAGGCAGGCCGGTCTTCCTAGATGGACAAACTCATTTCCTTACGTTAATGGCGGGTTGTTCTCCGGGAAGATGGATGTGCCACGCTTCAGCAGAATTGCCCGCTCCTATTTGCTCCACATCGGCAATCTCGACTGGACGAAGATCAACCCTGACATCTTTGGGTCGATGATCCAGGCCGTGGCGGAGGACGATGAGCGTGGCGCGCTCGGCATGCACTAACTATACGAGTGTGCCGAACATTCTCAAGGTGCTGAACCCGCTTTTTCTTGATGAACTGCGTGCGAAACAATGCTCGCAGCTTGCTTAACCTTCGCAAACGCATGGCGAAGATCAGGGTGTTCGATCCCGCCTGTGGTTCGGGCAACTTTCTTGTCATCGCCTACAAAGAAATGCGCGCGATCGAGGCCGAAATTAACAGGCGGCGGTGCGAAACAGATCTTCGCAGCGAAATCCCGCTCACGAACTTCAGAGGGATCGAATTGCGCGACTTCCCGGCCGAGATCGCACGTCTCGCGCTCGTCATCGCCGAGTATCAGTGCGATGTTTTGTATCGTGGGCAGAAACTGGCACTTGCCGAATTCTTACCACTCCGGGCAGACAATTGGATAACCTGCGGCAACGCGTTGCGACTTGATTGGTTGAGCATTTGCCCGCCGACGGGAACTGGTGTGAAATTTCGTGCTGATGATCTCTTCGGCACTGCCTTGGATCAACCGCAGATCGATTTCGAGAACGAAGGTGGCGAGACCTACATCTGCGGAAATCCGCCTTACTACGGGAGCCGGAAGCAGGCAAAGCATCAAAAGGATGACCTTTTGCAATTGTGTGGAACGCAGATATCGAAGTGGAAGTCTCTGGACTATGTCGCAGGCTGGTTCGTAAAAGGTAAAGACTATATCGAAAGGCAACCAGCAACATTTGCGTTCGTATGTACAAGTTCGAATTGCGAAGGACTCCAGGTATCAGTCCTTTGGAAAGAGCTTCTGAAAGACGGCATTTACATTACGTTCGCGTATCGGCCTTTCAAGTGGGCTAATCTCGCTGCCCACAACGCTGGCGTTACGGTAAACATTGTCGGTGTCTCGAACATAATGTCCCGAGCCGATAGGAGAATTTTTGAAAGCGATCAGGTGCGATCAGTCCCAAATATCAGTCCGTACCTTCTCGCCACCCCCAACATCTTTGTGGATACGGCTCCTAAGCCGCTCTCGCAACTGCCAGCTTCCACCCGGCGAGGACGTTCAGTGCGAGATGAGGCACTTCCACGCGGCTTCGACTAAGCCTCGTTTTCGTCCCCTCCTGCACTGTGCTGTGAACGTACGTCTGCCGGATTCGAGCGTAACCCTTATCCCACAGTATGTCTCGCCATTGCAGGCCCAGGGCTTCCGAGATGCGGAGACCGGAGGTCGCAACCAGCAAAGCGATTTCGTACTCCCCGTTCTTGCCCTTGATTTCCGAGAGCAATTTGATCGTGTCCTCGACCTCAAGCGCCAAAGCTTCGTAATCGCTCTCTTGAGAGAACTCGGGCCCCTTCACGCGTGTACATGGGTTCGAGGAAACGATGCCGTTTGTTCGGTGAACGAACTCAGGGATAAGTTCCTCGGACTTCGCCCACTCGTAGACATGCGACATCTGGCCCCGATATTTGCCTCGGGTGCAATTGCTGACATCGAGGCCTAAAAGCCAAGGCTTCAACTCTCGGGCTTCAATGTTGATCGCAACCGCGCTGGTCCATCTCTTCATGAGCACGTTGCGGATCACTTGCCTGTTCAGATCTCTGGTTGATTTCTTGTTGAACGGAAAATGAGCGAGATATTTCTCGGCAAGTTCCCCAAAGGTCACGCTGAGAGGATCGGTGTTCAGGACCCTTTTCTGAAGTCCAAGTTCGCCGACCTTGGCCCAAGCACTTTTGTCATCCATTGCAGCCGAGCCAATAACGAAACTTCCTTCCGTGCCTTCCATACTTCGGCAGCAAAACAGCGTGGCTCCCTTCTTACGCCTCAACCAACCCTTGCCACTCCCTTTGACCATCGATTGATCCTTTCTGGTCTCGGGATTGCCGACGATTATTATCCCCTGGGGGAGTCCGAACCAAGTGCTTGCTTACCTGAGACGCACTAGGGAAAGGCATTGTCCCTCCCTGCTGGTGCGGCGGCCTCTGCCTCGACCCGGCAGCGTGCCAGATTTGAGATTGGTGGTACCGCCGTGGCAAGGCGAGACTCGCGTCCTGCACCCTTGTTGCACCCGAAACGATGTGACCCAAGCCACTTAGGCTAGGAAGATGGCCCGAGAGGCCAGTTGCGGGAACGCAGGCCTCTGCCTGGACCAGACAGCGTGCTAAATTACTTGGCGAATGACTTGGTAGTATCACCGTGGCAAGGCGATATGCTTGGACACTTTGGCCTCTGCCCGACCCGGCAAATCCCTGAGAGATGGCTCGTATCGCCGTCGCAGCGCCAGCATCTTTCCCAAGTTTGCCTCGGGGCTGCGCATGGAAGCACGACTTGCGCTAAATCATCAAGCTAGAAGAAAGACCCGCGAACGAAGACGCACGACTCGCCCGTTGTCGTGTTCATGGACCACAATCGAATCGGAATTAATTGTGACAGAAGCGACACCAGCAAAATCCTGTGGCACTTCAACCAAGGCGATCACGTATTTCGAGGATCTACTGCTTCGTGCTGGCAGCCACTTGTATGTGGATTCCCCGAACAGGGCACCATTGGCGATCGTTTCGCGCCGCGGAATAGGAAAAGGAGTGCTGCTGAATTCGAATCCTCGGCAGAATTCGCGTCCTTTCCAAGGTACATGCTTCCGATTGTAGGATTCTTCCCAGTTCCCAACCCATGGGTACTCGCTTCGATTGAACACATATAAGACCAGCAGTCGCATGCGTGGATTGGACACTGCGATGAAAGCAGTTTTCAAAGCTGGGTCCAATAGATGAGCCGTGTAGTGACCGTACTTCGAATTTTTGCTGACTCGAAGATTCAAAGAGCCATCCGTCTTTGTTGGTGCATTCGGCCACAGAAATTCGGCGTCAGGCTGGAGAGCCATGTTCTTGCTAAAGGTTGAAGGGCACACTTTACTGCGGGTAGCAGGCATGTCAAAAAGAGTCACCTCAGGTTCTAAGAACGGCGGACCAAACGTTACGTGATGATTCCACGAAATCGGTCGATCAAACGTCGCGAGGTTGGTCGCGGCTTCTTCGCAGTAAATGATCGGTTGTTCGCAGTCGAGAGAGATTGCACGTTCCAATCGCATCTGGGCTAGAGGTAGATCGGTGCCATAAACAAGTCTGTTTTGTGCTGACTTCTTGCGATGCCTGCGCCGCCATTTCACAACTGGAGCCTCTCCGTGTGTGCTGTGGCCGGCAGCGATCTCCTCCCCTGATGGCGGTCCAAAGAAATCGAAGCTAATGCTGTGACCCGCTATGCCTGCGAGCAGCCTTCCTTCCGGCAGGGGACCGAAAATGCGACCGTGTGTGGAAGTTTTGTATCTTGAAGGGTCTATCGTTTTCCACTTCGGCTTCCAAAGTGGATTGATCCCTCCACCAGCATTCAAAACTAATTCGCAAATGTGTCCGCCACCTTCAAGAACTGCAACGTGCCCCCAGGTGCTGCTGAGCCGAAAGCCAGGCCGGCCATCCAGAATGTTCGAGTGACGAGTTACAGATGTGAACTTCTTCGTGTTGTTACGCAACAGGGAGACCTCGCGAAAATATCCCGAATTCTTTATAGCAGGCGACGCTCGCCAAGGAAAATCCTTAGTGAACGCAATACGCGATGAGGACAGATTCTCGTCTCATCTCAGAGCGAGCTCCTTTTGTAGTTCTTCGAGCGCCACGTTCTTGGTTTCGGGAACCATCGTCTTTACCCACAAGAGTTGTAGGCACATCATTCCTGCAAAGAATGAAAACACGTAGCCCGTAGGCAGAGACGAGGCCATCTTTGGGAAGAACGTCGTGAGAAGCGCGGCAAACATCCAGTGGGTAAAGCTGCCGAGACTCTGTCCTTCGGCGCGGTGGCGATTCGGAAAGATCTCGGAGATGAAAACCCAAATCACGGCACCCTGGCCGACAGCATGCGCCGCAATAAAGGCGAAAATGCAGGCGGGAACAATCGGATAGTGCTCACTGAAGAATCCCCAGGCCACAAGGCTCAATGACCCGATGTATCCGAAGGAACCGATATAGAGAAGAGTGCGTCGCCCCAGGCGATCAATCAACCAGAGTCCGACGAATGTGAAAACGAGATTCGTCAGCCCAATTCCCACGGACTGCAGCAACGCAGCTTTCGCCGCCAAGCCGGTAAGTTCGAAAATGCGCGGAGCGAAATAAAGGACAGCGTTAATACCTGACAATTGATTAAAGAAGGCGATCAGGATCGCGAGCAGAATGGGCTTGCGGAGCTGTCGCGTCCAGAAATGGCCCGACGAAACCCTCTCGCTTGACGCAGCAATGATCTCGTCTGCCTCAGCAGCGATTTCGGATTCAGAGGCGCTGGGCTGAATGAGATGCAACACCCTCATGCCAGCCTCGCAGCGGCCTTTTCTGCTCAACAGCCAGCGCGGACTTTCGGGAAGTGCGAAGCAGGCCACCGCATAGAGCAGCGATGGAAATGCAGCCACACCCAGCATCCAGCGCCAGGCCTGTTCACCAATGCCGGCAAGTAGCGCATTGGAGACGAAGGCGATCAGAATCCCAAAAACAATATTGAATTGAAACATGCCCCCAAGCCGGCCGCGTTTATCCGGCGGCGCGATCTCTGCGATATACATTGGCGCAACCACCGTGGAAATGCCGATCCCAAGGCCGCCAATGAAACGGGCAGCAATAAATACTGCGACGCCCGGCGCGAGCGCTGAGCCAACCGCTCCAACGATGTAGAGCACACCGATCCACCACAACGTGGCTTTGCGTCCGAAGCGATCGGCAGGCCAGGAACCGAGCAGGGAGCCCACCACGGTTCCATATAGCGCCGATGCCATGGCAACGCCGTGCACACCCGCACTGAGTCCCCAAAGCGATTGGATGGTTTTCTCCGCACCCGAGATCACGACGGTATCGAAGCCAAATAGAAAACCTGCCAGTGCTGCGGTCAGCGACCAGAAGAAGATGCGGAGATTCATAGGAGGTGATGCAACAAATGGAACGTCACGCTGAACGATGCCACCAATCGCGAACATCAAACCCGAAACAGCTCAGCCCCGGACGTGAAGCGGTCGGTGGAGATTGGAGCCAACTCCCACAGAGTCAAGGATCCTAAACGAGCCGTGCCACCTTTGGCAAAGAGTCCGATGCCAAGGCTCTCGGCACTTGACGGATATACGCGGTCCGTGAGGGAAGCCCTGCCGTTCGCGAATGTCTCGATCACTGAGGCATCGAGGTAAATGCGTAGCCGCAGAGGTTCGCCGTGCTGCAACTTGATAGAGCCACCCTCCATGCCGCGACCTCGAAGCGGCGGTGCAACCTTCGTCTCAGGATCGCTGCTGGAAGCGCTTGTGTCGCAAAACAATTTCTTGGTATTGCGGTCGTAACCGATCAGCGTCTGCTCGCTGCCATCGCGAGTTGAGCGAACGCGCAGGGCCTGATGTGCATCGCCAAGATCAATCTCCGCTTCGATCTCGGCGCAGTCACTGTCGAAATCTCTGAAGCAAGGGCCCATTTGGCGCGATCTTCTGATCCGCAATCGTTCTCTTTGCGCGGCGCAGCACCTTCAACTCCTCTACCGGTTCGACGCCCAGTTTGCCATCCGGACGAAGTTTCAGGAGCTTGGGAAGCGACATCACGCCCGCCCACCCCGCCGCGGCTTGCGCTTCCGTGGTGCGCTTTTCGCGGATCCAGGCCCACCAGATACGTCTATCCTTTTCGTCCTGCATTGTTTTCTGCGCGTATGCCGCCGAGCCAAAATCAATTTGACCGTCTGAATGCTGATCGAACTTATGGTTGGCATATGTCCCGGTGAGATAAGTATTGCCGCGCGCTATGAGCAAAATCGGTTTGCCGTTGAGAAGAAAGAAGTCGGGACACTCCCACATAGACGCCCATGGGCGTGACGCACCCTGGCTCTCTGGATTAGGTTTGTCAACGGCTAAGGGGTGGAGATAGGTCCAGTTTCTGACGTCCTTCGATGTGTAAAGCAACGCCATTCCGCCTCTGCCGACCTCACCTGACCCGATCACCATGTACCACGCGTCGCTTTCTCTCCAGGGGCACGGATCGCGCCAACCAACCACCTTCATCCCTGCTGGGGGCGCGGCAAGGGCCGGGTTCTGCGAAATCTTCGTCCACGTCATCAGATTTTCATCCCTGGGATCGGCCGCAACGGCGACTATCTGCCGCTCAGGTACCTGTCCTTTTTTTCGCTCGGCAAACTCCGTTTCTGCAGACCACATTACTCCGGTATAGACGAACGTAGGTGTGCCGTTATTGATCACAGCGGACCCGACCAGCAACCGTTTTTGTCGGGGCCACCCGGAGTCGGTGAGAGAGCGATGCCCAGGTTCTTCCAGTGAACAAGATCACTTGAGATCGCGTGTCCCCAATATTTCGGTCCCGCGATCGAGATCACAGAGAGTACTGGTAGAACATGTGGTATTGACCTCTCCAGTAAAACGTGCCCATTGGGATCGTTCATCCAGGCGGATGGTGGCATGAGGTGATAGCGTGGGCGATGCCGGTCGTTCGCGAGTCCTGATGTGGTCTGAGCATTCAACGCAGTGGATGCCAGGGCCGCCGACGTCAACGCAATGAACTCGCGTCGCGTGACAGCAAAGCGGATATCGAAGTGATTGGCCATGGCGGATTCCTTGTGCTGCAAACTTCAGCAACTCAGTTTGCTGTGTTCACACCAACAGCAGCCTGTGAATCACCGGTGGAATACTCCGTGACGTCGAGGCGGTGTAGAAGGTCGCGCGTCGGATTAACGATCCAGTTAAGCAAGAGGGAAATGAACAGCAGCGCCGCGAAGCCGGTGGCCAGCAGAAAGCCGTATTTTGCACCGCCAAAATGGTCGCTGATT
>DATJEL010000024.1:0-2079 GCA_035496675.1 Terriglobales bacterium
GCCTTGAAACAATCTGTCCTGGTGTATCGGGAGGCGAGCCTCCGTCGCACAGGCCGGTTACGGCAAGGACCGGCGGGAACTCGCGTTAGCCGAATCGAAACTGCAACCGCATTTTCATGCTTCGAAAGCCCGGCTCACCCCCGACAGAATCCGTTCGATTTCCTCGCTCGACAACTGGTCCGGTTGCCGACCGCCCGGCACCTCCGCGACGGCTAGAGAGCTTCTCCTCCTCAGTCTCGCCCCTAGTTGTCGCGTGGCACACCGCCCGGCTTCATCTCCATCCAACATCAAGACCATTTCGCTAAACCGCGCGAGCAGTATTTTCTCCTGCACCTCCGAGAGGCTGACCCCCATCAAAGCGATCACCTGGCGGTAGCCAGCCTGATGTACGCGCAAGCAGTCGAAGAATCCCTCGACAATCACGCACCCCGCTGGCCAGGCAGCAACTTCCTTACAGGCGCGATGAAGATTGAAGACCACTTGGGATTTCCGGAATCCGCGTGGAAACAGGTACCGCGGTTCGGAACCGTCGATACTGCGACCGGCATAAGCCACCAGTCGGCCCTCGGTATCGTGGATCGGAAACGCAATTCGACCGCGCAAAAAACCGGGACCAGCATAATAGCCGACTCCAAACTGGGACGCCGTGGCCGGGTGAATCCCACGGTGGTCCAGGTACGAATGCCAACTCAGACGGAGAGAGAACGGCAGCGGCTGCAGTGGGGCCGGGCTTGAGCTGCTTCCTTTTGAAGCCAGTTGTTCGCAAACTCTGCTTTCGGCCGGCCAACCGCCATGCAGGTGCAGTGCCGCCTCCCTGATCGAGCATCCCTCCAGCAACGCCACCAGGTCCAAGATGTTGCCGCCCATGCGACCCTGGCGGGCCTCACAGCACGAGGCGGAATGACACGCCCACACATTCTTCGCGGTATGCACGCTAAAACTCTCCAGGCTCCGCTCGGAACCATGGGTGGGTAGGGGACAACGACCGCGCAGTTGGTTGCGTCCTACGGGCTTGAGTCGCACCTGATATGACGACAGCACTTCCGCAATGCCCACGTTTTGCTTGAGAGCGCGGTAATCCACCCATTGGCTCATGCTGCTGCCTCCTGCTCGCTCTCCCGCATTTCAAAGGGTTTCCCACTCTTATCGACGGCCATCAGATACGCCACTAGCTTACGCGCGACGGCCAAGGTTGCCCGATTGCGATTGCCCCGTTTCAATTCCCGTTCATGCACCATGGCCAATGGTGAGTTATAGCGCGGCGCCAGTTTAGCGGCCTCGATGAGAATCGTCTGCAGGTTCTTGTTACGCTGCTTGGAAATCGGGCCACGTTGTTCTTTGCCGGCCGAATTATGCTGGGCGCTGGTCAGCCCACAATAGCTGATCGCCTGCGCAATGGAGGCAAACCGCTCCACCTCTCCGACTTCCAAAGCCCAGCTCAAGGCTAAGATTTCTCCCACGCCGCGGATGCTCTGCAATCGCTTCACCCGATCGCTCAGCTCAGGATGATCGCGCAACCCTTTCAACAGCCGATTCTGGATGGCAGCGAAGAATTCCAACTGTCCTCGACTCAGCTTCAGTAGTTCCACTACCGAGGGCGGCACATCCTGCAAACTCCCCAATAACTCGCTGAAGTACGCCTTGCCGTGCAGCCGCTCCTTGTTGTAGGGCGTACCCGTTTCCATCAGCAGACCGGCGATCCGGTTCTTCATGCGCGTCGCCTGGTGCACCACCAGATTGCGGTAACGCAGCACCCGCCGCAAGTCTCGGATCGCGCACGGCGCCATGTAGCACTCCGGCAGCAGATTGCACCGCAGCAGATCGGCGATCGTGCGCGCGTCGACTTTGTCGTTCTTCTTTTTGGACGCCGCAATCGCTTTCAGCATGGGTGGGTGCGCTACCTTTAACTCCTGCGCCAACGGCTTCAGAAGATCGTAAATCCACCCCGTAAACAGCGTTGCTTCCATGGCTCCGATCCAGGGACGCGGTCGCGCTTTGGCCCATGCCACCAGCGTGTCCCGCCGAGCCGGAATGGTCGCCTCGTCCAGAATCTTTCCGTCCTGTGCCTTGGCACAGAAA
>DATJEL010000025.1:0-3020 GCA_035496675.1 Terriglobales bacterium
GGATTCCAGGTATTCAACCCCGGTGGCGGAAATCAAGTAGTCGGAGTGATTGTCGGACCGGACGTACTCTTTCTCTCTCAGAAACCAGATGGCAAATTCCAGATGCTCGCGTGGAAACGACATCACAGTTTCGAACTCCAATAGTGAAATGCCCGGATTCTCGGGATTAGTCCGGCGGCGGTTGTAGAGCAGCGAGAGAATACCGAGCCGGCGGTTTACCTCTCCTTCCAAACCTTCAGCGAATTCCTTGAGTCCGAACACCGGCAGCGGCTGCGCGTGGCGATTGCGATGCGTGTTGTCGTAGGCTGCCCGCCTGGTCGGATCCGAGAGGACCGCATAGCCTTTCGAAAGCAGCAGAAATCTTTCACTATCTCCAGTTTCCTTATTGTCCGGATGATAGCGGGCGGCCATGATGCGGAAAACGCGGTGAATGGTTTCCGGGTCAGCATTGGGGCTGATCTGCAGGAGTTCGTAATAGTCGACGAAGACCTCTGCATCCTCTATATCAGCCGCTGTCTTGGCGTCGGGGTTGAATTCGAGCCCCAGGACGTATCTTGAACCGCGGCGGGCGCAATGGCGTACCGACGTAGTGCCTGTGAGGCCGTAGCGCTCCGCGCGCACATAGACCTCGGTCTGCAAATCGATCGGCTCGCTCGATTCCACGCGAATACCCGAGTTGGAGAGGTCGATGGCGTGCACCCCCATCATCCGGCTGCTCCCCTCGGCGTCTTTCCAGGAGATCTCCAGTGAGCAATCGAAGAGCTGCCGTTGCTTGCGTCGTTTATCAGTCATCTGTGTGGTCCCACGCCTCAGAAGGCACGTTTCTTTCCAGCTAACTGTGGCGGCCAGATCGTTGATTCTACGCGCCGCCGCACGATCGGTTAACTTTAGATAGGACAAATTGTCGCTCGAAGTCAATCGGAACGCAGGCTCCATCGTGACAATGTGTCACTGAAAGCTGTGCGGCTGATAAGTGGTTACCGCACACTCAGTTTCGCGGGTTGGCAAGCCACAGGCTGCGACACAGTGTCCCCTTCTGCGCGCTGCAAATTCCCATGCACTGGATTCTCTTCGACTTACTCAATACTAGCTTTGGAACTGCCCGTGCTTATCACCAGGTGAGTAACTAGGCGGCACACTCGATCGATGAGCGGCGGCCAAAACAAGGGAATCAGCAAAGGGAGGATTCATGTACGCATCAACGAACAAGATCGCGACCCGGTATCGGGAGCTTCTGCAAGGACTGGAACAGCGGTCTCACGAACGAGTGAACCTGGCGTTGGAATGCCGTGTTACTTCGGGCAGCAGCAAACGGTCGGGCGGGACCATGAAGCTGGTGGAGAACATCAGCCGCACGGGCATCCTAATCCGGTGGGTGCCGTCCGACGGTCCGGAAGATGTCCCACGTGCCGGCGACACGCTCAACATCGAGATGGCGCTTCCGGCCAACCACAGCTTCGACCGCAAATGCTGGTTCTGCGGTGGGACGGTTGTGCGCGTAACTAAGGCCGCGGACGATAACTCGCCGCTGGTGGCGGTACGCATCAACACTACCAAGTTCCGCAAGTACACACCTCCGGCGGGCCACAAAGCGGCCACCCAGTCGCCGCAATTGATCTCGGTGACGCATTAAGCGAGGAACTGACGGGCGCCCCGGACTCTATTCAAAGCTGGAGCGCCCACCGGACTTCATCTCATGAGGCTGTTGACTGCAGGACTGGTAATCAAGCGCCCCGAGTTGCTCGAGGAAGTCGAGCGCTGCTGCCAGGAGCTCGCCAACCACTTGATCGTCGAAAAGCACGATTGCAGCAACTGGGCGGCTCTCCTCGCGTGGCTCGAACAAACGCGGCCGCAAGTCCTGTTAGTCGACGCCGAACACTTCCAGAACATAGTGGAAGAACGCGTCCGGGAGATCAAGAAAGCCTCCCCGGACTCGATGATCATTGCCATCCATGATGCCGCCGATTCGCAAATGATCATCGCCGGCATGCGCGCCGGGCTGGATGAGTACTTCTATCCTCCGCTCACCAAGAGCCTGGGCAAGGTGCTGGAACGTAAAATAGACCAGCACACCAGAGACCAGTTCGTCACGAATTCCGACCGCAAGACCATCGCTGTCCTCTCGGCGAAGGGCGGCTGCGGCGGAACCACCGTAGCGTGCCACCTCGCCGTCGAGCTAGGCAAGCGGATGCATCGGACGGGAACCTACCACGTCCTGCTCGCCGACCTGGATGTAACCGGTGGAAACATCCGTTTTCTGATGCGGTCGAAAACGCCTTCTTCAGTTCTGGACGCTATGAACTCGGCACAGGGTTTGGACGTAGTTTCGTGGAATCAGATGATCTCCAACGGGCATCCGGGACTCGAAGTGATCTCCGCTCCGGCTTCACTCAGCGTCCCGCGCCTGCCCGAGCAGCGGGAAATAGAGCGGGTTCTGAATTTTGCACGCACGCGCTATCAGTGGACCGTGCTGGACCTTGGATGCTGCCTGACGCCCTACACCCTCAGCGTCCTCGAAAGTCTGAACGAGTTGTACCTGGTCGCTTCGCCCGACGTGCTGGCACTCTACCAGGTCAAGCAGATGCTCACGGAGCTGAAGGAGCATAACTATTCGCCCGACCGCATCCGGCTCATTTTCAACCGGAGCGTGGACTACGTGGATAAGGTGGTCACGGAAGAAGCCCAGCGCATGTTGGGTATTACCGCTTTCTTTTCCTTGCCCAACGATTATTCGGGCTTGGCGGAAGCCTATGCCAGCGGCAGCCTGCTTTCGGACCATAGTCCGCTGGCTCGTCAGATTTCCGCCATGGCCACCAAGATCAGCGGTGTTGAGGAACAAGAGAGAAGCCAATCAAAACAGGCGCCCTGGTATCGCAAGTTTCGGACGGGGCGGGGATGATTTACGGATTGAGCGCTACACCAATTCAGTGTCGAAGGAGTGCGGGAATGGTTCACAGGCATTCATTACGCCGGCTCTTGACGCAGCTTTACCAGCGGAAAGCGGATGTTGAAAGTTTGAT
>DATJEL010000026.1:0-2830 GCA_035496675.1 Terriglobales bacterium
GCCTCGACACCGCCATCGATTCCAGCGCGGCAACCAAGTCAGCGTCCTCGACTTCCTAAGGCTGGACGTAATTTCTTGAATTCAGCCGCCGATTGAACAGCATGCTGGATGGAGGCTGCTCGCATACTTGCTCGGGGGCTGTCGGGTCGACCGGGGTGGCACTCTCCAAGTGCAGAATTCGGATAGTGCTGCATCTGACTTGTACTGTCCGAGCGTGCCTAGAACTGTGCTCTCGCCCTCGCAGCAGCCTACCCGTTTTCAGCCGCCTGGTTGCCAAACCCGATTTGGTCATCCATGGGACCACATGGACACCGATCATGGGCCAATCGCAGACTTAACAATGTGGGACCGCGCGGTATAGCCTTTCCGGTTGCAATACAGGGCATTCGCGACTCTGAGGTCGCTCATTTCGTTCTTCAGACTGGAGAGACGTTCCGAATCCGAGACCGGGGAGGTCACCGGCTCATGGACACCCCCATTAACCCAGTCCTGCCGGATGAAAAAACGATTTCGCGTTTCTGTCAAGACTTTTGCCCTTATGTGGTAGTTCTCTTCCACTCGCGCGGCATCAGACCATGAAAGCCCCCTCCTCTTCAACATCGGGATTGGCAGCTTCCTTGCATCTGTGAGGGTAAGGTGTGAAAAGTCCTCACGTTCGCAACTTTGGAGAATAGTCGGCCGCCGGTCAAAGAATTCATGCTCACCATGGCCGTGCAAAGTCTTGGATTGTTCCTGCTGACCTATGTCGGCCTGCTGAGCACGGGCGTACTTCCCGTTCCGGCCCGCGCATACCGCTACATTCCCCTGGTCGCTACTCCGGCCCCGGTGAATGTTGAGCCGGCCCCATTCAAGGTGTTCCGCGCTCCGCAGATCGCACGCATAATCCCCGCGGCCGAGGTACGGCAAGAAACGCCTCGCATCGAGACTGGCCCTGTCGCGCCTACGATTGAAGTAGCGACCACCAAGCCGGTACCGCTTCCGCCAACCGTCGCCGTGATCCCGCGAGAGCTAGTTAAAAGCAATACTTTCGCTTCTGGCAGCTCAGCGGTGCCCACGATTGTAGCCGTGCCCCAACATGTGCAGACCGGAGGGTTCGGCGACCCGAACGGCGTGCCAGCGCATGACGCCGGAAAGCCAGTGAACATCGCTCAGGCTGGTGGCTTCGATCTGCCCAGCGGACCTGGCAATGGGAATGGCACAGGAGGAGCAGAGGGGCGCCGGGGCGTCGTGGCTTCTACAGGATTTGGCAATGGTACCGCGACCGGCGACGGAAGCGGAAAGGTGAGCGCTTCGAGAGGCACTGTGAGACAGGCCGGATTCAACGACACCGCAGCGGTGGCTGTGGAGGTGCCCGTACATGATGCGGCTTCGTCAATGCTTCCTGCACAGATCATTTCGAAACCAACTCCGCAATACACAGCCGAAGCCAGGACACTGAAACTAGAAGGCACGGTAATTCTGGAGGTGGTCTTCGAGGCTTCAGGACACATGCGCGTCGTGCGTGTGGTGCAGGGCCTGGGCCATGGCCTAGACGCGTCCGCGATTGCAGCTGCATCACAGATACGCTTCGAGCCAGCGAAGAAGGATGGGCAACCATCTGACTACAGCGCACAGGTACGCATCGTATTCGAGTTGGCATCATGAGGGATAATATGAAACGTACAGGGTCTCGGGGATGGCAGCTTAGCACGGTGGCCGGCCCCTAAATCATTTCAAACAAGTCAGGGAGCGGTTCGTGGTATGGCCGAGATCCTGCAGGCAACGCGAAAATCGACTTTTGGCTGCCTGCAACCCTTTCGTTTTGTGGCCCTTGACGACGACCATGCCAGACTTTGCAGGGCCATGGAATTGCAGGTCGATAAGACGATGATTGGCGATCACAGCCGCGAGCTGTGACAGCAACTAAGATTTGAAAAATCCACCTGAAATACCAAAAGGCTGGCCACCTGGGCGGGGACTGCGGACATGGCGAAACGTTCTCTTCGCGTCGTTAAGAATCTTGGACGCACTCCAGCAGTCGCTGTCTGCACAGTGTGCGGCAAGACGTTCGAGCCTCCTCTGGGCGCATTGGGAAGCATCAAGGATGCCGAGGCCAGCCTTCAACAGCAGTTTTATGGGCACAAGTGCGAGCGAAAGGATTCTCCCCAGAGGACCGGGCGGATCCTAGAGGAAAATCGATAACGTATCTCTGGGCTGGTGATGCCGAAAGCGAAGCCAAAGTCGAAGCGCCGAATCTTGAAAGGCTGGGGAGAGATCGCAGAATTCCTGGGCCAGACCGTCTCTGTGGCTCAACGCTGGCAGAAATCGGGAATGCCGGTCACTCGCGAAGGACGGTCGGTCTATGCCTTTTCCGAGGCACTGACCGCATGGGTCGGTACGGAACGCGGCAAGAAGGAACCTGTTCACATTGCCGCAGAGGGTGAAGACTTGCTTGCGGATCTCAAGCAGGGCCTTTCCTACGTTCGCCGAAAGCACAAGATTCGGAAGTCCTGAAGCGGACGGCGTGTAGTAATTTGCTCGCTAATGCCAATGCGTTCGTCGAACTCCTCCTGCGTCGTATCATTCAACCATACGAACCATGATGCCGCAGATTTTACGGCGCCGGTTTCGAGACGTGCTTTTCAGGACGCACATCGTATTCCGGATGCGGAACGCCCATAATCCATTTATCAAGCCAGCCCACGATGTGATCGAGGCGCTCGATGCGATGCCAAGGCTCTCCTGAACGCGAGAGCTCGTGAGTCTCGCGTGGAAAGACAACCATGGCGGTCAGGCGTTTCAGAAACTTGAGAGCGCGGAACAGTTGTTCGCCGCCTGAATCCTGGGGAGT
>DATJEL010000027.1:0-4704 GCA_035496675.1 Terriglobales bacterium
TGATTTAACGCTAAGCCCACTCCGGGAGAGGTGCAAGCGCCAAAGAGCGTCAGCAGCGGGAATGTCCGCTACCCGACATGTAATTTACTCAAGAGTTCTGAAACCCGGCCTATTTTTCTTTCTGTTCAAAACCGCTGTTCCCTCTGCTGGCTAGGGGCCCCAGTAGTTCACTGATGTCGAGTAGCGCCAGTACGACGCCATCAATTTTGTTTTCCAGGGTGCGGTATGGCGTAATGCGAAGGTTGTAATCTTTGCCGTCCCGCCCCTGCACGCGTTCGTTATGGATGCTTACGTCCCGCATTACATCGAGCATCCAGGCCTCCAGTTGGGGCATATCAATCTTCAGATTGAGGTCGGCCATGGGTTTGCCCACGTCGTGCTCGGTAAAACCGAATGCGCGCGCGGCTTCAGGAGTGTAGCGCCGAATGTGCAGATCCTCTCCGAGCATGATCATGGGGATCGTTGTGCTGTTGAGCAGGTTGATCAGGTCGTTGCTCAATTGCGCCAGTTGGTGATTGCGATGCTGGATTTCTTCGTTGACCGTGTTTAGCTCTTCATTGGCGGATTCGAGTTCCTCTTTCGAGGTCTGCAATTCTTCGTTGGTGCTCTGCAGTTCTTCGTTGCCGGATTGAATTTCTTCATTGGCGGACTGCAGTTCCTCGTTGGTGGCTTCCTGCGCTTCGATAATGGACTGCAGATACTCCTTGGTGCTGGCCAGTTCCTGCTTGAGCTGGGCAATCTGGATATCCTTCGCGTCCGAAACTTCCTTCGTGGAACGTTTCGGCATGCGCTTTGGCGCAGGAGCGGGTCTGTCGTGGGGAAGCTCTTCGAAGAGCACGAGCATATGGCGTTCATCGCGCGCGGGAGTATGGAAAGGAACGACCTCGAGCTTAACGGCAATGGTCGCCGCGCCGTCATCGATCACGATGTTCTCCCTGACGGCGGGGACACCGGTTTTGCGGACCTTGTCGATGAGTCCACGGAGTTCGTAGAGCAGACCGGGGCGCGCCATTTTGAACAGATTGAGAGTCGCCTTGCCAGTGGGGAGCTCCAGATACCTGCTGGTCCGGCCGCGGGTCTGCACGATTTCGAGCGCTTCGTTGACCACCACCGCGGAAGGAACATACTTGTTGAGCAGCAGGCGATCGGCCTCCCGCTGAACGTCAATGGGAGTCTTGGGGTGCTCCAGCTCTTTTCCATTACGAGCCGGCCTGTCGAGTTGAGGCTCCACGGGCTCAGGGACGTTGATACTCAGGCCGAAGGTGACTGGCGAGGACACAGACTTCTTCTGGTAGATTTTGCACTTGCGGTCGACAAGGTTAAAAATGTCGGCGCCGGCGCCCAGCAAGCCCTCGCTGTTACCCACCAGCAGAAAGCCTCCCTGCTTCAGGGCATAGTGGAAGATGGGAATGACTTTTTTCTGCAGCACCGGACCTAGATAGATCAGCACGTTGCGGCAGCTGATCAGATCCATGCGGGAGAATGGCGGATCGCTGAACACGTTCTGGCGAGCGAAGACGCACATATCGCGGATGGATTTGGATATCTGGTACCCGCCGGGGACCCGGTGGAAAAAACGACGCAGGCGTACTTCGGAGATCTCATGTGCAATGCTGTCTTTGTAAGTGCCGATGCGCGCGCGTTGAACCGCGTTCTCGCTGAGATCGGTGCCGAATATCTGCATGGGAATTTCAAGCCGCATCTCCGAGAGCATTTCTACCAGCGAGATGGCATGCGAGTATGTTTCTTCCCCGGTGGAACATCCCGGCACCCACACGCGCACCGGATCGGCACTGGAACGGTCGGCGAGAATTGTCGGATAGACCACTTCTCGCAGGCTCTCGAAAACCTCAGGATTGCGGAAAAAGCTGGTGACGTTAATGAGAACGTCGCGGTATAAAGCTTCGGCTTCCTGGGGATTGCGGTGCAGGACTCTTACGTAATCCTCAAGGTCAGTGAGGCGGTTGATGTGCATACGCCGCAGGATCCGCCGCCGGATGGTGGCCACCTTGTAATCGGTAAAATCCACCTTGCTGTGGCTTTTGAGCACGCGGAAGACTTCTTTCAGAAGACGATCTTTGCCGTCGAAGGCATCGTCGTGGGGCTCGCGATCACGCGGGCGCCCTTGAATGCGAACCAGTTCTTGCGCGATGCGCGCCGGAGGCAGAACATAGTCGGCCACCCCGGCTTCCACGGCGCTGTGCGGCATGCCATCGTACTTGGCGGATTCGAAGTCCTGCACAAAGGTGATGCCGCCGGCATTCTTAATGGCGGCGAGGCCCAGAGTCCCATCACTCGCCGTTCCCGACAGGATGATACCGACGGCGTTGCTGGCCTGGTCGTCGGCCAGCGAGCGGAAGAAGGTGTCAACCGGCAAATGGTGTCCTCGAGCCGACTCGCGCCGGGTGAGATGCAACACGCCCTCGATTATCGTCATGTCGCAATTGGGTGGCAGAACGTAGACCGTGTTGATGTCCACCCGCATGCTATCCGCAGCCTGCCGCACCGGCAACGATGTGGTTCGGGACAGAAGTTCAACCATCGCGCTTTCATGCGTGGGATCAAGGTGAGGAATGAAGACAAGCGCGACGCCGGGATCGGAAGGCAAAGCGCGGAGCAGGTTGCTGAAAGCTTCCAGGCCGCCCGCAGAGGCGCCTACGGCAGCGATAGGGAACGCAACCCGCGGCGAGGTATCCTTCTCCTCCGCTTGTTTCGTTTCTAACGGGATGACTTTCGCGCGGGCTGCAACCTTTTTTCTTGAAGTGGGCATTGACGCTACTTGGACAATCCCAATGCTCAGGGGGTGTCGGCTATTGGCGGTCAATTTTAGTCCACGAGCACAGGGAAGTAAAAACCGTCCCCCGCTTGTGTAGGGGCGGACACCTCGTCCGCCCTGCATCGCGGAACGCGATGCATCCGATGCCCGCCGGCTTCGGGGAAATTCGATCGCACTTCGCGTGTGTGAACGGACCAAAGTGCGCCGTGTCCCCGGTCTGTTCTGTAAGGAGTCCCGGGCGACTGTGCGGTGGCCTCGATATCGGAGAAGGGCGGGAGACCCGGCCAGCTTATCGGCAGAATGATTCTTTGCTGGACCGGGTCCGCTGGCGGCTAGCCGCTTCGCGGGAGGATTTCAGGCTAGCTGTCGGTCTTTCTTAGGCGTGTACGTTTGTCGTTGGCGGAGGCGAGAATTTCGTCTCCGAAGTTAAGAAGCACATCATCTCCCAGGGCGTCGGCCGCCGCCTGGATGCGGTCGCTCTGCCGCTTGGCTTCATTCACCAACAAGGCTAACCTGTCGATCTCATCATGAAGCTGTTGCAGGTAAGCGCTCTTGGCGGGGCCGTTCGCTGGTCTCACTTTCATTTCAGTCACGTCTGATATCCCTTTGTGCTGAAGCATTATCAAATCCTCTTTAGAATTGACCCTAACTGCATGAATCAAGGGAAACAAGCGCCAAAGTACGCCACGAAATTTCGAGGTTCCATGCACTCTTTACAGAATGTCTATTCAGGATATGAGATGGAAAAGTTGCGACGGAATGTTGCCCGTCCGGATGTGCTGGCGGAGGAACTACATACTGGCTCTACGCAGTAGGGAAGGAGATTCCCCAAAACTGCAGCGCTTTCTCATCCTGCTCGACAAATTCAATTCCGTAGGTGCGGAGACCCTCCACTGCGCTGATCTGAGATACCACCCGCGCGGGCACTTGAATGCCGCGATTGTTTTTCAGCGTTACGCTGGAGCCGACGGGCAAGTCGCGCGGAAGTTGGACGGCAGCACCGTGCCGGTTCAAGTTGGTGGCCTTGGCAGTGATCGTGAATGAGGACTTATGGCGATCCTCTCCCGTCAATCCTACGGATGCATGCAAAGACATTCGAGTGCTGCGGCGTTTTCCAAGACCGTTGCGAACCAGATGAGAACTGTGACTTGCAGATCGCGCGTGGTGCTTGTGCATAGGGTGACCTGAACGACTTTAGGGCAGCGACAACCCGTGGGCAACGTACTCCAGTCACCTTGGGGTAGTGACTTTCGGCAGGGCGTCTAAGCTGCTGATTCAAGAGTGCTTTTGTATGCTAGCCGACGATTGATCGGCAGTTCCGCCGAATTCGTGGCAATTTTGCTACGCGCGTAGTGCACTCCGTTTTGGAACCCGTTCCAAACGCGGAACTTGCAGGCGCATCGTCCGGGCCCATTTTGGAATCCGGTTTGCACTATGTCACAGGTTCGATCTGCCTCTGGCCGGCGTTCGACCTCCCCCCAGCCTTGCAGAATATTCCCACAGCGCCCACGCCCATCCAGGGCGGCGCAGGAGTTCAAGAAGTTGCTCGAACCCAATCAGACTCAGGCGCTCCGACAAACTTTGTCAGTCTCAACCGTTCAGAGTAGCAGTGCGCTGGCGAGGGCGTGGCGTTACCCTGCCGCACGGCTCCAGCCAGAACCTATGCTGGATCCCGTTAGGGAAACGTCGCCTCGTCCCGATGGCGCAATTCCCGACGCCTTCTTACAACCCGGGGAGACGGACTCGCTGTACCTTTTCGCTTGCCACATCGAATGGGAACGGCGGGAAGACACCGGCGCTGCCTGGGAACTGCTGTCCGCGGCGCAAAGTTCAAATCAGAAGACGCGGGCCCACGCCCGCGCGCTGCTCGCCGGTTCGCGTCATTTCGCTAGCGCAGGGTCGAGTACGCCGGGCGGGTTTAGCAGGTT
>DATJEL010000028.1:0-2329 GCA_035496675.1 Terriglobales bacterium
ATGGAAGACATCAGCAATGCGGATGCGCCAGCAACCCTGGTAGGGTCAGCCAAGTAGACAACAACTCGACTGCTCACGCGAATCCAATTAGCCTTCGCCAGAGAGGGCTTCATTCATAGTTTGGCTGGTTGGCGTAACATCTCCATTACGCTCAAATCCCGCTTTGCGGCTCAAAGCGTGTAAGGGCCTGATAACAACACTCAGCGTTAGTGAATCACTGCCACGGAAGTTGTCTTTTGCAATAGCTCAGCGTTCCGAGTTCCTGATCTGCGGCAATTTCGATCTGGAGGAATCGGCTTCCTCGCGGGTCTATGGCCTTGGCTGTTTCACCAGTTGCGAGTGGCTGCCCAGATGGTTTGATGAATTCTCTTGAGAACACGACATCCCCCTTGCTAGCGACGCTCCATGTTCCTCTAGCACTGGCGGTCTGCATGAACCCTGCCACAGTTTGATCAAAAGTGTGGTCTGGGTTGAGCACCAACGTCCTTGAATGAGTCCCGTCAGTTTCTTGGTAGCGCCCAGCCACTTGATCGGCTCTTGCAGGGTCCGTACTGCCGTACCACACGACTTGATACGTGCGGAGAGACAGGCGAACCAAAATACCAAATTTCCGTTGCATGTCGGAATATGCGGTGCCGTCTTCGCCACGCTGTTCTCCGGGGAATGTCAGGAAATCCCGTGAAAATGCAATTCCTCCCTCTCCGACCCTTCTCCATGTGCCGTCAGCACGCCGTATTCCGCTGGAATCGCTTACTTGTTGTCTAAAACTATGATCCGGCCTCAAGACGAGAGTCGATCTCACGCCGTTATGGGCCAGTCGATACGTGCCGGAAGCGGCGGCATCGCTATAGTCGGAAGAAGCAACGAACCAGCAGATACCGATGCCTGTAAGGAGAAGCACGGAAACCGCTGCCCGGACTATCAGTTTCAGAGCCATCAGCGATCAAAATTGTAGATGATCCGAGATGGGTGGCGAAACATCTCGATAACGCTCAGAACCCGTCAACGAAATGGCTTCACTACCTCCAGACCCGCATCGTTGATTGTGGTCACTATCGCTCAGTTTCTAGGACCGCTGAAGCCTAAGCTTTAAAAGCGGTCAAATCGTTGCCGCTCTACGGAGGACACAACACATTGACAACAAGAATCGCTATTGCCATCAGCCTGCTCTGTTTCCTGGCTCTCGGCCTCAACCTTAACGCCCAGGCAGGCGGCGACGTCGCCGACCAGATCAAGCAACTACAGCAGGAGTCGAGAGATGCGCAGATGAAAAACGACGCCTCATGGGCTCAGCAGCATCTCGCCGACGGATTCGTCGCGGGAAACAGCTGGGGCGATTGGCAAACCAAAGAGGACTTCGTCAAGGATTTGCAGAACAAGAAAAGCAAGTGGAAAAGTGGCACCATCAGCGACGTGAAGGTGGCGACCTTCGGCCCGAACGCCGCCGTGTCGCATTACACCTTCACTTACGATGCCGAACTCCAGGGCAAGCACCGGGCGCGAACCGTTATCTGCAGCGACACCTGGCTCAATGATTCCGGCACATGGAAAACAGCTTCGACCCATTGCTCGATGGTAAAGGGCCTATAAGCGCGACTGCCATAACCCAGAGGCTGGCCGCGAGGTCGGCCTTTTCGTTTCGTAGTTGCTAAATGCTCGCCCTCAATCTTAGTTAAGTTAACGAAACATCGCCGTCTCACTCACCCCCCACCCGGCACCGCGGCTCGCGCCGGAATCGGCTTCTTTTCTAGCCCTGGTGCTTGTTTTTCCTATGCCGTCAACCGATTACACCGTGAATTCCACAACTTTTCCGCACCGCTATCCCTCGTCTCCATTCCCAACCACCCCTCCTCTCCCTGACAATGGAAGTCTCCATCCATGGCGAACCCCGGCGATTTCGCGTACACCCTCAAGCAGCAGGCGGACATCGTCCGCATCGTCGGCGATTACATCAAGCTAAAAAAAGCCGGAGCCCAGAACTACTCCGGGCTCTGTCCCTTCCATGGCGAGAAGACTCCATCGTTCTCCGTTCACGCGACGCGCCAGTTCTTTCACTGCTTCGGATGCGGCGTCTCCGGCGACGTCTTCACCTTCGTTCAGAAGATCGAGAACATCACCTTCCCCGAAGCCGTCCGCATGGTCGCGCAGAAATTAAACGTCCCTCTCCCTAAAGCAACCTATAACACCGAAGGCGAAGCCAAAGAAGCCCGGCTTCGCGGCCAGATTCTCGATGTCCATGAGCGCGCCGTAGCTTTCTTTCAGGAATGCCTGCGCCGCCCCGAAGGCGCCCGCGCCCGCGAATACCTCTCCGGACGCGGCCTCGACCAGG